>JAHYYL010000018.1:0-45888 GCA_019424965.1 Collinsella sp.
GACAGTCCCTTTGTCACATTGGGCGCCTAGCTCGTTTTGCCCACCAACGTGATACGGATGCTTGGATGGGTGTACTCGTCAAACTCGTCCTCGGGCTCCGTGTCAAACGAATAGTACGTTTTGATGGGGTTGTCACTCGTCCTGATGGAGATTCTCTCGTAGAGCGAACCGTTCAAAAAAGCCTGCCTAAACTCTTCGGGGAGCTTTTGCGGTGCTAGGAGCTCGGGACTCATGGTCTTGACGTCTACGGTTTGGACGACAGAGGAAAGTTCGTCCAAGTCGAGCTCGATGCGGGCGAGGTTGTCCTCAAGGCTCGCGTCGGGGTCGATCTCTGCTATGTAACTCACTTCCTTGAGCGTCCCCTTGTTGTCAAAGTCCAGATACGTATAGGTCTTCTGGGCGTCGGAGTCGCCTTCGTGCAGATAGCCGCGGACATGATAGCCGTAATCTTGATATCGCTCGTAGGGGTCATCGGCGGACACGTACTCGCATGCGGGCTCTAGCGTCTTGCGGGCGATGGCGATCTGCTCGGCCGCGGCCGCGGCATTCTCCTGCATCTCGATGTTTCCCTGTGCCAGCTGCGGGATATAAGCACCGCACACGATTGCGAGGGGCAGCGCCACAAGTGCGATGATCCACTTTTTTGCACGGGGGATAGGCACGCTATAGGCCTCCGCCATGGCCTTTGCGTTGGCATAGCTTTCGGTAAGTACGTCCGCTGCGGTGGCGACGGCGCCTACGGCAGCGGCGACTTCTGCCGCGCCGCCCAGGTTGCGCACGGTCGCGTTATCGCTGTTCTTAAGCAGGCGCGCGGCAGCCTGCGTACCGATAACGCCTGCGATTTGTGCCGAGCGGTCTTTCTCGGTCTGCTCGACGACGAGTCGGTGCTGCATTTCCTTCCACTGCTTGCCGCGCATGCCAAAGCGCGGCGCGAGCGCGCAGTAGCAGAATATGACGAGCTCGATGGCAGTGAGCGCCAAGGCGGTCATCATGCCCGTCTCTTGGAAGCCTTCGTGATGGAAGACGATATCGTCGATCATTTCGAAGGGAATGATCAAAAAAGGCAGCACGAACGCCATGGCAAGCGCTGCACCGGCAATCTTGGGATAGATGCAGTATCGCTGGATACGCTTGCGTTCTTGTTCGGAAATTGTTGCCATGGCTGGTCCTTGGTGTCGTAACGGTCGTTGCGGCGCATGGGGCGCGGGGCGCATCAGTTTGAGCTAGCGCTGGATAAGAACATAGAGCAAGATGCTCATCGCGATGAGCAAGAAGCCTGCGATGTTAAACATCAGTGTGGCAAAGTTGCCCACGATGGGGCGTTCGACATAGCTTTTGTCTGGGTTGCTGGGGTTGTAGTACACGGTCATTTGGCTACCGAGGGGCCAAAGCTGCTCCGCGAGGGTGCCTAGGCGGGCGATGGGGCCTGTCTGCACGTGCAGCCAGCCCTTGGCGTCTTCGTAGGCGGTGGCTTGCGTGCGGATGGGGAGTCCCGACAAGCTTTTGGTCTTTATGCCACGGAATTGTTTTTTCGCGCGGTATTGCGTGCCGTCGACGGCGTATTCCAAAACGGGATACATCCTGCCTTCGCCCATAAAGCGATGGTCGATGACCGTTCCCATGGTCACGGCGGTACAGGCCTTGGCTTTCTTGCGAGCGGCGGCTTTCATGAGCGCGCTCACTCCGATAAGCAGGATGCCGATGCCCCCAACCAAGATGAGCGCGAGCAGGGATATCTGCGACGTGGTCACGGCGTTCTCCTTTGGCGCGATACCGTCATATGTGACCCAGTATAGAGAATCCCGCCATCGATGAGCTATTGCGGGGGGGGGGTCAATTCTGAATGTGACAAATGGACTGTTCCTTTGTCACATCGGGGACTGCGGAATCGAGGTCTAATACTTTTCCCGAGAAGTGAACGAGTGAAAACGGACTCCCGAAGCATCGACACTTTTGGCGTGCAATTTCCTGCGGTTTTGCCAGTCAAATCCTGCGGTTTTGACGCCTAAAAATGTCAATGCTTCGGGGGTCCAAATAGAGCCGTTCACTTTTCGGGAAAAGTATTAGACCTCGAAATATGGGCGGCGTTCGCGAACGGCAACTAGCTTGCGTCCGGTAGCCGGCACTTGGGGCAAAGGGACTGCCCTTTTGCCCCTTCACCATTGCATCGTATCTGGTGTGGAAAAAATATCGCCTGCGTTCTCGCGCCTGCGAAGAGTTCCTGAACCGCTTGAATGGGATGTGACAAAGGGACTGTCCCTTTGTCACATTGATTTGAGAGTGGATGTTGATGAATTTATCGCTGGCCCCTATGGAGGGGATTACCGGGCATGTGTTCCGTCGCGTGCATGCGGAGTGCTTTGGCGCGCTCGATTGTTATTACACGCCGTTTTTGCCGCCGCCGCGGGTGGGCAACCGCTTTGGTGGCAAGGCGTTTAAAGAGGTCGATCCTGCCAATAACCAGGGGCTTAACGTAGTACCTCAGCTGATGTCCAAGAATGCGGACGAGTTTGTGTGGGCGGCGCAGGTGCTCGCCGAGATGGGGTACCGCGAGGTCAATCTCAACCTTGGCTGCCCCTCGGGTACGGTTGTTGCCAAAGGCAAGGGTTCGGGCTTTCTGCGCAACCTGGATGAGCTCGAGGTGTTCTTGAGCGACGTGTGCGAACGCTCACCCTTGCCGGTGTCGGTCAAGACCAGGCTGGGGTTGGAAAGCGATGACGAGTACGAACGCGTGCTCGACCTCTATTGCCGCATGCCGCTGGCAGAGCTGATCGTGCATCCGCGCGTGCAAAAGGACCGTTATACGGGCTCGCCGCGTAAAGAGTTTTACGGCGAGACGTTGGAGCGGGCGCCGTTTCCCGTGGCCTATAACGGCGACATCTTTGATCTTGAGGACATGGATGCGCTGGTGGGGGCCTATCCCGGAACACGCCACGTAATGTTGGGGCGCGGCTTGCTCGCGAACCCCGCGCTGGCTCGCATGGTTAAGGGCGGCCCTGCCGCCACGGCTGCCGAGTTGCAGCGCTTCCACGACACGCTGTTTGCGGCCTATGCGGACGAGATTGGGGGCAACGCGGTCTTTCGCATGAAGGAATGGTGGTTCTACGCCAAATGTGCCTTCGCCGATCCCGCTACCGTGCACAAGCTCGTGCGCAAGACCAAAAAGGTCGACGAATACCGCGCCGCCGTCGAGCGCGTCTTTCGCGAGCAGCCGCTCGCGCCTGTTGCCCGCTTTTGTGGCTACTAGTCGTTGGGGACGTTCTTAAACGACTAGTCATTCAAGAACGTCCCCAATGACTAGATTGAAAAGCTGTACGCCAGCATCCAAAGATGTCGAAAAATGTCGACTTTGGATGCTGACGTACATGTTTGGTTCGTATGGGTTTGTGCGTTGGGGCCGGCCGACCGCAATAGAACGCTAGAGCAAATTCTCCTGCACCCACGCGATGATGTCGCCCGACTCGTAGAGCGGCGCGCCGTCAATGAACAGGCAGGGAACCTGGCGCTTGCCGCCGACGGCGATGAGCGTCTGCTCGGCATCGGGGTCGGTCGAGATATTGCGCTCGGGGATGGTCACGCCGTTATCGGCCAAAAAGCGCTTGACCTTTATGCAATACGGGCAGCCGGTCATAACGTACAGCTCGAGCTTGTGATCAGTAGCCATAGGTCTCCAATCGGTTGAGGTTTCGATTGAGATACCCAATGCCGCCGCGGTCTATGCGCGAGTCAGCGATGACTCGATTGCCTGGACCAGAAACGCCGTGGCTCCGGTGCCGCAGGGCTTGTCGTAGTAGTCAACAAAGCGCTGGTCGGCGAGGTAGCCGTGGGCGAGCCCCAGGTATGCCTCGTCTTGGGGTTCGCTTCCCCAGTTGAGGCCAATCCAACGACGATGCATCGCAACAAGTTTTTGGGCCTTTCTGCTCTTTGGATCGCCGTCGCCCATGGCAATCGAGAGCTGACCCAGAATGGCACGCTCGAGTTCCTTCATGTCGTTCCATGTCTGGGGATCCATGTCCAGTAACGTTTCGTTTGCTGCATCGATAGCCTCATCGCCATAGCGCGCCCGTGCCTCGGCGCCGTAGCGCTCCTCGTTTTCCTGCACGGTACGCCAGCGCTCCAGTTGCGGCAGCACGGCACCCATGAGCGAGACTGCCTCGTCGAGCGACATGCCGGTGTTTTGCGCCAGACGCGGAGCGCAGTCCTCGATCATTGCCTCCATCGTGGTCTCGTAGGTGTACTTGCCGTGGTCGTAGCACCACTTGCAGTAATGGTCGGTCGTTGCGCCGTGAGCATCGGTACCGCAGTCGTCGGGCGTGAGTATCATGCCGCAGCTCTGACAATAGTACTCGGGCATTTCGAGCAGATGAGACAGTGGCTCGCCGGTCACGGCGGCAATGAGCTTCATCATGTCGATGCCCGGTGTGACCTCGCCGCGCTCCCAACGGCTGACGGCTTGGCGTGTGACGAAGAGCTTGGCGGCGAGCTGCTCCTGAGTTAGGTGATGGGCGCGACGGACAGCAATGAGCTTTTCTGCGAAGGCCATAGCGGCTCCTTTCTGCTGGTTGATGGCTTTAAGCATACGCGGCGGCAGACGCCCTTCCAAGCAACCGTTGGTTGCACGACGGGGGACCGCGACAAAGAATTGCGCTCGACGCCTCACACCTTCATGCCGTACAATGACCGGCATGGAACCTATTGCACACATACATACCGACCTGCCGCAGAAGTTCGGCATCCCACGCAACAGCTTTTTGGCGCCCCATCTGCAGGGGCGCATCGTCTTTGAGCCGGAATTTGCCTCCAACGCTGCAGTTGAGGGTCTGGACTCCTTCTCTCACCTATGGCTGCTATGGTGCTTCGAAAACGGAACGCCCGGTGGCACGGCTAAGGACATAGCCGCCGATGCCAAAACGCAGGACAGGTCCGGCACCAACGCAAAATGGTCGAAAACCGTGCGCCCGCCGCGTCTGGGTGGAGCCGAGCGTGTGGGCGTGTTTGCCACACGCAGTCCGTTTCGCCCTAATCCCATCGGGCTCACCTGCGTCAAGCTCAGCCGTGTTGAGCTCACCGATGATGGCCCGATCATCCATATACTGGGGGCCGACCTGCGCGACGGCACGCCCATCTACGACATCAAGCCCTACATTCCATTTGCCGACTGTCACCCGGATGCGACGGGCGGCTGGATTGAGGACGCGCCGTGGCAAGAGCTCGATGTTGAGTTCCCACAAGCGCTGAAAGATATGGTCCCGCCTGCAAAGCTCCCCGGCTTGGTCGAGGTCCTTCGCCAAGATCCGCGCCGTGCGGGTAGCAAGCACGAGCCCAACCGCGTTTACCACTTGGCCTACGCCGGGCTCGACATATCGTTTACGGTCGACGGAACAAGGCTGACGGTAACCGCCATCAACGACGCGCAAGACTAACCAGCCATTCGTCCGCACCCGTCAAATTAAGCGCCAAACCCCATGTCAAAACCGCCCACGCTGGTGGACAATAACGCCTACCGAAACAATCCGCTTTGCACGGGAGCTCAGCATGAAATACGACTTTACCTCGCTTATCGACCGCCACGGCATGGACGCCATCGCCGTTGACTCCTGGGGAGAAATTCCCGGCATGGCTCCGAACGCACCCGACGAGGGCTTCGACCGCATCCCCATGTGGGTAGCGGACATGAACTTTGCCACGGTGCCCACGGTCCAGGAGTACATCATTCAGCGCGCCCAGCATCCCATGTTTGGCTATTTCAATCCGCGCGACGAGTACTTCGACCGCATCATCGAATGGCAGACCCGCCGTAATGGCGTCGAAGGCCTGCTCCCTGAGCATATCGGCTACGAAAACGGCGTACTGGGCGGTGTCGTGTCGACGTTGCGCGCATATGTCCAGCCGGGCGATGCGGTGCTGGTCCACAGTCCCACCTACATCGGCTTTACCAAGTCCATCGAGGCCGCGGGCTATCGCATTGTCCACAGCCCGCTTAAGCTCGACGATCAGGGCGTGTGGCGCATGGATTTTGAGGACATGGAGCGCAAGCTCGCCCAAAACCACATCCATGCCGCCGTGTTCTGCTCGCCGCACAATCCCTGCGGCCGCGTATGGGAGCGCGACGAGATCGAGCGCGCCATGGATATCTATCGCCAGCACGATTGCGTGGTGATCTCGGATGAGATTTGGTCCGATATCATCCTGCCGGGTCACAAGCATATCCCGACGCAGTCGGTGAGCGAGGATGCCCGCATGCGCACGGTTGCCCTCTATGCGCCCAGCAAGACGTTTAACCTGGCGGGCCTGGTCGGCAGCTACCACATCATCTATAACGAGACGCTGCGCGACCGCGTGTGCGCCGTGTCCAACAAGACTCACTACAACGAGATGAACGTCCTCTCCATGCATGCGCTTATCGGTGCCTACCAGCCGCAAGGCTACGAGTGGCTCGATGAGCTCAATGAGGTCATCGATGCCAACGTTGACTACTTTTGCAATTACGTTGACGAGCATTTTGAGGGCGTGTCCTATTCGCGTCCGCAGGGCACGTACATGGTGTTTCTGGACTGCACCGAGTGGTGTCGCGAGCATGGCCGCGATATTCAGTGGCTGCTTGACGAGGGGGCGCGCGTGGGCGTGGGGTATCAGGATGGCCGTCCGTTCCACGGGCCTTGTCACATCCGCGTGAATCTGGCACTGCCGCTTTCGCGGGTAAAGGAGGCGTGTGAGCGCCTGGACCGCTACGTTTTTGGGGTATAGGGGGCGCTCGATTCGAGTGCTGCCCCATGTGCCCACGCCGTCAAAATGCGTGGGCACATGGGGCGCAGAGGGTAGCGAGCGCGTTTTTCGCATTCGCTACTTTTCGTGAATCTGCTTGCCGCAAAGATGCTCAATCGAAATCTCGTAGAGTTGGACGCCCTTGATGTCTTTGGCGATTTCTTCCTCGACTTCTTCGGCAGAAGGGTAGTACTTAAGCGCGAGCTGACGGACTTTGTCCTCGATAAACGCAGGCGCTTCATCTACCAGGCGGCAACGGCCAAAGACCACGGTGCTCATGACGTAAGGAGCCCAGTCGCCGTCCTTGTACCACTCGTTGCCGTAAACGGTAAAGCAGACTTTATCGTCACGCCTGAGCGAATCGACCTTGTGGCCGGCCTTGGCGCCATGGAAATAAATCTTGTCGTGCTCGGCGTCAAAGAAGTAGTTGACGGGAATGGCATAGGGGTAGCCATCATCGCCGTTGACGGCAAAGACGCCGCGCTTACAGGTGGCGAGCAACTCGCGCGCTTCCTCGTCAGTGATGGCGCGTTTCTTTCGACGTAAGGGCCTAAACATCGTTGGCTTCCTTTCTGGCTGTGCATGGTGGTTGAGCACAAACTATAGCGAAACGGATCCGTATTTCTTGATACAGGCGAGTATGTTTTTGAGCTTGCTAAAGTCGAGCGGTTTGGGCAGATGGGCGTTCATACCGGCATCGTGTGCCGCCTTGGCGTCCTCGTTGAAGGCGTTGGCAGTGAGCGCGATGATGGGGATGTCGGCTGCATCGGCCTTTTCGCTCAGACGAATCGCGCGGGTTGCCTCGTAGCCATCCATGCCCGGCATCATGATGTCCATCAGGATCGCATCGAAGCTGCCGGCGGGACGACTAACGTATAGGTCGACTGCTTTGTTGCCGTCGGCGGCGCGCGTTACGACGATGTCTTCGCTTTCGAGTAGAGCCTGGGCAATTTCGGCATTGAGCTCGTTGTCTTCTGCCAAAAGGACGTTCATACCGGCAAGCGAGCAACTGTATGTCTGCTTGGACGCACGTTCTTTTGCCTGAGGGTTCTTGTCGATATCGAGCGGTATCTGGACGTTGAACGTGCTTCCCGCGCCAACCTCACTCGAAATCTCAATCGTGCCGCCCATCATATCGATGAGCGATTTGACGATAGACATGCCAATGCCGGTTCCTTGGAACTTGCTGCGCGCATCGTCGCCTTCCTGGGCAAACGGCTCGTAAATGTGCGTCAAAAACTCGGGCGTCATACCAATGCCGGTATCCGAGACGCTAAAGCAAAACACGGCGTGCTCGTCGTCGACCGGTTTGATGGTCGATGAGAACGTGACGGTGCCTCCGTGCTTGTTGTACTTGATGCTGTTGTCGAGCAGGTTGACAAGGATCTGCCGAATATGGGTGGGGCTGCCGATCATATATTGATCGACAGCGTAGGGCTCGCTGGTGTCGAGCATGGTTATGCCGCGGTCCGATGCGCGGAGCTTGCACAGTACGAGCGCATTGTCGCACAGCTCTTTAAGGTTGAATGATTCGTGCTCGAGCGTCACTTTGCACTCCTCGATCCTGCCCATCTCGAGGATGTCGTTAATCAGTGACAGCAGGTGATTGGCGGCAACGCGCGCCTTGGCGCGGCTTTCGCGGGCGACCTGCATGTCGCCTTCTCTCAATTCCTCAATTTCGATAAGGCCCAGGATGCCGTTGAGCGGCGTGCGGATGTCGTGGCTCATGCGCGTGAGGAAAGCGGTTTTGGCGGTGTTGGCGGCATCAGCTTTCTGCCGTTCCTCCTGTGCGCGGTAAAGCGACCAGACAAGGATGGCGATGCTGGTGAGCAAGATGCAGATGATAACAGTCGCAATGGCGGTGCGGTTGCGATAGAAAAACTGGAACGTGTCCGATTCTTGCGCCGAGTACGATGTGGGGAAATAGCTGTTTGCAGAGAGCGATTCACCTGCATTGACGATGCCCTTATTGATGATTCCCAGCAGCTCGGGCTTGCCGCGCGAAATTAAACACGATAGCTGCGCCGTGTTGGTGAGTTCCTGTGTTTCGAAATCCTCGATGTCGTAGGTGTCGCGGAGAGTTTCCAGGCGCGTGCTGGGGACAATGATGCAACGTGCCTTCCCCTCATTGAGGGCTTTGAGCACCTCGCCGTCATTCGAGTACTCGGTTACTGTTGCGTTCGGGAAGAGACTTTCGAGCTCAAAACGGTTAACGATTGTGCTCTTTGTACAAGCGATGTTCTTAAGGTCGCTGTTCAGGTTTTTGCCACTGTGAATGGCGGTCAGCGAAACCGTTCCCATCGAGTTTGACTGGATGACCCCTGTCTGCTCGGCGAGCCAGTAGTCGCGAAACAATGGCAGGGCGACATCGATGGTTCCGTTGGAAAGGGCTTTGATCATTTGCTTGTTGTTCGAGAGTGCGATTGTTTTGACCGTAATACCAAACTTGTCGTGCAACGTCGTTGCAAGCGAGGCGAGCGATCCTTCCATCTCGCCGTCGTCATTTTGCGTGCAGTAGGGAAGTTGGTTTTTAAGATAGCCGAGCGTGATGGTATTGCCGTTTGCTTTGAGCCAGGTGGTCTCGGGGCCGGTGAGCGATGACGAGCTACTGTTTTGGGTCGAGTAACTCGATTTGACTTCCTCGTTATAGCGCGGGTTATCGCGGGCGATGGTCGTCATGGCGGCGTTGATGTCGTTCATCAGATCGGGGCGGCTTTTGGGAACGGCAAAATAGTAGTCGCTCGAGCCTACGTAGAACATGGGTGACGCATCGGGCGACGAAATGGTATCGTTCATGATGACGGCGTCGACCTCGCCGTCTGCAAGCGCCTCAAAGAGGGCACTGCCGGTGTCGATTTCTTTATAGGTGCAGGTGACGCCTTCGTCGGCGAGCCACTGCTGGCCGACGATGGTTTGCATAACGCCAGAGTTGCAGCCGATGGTGAGGCCTTGGAGCGCCTGGGGGTCACCCTTGGCCAGATCGTCGCGGTCGGGCCTGGCGTAGATGTAGTAGCGCTCGGTGCCCTCGGGGTTCGAGGAAAAGAGCAGCTTCTGCTCGCGTTCTGCCGAATACGAGATGTTGGGCATGAGGTCGATTTCGCCTGCTTCGAGCATGTCCATAAGCTCGGAGAAGGTGCCGCTAACGTATTCGTATTGCCAGCCCTTTGTGTAATACGAGAGGGTCTGGAGGTACTCGTAGCCCCACCCCGAGAGTCGCTCGCCCGGCATGCCTTCCTGGAAGCCTTTGTTGTTGACGAGCCAGCCAACGCGGACCGTCTTGACCTGCTGGTCGGAGTCGGCGGCAAAGGCGGGGGCGGGCATGACGGCGCTCAGTATGGCGAGCGCGGCAAGCGCGACGGCCAGGGTGCGATATAGAGCCAAGCGAAAGACAGCGGAAGGTTTCACATGAAATCCTATCGAGTTGAGACAGTTTCGCATAAGGATACCAGCTCAGCCTGCCCACTCAGCCGCCGCACCGCTAAACGGTTAGGTAGTCATTGGGGACGTTCTTAAATGACTAGTCGTTTAAGAACGTCCCCAATGACTAGTTCCGTTTGCGGGGGAGGCGTGGGACAATACCGAGCGAATGTGATTGGGCGTCTGGGAAAAGGGGTCGCGATGAACAAGTTGAGGACGCTTGCCGACGTGTTGCGCCAGGCTGGCTTTGCGCGCATCACGGGCCTGTTTCTCGTCTTCTATCTGCTGTGCTCGACGGCCGTCTGGCTGTCCGAGCCCACGACCCTTACGTTTGGCGATGGTCTCTGGTTTAGCTTTGAGACGGTCTCGACCATCGGCTTTGGCGATATCCCGGCCGAAACGCCGGTCGCCCGCGCTATTACCGTCGTCCTGAGCGTCATCAGCATCTTCTACATCGCCATGCTCACGGGCGTGGCGGTGAACTACTGCAATACGCTCATCAAGATGCGCCAAAAGGACACCATGGCGCGCTTTATGGATGATCTTGAGCATTTGGAAGAGCTCGATCGTGACGAGCTTGCCGACCTATCGCGCCGTGTGCGCGAGTACCGTCGCCGGCAACGATAGAACGGGTGCCGCGCGTCACGACGAGGGGGATTGCATATGAACATCACGGTGTACCTGGGCGCGAGCGTCGGCAACGACCCGGCGTTTCTGCCTGCAGTGCGAGAGCTCGGCACGTGGATTGGCTCCAACGGCCACGCGCTGGTATACGGCGGCTCCAAGTCGGGCCTGATGGGCGCGCTTGCCGATAGCGTGCTCGAGGCGGGTGGACACGTGACGGGTGTTGAGCCGAGCTTTTTTATCGAGGCAGAGTTTCAACACGACGGTATTGACGACCTCATCGTGACGAGTGACATGGCCGAGCGCAAGGCCAAGATGATTGGGCTCGGTGACGCGTTCATCGCCTTTCCCGGTGGGACGGGTACGCTCGAGGAGATTGCCGAGGTCATGTCCGCCGTGTCGTTGGGGCATCTCGATGCGCCGTGCATCCTGTACAACCTCGGGGGCTACTACAACGATCTTAAGGCGCTGCTCGAGCACATGATTGATAAGGGGCTTTCGAGCCCGAGGCGCCAGCACGGCATCTACTTTGCCGACGATTTGCGCGAGATTGCCTCGATTATTAACGGATAAGTCTTGAGCCTGCCCCACTATGACTCCCAATGGTGCCGTTTGCGGCGCAGACGGTTGACTCGTTCGGGCAACGCTCGCTCTACAATAAAACGTATCTTTGTCGATTTTGACCACGGGAGGTCCCGATGGACAACCTTGCAAAACCCAAAAACCGTGCGCTGTTTTTAGTGAGCGTGGCTGTGACCGGTGCGTTTGCGGGCGCCGCGGTCTGGCTGTTCTTCTTTGCGATGGAGCACGGTATCGACTATTTATGGACCGAGATTCCGCATATGCTGGGCGTCGCTTCGCCTGAGCTCGCAAGCGGTCCGTTCGGTTTTTTGCCGTACCCGTTTTTCGTCTGCCTGCTGGGCGGTCTGCTGATTGGTCTGTACGAAAAGATGACGGGCACCAAGACCGATGACCTCAACCAGGTGATGGCCAAGGTTAAACAAGACGGCCGCTACCCGTACGACAACCTGGGCAAGCTTTCGCTCGCGGCATTGCTGCCGCTGCTGTTTGGCGGAAGCATTGGACCGGAGGCCGGCCTGACCGGCGTTATCGCGGGCCTGTGCAGCTGGGTTGGCGACCGCATGCGCCGCTTTGGCGCCGAGTTTAGGGAGCTCACACTGTTGGGCACCCAGGCCGCGCTGACGGCGCTCTTTACCGCGCCCGTCTTTGGCTTTGTGGCGCCGCTCGCCGGTAGTGCCGACGGCCAGGGCGCCGGGGACGATGGGGATTCCGCGTCCGACGAGATCACCATCAAGCTGCCCAAGGCGCAAAAGACGGTGGTCTACGGCATTGCGATTGCCGGCGGTCTGGGTACCTACCTGCTGCTTGGCCAGCTTGTGGGCGGCGGCATGGGCATGCCCAGGTTCGAGTCCGCTCAGGTGGGCAACCTGGAGCTTGCCTGGCTCATTCCGCTGGCGCTCATCGGCACCGTTTGCGGTTGGCTGTACTTTGTCTCTGAGCATGCAAGCGAGGCGCTGTCCCATGCCATAGGGGAGCGTCCTGTCGTCAAGGCCATGCTAGCCGGTCTGGCGCTCGCCATCTGTGGCACGGTCCTGCCCTACACCATGTTTGCCGGCGAGACCCAGGCCGACGTGCTCATGGAAACCTATCTGACCATTCCCGCCGGCGTGCTTATCGCGACCGGTCTTGTTAAGGCCATGCTGACGCCCGCCCTCATCAACCTTGGTTGGCGCGGCGGCCACTTCTTCCCGGTTATCTTCTCGGGTGTGAGCCTGGGCTATGGCCTTGCCATCCTCACCGGCGCAGATCCGGTCTTTTGCGTCGCCGTCTGCACCGCCTCGACGATGGGCGCCGTCATGCGTCAGCCCGTCATGGTCGTGGGCCTGCTGCTCATGTGCTTCCCGCTCAAGGGCATCGTCTGCATGATCATCGCCGCTGTTATCGCCGCCGGCATTCCGCTTCCCAAGCCGCTGCGCAAGTAGTACGGTGGCGCACGCCGGGGACATGCCGTTTGCCATGGATTTGCGGATGGGCGATTGCGACCGATTGCGGCCCGCGTGGGTCGAGATTTGCTTGCCTACAGGTCGCGTGCCCGATAGACCTTGGTGCTGACGGTGCAGCTGATTGCACATAGCGTGAGGGCCAGTACGGCAATTCCTGCGCACAGGCAGCCGAGGACGGCGGGATCGGGATTCGCCCCAGCAATCGACATGAGCCAGTTGCTGATGGGGTTGGAGGAGCTCAGTGCGGCCATGGCAAGGCATCCGAGCAGGGCAAACAGGCCGACGGAAAGGCGCAGCGCCTCCATGTGTCCAAAGCGAAAGAACAGCGGCTGCGCCAGAAATACCATCATGAGTGAGATGAGCATCGAGGCTGCCGAGGCGATTGCGATCTCAAAGACGGTTTGTCCTGTCGAGGTCACGCCCGCACTGTTGAAGAGCGGAAGGACGATGATGTTCAAAAGCGCGGCGGCGCAGGCCATGATGGCCGAGAAGACAACAATGCACAGGTAGCGGGCACAAATAATGTCTTTGCGCGAGAAGGGCAGCGTCGCCCGATAACGCTCCCAGCCATTTTGATTGTCGAAGCCGGCCAGCGAATTCATGACCGTGATGGGCGACATGGCGCTGACCGCGCAGGCGCCGGCGCTCATACCGGAATCGCCATCCGATGCGTTGGCGAGGGTCAACACGACGAAGATGAACAGGCCGACGCCCGCAATGCTCGGGATGAGCGTGCGAACGATGGCGAGCTCGGACATAAAGGCGCGTTTCATTTCGAAGCCCCTTTCAGCATGAGGCGCAGATAGTCATCAATGGTTGCCCGATCACAGGGAATCTCGGGAAAGGCCTCGAGCGTATCGCGACGGTTGGGCACGAGCACGTCCACGCTGTAGGCGTGGTGGGCGGCGCGGGCGCCTTCGACGCAAGCCGTAAGCTCGGCGGCCTGTGCTTGGGTACAGTGGGCGATGCCGGCGCGGTCGGTAATGTCCTCGCGCGGCAGGTCAAACACAATCGAGCCGTTATCGATACAGATGACGCGGTCGGCAGTGCGATCGAGGTCGGACGTAATGTGGCTCGAGAGCAGCACGCTGCGCTGGCCGTCGGCGACAAAGGCAAGCAGCTCATCAAGCAGTTCCTCGCGTGCCATGGGATCGAGGCCCGCGGTGGCTTCGTCCAAAACGAGCAGCTTGGCATTGTGGCTGAGCGCACAGGCAAGCTGCAGTTTCATGCCCATGCCGCGGGAGAGGTCCTTGACCTTTGTCCTGGGATCGAGGCCAAATCGGTTGATGAATCCGGCGAACGTTTCGCGACTCCATGTGGGGTACGCCGGGCCTACGAGCGTCTCGACCTGGCCCACCTTGAGCGTGGAGGGGAAGGGGCACGTGTCCAGGACAAGGCCGACGCGGGAGCGCAGGTGGCGCTGCGTCTCGTCGGGTGCGTTGGCATCGCAGCGCTGTCCAAGCAGATGTACCTCGCCGGCATCGAGCTTTATAAGCCCGAGCGCGGCGCGAATGGTCGTTGTCTTGCCGGCGCCGTTTGCGCCCGCAAAGCCGACGATTTGGCCGGGATCCACGGCAAGCGTGACGTCGCGCAACGAAAAACGGTCGCTCACACGGCGCGATACACCTTTGAGTTCTAGCAGGGTTTGCATGGTATAGCCTTTCTTGCAGATGGCTACTGCATGGTTTCGGGGGCTACAAGGTCGAGCATCTCGTGCAGCTTGTCGCGCGTGACGCCCAGGGCTTCGGCTTGGTTCGCCGCTTTCGCAAGCAGCTCTTCGATATGGCAGAGCTGGTTTTCGCGCAAGAGCTTCTGGTTGCCCTCGGCGACAAAACAGCCCTTGCCCTGCACGGTGCAGATAAAACCGAGTTGCTCCAGGTCGGCATAGGCGCGCTTGGTGGTGATGACGCTCACGCCCAGGTCGCTCGCCAGCGCGCGGATACTGGGGAGCTTGGCTCCCGCAGCGAGTGCGCCCGAAAGGATCTGGGCTTTGACCTGCGAGGTTATCTGCTCGTAGATGGGCTTGTCGCTCGAATTGGATAGGATGATGTCCACAGCGGCTCCTTAGCTGTTGGGCTACACGTGTATATAACCGGTAAGCACAGTATATATACACTATGCACAGTTGTGCAAGAGGAAATGTGGAATAGCCTACCGGCGCCGCGCTTGCTCCAAAACAATCTCAATCTGTAACACCTGGGTCCGTTTTGGGTCGCCTTCTGTTACAGATTGAGATGTTATTTGCCCGCCTGCCTATTTGTCTCAATCTGTAACAGTAAGAGTCGATTTGCACGGCTAGATGTTACAGATTGAGACATTGGTCGCCCGCCTGCGCGTTTATCTCAATCTGTAACAGTTGGAAGCTCAAAACCCGTCCTCCTGTTACAGATTGAGACGGAGATTGAGACGGCGCTGGTCTTCCCAGTCGTTTATCTCGATCCGTAACACCAGGAACGGTAAAACCCGTCTTTCTGTTACAGATTGAGACAGTTCTTGAGGCAGCTACCCGCTGTACCGAGAGCTCAGCTGATGAATTTGTCCTGATAGGTGCCCTATGGCGGGGTTTCGCGGCTACAATGGTGCGGTTACATCGATGTAATGCACTCAATGCAAGAAAGGATCCGCATGGCAAGCCTGTCGGATGAAATCTCGTCGCGCCGCACATTCGCGATCATCAGCCACCCGGACGCCGGTAAGACCACGCTTACCGAGAAGCTGCTGCTCTATACCGGCAGCATCCAGACTGCCGGCTCGGTCAAGGGCAAGAGCTCGGCCAAGCATGCCGTCTCGGACTGGATGGACATCGAGAAGGAGCGCGGTATTTCCGTTACCTCCTCGGTGCTGCAGTTCACCTACAACGGCGCCTGCGTCAACATCCTCGATACCCCCGGCCACCAGGACTTCTCGGAGGATACCTACCGTACCCTTATGGCCGCCGACGCCGCAGTCATGGTCATCGACGGCGCTAAGGGCGTCGAGGCCCAGACCAAAAAGCTCTTTAAGGTCTGTACGCTGCGCCATATTCCCATCTTTACCTTTGTGAACAAGCTCGACCACGAGGCTCGCGATCCGTTTGAGCTCATGGAAGAGATCGAGAACGTCCTGGGTATCAATACGTATCCCATGAACTGGCCGATCGGCAGCGGGCGCAACTTCCGCGGCGTGTTCGATCGTCAGACCCGTCGCGTCATTGCCTTTGAGGGCGACGGCCACGCCAACGCCACCAAGAAGGTCGCCGAGGTCGAGACCGAGCTGGGCGATCCGGCCATGGACGAGCTTATTGGCGAGGAGAACCACAAGAACCTGATGGACGACATCGAGCTGCTCGATGGCGCCGGTGACGAGCTCGACCTGGATGCCGTGGCCTGCGGCAAGCTGAGCCCGGCGTTCTTTGGCTCGGCACTCACCAACTTTGGTGTGGAGCCCTTCCTTAAAGAGTTCCTGCGTCTGGCCCCGACGCCGCGCGCCTATACCGATACACTCACCAGCGAGCCGGTCGCGCCCGCCGAGAACGACTTTAGCGGCTTCGTGTTTAAGATCCAGGCCAACATGGACAAGAACCATCGCGATCGCATTGCCTTTGTGCGCATTTGCTCGGGCAAGTTCGAGCGCGGCATGGATGCCTTCCATGTGCAGGGCAACCGCAAGCTCAAGCTGGCTACGGGCACCTCGATGATGGCCGACGATCGCGCCATCGTGGACGAGGCGTACGCCGGCGACATCGTGGGCCTGTTCGATCCCGGTATCTTTAGCATCGGCGACACCGTGTGCTCCGGCAAGCGCCACGTGCAGTATCCGCAGATCCCGACGTTTGCCCCCGAGATGTTTGCCCGCATTACGCAGGTCGACACGCTCAAGCGCAAGCAGTTTGTGAAGGGCATGGAGGAGCTTGCCCAGGAGGGCGCCATCCAGATCTTCCGCGAGCTGGGTGCCGGCATGGAGAGCGTCATCGTGGGCGTGGTCGGCGTGCTGCAGTTTGAGGTACTCGAGCGCCGCCTCAAGGCCGAGTACCGTGTTGAGGTTCGTCGCCAGCCGCTGCCCTATACGGACATCCGCTGGATCCAAAACGACCCCGACACCATCGATATCCCGGGCCTTTCGCTCACGCGCGATACCCTGCGCGTCGAGGACATGCGCGGCGGCAAACTGCTGCTGTTTACGAGCCCGTGGAACGTGGACTGGGCTACCGGCCACAACCCCGACCTTGTCCTGTCGGAGTTCGGCAACGTAACGTTTTAGCGCACCGGCGCGGTGATCCTGTGGGGCCGCCGCGCCGTTTGCTTGCCTGCCGCCGCGTGAGCGGCTATCATACCCACCGTCGCCTCAAGACCGTGGCGGCCGAGCAGTTCGGGTCCGATATCCTGCTCGTTAAACCTAAAACCAAAGGAGTACATAATGATCAAGAAGGTCATGGAGGACTACAAGGTCCTGTTGCGGAGCATTCCCGCGGCAACGGTTTCGCTGTTTATCGTGAGCGTTATCATGATGAACCTGCTGGCCAACAAAGAGCTCATCAGCCTGCCGTATCTGGCACTCGATTGCGGCTTTGTGGTGAGCTGGGTTTCGTTTTTGTGCCAGGACATGATCTGCAAGCGCTTTGGCGCCAAGGCATCCATCAAAATCTCTATCCTCGCACTGCTGGTCAACCTGGCTGTGAGCCTGTGCTTTTGGGCATGCTCGCTCACGCCCGGCATGTGGGGCGCCTACTACGACACGGGTATGATCGAGGTCAACACCGCCCTTAACGCCACCATCGGCGGCACCTGGTACGTGGTGTTTGGATCTTCGCTCGCCATGCTCGTCTCTGCCGTCGTTAACTCCACGCTCAACCAGTCGCTCGGCCGTATGCTCAAAAAGAATAACTTTGCGAGCTTTGCCTTCCGCTCCTATGTGTCTACAGGCGTTGGCCAGTTTATCGACAACCTGGTCTTTGCCATTGTGGTGAGCCACACGTTCTTTGGTTGGACCTGGGTGCAGGTCCTTATGTGCTCGCTGACCGGCGCTGTTGCCGAGCTGCTGTGCGAGGTCTTCCTGAGCCCTGTGGGCTACAAGGTCGTGCGCGGCTGGGAGCGCGAGAATGTGGGCGCCGAGTATCTCGAGCGCCACGCAACCGCCTAAGGAGCAAATATGCGGGTTTTGATCACGGGCGCTTCGGGCGGTATCGGAGCCGCGTGCGTGCAGCGCTTTTTGGACGAGGGCCACGAGGTCGTGGGCTTTGATTTGCTGCCGGCAGCGATCGAGCACGAGCGCTATCGCCATCTGATCGTCGATGTCCGCGAGCCGGACTCGTTTCCAGGCGAGCTTGAACCCCAGGTAATCGTAAACGTTGCCGGTGCGCAGGATTCGGCCGACGATATCGCCGCCAACCTGTGTGGCACCATCAACGTGACCGAGCGCTACGCCTTTGTGGGAGAGGGGCTTGCCGCCAAGCCGGCGCCGACTATCAAATCCGTGGTCAATGTGGGGTCCGCGAGCGGACATACGGGATCGGAGTTTCCCGCCTATGCCGCCAGCAAGGGCGGCGTTATCGCCTACACCAAGAACCTTGCAAACCGCCTGGCACCGCAGGCCATCGCCAACAGTGTGGACCCGGGCGGCGTTATCACGCCGCTCAACCGTTGCGTGATGGAAGACGAGCGCCTGTGGAACCAGATTATGGAGCTCACGCCGCTTAAACGCTGGGCCACCGCCCAAGAGATCGCCGAGTGGATCTACTTTGCGGGCGTGACCAACCGGTTTATGACCGGGCAGAGCCTGCTGATCGATGGCGGCGAGGCCGGCCGCACACAATTTATTTGGCCCGAATAGGAAACGCGCCCGATGGAAATCCGTCGGGCGCGTTTTTGATGTATTGATTTTTAGCCGAGGCAAGTCCAGTTGACGGGGGTCGAGCCGTGCTGTTCGAGTAGCCGATTGGCTGCCGAGAAGGGGCGCGACCCTATAAAGGCGGGGAGTTCTGCCGTGGCGCGGTTGGCCGAAAGCGGCGAGGGGTGCGTAGAAGCTAGGCAGAACTTGCCGGTTGCCTTGCCCGCGCCGATCGCGTCGAGCTTGCCCTCAACCATTTGCTGGGCAAAGCGGCCCCATGCCAAAAAGACGACCGGCTGGGGCAGCTGACAGCAGCGTTCGATAATATAGTCGGTGAGCGTGCTCCAGCCCAGCTTGGCGTGCGAATTGGCGGCATGCTCGCGCACGGTGAGCGTAGTGTTGAGGAGCAGGACGCCCTGTTGTGCCCATGGGGTTAGGTCTCCCGTGGCAGGAAAGGGGCAGTCCAGATCGGCTTTGAGTTCCTTATAGATGTTGCGCAGGCTCGGCGGCAACTTGGTTTGCGTCGCGGGGACCGAGAACGATAACCCCATGGCCTGGTTGGGTCCGTGATAGGGATCTTGACCCAAGATGACAACCTTGACCTGGTCGGCCGGCGTGTAGGCGAGGGCATTGAGGATGTCGTCTTGTGCCGGGTAGATGGTCTGCTCGGCACGCAAAAGGGCGATGCGCTCGAGCAGCTGGTTCGTAGTGTCACGTACCGGCTGCGGCGCATCGCCCAACCAGGTTGCTATGTTGCGGTCGCGAGTTGCGGTGTCCATGGGGCTCCTTTATGGCAGATACTCTGTTGGTATCTATTGTAAAGGCGCACCGGTTGCCTTTATGCCGCGGCTGTATGAAGAGTGGGGTCTACGAGACGCGCTCGGGCGTTCCTGCCATACGAGCCTGTTCATGCGCGCGTAGGCGCGGAAGCTCGACGGTTGCCACCATGACGCCGGTGAGGATGAGGGCGGCGCCAAAGAAGGCGATGGGGCTCAGGACCTCGCCGACCAGGAAGAACGAGAAGACGGCGGAGCAGACCGGCTCGAGCGAGAAGGCAAAGCCGGTGGTCTCGGCGGGCACGTGGGGCTGCACGAGCGTCTGGGTGATAAAGCCGTAGGCAGAGCAGATGAGTGCGAGCGCGACGACGACCGCGACCTCGCTCGGCGTGCTGGGAAGCGTAAAGCCGCCAAAGGCAAATGCGGCGATGCCCGAGAACAGGCCGCCAAAGCCCAGCTGCCAAACACCCAAGGCCAGTGGGTCGACTTCTTCGACAAAGCGCTTGGCTACGATAATGTGGCTGGCATAGATAAAGGCTGAGAGCAACATGATGATCGCGCCGGGATTCAGGCTGGTAAAGTCGGCGCCCGAGAGCAGCAGCATACCGCAGGTGACGATGGCGGTGCCGACGAGCACCTTGCGCTCGGGGGCGCGACGCAGCAGGGCGGCGTTGGCAAACGGCACGATCACGACCGTCAGGCTCTGCAAAAAGCCGGCGGTGGAGGCGGAAGTAAGGCTGGAGCCCAAGCACATGCAGGTGAGCTCGGTTGCCATGATGGCGCCGATGATGGCGGCGCGAACCATAAGGTCGCGATTGATGCGGAAAGCGCGCTTATGGAAGAGCAGCAGGCAGGCCACAAAGGCGATGATGCAGCGCAGCGCAACGATGCTCGTGGCGTTCATGCTGTCCATGCCGATCTTCATGAGGGGGTACGAAAAGCCCCATGCGACGGGAACGGAAAATGAGAGCGCGATTGCTTTTTTGCGATCCATGGGACTCCTTTTGTTACAGAACGGTTTCGCAAAAAGGATTCTGCTCCCAGATGTGGATGTAGTAAAGCGAATGTATCTTCAGTATGATTAAGAAATACTAATGTTGCTAGAAAAAGCGCTGGCAAAACGTTTTACGGCTACATCGATGTGGAGGCACGATGGCATCGCGGTATCAGATTGTATGTATGGTGGTCGATTGCGGCAGTCTGAAGGGCGCGGCCGACGAGCTGGGCTATACGCAAAGCGCGGTGAGCCAGGCCGTCAAGGCGCTCGAGCGCGAGCTGGGCACCACGATTATCGAGCGCGGTAAGCAGGGCGTATCGCTTACGCGCGACGGCAAACAGTATCTGCCGTATCTGCGCCAGATTGTAACTGCCGAGGCCGAGCTTGAGGGCAAGCGTCAGGAGTTGCTGGGGCTTTCGTCGACTGACATTCGCATTGCGACGTTTACCAACGTGAGTCGTACCGTGCTGCCGCGCGTGATCCGCGACTTTGGGGCCCTGCACCCGGGCGTTCACTTTACGCTCAAGCAGGGCGATTACACGCGCAACGCCCAGTGGGTGCACGATGGCGTGGTTGACTTTTGCTTTACGGCACGCGGATTTACCGCGGGGCTCGAGAAGCGCGTGGTCTATCATGACGAGTTGGTAGCATTGTTGCCGGCCGCGCATCCGCTGGCGGCAAAGGAAAAGGTGACACTCGCCGACCTAGCGTCCGAGCCGTTTGTGCTGCTGGATGAGGGCGAACAGAGCCTGGTGCTCGATGCATTTGCGGCGCATGGGCTGTCACCGCACGTGACGAGCGAGGTGACCGACGACTACACCATCATGGCGATGGTGGAGGAGGGCCTAGGCGTGAGTATGCTGTATCGCCGTACCGTCGAGGGCATGCGGGCCGATATTCGCGTACGACCCATCGTGCATGCTCCTTCGCGTGACGTGGTTGCAGCCTGGCGCAGCTGGGACACCATGCCTGTCGCCACGAGGCACTTTATCGACTATATGAGCTCGCATATTGTCAATTAATGATTGGCGTGGCGTTGAGAGTGGTGATTAGCGGGCTGTCGCTTTGGCTTGTGCTAGACGGTAGGTGCGTGCCGGGTGGCAGAGCAATACCGCCACGACCATAAAGAACGCCGTGGTGCCCAGGCTGATGGGGTAGACCATCATGATGTTCGCAAAGGTGCGGAAGTGTGGGAACACGCAGAATACCCAATAGAAGCGGATGCCGCAGACGCAGATCATGGTGATGAGGGCGGGCATGAGCGAGATGCCAAAGCCGCGCAGGTAGCCGGACATGTTTTCGTAGAACATGCTAAAAGCGTACGCCGGGAAGATCGAACACACGCGGATATAGCCGATCGAGACGATGTTGGGGTCGCTGTTAAAGAGCGACAGAATCTCGCGCCCCAGACCGACGATGATGACGATGGTGGTGAGCGCGACGATACCGCCTTCGACCAGGCAGACCTTGAGCGTTTTGGTGCAGCGGTCGATTTGGCGAGCGCCGTGGTTTTGCCCCACAAAGGTGGTGCAGGCCTGGCTAAAGCTGTTGAGCAGGTTGTAGCACACGTACTCCAGGCTCATGGCAGCGCTGGATGCCGCCATGACCTCGGTGCCCAAGCTGTTGATGGCGGACTGGATGATGATGTTAGCGACGGCAAAGACGGCGCTTTGGATGCCGGCGGGCAGGCCGATCTTAACGATGCGCTTGAGGGCGACGGGGTCGATAGCCAGATCGCGCAGGGTGACGCGGACGACGGAATCGGTCTTGAGCAGACGGATAAAGAGCGTGACTGCGCTGACGGTATAGGCGATGGCGGTGGCGATGGCGACACCCGCGACGCCCCAGTGGAGCACGGGGACAAAGATGAGGTCCAGGCCAATGTTGAGGACGGTGGACACGGCAAGCGCCTGCAGCGGCATGCGGGTGATGCCGACGGAGCGGAAGATTGCGGCCTCAAAGTTGTAGAGCAAGATCGAGGGCATGCTGAGCAAAAAGACGCGCAGGTAGAGCGATGCGAGCGGCATGGTTTCGTCAGGGACGTTGAGCGCGGCGAGCATGGGCTCGGCAAAGATCTCGCCCAGTGCGATGACGACAAAGCCCACGAGTGCCATCAGAATCGAGGTATGGACGGCGCGCTTGACCATGTTCTGATCGTTGCGGCCGATGGCGTTGGCGATGACCACGTTGGAGCCAAGCGACATGCCGATAAACAGGTTGAGCATAAGACTGGTAAGCGGAACATTGGAGCCGACCGCCGCCATGGCGAGGGTTCCCTGGTCGCCCGAGAAGTTGCCGATGATGACCGTGGCGATGAGGTTCGATAGCTGCTCCAAGATGCTCGTGGCGGCGACGGGAAAGGCGAATAGGGGAATATTGCGCCACAGCGAGCCGGTGGTCATGTCAATGTGCTTGGACGCGGTATCAGTCATACGCTCTCAATCTCTAATATGCTCTTTCGTGCTTATTTGCGCAGACGATGATACTCCTAATGCAGCCAGCCGGCACTTAGGGACGTTCCTTTTCTGTCGGCAGCTGGGGACACTCCTTGTCTCTTCTATGACTAGGTGGGGAAGGCGTGCGACAATGGTGGGCGTTGTGTTGTTCGCGCTAAGGAGTTGCCATGTTGTTGTGTCCCGTTTGCCATGAACCGTTGGTGGACGACGAGCGCGGTGCTGCATGCGCGGGCGGACACCGATTTGACCGTGCGCGCGAGGGCTATCTCTATCTGCTGCGCTCGTCCAAGAGCGGCGACTCCATGGGTGATCCCAAGTCGCAGGCGCGCAGCCGTCGTGACTTTCTGAACCGTGGATACTACGCGCCGTTGCGCGATGCGATGGTCGAGCTGGTGCGCGAGCGGGTGTCTGGACGTGCCGCGTCTACGAACTGCCCCATGACGCTGCTCGATATTTGCTGCGGCGAGGGCTACTACACCAGCGCTATGGGCGCGGTGCCGGGCGTAGATGCTTACGGTTTCGACCTGGGCAAGGAGATGGTGCGCCTTGCCGCCAAGCGCGGCGATGCGACGTACTTCGTGGCCAACATGAAAGATATCCCCGTGGCTGATGGCGCCTTTGATATGGTGACCGAGCTCTTCGCTCCCTTTAACGAGCGTGAGTTTGCCCGCGTGCTGGCGCCAGAGGGTTCGCTCTACACCGTGGTGCCGGGTGCTCGGCATCTGTTTGGCCTCAAAGAGGTGCTCTACGACACGCCATATCTCAACGACGAGAAGCTGCCGAAGACTACCGAGCTCGAGTTGGTCGGAATGCAGCGGGTGTCTGCGAACATTACGCTCCAGACCCAGGCTGACATCGAGGCGGTGTTCCAGATGACGCCGTACTACTACCGCACGCGCCCCGCCGACAAAGAGCGCCTGGCAAACCTGGACACCCTTCAAACCGACATCGACTTCATCATCGCCGAGTACCGCCACAGCTAACAACCTGCCAAAAAGGGACAGGTTTATTTTGGCAGGGTTTATCTGGGCAAACGTAAAGGGCCGACCGCGTTGCTGCGCGATCGGCCCTTTTTAGCTGCTTGATAGCAGGGGTTATGGGAGGCAGGTGCCTACAGGCGGTCCTTGTTTTCGGCCTTAATGTCGTGTGCCTGCTGAATAAAGAACAGGTCGTACACCACGATGACAAAGGCGCCATAGTTGATGGCGTCGCCGCCAAACGCGGGGAGCGTGAGCACAGCCTGCGCAATCGTGGCGATTGCGGCGACGATGCCGAGCTTAAACGCGCCGCCTACCTGCGAAGGCTTGTTGGCGCCCTTGATGCCCGCAACACCTGCGGCAAGGTCGATGAGGCCCTTGGCGACCAGCACGACCGTGGCGAGCATAGCGTACGGCCCGTAGGTGGACTCGAACTTGCCGGTCGCGATGCCGGCGATTCCAATGACGAGACTGGCGATGCCCAGAACAAAATAAATCAGGGCAAGGATTTTGAGTGTCTTGCGAGCGGCGCTCATAGCTGGTCCTTTCGATGCGGGCGCGGAGAATCTGTCGCACCCAGGTTGCGGCACATATCGTGAAGCACATTGTAGTTCAACGGGGCGATGCATGCGTTTGAAAGCGTCTCTTGCCTGTACGGTCCAACCTTTCAAAAAGGAAAGCTGGACGTAAGCCAAATCGATGGCAGCACATGTACGGCGCTGCGATGATGAGGCCGTAACAAGGAGTTGGTCTAAGGAGGAGCCATGATGTACGGAACAGGGCAAGTGCGCGAGCCGCGGTCGTTGGGAAGGCGCATGAGCGATTCCGTGATCGCTGCCGTATGCACGGGATTGATGGCGGTGCTTTGCATTGGGATGCTGTGGGCCATGTCGCATGTGGGACAATAGCGGACGGTTGGGTGCCGACATCAACGGCGCTCACGTATCCGTATTGCTTGTGAAGGAGTGCCCATGGGCGTCGTCGATCCCTTTTCTGTTGCTCGGGCCGCGGGGCTTGAGCTGATCGGGAAGCCCGAGGGCCTTACGCTCACCGATGGCTTGATGGAGTTGCGAGCCGATTTTGCTCGCATGCTTCCACGGCTCAAGCAGGGCCGCCAGCAGCAGGAGCTGCTGGTAAAGGCCGCGCGCACAAAAGGCATCGAGCAACCATGGGCGATTGATGCCACAGCAGGCTTTGGCGAGGACTCGCTGCTGCTGGCGGCCGCGGGCTTTACCGTCGATCTGTATGAACAGGATTGCGTGATCGCGGCGCTTCTCAAGGATGCCTTGGATCGCGCGGCAGACGATCCGGCGCTTGCAGCTACCGTGTCGCGCATGCGCTTGCATGCGGGCGAGGACAGCATCGCCGGCCTTCGCCATGTAGCTGAGTTGATCGGGCAGGGCGAGCTCGCGACTCCCGACGTGGTGTATCTGGACCCCATGTTTCCCGAGCGCACCAAGAGCGCGGCGGTGAAAAAGAAGTTCCAGCTCTTGCACCATCTGGAGCAGCCGTGCGCCGATGAGGGGGCACTGGTCGAAGCCGCGCTTGCGGTGCGCCCACGCAAGGTCGTTATCAAGCGGCCGGTGAAGGGGCCGCTGCTTGCCGGCGTTAAGCCGAGCTATCAGCTTGCGGGCAAGGCCGTTCGCTACGATGTTTTGGTACCGCCGCGCCCGTAGCTTGCGGGCGATGCCCGGCGCTTCGCCCGCGCCGGGCCGATGCGGATCCTATTTCCAAGGGTGCGACGTCAGGTGCCAGCCGCCGCAGTATTCGCATTTGTAGCAGGCCAAACCACGTCTCCCGCGGTTTTCGCAGTCGGCCATAACTGCCTCGGCCTCGGCGCGCGTGTCGTAACGGTTTTTGCGTTCGCACGACTTGTAGCGCCAGGCTTCATCGCGCTCGGCGTCCAGGGCGTCGCGGCGCTCGTCTTCGCGCGCAAACAGATCGCTCATATCGCCGCCGGTGGCAGCGCCCAAAAACTCGCTCTTTGCCTTTGACCAGGCGGCTCGCTTTTTGCTCCCCATCTGCTTCGCGCCCCTCTTCAAACGCTGGTATCATTGCTCAATCAAAGTGATACCAATAAACGTGAGGTCGCCGCGTGATGATCAGAAAAACCCTCGATACCGACATTCCCGCCGTCATGGCTATCTATGACGCGGCCCGCGCCTTTATGCGCGCGCATGGCAACGCCACGCAGTGGCCCGAGGGCACGCCTTCGGCCGAGCAGCTGGCTGCCGATATCGCCGCTGGTGGCAGCTATGTGTGCGAAGTTGACGGTCACGTGGTAGCGACGTTTGCCTTTTTACCGGGTCCGGACGAGTGCTATGACGTAATTGAGGACGGTCGGTGGCGCAGCGACACTCCGTACGCCGTGCTGCACCGTGTGGCATCCGACGGCACCGTGCACGGTATCGCGGCTGCGATGTTCGCCTTTGCCAAAGAGCGTGCCGATCACCTGCGCATCGACACGCATCAGGACAATCTGCCCATGCAGCGTGCGAGCATCAAGGCGGGATTCGAGCGTGTCGGCATTATCCATGTGTCGGACGGCACGCCGCGTGTTGCGTTCGACTGGCTGCGCGAGGCATAAGCGCCCAGGCGCATACCAACACTCCATCTAAATGAAAATGGCCCCGGGTGGGGCCATTTTTTGGCAAAACGCGTTGTTGTGGGGCTCGCGTCGCTGCCGTTCCAGATGAACCCGGGCAGACAAAAAGGGGAGGTGCCGGCTTTCGCAAGGCGCGAACCTACGAAAATCGCTGCGCGGCAACGCGGGGCGATGAGCTCGGTCGGGGGATAGGGCCCGCTTCGCCCGCCGGCCCGTAAATTGTATCATCCAGTGTGGAACGAGAGCGCCCGTTGCCGCGTGCGATGGGCTTGCAATAAGAGGAGAGCCATGTCGAAACAAGCGGTCGTTGGAATCTTGGCGCATGTCGATGCCGGCAAGACAACGTTGGCCGAGGCCATGTTGTTCAACGCGGGTCGCATTCGCAAGCGCGGCCGCGTGGACGATGGCGATTCGCATCTGGACACTAACGCGATCGAGCGCGAGCGCGGCATTACGATTTTCTCGTCGCAGGCCGTGCTCGACCATGGCGATACCCACGTCATGCTCGTGGATGCGCCCGGCCACGTCGATTTTTCTGCCGAGGCGGAGCGCACGTTGCGCGCGCTCGACTACGCGATTTTGGTTGTGGGCGCCAACGACGGCGTGCAGGGACACGCTGAAACCCTGTGGCGCCTGCTTGTGCGCTATGACATCCCGACGTTCATCTTTATCAATAAAATCGATTTGGAGAATCCTGGCCGCGATGTTTTGCTGGCACAGCTTGGGCAGCGCCTTTCCGAGGGCTGCCTGGATGCCAGCGGACTGCTGGCGGGCGGTGCTGCTTGGGAGGACGCTGCCGCGTTGGACGAGGCGGCACTCGAGGAGTTTCTTGAGACGGGTGAGCTTTCCGTCGCAACGCTGTCGCGCATGGTTGCCGAGCGCAAGCTCTTTCCCTGCTTTGTCGGTTCGGCGCTCAAGGACCAGGGCGTGGGCGAGCTGCTGGATGGCATGTGCACGCTGATGCGTGAACAGGCGTGGGCCCCGGAGTTCGCCGCGCGTGTCTATCGTGTCAGCCGAGGCGTTCGCGGCGAGCGCTTGGCTTGGGTTAAAGTGACCGGCGGCACGCTGCGTGCAAAACAGATGATTGACGGGCGCTCCGGTGCCGAGGTATGGGAGCAGAAGGTCGATCAGGTGCGCATCTATAACGGTGAGAAGTTCGAGCTTGTCCAGGAAGTTGCCGCTGGCGGTATTTGTGCCGTGACGGGTCTTGCGCACGTTCGCCCGGGGGATGCCTTGGGCGCGGAGCCCGGGTGCGATGCACCCGTCATTGCGCCGGTTCTCACCTATACGGTGCTACCGGGCGAACACGATGTCCATGCGGTGTTTAATGCGCTGACCGAGTTGGCGGACGAAGACCCCATGCTCGGCGTAAGCTGGAATACGCATCTTGAGCAGATTCACTTGCAGTTGATGGGCGCCGTGCAGCTAGAGGTCGTGCAGCGGGTGTTGGCCGATCGCTTTGGCCTTTCGATTGAGTTTAAGCCCGGCGGCATTCTCTATAAGGAGACTATCTCGCAGCCGGTCGAGGGCGTGGGCCACTTTGAACCACTGCGTCATTATGCCGAGGTGCACCTGCGCCTGGAGCCGCTGCCAGCGGGTTCGGGCGTGCAGTTTGGCACCGTGACCTCGACCGACGAGCTCGATCTGAACTGGCAGCGCCTGGCACTCACCAACGCCATGGAGCGCGATCACCTGGGCGTGTTGACCGGCTCGCCCATCACCGATGTGCGCATTACGCTTACGGGTGGCCGTGCACATGCCAAACACACCGAGGGCGGTGATTTTCGCCAGGCCACGTACCGCGCGATTCGCCAGGGTTTGATGCAGGCGCGTGAGGTCGGCGCAGCCGTGCTGCTGGAGCCGTGGTATCACTTTGAGCTCGAGGTGCCGGGGGAGTGCGTGGGCCGGGCGCTCTCGGATGCCACGCGCATGGGCGCCGAGTACAAGCCGCCGACGATGGCGGGAGACCGGGCGAAGCTTGTGGGTCGCGTGCCGGCATCCGAGGTGCAGGATTATGCGCTGGAGGTGGCTGCCTACACGAGCGGTCGCGGTCATCTGTACCTGGAGTTCGCCGGCTATGCGGCTTGCCATGATGCCGAGCGCGTCATCGAGACGGCCGCCTATGAGCCCGAGGCCGATCTGCCCAACACGCCCGATTCGATCTTTTGCTCTCACGGCGCCGGCTATACCGTCAAGTGGTACGACGTACCCGCCGCGGCGCACGTAAAGATCGATCCCGCCACCTTCCGCCCCTATCGCCCCGCCGACGCGGAATTTTTCGGCCACATGTGACAAAGGGACAGCTCCTTTGTCACATTCAGTTGGTATAACTCGGTATAAGTTGGTATAACTATTGCTAGCCTTTGCCAATCCGAGGAGGCCGACATGAATCCAAATCCCTTTAAGCCAACGGCTGGTAAGCGGCCTCCGATACTCATCGGTCGCGAGTCGGTCATCGAAGATTTTGAGGAGGGGCTCGATAACGGTGCCGGAGCGCCGGGCAGACTCATGCTCATTACAGGAAACCGCGGCTGTGGCAAAACAGTTCTCCTGCGGGAGCTGCAACGTCTGGCCAGTGAGCGCGGATGGGCGGTTGTCTCCGATTCCGCTTCGCCTGGTTTATGCGACCGCTTGGCCGACGCACTCCGCTCGAATAAGCCCGTTGTGACGTCAATGGAGTTTGGCCCATCGTTTGGACGGATGTCGGTTGAGGCGGCGCGGGCAAAAGGCGAGACGTTGCGAGAGCTGGTCAACGAACGTCTCAAGAAACTCGGCCCAAGCAAGGGTATTCTGTTTGCGATTGACGAGGCTCAATCGGCGTCTATTGAGGAGCTGGCGGCCCTCGCCGTTCTTTATCAGCAGGTGCTGGGAGATCAGGATGCTACGGGCTTGCCCGATGGCGACCAGCGTGGTCTTGCGCTGGTCTTTGCCGGCTTGCCCAGCATGGTTGACGATCTGCTCGAAGAGCCGAGCGTGACGTTTTTGCGGCGCGCCCAGCAGCGTACGTTGGGGGCGATTTCTTTGCCCCAGGTGCGCGATTCATATATCCAGACGGTCGAATGTGCTGGTCTTTGCATTGATGCGGGGACGGCGGACCTTGCGGCGCACAAGAGCATGGGACATCCCTATATGGTTCAGCTGGTGGGATATTACATGTGGCGGTCTGCTGTCCGGCGTGGCTCGCAGGTCATTGAAGGGTGCGATGTCGAGGTTGGTCATGCGGATGCCGTCTCTGAGTTCTATGAAGCGGTTGACGCGCCTCTGTATTACGGGCTGCGCACCCCACAGCGCCTCTTTATCGAGGCTATGGCGGTTGACGAGGGCAAGCTGACGCGCATGGCGGATATCATTGAGCGCTGCGACCGCACCCAGAGCTGGGCGAGTAAATATCGCGCAAGCTTAATTCGCGAGCGCGTCATCGAGGCCGCCGGATACGGTCTCGTCCGGTTTAGCGTGCCTATGCTGGGCAAGTACATTCGCGATCGTGTTTTATGGCACGAGTGATGTGACAAAGGGACTGTCCCTTTGTCACATTCCTTTGTCACATTCGATTAACAGGAAGGTGAGCGATGACGGCGTCGCAACAACCAAGTGCTATCGAGGTGCGCGGTGCGCGCGTCCATAACCTCAAAGACATCGATATCGATATTCCGCTGGGAAAGCTCGTGGGTATTGCCGGCGTCTCGGGCTCGGGCAAGAGCTCGCTGGCGTTGGGGGTGCTCTATGCCGAGGGCTCGCGTCGTTACCTGGAGGCGCTCAGCACCTATACCCGCCGTCGGCTGACGCAGGCAGAGCACGCTCAGGTGGACGAGGTGCTGCACGTGCCGGCGGCACTCGCATTGCATCAGCGCCCCAGTGTACCGGGCGTGCGCTCGACTTTTGGCACCATGACCGAGCTCAACAACAGTCTGCGTCTGCTCTTTAGCCGCTGCGCCCATCACGTGTGCCCGCATTGCGGGGCGCGTGTGGAGCCGAGCCTTAACGTGGCCGCGGGCCTGTCGCTCGCGTGCCCCGCATGCGGCCGCGAGTTCTATGCGCCGGGGGCCGAGGACCTTGCCTTTAACAGTGGCGGCGCGTGTCCTACCTGCGGAGGCACCGGCGTCATGCGCGAGGTGGACGAGGCGAGCCTGGTGCCCGACGAGTCAAAGACCATCAACGAGGGTGCGGTGCTTCCCTGGGGCACGCTCATGTGGGATCTGATGAAGCAGGTGGCCGGCGAGATGGGCGTGCGCACCGACGTGCCGTTTAGCCAGCTCACGCCTCAAGAGCGCGACATCGTGTTCCATGGCCCGGCAGTTAAGAAGCACATTCTCTACGTTCCCAAAAATGGCGAGGGCGCCACGCCGCTCGACTTTACCTATTACAACGCCGTCTATACCGTCGAGAATGCACTCGCCAAGGTTAAGGACGATAAGGGGCTCAAGCGCGTTGCGCGCTTTTTGCGCGAGGGACCGTGCCGCGATTGCGGCGGCACGCGTCTTTCCGACGCCGCGCGCCAGCCCCAGGTGCGCGGTATCAATCTGGCGCAGGCGGCAGCCATGACGTTGGGCGAGGCGATTGAGTGGGTGCGCGGGGTGCCCGCATCCTTGCCGACCGAGATGCGGCCCATGGCCGGGGACATCTGCGATTCGTTTTTGAGTACGGCCCGCCGCCTGGTCGACCTGGGCCTCGATTACCTTTCGCTCGACCGCGCCGGTGCCACGCTGTCTACGGGTGAGCGCCAGCGCGTGCAGCTTGCCCGCGTGGTGCGCAACCGATCGACGGGTGTGCTGTATGTGCTGGACGAGCCTTCGATCGGCTTGCATCCTGCCAATGTCGACGGCCTGGTGGGCGTAATGCGCGATCTGGTGGATGACGGCAACACCGTGGTTGTTGTTGACCACGACACGCGCGTGCTGGCAGAAGCCGACTATCTGGTCGAGATGGGCCCCGTTGCGGGAGCGGGCGGCGGTCATGTGATCGCCGCCGGTACGGTGGGCGAGGTCGAACAATCGCAGGGCAGCCGCATCGCGCCGTTCTTGCGCTCGGACCCCAAGCGTCTGCGTCCGCAGGTGGCTGACGACGAAATATTCGACCTAGGCCATATCCGCATGGCGACCGATGCCATCCATACCGTCAGGCCGCTCGAAGTCGATATCCCGCGCGGCCGCCTTGTCGCGGTGACGGGTGTTTCGGGTTCGGGCAAGACGACGCTGGTGCTCGAGACGCTCATCCCGGCGCTCAAGGCGCAAGCGGCCGGTGAGCGCCTGCCCAGGCACGTGCGTTGGGTCGATGCCGAGGGTATTACGCACGCCAACCTGATTGACGCCACGCCCATCGGCGCCAACGTGCGCTCGACGGTGGCGACCTATGCCGACATCCATGATGAGCTTCGCCGCGCCTTCGCCCGCACGCCCGAGGCCAAGGCGGCGGGGTATAAGGCGGGTGCCTTTAGCTACAACACTGGCGCTTTGCGCTGCCCTACGTGCGATGGCACGGGCTCGATATCGCTCGACGTGCAGTTTTTGCCCGATGTCGAGATCGTCTGCCCTGCATGCCACGGCTCGCGTTATGCAGACGCGGCCTCGCATATTCATCGCGAGGGCAAGGACGGCAGCCTGCTTACGCTACCGCAGTTCATGGATATGAGCGTGGATGAGGCCCTCGACGCCACGGTGGGACTCAAGAAAGTCCAGACTCGTCTGAAGACCCTGCACAACCTAGGCCTGGGCTATCTCACGCTCGGTGAGCCCACGCCGGCGCTCTCGGGCGGCGAGGCACAGCGCCTTAAGCTTGCAAGCGAGATGGGCCGCGTGCAGGACGATGCCGTATTTGTATTCGACGAACCCACGATCGGCCTGCATCCGCTCGATGTTCAGGTACTGCTGAGCGTGTTTGATGGCCTCGTTGCCAAGGGCGCCACGGTCATCGTGATCGAGCATGACCTCGACCTTATCCGTAACGCCGATTACGTGATCGACATGGGCCCGGGCGGTGGCGACGCAGGCGGACAAATCGTCTGCACCGGCACGCCGGACGACATCGCTGCCTGCTCCGCAAGCATCACTGGCCGCTACCTCTAACCGAATGTGACAAAGGGACTGTCCCTTTGTCACATTGATGCCTATTTCACGCATTGAGCGGCGAGATAGTCGCGGAAGAACGGTAATTCAAAAGCGACGATACCGCGCCCGCGTTCCCCAATAATGCCTGCGTCTATCATGCGGCGTCGGTAGCGGGAGACCTGTTGCGGCGAACGCTTAAGGCGCCCGACAAGGTCGGCGGTGGTGGACTCTTCCTCGTCATCGAGCATGGCGATGAGGAATCGCTTGTCCTCTGCAGTGAGTTCCCGATAGGTCGCCGCGAGGATCCGGTCGTCCATTTCGTCGCGTGCGATTTTGATTCCCTGGTCAAAGTCGCGAGACGATATTTCTCTCGAGTTGCTCGTGAGATCCCAGGCGCGGTAACCCACAAGCTGCAAAAGGAAGGGAAAGCCCGAAATCGAGCGAACGGCCTTATCGATTCCCTCGGCATCCGCCAAACGGTCGTTTTCCTGGATCGTTCGGATCAAGGCCTCGCGTACATCGTAGTCGGCGATACGCCCCAGATGATATTGCTGGGCGCGACGAAGGAACGAGACCGTCTTGTGGTTTAGCAACGTCGAGACGTTGTTGGGAAGTCCCGCCATGAGTAGGGCGACGCGTTTCCCATCGGTCACAAAGTGCTGATACGTGGCTGCGAGCTGGATCATCTCGTCGAGCGTCGGGTCGACCTCATCAACCGTGACGAGCAGACCGGTGCCCGTTTCGTTGAGCTGGTCGATGATGTCGCTCATGCGATAACGCCAAGTCGAGGCATCGTGAACGCGATTGACCTCGATACTGCCGAATGGTGCAATTCCGAGACCGGTGACTTCGAAGTTGTTAGACGGGTCGATGAGATGGCCTGCAGCACGTTTCGCCCCGAACTCGATTTCCTCAAGCATTCCCGAGAGCGCGGTCGTCTTTACGGCTATCCAGCCGTGGGATTCTGCCCTTGTCGCGAGCGACGACATGAGAGCGGTTTTACCGGTTCCACGCGCCCCTGAGAAGATCGAGGTCAATTCCGGGCGTCTACGCTGGCTCAAGAAGGCACGGTCCAAATCCCGAATAATCTGTTGTCTGCCGGCGAGATGGGCAGGAACCTCACCAAAACTGGGGGTAAACGGGTTCTCGAGATATTCCACAAGGCTCTCCTTTCACAGCGCCGTTTAACTCCATTTTATTCTAGTTAATTCTGGTTAAAAGCGACGGCTCGTTATTTGGTGCATCAATGTGACAAAGGGACAGTCCCTTTGTCACATGCCGGGGAAGCCTGTCTGGCGGAGGGCCTCGTAGAGGACGATGGCGGCGCTGTTGGAGAGGTTGAGGGCGCTGATGCGGTAGTCGTCCGGATTGACGAAGTTGCCGCAGATATCCTGCTGAAGGATGGCCTCATGGCCGTCCTCGGTATGTCCGAGCGATTCCTCGTGGGCTTCCCAGGCCTCGGCGTTGTCAAGCGAATCGCAATCGCGCAGCATCGGGATGCGCTCGCAGCGCTCGGGCACCGCGGCAAGCAGTGGCTCGGGAATGCCCGAGCTCTCGCTGCCAAAGACCAAGTAGTCGCCATCGCGGTAGGCACTCTGCGCATAGGTGCGGCGCGCCTTTTTGGTCAGCAGATGTAGACGCTCGTCGACAGGGGAGAGGCCGTTGCGCGCAAGGAAATCCTCCCAGCCGGCATAGGTCGTCACATCCAAGTTTTGCCAGTAGCCCAGGCCGGCGCGACGTACCGTCTTGTCATCGAGTGAAAAGCCCAGTGGCTCCACCAGATGCAGGTGGGCACCGGTAACCACGCAGGTACGGCCGATATTGCCCGTATTGGCCGGAATCTCGGGCGCATACAGCACAATGTTGAACATGAATCTCCTTGGCTCAGAACGAAAAACCACCACGAAGGGCACCTTCGTGGTGGTTTGGCAGTTACATAGGCGGAAAAATGCCCGCTTGGATAAACCTAGGCGCGGTGCCAGTCGGTCAGGCAGGCATCGAGGGAGGCGATGAGCGCGTCCTTGTCCATGTGACGGCCGATGATGCACAGGCTCGTCATGCGGTCGCCCGTCTCGTCGTCCCAAATTTGCATGATCTCGGGGTTCTCGTCGATGATCTTCTGCTTCTCGCCCTCGGGCGCGGAGTCAACGAACAGGCCGTTCTCCATCAGGCGCATCTGGTGGCCGGCCTGCTCAAACATGTAGCACATGTCCGGATCGCCGGTCTGCCACAGCGGACCCTTGACGCGGATGACCTCGTCGGGCCACTCTTGCTCAACAAAATCGGTGAACTTCTGCAGGTCAAACGGCTTGCGGCGCGAGTACACAAAGGTCTCGATGTCGTACTCGAGCACCTCGGGGTCGTCGTGCTCCTCGGGATGCTCCATGGCCTCGATCCAAGCGGCGGAGTTGTAGGCGCGCATAAAGTCGAAGCGGTCGGTGTCGAGCAGCTCCTCCATGGGGACCTCGCCGTTTTGGGCCTCGACAATTACGGCGTCTTTCTGCAGGCTGCGCACGATGGCCTTGAGCTCGGCGATCTGCTCGGGCGTGACGGTATCGGTCTTGTTGAGGATCAGCGTAGAGCAAAACTCGATCTGCTGAATGAGCAGGCTCTCGATGTCGTCCTCGTCGATATCCTCGGCCAGCAGGTCGCGGCCGCCGTTGAACTCGTCGTACATGCGGGCGCAGTCGACCACGGCCACGATGTTGTCGAGCGCGAGCTTGGGCTCGCCGCCCACCTTGGCTTCGTCGCAGAAGCTCGAGATGGTGTAGGCGATGGGGATGGGCTCGCAAATACCCGATGCCTCGATGATGATGTAGTCGAAGTTGCCCGAATCGGCGATGCCCTGCAGCTGGTTGGCCAGGTCGTCCGAAAGCGTGCAGCAGATGCAGCCGTTGGTGAGCGGGATGAGGTCGTCGGTCTCGGAAAGGCCGCCGTCGGCGATGAGGCTGGCGTCGACGTTGATCTCGCCGATATCGTTGACGATCACGGCAGCACGGATGCCGCCGTCGTTGGCGAGGATGTGGTTGAGCAGCGTGGTCTTGCCGGCACCGAGGTATCCGGTAAGCATGATGATCTTCACGGGTTTGTTGGGCATGTGCCCTCCTTTGTTAGACATGGCTTACAGTTGAATCTTATGCCAAACGCCTGCTCTTATACCCACGCGCCGGCAAATAACACAGGCTACTCCCAGGCTCCCCATACATCGGGGCAATAACCGACGGTGGCCTTTTTGCCGTTGCGCACGATGGGCTCGGCCAGAACCTGCTGGTTCTCGAGCAGTTTATCGAAGCGCTGGCTGGGGGTGAGGTGCCGGATGAGTGCGAGCGTTTCCTCGTCCTTGGCCTTGGGGTTGAGCAGCTTATCGATGCCGCCGACCGCCTGCATCACGCTCGTGAGCTCGCCCTTGCTCATCTCCTTTTCCTTAAGGTCAATAAACTGCACCTTAATGCGGCGCTCCTTAAAATAGCGCTGGGCCTTCTTGGTATCGAAGGACTTTTTAGTCCCGAAAATTTGCACGTTCATATTTATGTTCCGCCGTTCTCGTAGTTCCGTCGTTCTAACGAACGACGGTCACCTCGGGTTGATAAAACATCGAGGCAACCACCGCTGGACTTATCGAATGAAGTTGGTCGTTGCGTGATCTGCCTCGGGTGCGTTGATGCCGGCGGCCTTTCCCGCCTCGATGCAACGCAGCAGCCAGGCCATGTTTTTGCCGATGTTTCGCATGGTGGCAAGGCCTTCGGCATCCTGGGCGGCCTCGCCCGGCATGGCACCAAAGACGTTGTTCCAGTACGTGGAGGCCACCACGGGCATCTGGTTGATGGTGAAGTACTTGTTGAGTACGTCAAACGTGGTCGACGTGCCGCCACGGCGGGCAACGGCGACGGCGGCGCCCGGCTTGTGCGCAAAGGCCTTGCTGCCGGCATAGAATGCACGGTCGAGGGCAGAGAGGATACGTCCGCTGGGGTGCGCGTAGTAGACGGGCGAACCAAAGACAAAGCCGTCTGCCTGCTCGGCAGCGGCAATCAGCTCGTTGACCATATCGTCGTCAAAGGTGCAACGGCAATCGAGCTTGCCGCACTGGCCGCAACCGATGCAGTCGCGAATGGGCTTGGCGCCCAGCTGAAACATCTCGGTATCGATACCCTCGGCGTTGAGCTGCTCGGCGACCTCGGCGAGTGCGCGGGCGGTGTTGCCGTTTGCCTTGGAGCTGCCGTTGACCAAGAGAACCTTCATCACAAACTCCCTCTGCTGTCGGTGACTTTTTCAGAGGATTATCTCACGAGCGGGCAGATAGCGTGGGGCGCGATGCGAAACGGCCTGTGTTTCACATCGCGCCCCACGACGCTAGTCCAGCTTGGTGCCCGGTACTTGCGGCGCCTCTTTAAGCAGCGCTTTGAGCTCGTTCAAAATGGAAACGGGCTGTCGGTCGACGGCATCTAGATGAAGTGTGGCCACACGAATGGGCGGCTGATATTCAAATGAGCCAAAGAGTACGGGCGACCCCAAGAACCGCTCGATTTCTTCTGCGATCGCGTCGGTCTCTTCGGGATCAAGGTCATCGAAAAGCGCCACGAACATCGGTCCGGTCGAGCGGAACAGACGGCCCTTGCCGCGCGAACAGTCCATGAGGCAGGCGGCACTTTCTGCCAAAACGCGGTCGCCCGCATCAAAGCCAAAGCGGGCATTGACCTTGGCGATGTCGTCGATTTTGATGGCGACCAGGCCTGCCTTGCGCGCCACGCGACGCATTTCGCCAATGGCGTTGACCGGGGCGTGGATATCGCCCAGGCCGGTCACGGAATCGGTCGTATCCGCCAAGCTTCGGTTGATGATAATGCCCACATACATGTTGGGCTCGGTTTCGGTGCTATCCAAGCGGTAGCCCGTACACTCGCACAGCGCATATTTACCAGCGGTATTCATGACGCGATACTGCATGTAATGGAAGTGCCACGCGCCGTTTACCACCATATCGAGCTCGCTGCGCACGTTGTCGCGGTCCTCGGGGTGAACGCGGGCGAGCCACATATCGAGCGAGTTATAGGGATGCTGGGAGGGCAGGTCAAAATCGCGCACGGCATTAATCGACCATTGCGATTCGCCGGTATCGAGGTTAAGGATAAACGGATAGCGCGTCTCGGAGCTCATGGAGATCGCTTGGAACACCCGGTCGTTGCAGGGAGGCTGATCGGCGATCGGGCGCATGGATGCGTCGTTTTCCTTCGGCTGCTGCACACGGTGCATGAGCTTGTAGCGATACATTTTGCGGTCGGCGTCCATGGTCATCTGGCGACGCGTATCGCCAGCGAGTGGGTCGACGCGCGAGCAGCCAAAGCTAAAGCTAGCGATCATGGGCGCTTTGCCGCCCGATGTTGCCTCGATAAGGTCGGTGCGCGTCCGCTCCAGGCGCTGCTCGAGTTCGGCTTCATCTGTCGTGGGGGATACGAGTACAAATTCGTCTCCACCGATACGGAACAGCAGGTCATTGGGTTCCATTGTCTCGGTGAGTGCACGGCAGATGCTCAGGATGTAGCGATTGCCCTCGGTGTGGCCAAACGTATCGTTGCAATGCTTAAGGCGATCGATATCGATATAAGCGCAGGTGAAGGGGGTGCCTTTGTGCCAAAGCAGCTCGGCATAACGGTGGAGTCCAGCACGGTTGCCAAGATTGGTGAGCGAATCGATATAGGCGCCGCGCTCAAGCAGCTCGCGTTCTTGCTGCAGGATGGCAAATGTCTTCTGTAGCTGCTCGCCGATGGCGCACAGCTCCGTGGGCAGCGCGGCAACATCGAGCTCGGCGGTCGAGATCCCGTTCGCAAGTCGCTGAAGATAGGCAATGATCGATTGCTCGCCCAGGCGATACGACTCGTTCATGATGGATAACCTCCTTGGGCACAACAGTGGTTTGCATCATATCCCCAATTCGGTTTGGATTGGGGGCATAAGTTAGCCAATGGGGACAAGCGCCCCTTCGGCGGTATCGTTTTGCGCGCGAGCGTATCAGTTTTTGTTACCGCCATCGAGCAATGCCTCAAAATCCTTTGCCTGCATGGGGCGGTAGTAGAGGAAGCCCTGAGCGTAGTGGGCACCCATTTGGAGCAGCATGTTCGCCTGCTCGTTTGTCTCGACGCCTTCGATTACAACGGGCAGATGGAGCGATTGCGCCATCTCGAGCATTGATGAAACGATTTGCGCGCTACGGCTTTGATCGCGGTCGGTGGGCACAAACGTGCGATCAAGCTTGATGACGTCGACGTTGACGTTCTTGAGCATCGCGAGCGTAGACTGGCCGGTGCCAAAATCGTCCATGTAGGTCGAGAAACCGCGAGTGTGTAGGTCGGCCGTCAGCTTATCCACGGCCTCGGACTCTCCCGTATAAGCCGTCTCGGTGATCTCAATGCGCATGAGCTCGGGCGGTAGGTTGTATTGGGCGGCAAGCGCCCCCATATGCTCGGCGACGTCGCAGGCAAGGATATCCACGCGCGACACATTGAGCGAGATCGGAACTACGCGCAGCCCTCGATCGATGCACTCACGCAGCCACGAGGCGACGCCCTGCCAAACATATTTGTCGAGCGTCACCACAAAACCGCTTTCCTCGAGAGCGGGGATAAAGGTGGTAGGTGAAATGAGGGAGCCATCCTTGTCAATCCAGCGTGTGAGCGCCTCGGCGCCAACGATCTCGCCGGTTTCCATGTCGACCTGGGGCTGCAAGTAGTAGGTAATGCGGCCGTTTGAGAGCGCATACTGGAATTCGGTCAGCGTGCGGTGGAACGCGATTTCGTGTTCGTATTCCTCGGGGCGGAAAATGGCAATGCGCTCCTTAAAGTCGTTTTTTGCGCGCCGATTGGTAAACATGGCCTTGGCCTGCGCATCGATGGTGATTTCCTCGTTGGAGTCGATGGGGTAGACGCCCATGGACGGCCAGAAGCCCACGCCGTCATCATGCTTGGCCACGGCCTGGCGAATGCGGCTATAGATCTGATGGACGGTGTCGTGTTCAAAGGGGATGAGTACGCAAAAATCGTCTTGGCCCCAGTACCCTGCGACGCCCATGGCGGCATTCTCGATGTCCTTGAGAACCGTGCCCACATCGGCGAGTACGCGGTCGCCCTCGGCCTGTCCGTGCCATTCGTTGAACAGTCGCATGTGCCCCATATCGACGGTGGCGATACACCAGGCGCCGTTGCGCCTTGTCTCGAGAAATTCGTTGGCGCGGCGCATAAACTCGCTGGGTCGATAGAGACCCGTGAGCGGATCGATGCGTTCGGCGATGGCGCTTTTGCGCTCCACCTCGGGTATGGGGAGGCTGTCGTTGGGAACAAGCCCGCCGGCCGTGCGAATGCGACGGTCGAGTTCGCCTAAAACGGCGGCCGTTTGATTGGTCAGGTGCTCGTAAAAGGCCGGAACGACAAGACAGACGGGGGTAATAGTGTCGCCCGCGATTCGAACGGGAGCGAAAACGGCCTCTTTGAGATGTTGGATCAGTTGCTCGAATGCTTCGTGATCCAAATTGTTGCTAAGCACGACGAACTGGGCGTTGCGTGAACGGAAGACGCGACTCCTGCCGCGAGTAATCGACAGCATGCGGCCTGCGTATTCGGCGAGCATGTTGTCGACGGCCTCGGCCCCGTAGAGCTCGTTGAGCTTTGCCGTGCCGCGAACGCGCACTGCTATAAGCCCCGTCTCGCAACGGTCGCGACGGCAGGCATCGATAGCGTTGATCAGCGTGCGCTGCGTTCCGAGACCCGTGGCGGCGTCGACGGTCTCGGCAAGCGAGTGGTTGACGAGCTCGCCGACATAGAGCGAGGGGACATTTCCGTCGCCGTCGATACGAAACCCGCGAGCACGGCCGAGGATGTAATCGCCGGCGGCATTGCGCACGCGGTACTGCATGACGTGACGATGTTTGGAGCCGTCATAGATTTGGTCGATGTCGTTGGTATAGGCCTCAAGGTCATCGGGATGGACACGCGTTTTCCAATAATCGTGACAGTTGTCTATATGCTCCGAAGGAAGACCAAGATCGCGCAAGGCGCCTTGTGACCAAAGGGTTCGATGTTTGTCCAAGTTCTCGATAAAGAAATAGCGGCCTTCGTTGAGCATCGAAAGGGCGTCGAAAATTCGATCGCTTATTTCGAAGTCGTCGGTGTGGGCTTGTGCGATATTGCGTCGATCAAGGTGCACGGCATGACGTAGCTTGTAGTCGTACATGCGATGGTCGGCATCGTTCGTCAAGCGATTGGGGGCTTCGCCCAGGGCGGGGTCGGCGTGTGCCACTCCGTAGCTAAACGAGTGAGGCATCTCGGCATCGTTGTTTTTGAGCAGGACCGTTCGGCAGCGTTCCAGACGTTCGGCGAGGTCGTCCTCGGTTGCAATCGTAGACAGGATGGCAAACTCGTCGCCTCCCAGACGAAACGCCGCTTCGTCCACCTCCATATACAGCTTGAGATAGAGGCTTACCTGCAAAATATAGCGGTTGCCCTCGTCATGGCCAAAGACGTCGTTGCAGTGCTTGAGATTGTCGATATCGATGTACGCCATGGTAACGGGGGTGTCCTGCTCCCAGAGCTCCTCGAGGGAACGGGCAAAGCCGCCGCGGTTGCCAAGCCCGGTAAGCTGGTCGGTAAAGGCGGTCCTGACCAGATCCTCCTGACGCTTGAGAAGGTCGCGGACGGTCTTTTCGAGCGTTTCAGTGTAATTGCTGGGGGTATCCATGCTGTAGGCGGCTTTCTGGGGTCGGGGCGGATTGCGTCGGGCGAGCTCGTTGTGCACACGCGTTGTTGCTCAACGCCTCGCGTGTTTCCAAGCCCCCGCCTTGCTGCGTCGTTGGGTTTATTTGTCGGCTGACGTTCGTTGCTGATAACTACTGAGTAGTATAAACAAGTGTATGGAATTATGCAGGGGTGCCCATGTTGCGGGCGGCCATTATTCGCCATTATTCGCCAAACGGTAACGCGACGATGTTCGATGAAAATGCGACTGAGGCGATATATGTTGACGGGTATACTTGTTTCGTTTTAAAACGCAGGAACGGAGATGGTCGCATGGCACAGCCAGATACGACGCCCACGGTGGGGCTTGCGCTCGAGGGAGGCGGCTACCGCGGTATGTATACGGCGGGCGTGCTCGACGTATGGATGGAGTGCGGCCTGACCTGTGACCATATGGTGGGCGTCTCGGCGGGCGCGGCGTTTGGCTACAACTTTAAATCGCGCCAGATCGGCCGTGCCATTCGCTACAACAAGGCCTATTGCGCCGACAAGCGCTATGCGAGCGTGACGAGCTGGCTGCGAACCGGCGACATGTTCAATGCCGAGTTTGCCTATCACGAGGTGCCTATCGAGCGCGATCCCATCGACCTGGAGGCTTATCGTGCCTGCCCCATGCGGTTTACGTGCGTGTGTACCGATATCGAGACGGGCAAGGCCGTCTATCGCGATCTGCCGTATGGCGACGAGCGCGATATCGAGTGGATTCGGGCGTCGTCTGCTATTCCCGTGGCAACGCGTCCTGTCGCCATTGAGGGGCATAAATATCTGGATGGCGGCGTGGCCGATTCCATTCCCAGTGCTTGGCTGTTTGCGCAGGGGTATGACCGCAATATTGTGGTACTCACGCAGCCGGCGGGCTTTGTGAAGCAGCCCAACAGCGTGATGCCCATGCTGCGGCGCGTGTTCCGTCACTACCCGGAGTTTGTTGCGGCGCTTGAGCATCGGCATGAGGCCTACAATGCCACGCTTGATGACCTGGCACGTCGCGAGGCTGCCGGCGAGGTCTTTGTGGTGCGGCCGAGCGAATCGGTAAAGGTGCCGTCGCTGTGCCGCGAGCCCGATGAGCTTGAGCGTATCTATCAGATCGGCCGCCACGATGCGGAGGCGTCTTTGTCCGCGCTGGAAACGTATCTGGCGGGGTAGGACAAGCTGCCGCGGACTCGGCGGAAAGCGCGTCCCAGAATGAGCGCTCAGAACGGGTTACAGTTTCCCAAACGGTGGGGTTTCGGAAAGTTCGTCCCGGAATATGCGTTCAGACTGGGATGCGCTTTCCATTGCTGAAGATATGAAGCTGCGAATCGGCTGCTCGACTTATGCTTATGCCTGCTGCCAGGTGTCGACAAGCTCCTTGGCCGCGGCGTGGGGATCGTCGGCGCTGCAGACGGCGCTCACCACAAAGAAGCCGTCGACGCCGGTTGCCTTAAGCTGCGGCAAGTCGGCCGTCTTAACGCCGCCGCCCACCACGATGGGCACGGGGCTTGCCGCGTGGAGTGCGGCCAGGTCCTCAAAGCTCTTGGTGATGATGGAGCCGTCGGCCGCGCGTCCGCAATCGCGCTTGGTCTCGGTCTCGTGGAGCGGGCCGATGCCCAGATAATCAACCAGACTCATGTCGGCGGTCTTGACGTACTCGAGCATCTCCTCGCAGCGGGCCGAAAGACCCACGATGGCATCGGGACCCAGAAGCTTACGGCAGACCTCGACGGGAATATCGCTCTGGCCCACGTGCACGCCGTCGACGGCGATGCCCTGCTCGCGCGCGGCGAGTACGCAGTCCAAGCGGTCATCGATCAGCAGGGCGACCTGTCCGGTCTTGCCGGCCTGTGCGATAGCCTTTGCGGCGGCGCCCGTCAGCGCGATGATCTCGCGAGCGCTTGCCACCTTAGAGCGCACCTGGATGCAGGTAAAGCCGGCGTCGAGCGCCTGTGCCACCACATCGCCCACGGGGCGTCCGAGGGTGTTTTCGGGGCCGAGTACCAGATAAGCCGAGATATCAAGGTTGTCGCGGATGCTCATCGTGCTTCCTCCTGCTTTTTGATCTGCGCTTCCATGCGCTCGAGTTTGCCGGTCATGGTGTCGGTAAAACCGGGGCGAATATCGGCTTTGAGCACGACTTCGGTGCGGATGCCCTTGCTCGCCAACACAAAGGTCGCGTCTCGTACGACCTGCATGACCTCGTCCCAGTCGCCCTCGATCTCGGTGAACATCGAGGTGGTGCGGTTAGGAAGGCCGCTCTCGCGAATGACGCGCACGACCTCGGCGACCTCGGCGGATAGCTCGTCACCGGTGCCGCACGGGGCGATGGCCACGGCGACCAGGGTGTTCATGCCGGCATTGGTTGCGGGCTCGGACATGGCTTATGCCTCCTCGAGCTCGAGTTGGTTGTCGGCAATGTCCTGGGCGGTCGCGCGATAGAGCTCGTCGATAAAGGCGACCTTAAAGCTTGCCGGGGCATCGGCAACGGCGGCGGCACGCGTGCCGGCAACGTTGTAGACGGCGGTGCCGCAGATGGCCGCCGTAAACGGGTCGGTGGCGCAGGCGTACACGGCCAACACGCCGCCCTGCGAGCAACCGCAGCCGGTGATCTTGGACATGAGCGGGCTGCCGCCGTGGGACTTGGCCACGGTCGCGCCGTCGGTAATCAGGTCGACTTCGCCTGAGACCACTACGGCGCCGCCGGTGTAGCGGGCGAGCGCCACGGCGGCATCGCGGGCGGCGTCAACCGTATCGGTGGTGTCGACGCCGCGCACGCGGCTCAGATCGGCGGCTTCACCCTCAAGACCCCACTGGCCGGCGAGCGCAATGATCTCGGAGGCGTTGCCGCGCACGATGGCGGGCTTGTACTGCTTGAGTTCGCCTACCAGCTGGGTACGTAGACTGCCGATGCCCAGGCCCACCGGATCGAGCACCCAGGGCTTGCCGGCGTCGTGTGCCGCCTTGGCCGCGCGGGGAATCGTCTGCTCGTAGATGGGGAAGAGCGTGCCCATGTTGAGATAGATGGCGCCGCCGCCGGCAACGAGCGCCTCGCCCTCGTCGGGCAGATAGACCATGGCGGCCGAACCGCCCACGGCGAGCTGCGCGTTGGCGACAAAGTCGATCGTCACCGTGTTGGTGATGGAGCCGGCCATCGGATTGGTGGCGCGAATCTCCTCCACGGCCTTGATCACTTGTTGCTTGAGCTGTTTCGAATCGATCACTGCACATGCCTCCTTGGCATAGAAAAGGGGCGCTGTGCATAGACAGCGCCCCTGTAAAGGCGGCATGCTCCCTACGCCAGCATTAACTGACAGGTTCAAAGGATTGGGCCCCATGCCCTCTCAGCCTTGTGGTTTGCACCGCCGGCACTCCCGCATCGAATCTGTTGTTCCCTATACTAGCGCACCTGCCAAAAAGGGACAGGTTTATTTTGGCAGGTAACAACTGGGGCTTTGCGTTTTCCCAGATAAAACCTGCCAATATAAACCTGTCTCTTTTTGGCAGGTCGGTACAATAGACGGGATTAAGAATGACCGAGGGGGCCTTATGATTAAACTTGTGCTGACCGATATGGACGATACGCTGATTCCAGCCGGGCATGACGGCGCCAGCGACTACGCCATCGAGGGCATTCATGCCATGCAGGCGGCGGGTCTGCACTTTGGCCCGGTTTCGGGTCGCCAGCCCTCCGCGATGGGCTGGATGTTCCGCAATCGCGCCGAGTGCTTCTCGACCGGCGCGTTCTGCAACGGCCAAGTCATGTTTGTCGACGGTCAGGCGGTCGCTTCGCGCGCGACCGACAACGATGCCCTGATGCGTCTGGCCGATTACCTCGAACAAGAGACCAACGATACCTATCTAAAGGTCTACAGCCTGGGTGACGACTTTTGGGATAACGATGCCTATTGCGTGACGAGCGACCCCGAGCGCGTGCGTCGCGCCATGGAGTCGGGCGGCAACGCATGGCTCAAGGGCGAAGAAGCCCCGTGCCGTCCTGTTATCGATGATGCCCCGGTATACAAGGCGAATATCTGGAGTGCCCGTTCGCGTGAGGAGCTCGCAGAGCTACGCGAGCGCGTTGCCGCTGAGGTGCCGGAGCTCTCGCTTGTGTTTCCCAACAACCGCGTGCGCCTGTTCGATATCCTTCCAGCAGGTTGGGACAAGGGTTGCGCCGCCCTGGAGCTGGCGCGTGCTTTGGACCTGACGCTCGACGAGGTGGCCGTATTCGGTGATTCCGATAACGATCTACCCATGATCGATGCCGTTCCCAACTCCGTTGCAGTCGCCAATGCCAACGAGGCTGTCACGGCTGCCGCGCGCTGGCATATCGGCGCTGCGGTGGACGATGCGGTTGCCGGGGCTCTGCATCAGATTGCCGCCTGCGCTGCGACGGGGGAGATGCCGCCGTTTATGCGTCAGATGGATGCGACGGGTTTCGACGTCACGAACGTCTAGGGAGGGCGCTATGAAGCTTCAGCAGCTCAGATATGTCGTCAAAGTTGCCGAATGCGGCAGCATCACCGAGGCCTCGCGCCGACTCTTTGTGTCGCAGCCTTCGATTACCGCGTCGATCCGCGATCTCGAAAACGAGATGGGTGTGCATATCTTTGAGCGCACCAACAAGGGTGTCATTGTGTCCGAGGAG
>JAHYYL010000018.1:45898-48018 GCA_019424965.1 Collinsella sp.
CGCGCCAGGTACTCGACCAGGCCGACCTGCTCGAGGGCAAGTACAAGGGCGCGTCCGAGCAGGTGCCGCACTTTAGTGTGAGCTGCCAGCATTATTCCTTTGCCGTTAATGCGTTTGTCGATGTGATCCGTGAGTTCGATGCCGCGCGCTATGACTTTACCCTGCGCGAGGAGCAGACTCACGAGATTATCGAGGACGTCGCGCATATGAAAAGCGAACTGGGCATCCTGTACTTATCCGAGCATAACCGCGAGGTTATCGAGCGCATGCTCGCCGCCAACGAGCTCGTATTCGAGGGGCTTTTCTGCGCCGCGCCGCATGTCTTTGTATGCGCCGATCATCCACTGGCGGACCACGCTAGCGTGACGCTCGAAGATCTCGAGGACTATCCGTTTTTATCCTACGAACAGGGCAGCTACAACTCGTTTTATTATTCCGAGGAACTGACCTCGACCTTTGAACGCCGCAAGAATATCCGCGTGCGCGACCGTGCGACGTTGTTCAACCTGGCCATGGGCCTCAACGGCTACACGGTGTGTTCGGGCGTGATCAGCCATGAACTCAACGGCCCCGGCATTATCTCGATTCCGCTCGATGTGGACGAGTACATGGAGATTGGCATCATCACGCGCAAGAACACGACACTCACGCGCTACGGCCAAGCCTATATCGACGCGATTCGTCAGCACATCTAGACTGCTGCGTTCTGCACGGGTCAAATCTCTTTATGGCAGTCCCAACTGATATAGGAAGCATCTATATCAAACTGTTATAAACGTATATTTTACGATGGCCATATGAGCGCTCATACTCTGTCCCAGTAAAGCAACCAATGCAAAGGGAGATATCTATGAGCACTTCAATTCAACCGAACGCGCCGTTTCGCGCTGATATCGTCGGCAGCTTTCTTCGTCCGCAGACCGTAAAGGATGCCCGCGCTGCCTATGCGGCAGGCACGCTTGATGCGGAGGAGCTTAAGGCCGTCGAGGATGAGGCTATTCGCGACCTGGTGGACAAGCAAAAGGCCGCCGGTCTGCAGGTCATCACCGATGGCGAGTTCCGCCGCAGCTACTGGCACCTCGATTTTATGTGGGGGCTGAACGGCGTCGAGCGTCGCACCTCGCGTACGGGCTATATGTTCCACGATGAGGAGACCACCGCCGACACTGCCGTGGTAACCGGTCCCATTAGCGGCGAGAGTCATCCGTTCGTCGAGCACTTCAAATTTGTCAAGGCGCTCGAGGGGGAGGGCCAGGTCACGCGGCAAACCATTCCGGCGCCGATTCAGACGTTCTCCGAAGTCACGCTCGACCGCTGCGATGGCCAGCAGGAGAGCCTGCGCGCTGTCTATAAGACCGACGAAGAGCTCGCCGACGCCATCGCGGCGGCATACCGCACCGTGATTGCCGACCTGTATGCCGCAGGCTGCCGCAACATTCAATTTGATGACTGCACCTGGGGCATCTATTGCGATACCGACTTTGTGGCAAAGACTGGTATGAGCCCGGTCGACCTGCAAAAGGTGTCCGAGCTGGGCGTGGCGCTCAACAACGCCGCCATCGCGGGCAAGCCCGACGACCTGGTCATCAACACGCATGTGTGCCGTGGTAATTACCACTCTACCTATGCCTTCGAGGGCGGCTACGACCCCATCGCGCCGTATCTGTTCGCACACGAGAACGTCGATGCGTTCTACCTTGAGTTCGATACACCGCGCGCCGGTGGCTTTGAGCCGCTGAAGTATGTTGCCCCCGGCAAGAAGGTCGTGTTGGGCCTAGTGACCACCAAGGCCGCTGAGCTTGAGGATGAGGATGCCATCGTTGAGCGTATTCACGAGGCTGCAAAGTATGTTCCGCTCGAGAACCTGTATCTGTCTCCGCAGTGTGGCTTTGCCAGCTGCGAGATTGGCAACAAGCTGACCGAGGACGAGCAGTGGGCGAAGATCGCGCTGGTCAGGCGCATCGCCGAACGCGTTTGGAAATAGCGCTAGCGTTTGCAGGTGGCGGCGCGTGCGAGGCACTGCGTATCGCGTACAATGGTTCGGATCGTATCGTTCGGGCAGGTTATCCAATATGCCCGATCGCCCTTCCATTCGAAAGGACATCCATGTCCCAGTCTTC
>JAHYYL010000019.1:0-5962 GCA_019424965.1 Collinsella sp.
CTGCGGAAACGCGGGGCCCGTTCAGGCTGTTGCGTTGAGATTGAAAATCAACCCCGCCAATCAAGACGAGGCTACTACGCACCTTTATTACACACGATGTTTTCAGCCTGGTATAAACAAGTTCAATAATAGAATGCAAATCCAACCATCGTGTCTGATTACGAAAGGATTTTTGCCTTTTCTGCAGCAAACTCTTCCTCGGTAAGTACTCCACTCTCACGCAGTGCTGCAAGCCTCTCAAGCCTTGCAACTACATCAACCACTATCCGCCAGCGTCTCAATAGTCTGTGAAACCTGCGGATACCGCTCGAGCTCCTTCGATAGGGCATCGACTATCTTGGCAATATTCTTTGCATTTTTGCCCCCGTTTAATACGTTTGCCCTGACCTTAGATGACGACTTGACAGTAACGCCAGATCCGCCTTCAACTGGAACAACCGAAATACTGATAGTTTCGCCCCAAGACCAAATGCTCATACCTATCTCGGCTGCAACTGTTCTTGTTGTGGGCGATGCACTATCAACTTTTACTTTAGGCAGCTTTTCCATAGCTGCCTTCAAGGCATTAAACGTGTCGTCAGGAGAATACGGTACCTGAAGCTGAAGCTGCTGATCCGCAAAACCCATAATCTGGCCTCCGCTTCTTACAAGATTAAGGCTATCGGCAATGGTAGCACGTTCCCAGCAGTCTTAAGTTCGTCTCATGACCTTGCGATGCAGCCCGACGCCCCGGCACCACTCCCCTACTTACCAAAAATCGCAGCGAACAATCCCTTGCGTTTGGGCTTTTCTTCTCGGTAGGAACCCTCAGCTGCCGCTGCAACCTGGCGCGGTTGATCGCCACCTCCACGGCGCACGATCTGGTATAGGAAGGGCGATTTAACGTATTTGACCTCGATGGGCGTGGCATGCACGGTACTTTCGCCGGACAGATGCAGACTCGGATTGAGCGACGCCACCACATGCGTCTCGCGCTTGTCGCTAAACACCACCGCTGCCGCGCGGCTCGTCTGGCCGTTTACGGCAATGCGCACCTGCTCGCCATCGCGGCTGTCCGTCGCCGGACGATCGACAAAGTACACCGGCACCATCACCAGGCCGTCCTTATGCTTGCGGGCCTTGCGCGCCCAAGTGCGGATGCTCTTTTTATTGAGCCCCAGCACCGCCTCGGCATCGTTGCCGGCAATGTCGAGCGCCAACTTATCAATGACCACCTGGTCCTTGGTAGACGCATCGACGGAGACAACGCGAAAGTCACCTTCCTGCATGGCCGGGTCAAACGGCCCAACCTTGGCAAAGTCCCACGGCTCCAAAATGCCCATAAGGCGAACATCCAGATAGTTTGCCCGCGGATACGCCCAGTCGAGCACCTCGTAGTACACCAGGGTTTCCTTGCTCAGGCCCTTGCCCGGGAAGCTCGCCATCATACGCAGGTCCGCCAGCGCCATGGGGAAATAGAAGAGCATCATGTCGTTTTGGATCGCGTCTTCCACATCGTGCCCGGCAAAGGCATCCGGGTACTGGCGCACCAGCTGCAGCGCGTTGGCACGTGCCTGCTGCGGTGAGATTTCGCAGGGAATACCCTGCTCCGGCACATACTCCGCACCCACGCCCATGGTCAGACGTTTGCTAAACGTACCGGGCTTGAGCAGGTCGGCAATGCCGATCTTGTTGCCGCAGGACGGGCACTCAAACACACGCTGCGTTGACTCACCCTCAAAGGACGCTCCGCAGAAGGGGCAAGGAATGCTCACATGTGTGGCCTCTTGGAACTCCTGCGCCGTGCCGCGATCCTCCCACAGCAGGTGTTCCTGGACCGACTGATTGCGCCAGTGCGAATTGAAGAAATACCAGTCCGGGTCCTCCGGGCGCTCGAGTTGCGACACATGCGTGAGCTTGAGCAGTCCATCCACCACCGTCAACGGCGTATGGCGAATGCCCAAAGCGCTCTTGGGCTCTCCGGCGTCCGCCTGCCACGGAATGACCGCGCCGCAATAGGTGCACTCAAAGCTGCGCTTAGCCTGGTGCGAGTACATAGGGCCGCCGCAGTTTTGACATTTAATGGCAAACATCTCGTCCATGGAAACGTCCTCCTTTGCACAGGGGCTGTCGACGTTAAGTATGTCGAGCAAACAGGCACATGCCCATACCCATGTGGCCCAAAATGGACCACCCAGGCAGACGAGAAGGCTCGCTCGTTAACACCGGCAGACCATTGCTGCATTTTCTGAGCATCGGTGCACAGCGCCTCCGCGCGAGCTACACTATCCCCTTAAACATGATTGTGAGGACGACCGCTATGCTATTTGTAAATCGGCTGGTACATACGCTTGTTCCCGGCAGCGAGGGCGAGCCGGTCGATACCTCCTGCCGCACCAACGCGGGCTTCGCCGCAAGCCTCATCTGCATTGGCCTCAATATCACGCTGTGCCTGGCCAAGGGCATCGCGGGCCTGCTCGCCGGCTCTGTCTCGCTCATCGCCGACGCTTTCAACAACCTCTCCGATGCCTCGAGCAACATCGTAAGCCTGCTCGGGTTCCGCCTTGCCAGCCGCCCGGCAGACGAAGGCCACCCCTATGGCCACGGCCGCTACGAGTACCTAGCCGGTCTGTTCGTCGCCGTCCTGGTTTGCGCCGTCGGCATCAACCTGATCCTCGAGTCGGTCACCAAGATCATCAAGCCCTCCCCCACCGCCTACACGCTGGTCTCCCTAGCCGCTCTCGTCTTGTCCATGCTCGTCAAATTCTGGATGGCCGCATTCAACCGCGCGCTGGGCAACCGTATCGATTCCGAAACACTCATTGCCACAGCACAGGACTCCAAAAACGACGTCATCACCTCGGGTTCGGTCTTGATGGCGGCGCTTATTTCGCAGACGACCGGCTTTGACCTCGATGGCTGGGCAGGCCTGGGTGTGGGCATCTTCATCTGCATCAGCGGCATGGGTCTAGTGCGCGACGCCATCAGCCCGTTGCTGGGACAAGCGCCCGACCCCAAGCTCGTTCAGGCAATCCGCGACAAGATCATGTCCTATCCGCAGGTCTTGGGCACACACGACCTGATGGTGCACGACTACGGCCCCGGTCGTCAGTTTGCCAGCGCCCACGTGGAGATGCCCGGCGAGGGCGACGCATTTGAGCACCACGAGATTTTGGACACCATCGAGCACGACATCAAGCGCCAGATGGGCATCGGCATCACGTTGCACTGTGACCCCATCGCCACCACCGGCGACGACCTGCGCGGCTGGGTCAAGCGCGGCATCATGCAGATCGACCCCGCGCTCTCCATCCACGACCTGCACGAGCACGACGGGTTCGTTTCGTTTGACCTTGTGCGTCCCGACGGCTTTGACATATCCGACGAGGAGCTGCTGGAGCTCGTCACGCGTATCGTGCACGAGCGCCGACCCAATGCCTCATGCGTCGTTACGTTTGACTCGGGCTTTAGCTCGCCCGACCGTCCGGCCGAGCGGCTGCAGCCCGCTTAACAGCTAGTTTCCCTGAGCGCCCGAGATGCCGTTTTGCAGAGCGTTCCAGGCATCCGTCGCCATGCCGCCCAAGTTCTGAGCGGTGTCGCCCAGGTTCTGGGCCGTGTCGCCCAGCTCTTGGACCTTATCCCCAAGCTCCTGTGCCTTGTTGCTCAAGTCCTCCAGCGTATTGGAACTCGAGCTGTCGGTACCGCTTTGGCCGTCGGGCGAGTTGCCCGAGCTATTCTTGTGCGTGAGTTGAATTTCGAGGTTGCCGCTGTCGTTATAGTAAGCAGAAGTAACGACCCAGTTGGCATCGATGACGGGCGTTGAGCCATCATCAGTCAGGACCACGGCATTCGAAAGATTGGCGCCGCGCGACTTGAGAAGTTTCTTGGCGTTGGACCAGTACTGCCCCGGGATATCGCTCAGATCGACGGTGCTAGACGAGGCGGACTCGGTTTGCTCGGCAGCGGTATCGGCCGTTGAACTCCCTCGTTTGTTGAGCATGCCCGACACAATGGCAAACACAACCGACAGCGCAAAGAAGATCGCCAGCACGATGAGGATCTTCTTGATCACGCTCGACGAACGCGACGGCTTCTTCTCCTCGTCCTCGCCATATTGCGGAATCGACTTGGGGTACTCGCGATACGGCTCGCGCGACTCGTGGCGAGACTGCGCCGTGCGAGGCATATACGTCGTCTGCTGAGGCTGCGGAATGGGATTTTGTGGCAGGTCATCATAGGGATTCGGCGTCGAGGCGGCATAAGAATCCTGCGGCGCGTAATCAAACGGGTCCGGAGCTGCATTGCCATAGGGGCCTTGCGAAGATGCAGCGTAAGAATCCTGCGCCGTGTCGCCATAGCCCATAACCCGGGTGGGCTCGGCAGAAGGCTGCGTCGCGGCGGGGTCGGTATAACCGGGGTTGGGAACAACGCGGGTCGCATCGGCGCTATCGCCAGCCTGCGCGGAACCGTAGCCGCCCATCACGGTTGTCTTGTCCTGATCCATGCAACGATTCCTTTCCGTCGCGCGTGAGCCTCAAGTTATCCATGCATTCTACCCGCGCAAAAGCCTATGATGGGCAGAGCCCGTCGGTATCTACAAGACATGCGCGGGCCTAAGGATAAAAAAGCCCCGCCGGGCCTTGCGGGCACGGCGGGGCGGGCTAGCAGCTATGGACAGCAGACTTAGAACAGGCCGGTGATGTTGCCGTCGTTGTCGACGGCGATGTTCTCAGCCGGGGGGACCTTGGGCTGGCCCGGCATGGTCAGAACACTGCCGGTCAGTGCGACCACAAAGTGGGCACCGGCGGAAACCTTAAGCTCGCGCACCGTGATGCGGAAGTTCTCGGGAGCGCCCAGGGCCTTGGCGTTGTCGCTAAAGCTGTACTGCGTCTTGGCCACGCACACCGGCAGGTTGCCAAAGCCGTTCTCGCGCAGCTCGGCGAGCTGGCGCTTGGCGGCCGGCGTAAAGTCAACGCCATCGGCGCGGTAGACCTTGGTGGCAATGGCCTCAAGAGCGTCGGCGACATCGGCGCCGTCCTCATAGGCAAACTTGAGCTCGCTCGGCTGCTCAATCAGACGCATGACCTCATCGGCAAGCTCGAGCGCGCCCTCGCCGCCCTTGGCCCAGACCTCGGAAAGCTTAACGTTGACGCCGAGCTTCTGGCACTCGGACTCGATGAGCGCAAGCTCAGCCTCGGTGTCCGTCGGGAAGCGGTTGATGGCGACCACACAGGGCAGACCATAAACGTTCTGGATGTTGTCGACGTGACGCAGCAGGTTGGGCATGCCGGCCTTGAGTGCCTCGAGGTTCTCCTCGTTGAGGTCGGCCTTGGCGACGCCACCGTTGTACTTCAGCGCACGAGCGGTCGCGACGATCACGACGGCGCTGGGGCGAACGCCCGTCATGCGGCACTTGATGTCGAGGAACTTCTCGGCACCCAGATCGGCACCGAAGCCGGCCTCGGTAATGGCGACATCGCCAAAGCGCATCGCCATACGCGTGGCCATGATAGAGTTGCAGCCGTGGGCAATGTTGGCGAAGGGGCCGCCGTGGACAAACGCGGGCGTGCCCTCGAGCGTTTGCACCAGGTTGGGCTTGAGCACGTCCTTAAGCAACGCGGCCATGGCACCCTGGGCCTTAAGGTCGCGGGCACGGACGGGCTCGCCGGCAAAGCTGTAGCCGACGACGATCTCGCCCAGGCGCTCCTTGAGGTCGTTAATGCTCGTAGACAGGCACAGGATTGCCATGACCTCGGAGGCGACGGTGATATCGAAGCCGTCCTCGCGCGGCACGCCCTGGGCCTTACCGCCAATACCGTCGATGACGTGGCGCAGCTGACGGTCGTTCATATCGACGACGCGCTTCCAAGTGATGCGTTTAACGTCGATACCGAGCTGGTTGCCCTGCTGGATGTGGTTATCGAGCATGGCGGCCAGCAGGTTGTTGGCAGCGCCGATGGCATGGAAGTCGCCGGTAAAGTGC
>JAHYYL010000019.1:5997-44208 GCA_019424965.1 Collinsella sp.
GATAGCGGTCACGAGGACGAGCTTGGCCTGGTGATCGGTCGGCTCGTTGAGCAGTGAATAGTCGACCTTAGCCTTGTCGAAGCCGTACGGAATCAGGTGCTTAACGTCGACGCCGGCGTTCTTGGCCACCTCGGTAATAGGCAGCGGCGTGACAGAACGTGCGATTTCGATGTCAGTAGGCATGGGCGGTCCTTTCGTTACCGAATGAGAAAAAGACCAATTCAGCATAGCACGGGCGCGCAATAGTAAAACACCCGTAACCGATGAATGGCGATATGTTTATCCAATGCTCAGCGATAGCTTAACAGCCCGCCAAAACAAAGCGCCCTAAATGGTAGGTTCAATCCCCAAGTGCTCAAAGGTGCGAAGCGTTGCCTGGCGGCCCTGGGGCGTGCGAATCATCAAGCCGCACTGCAGCAGATAGGGCTCATAGACATCCTCGAGCGTTCCCGGGTCCTCGCCCACCGCGCTGGCAAGCGTTGTCAGGCCCACGGCACGTCCGAAGAACGTCTTAGCGAGTGTCTCCAAAATGCGAATATCCATCCAGTCCAGACCAAGCTCATCGATCTCGAAGAACTCGAGCGCCTGGCGGCAGATATCGAGCTCGATAGGGCCGTTGCCGCGCACCTGTGCGTAATCGCGCACGCGCTTGAGCAGGCGGTTGGCAAGACGTGGCGTGCCGCGCGAACGCGAGCCGATCTCGAGCGCACTGGGGTGGTCGATCGTCACGCCCAGGATGGACGCCGAGCGCGTCACAATCTGCGCGAGTTCTTCGACCGTGTAGTAATCCAGGCGATATGAAATGCCAAAGCGGTCGCGCAGCGGGCCAGTCAACATACCCGAGCGGGTCGTTGCCGCCACCAGCGTAAACTTGGGGATATCCAGGCGAATCGATCGTGCGGCCGGGCCTTTACCGATCACGATATCGAGCGCAAAGTCCTCCATCGCGGGGTACAGGACCTCCTCGACCGAACGGTTGAGGCGGTGGATCTCGTCAATAAACAGCACATCGCCCGGCTGCAAGTTAGTAAGGCTGGCCGCCAGGTCGCCCGTACGCGCGATGGCGGGGCCACTCGTGGTCTTGATCTGAGCGCCCAGCTCGTTGGCGATAACGGTGGCCAGCGTGGTCTTGCCCAGGCCCGGAGGACCCGAGAAAATCACGTGGTCGAGCGTCTCGCCACGGCTCTGCGCCGCTTCGATCAACACGCGCAGGCTCTGCTTGATATGCTCCTGGCCACAGTAGTCGTCCAGGCGCTGGGGGCGCAAAGTGCGGTCGACATCGAGGTCCTCGGCCGTCAGCTCCGAGCCCACCATGCGCTCGCCGTGCGCCATGGATGCCGCCGGCGAGTTGCCGGGCGTCGCCCACAGGTCCTGAGAGTCATCGGCTTCCCACATCACGCATCCATTCCGAGTCGCTTAAGCGCCGCGCCGAGCAGATCCTCGACACGCATATTCTGCCCATCATACCCGCTCAGGGCAACATCGGTCTCCTGCGGGCTAAAGCCCATGGAAAGGAGCGCCGCACGGGCGTCATCGATGGCCGAGGGAGCGGCAGCGGGCACGGGCATCGCAACCTGGCCGGGAATCACGTCGACCGGCACAAAGCCCTTGTCCTTGGCAAAGGTGCTCTTGAGCTCCAGGATCAGACGCTGAGCTGTCTTTTTGCCCACACCGGGCACCTTGGCCATGCCCTTGTCGTCCTCGGCCATCACCAGCGAATACAGCTGCCGCACGGTATAGGTGGAAAGCACGGCGAGCGCCAAGCGCGGGCCAACGCCCGAGACAGACACGAGCCGATCGAACATCGTGCGCTCATCCTTAGAGGAAAAACCGAAAAGTGTCATGGCGTCCTCGCGCACCTGCATACGCGTGTAGAGGCGGACCTCGCCGCCGGGCGTCGGCAACGTGGCCGCAGTGCTGCCCGAGATGCCGAGCTCAAAGCCAACGCCCGACACATCGACGACAGCAGAGCTCATCGTGGCCTCGACAAGCGTTCCGTGGAGCTGGGAGATCATCAGTATCCGGTTCCTCTCTGTTGATAGAACTCGCCGCCGGTAAGCGCCCGGGTACGGCTGAGGTTAACGTGGCAGATGGCGCAGGCCAGGGCATCGGCGGCATGGTCGGGATGCGGGTCGTGATCGAGCTGCGTGAGCGTGCGCACCATGTAGGCGACCTGCCGCTTATCTGCGGCACCGGTACCCACCACAGCCTGCTTGATCTGCATAGGCGTGTACTCGCCGATCTCGAGCGCGCACTCCGAAAGCGCCACGAGCGCGGCACCGCGGGCATGTGCCGTGGGGATTGCCGAGCGGACATTAGCGCCAAAGTAGATGCTCTCGATGGCAGCGGTATCGGGTCGATAACGCTCCACGACACCCTTGAGGTCGCGGGCGATATGCGACAGGCGCACCGCGAGCGGACTGCCTGCGCTGGTCTCGATGCAGCCATAGGCACGGCAGCGAACCTCGCCACGCCGCTCCTCGATAATCCCCCAACCCGTATGAGCCAAACCGGGGTCGATGCCCAAAATAACCAAGCCAACCTCCCCTCGTCTTTTACCAAGCGCAAGGCAAGGCCCCGCGCACTACTCACGAACGTCTGTTCTAGAATAACACAACGGGGTCAAGATGCTTAGTTGAAGTATCGGGGTTGAGAGCGAATCCCATCCCCAGTTTAGTTCTGCGAGAAGAATGGGAACTGTCGGGGATTAACCGGCGGATGCGGCATCGGGCCACCCTGAGGACCACCTTGCGGTCCGCCCTGGCCGCCCATCATCTTATCGATGGCGTCCTGAACCTCGCCCTCGAACTTTTTCATTCCCTCGTGTAAACGACGCTGACCGTCTTCAGAGCGCAACTCCTCCATTTGTTCGGGCGAAATACCCAGTAGCTCGCCCAGCACGCCCATCATCTCGTTTCGCACGCGCTCGCTCGTATCCTCGTCAGCAAAACGGCGCACCTCGGCGCGCGCCAGCGAATCGACCGTCATACGCTCCTTGCCGTTAAGCCCCAGGTCGGACCACGCGAGCATGTACGGCCAGGAGCGCTCGGCAAACGAACGGGACGAAACGATCGGCGCCGTCGGCAACATGCGGCGGGCAGCCTCACCCTGTCGAACGAGCATCAGCAGCAGCGAGCAGGCCTCAGGCTTGCCAGCGGCCATCGGGATGTCGTCGAAAGATCGATTGCGGTCCACGTGCGCCTCAAGCGCGCCATCGATCTCACCCGGCTCGACCCCGCCGAGCAGCTGTGCCGCGCGGTCGAGCATATCGACCGGACCGTCGAGCGTCGAGAGCGCCTGCGCCAGCACGCGCTCCATACAATCTTCCACCGCGTTGAGCGTCACGAGCTCTTGGGGCACCACGGCAGACGCGCGGTTGCGCACACGCGCCACAAACTCAAGCGTCGACAGGTACACATCGCCAAAGGGCGCGTAATCTCCCTGGTAGCCGCCGCAAAGCGCCGGCGCCGCCAGCGCGTACTCGGTTTTGGACAGCGGACTCAACGCCATCGCATCCAGCTCGAGCGCCGTATCCTCCAGCATGAGGCCCAGCGTGCGAGAGCGCAGGCGCTCGGCGTCGCCCGCCGACACATCGCGGTCGAGCACGCGCGCGGCATCCGGCGCATCGCGCTCAACCGTGCGAATATGCAGGCGCTCGGCAATGGCGCGAACGGCGGCACAGCGAGCAGCCTCGGCCTCCTCCTGCGCCGGCGTAAAGATGCGGTTGCGCCCCAGCACCAGGCCAATCACATTACGTGGGCCCAGAGCGTCGACGGCCAGCGCCGCCAGCAGGGACGACGGCAAGTCGCCCTCGAGTGCCACCACGGCGCGCGACGCACCGTGGGCCCGGGCGTTGTCGCGCACGGCGAGCACCAGCGCCTGCCACAGCCACTCCTCGGAACGGAACTCGGGCAGTTCGTGATCTTCCAGGGCATCGAGCATCACGCCGCGCTGAATCTCCTGAACCAGCAGGCTCTCCTCAAAACACGGCGCTTGGGCCACCACGCGACCGCAGTCGTCGAGCACAAACGAACCGCCGGTATACACCGACTCGTCATAGGCACCGACCGGCGCCATACAGGCAAACCACACGCTGCGCTTGGATGCGATCTTGCGGTAGGCGCCGCTGCGAACGGCGGCAATGGCGGCAGTCTCGCGGTCGGTCATGTCAAACGCATTGAATTGGAAATACGCAATGAGGTCAACACCGGTCGGCAACATCTCGAGTTCGCGGTCCAAGTCAAAAATCACGGCGATGCGCACGCCGTCCACGTCGAACACCGGCGGCGCCCAACGCGTGTCGTTGTTCTCGCCACGCTGCAGGGCAATGCTCGAACGCGCCGGCACCACATGACCGTCCTTGAGCATCATGTAGTCGAGCAGCGGCTGACCCTCAAACGAAACCGCCGCGGGCACGATGCAGATCATGTCAAGCTCCTGGATGCGCTCGGCGACACCAGTCAAGCCGGCAAGCATGTCGTGCTCAAAGTCGGCAGCGCCCACCAGGCCACCGGGCATGGCGCCCATAAAGAGCGGAGCCGGAACGCACAGCACGCGCGCCCCGCGCTCGTGGGCCAGACGAGCCTGGTCCTCGATGCGGCCGCAAATGCCCTCAATATCACCCAGGCGCATATCGGTCTGTGCAAGCGCGAGCTTCATGGCTCAGCCCTTTCCGTCGTAAACCATCGAAATCGTAGTAAAAGCGCCGGCCGCATGATGCAGTCGGCGCTCGCATGTGCATATGCTAGCTATGATACCCCGAGCGGGGGCGCGCTCCTAGAACGTCGCGGACCACAGCCCGTGCAGGTTGCAGTAGGCATAGACGGTACCGGTCTTGGAACCGCCGGCAAAAAACGTCGCGGGCTTCATGCCGGGCTCAAGGTAATGGACCTCTAAGCGGCCCTCGGCCTCAAGGGCGATCCACTCAATATAGTGCTCGGGCAGGCTGGGGTGCTCGACCGAGCCAACGCGTGCGCGAATCACGTGACCGTCGCGCTCGGTCTCGACAACAGGCACGTGCTTCTCGTGCGCCGCGTCCTCAGTGTTTGCGGTCAGTTCCGTGCAACCGGCAGGGGTTGCAACGTCGTTGCCAAGGGCGGCAATGAGCTTACCGTCGGGGTCCTTAAAGAATTTCGCCATGATGTTCTCCTTTGCTGACGTGCCAATGTTCTTGATGGTTCTTATGCCCAAAGGCAGACAAACCATCCACGGCATTGCAAATGAACACATAACGGGCGGGGACGATGGGGCAGCGTGCGCTATCCGCCCTGGCGGCCCCACCCGAGCGGGTTAGCGCCCGTCGCCGCCCAGCAGCGCCAGAACATCTTCGCGGGTAAACAGCGCCGACGAGATGCCGTCGCCGCCGAGCACGCTGTTGACCAGGTCGCGCTTGGACTCCTGCATCTGCATAATGCGCTCCTCGATCGTGTCCTTGGCGATGAGCTTGTACACGGTCACGGTATGTTGCTGGCCAATACGGTGCGCGCGGTCGGTCGCCTGGTCCTGCGCTGCCACGTTCCACCACGGGTCGTAGTGGATGACCACGTCGGCCGCCGTCAGGTTAAGGCCCACGCCGCCCGCCTTGAGCGAAATCAAAAAGACCGGAACCTCGCCCGCTTGGAACTGCGCGACCATCTTGGCGCGGCTCTCCTTAGACGAAGCGCCCGTGAGCTTAAGGAAGGCGATGTCCTCCTTGGCCAAGCGCTTACCGATGATATCGAGCATACCCGTAAACTGGCTGAACAACAGGATGCGATGCCCGCCGTCGAGTGCGCCGTGCACGAGCTCCATACACGTATCGAGCTTGGCGCTCCCCGCCTTGTAATCCTCGTAGTGTAGACGCGGGTCGCAGCAGATCTGGCGCAGCTTGGTGAGCTCGGCGAGCACCTTGAGCTTGTCCTTCTTAAACTCCCCAGCCTCGCGGTGCTGCACCTGCTGGGCGATGCGGTCCTGGTTGGCCAGGTAGAGCTTGCGCTGCTCGCCGGTAAGCTGTGCCATCACCGTGTCTTCGATCTTTTCGGGCAGGTCGGCCACCACGTCTTCCTTAACGCGACGCAGCACAAACGGCGACACGAGCGCCTGCAGGCGAGCGGCGCTATCGCCCTCGGCATGCTCGACCGGGCTTTCGAATCGCTTTGCAAACGATTCACGCGTGCCCAGCAGGCCCGGCATCAAAAAGTCGAAGATGCTCCAGAGCTCGGATAGGCGGTTTTCGATGGGCGTGCCCGTCAGGGCAAAGCGCACGCTGGTAGGCAGGCGCTTGGCGGCGCGCGCCACCTGCGTGAGCGGATTTTTAATGTACTGTGCCTCATCGAGCACCACGCGGGCAAAATCCTGCTCGACGTACTCGTCGATATCGCGCCGCATAAGGTCATACGACGTCACGACCACGCTATGCTCGGCCACGCCGGCGATCTGCACGCGGCGTTGAGCCTTGGCGCCCACAATGGCGCACACATCGAGCGACGGGGCAAAGCGCTCCAGCTCGGCAGTCCAGTTGTACACGAGTGAGGCCGGGCATACCACGAGCGTGGGCTTGGTGTCCCCCGCCTCCACGCGCGCCAGAATATGCGCAATCATCTGGAGCGTTTTGCCCAGGCCCATGTCGTCGGCCAAGATGCCGCCAAGGCCCAGGTGTTCAAGCGAGCCGAGCCACTGGTATCCGTCGACCTGGTAGCCGCGCATCGTTGCCTTGAGCGATGCCGGCACCGTAAAGTCCATCTTGCCGAGCGTGTCCAGGCGCTCGACGGTGCGGCGGAACGCGGCGTCGCGATCGGCCTCAAGCGCCGGCGTGCGTGCGAGCATGCTATCGACAAAAAGGGTGCTCGACGCGGGGAGCGACACGCCGTCGAGCAGGTCGACGGCATCGACGCCCAGATCTTCGGCAAGGCCAAACGCGGCGCGCGCTCCCTCATCCAGGCGCACGATGTCGCCGGACGTCAGGCGCGCAAACGTTTGATGGCGCTTGTACGAATCGAGATAGACGGCAAGGTCCGCGGCCGAAAGTCCGCTCGCGCCCAGCTCGACATCGAGCAGGTTGCTCTTAACGGTCGCACGAACCGAGAGCTTGGGCGCGGGGCGGACCGAGATCTGGCGCAGACGGTCGCTGAGCATGACCTCACCCAGTTCGGACAGGGCGGACAGGCCCTCGGTCAGCAGGCAGAACAAGCGGGCGTCATCGCGCTCCTCAAACGCCAGACCGCCCTCGTAGAAATCGAAGTACAGGGCCGCCGTATCCATAACGCGAAACTCCGCCACCTCGTCGCGGGGCGGCACACCGGGGCGCTGCTCTTCGAAGGGGCTGCCCGGAGCGCCCAGGCTAAAGAGATCCGCCGACCAATCGCCGTAGGTAACCGTAATTTTGCAGGTCACGAGCCCATCGCCGACACCGATCGCCATAGCAAAGCTCGGCTCGGGTGCCACGGTATCGAGCGCGGCGGGCGCGGTGAGGTCGGTGTAGTCGCGCAAAATGGGCAGCGCCATACGGCAGAACTCACCCACCTGCTCGGCGGCAATATGGGCGGGCGTGCGGCACGGCAGCAAGCGCGACAAAAAAGGTGCGGCATGCTGAGCAAATGCAGCGTCGGTACGGCGCGCGCGGCGCGTGTCAACCAAGTAGGCGGCATCGCCCGACGCAAAGCAGTACATATCGGCGGGCAGGCGCAGGTCATAGCTACCACCAGCCGCCGGCGCGATTTTGGCGGCAAGCAGCGGTGGCCGCTTAGCGGATGCCTCGTCCTCCCCTTGCGGAGACAGCTCAACCGCCACGTCGTAGGTGCGATGCGTCGTCATCCCCCGCGACCAGGCGGGCTCAAAGGAGATGGTCTGGCCGCGCAGCAGGTCCAGCACATATACGATGCTATGCTCGGACAGCGGCAACTGACGCTCGGCAACAAAACCACTGCGGGCAAAGTCGTACGACGCCGAACGCGAGCTTGTGATGTCATCGAGATAGGCAACTGTCGTCGCAACAAGGTTGAGCAGCTTTGCCGATGTTTCGTCAAAGGCCTCAGGTGAATGGACAAACGTGAGCTTCTTGCCATAGGAGAACGTGCCGCCGCGCACGTAGGCATCGGCCATGCCGTCGATGTCCTTGACCACGTAGGAGACCGATCCACAGCGAATGCGGAACTCGAGCGCCCAGCTAAAGCGGTCAGCGAACAGCGGATTGTAGTACGGCACCAACGAGGGCTCCAACGCCGCTTTGGGGGCGTCGGCATCAACGGCACCGGCAAGCTTGCGGCGCATGCTCGCCAGCTCATCCATGCGCGCGTCCGAAAGATCGGAGAGTGCCGCCATGAGGCTGGGGCTCGTGGGGACGGGCGCCGGAAAGGGAAAATTGGGGTTGACGGCCGGCGCGACGGACGCGGCGCGCGCGGGCTGTTTCGGCTGCGCCGTAAACGTGCGAACCGGCGTGCGCAAACCTTCGACGGGCTCGGCGCCGCTGGCATCCAAATACGCCAGCGCCGTGGCAATAGCGTGCTTACACATACCGGGATAGCGGTATGCGGCGGGGCAGTCGCAATCGTAGTCGATAACCTCGTGCTCGTCCATGTCGAGCGCCACGTGCGTCTTGTACAGGTCACCGCGCGAGCCGCGCACCGTGCCCTCGACCGTCACGTTTTTGGAGAAGCGCGAGCCGCTGTCCTCGATCGACAGCACAGCACCGTTGAGCATGAGCGAACGCCCCTTCATAAAGGTGCCGCTCAACGCCGCCTCTTTGCGAAGCGCCTGCACAAACGTCCCCTGCGCCATCACTTCCTCCAATCTCACCCGGGGTAGCTTAGATCACCGTCACGCGACCCTGGTTACCCACAATGGCCTTGGCCTCGGCCAGCAGCGGAATCGAACGCGCGTTGACCTTGGCAGGTACCTCGGCACGCAGCACGCGCCCGTCCACCTGCTCGATAAAGATCTCCACGCGGTCGCCGCCCGGGTTAGCGGTGAGCACCGTGGCCAGGCGCGCCATATTGCCCTGGCTAAAGCGGCTGTTAGGCACCATGACCTCAAACACCTTGGGCTTGTTGTTCTCCTCGTTGAGCTCGAGCGGCACGATCTCCTGCGCGATGATCTGGTCGCCGCGGTCCGAGCGCTCGAGCTTGCCCTTAATGCGCACAAAGGCATCGGACAGCTGCGCGCCGGTCTCGGGATCGACCTCGCCGTACAGGTACCCCTCGGCCTCTTTATAGGTCTTGGGGAACACGACGACGGTGGCCTCGCCTTCCATGTCCTCGAGCTGCACGATGCCCATGGGGTCACCGTTTTTGGTCACGCGCTTGGACACGCTCGAGACCATGCCGGCCCACCACAGCGCCTTGCCCTCGGGAATCTCCTGGTTGATGGTGCCGCCCGTAGGATTCTGAACTTCGTAGCCGGTATCGATCTGCGAGAACGAGAAGTCGCGCGCCTTGGCTAGTGCATACTCAAACGGGCGCAGCGGGTGGTCCGAGACATAGATGCCCAGAACCTCCTTCTCCTGGCTCAGCTTAAGGTGGCGGTCCCATTCCTGGCCATCCGGATCGGGCACGCTCACCTCAAAGCCCGAGCCCTCAACGTCGCCAAACATATCGAAGAACGACGTCTGGCCGCTCGCGCGATCCTTCTGGCGCTTTACCGCGGCATCGATGATGTTCTCGGGGTTGTTCTTATCCACAAAGTGCATCATCTGGCGACGCGGATACCCCGTGGAGTCGAAGGCGCCTGCCTTGATGAGCGATTCGATCACGCGGCGGTTGGCCTGGCTCGAGTCCACGCGCTCGACAAAGTCGTGCAGCGTCTTAAACGGGCCGCCCGCCTCGCGCTCGGCGATAATCGCCTGCGCCACGCCGGTGCCCACGCCGCGGATGCCGGCCAGACCAAAGCGCACGCCCTCCTTGGTAGCCGTGAACTCGGTACCGGACTCGTTGACATCTGGCGACAGCACGGGGATGCCGTCGTGACGGCATGCCGAGACGTAGTGCACGATCTTGTCGGTCTTGCCCGTATAGGACGTCAGAACGGCCGCCATGTACTCGTGCGGATAGTGCGCCTTGAGCCACGCCGTCTGCATAACCAGGATGGCGTAGCCGGCGGAGTGCGACTTGTTGAAGGCGTAGGACGCGAACTCGAGAACATCGTCCCAAATCTTCTGGGCGACCTCGCGCGTATAGTTGTTCTTGATGGCGCCGTTCATCCAGTGGTCGTAGGTGGTCTCGTCGGAGCCATCCTCCCAGTGGAGCACCGTCGACGTGAGCAGCTTGATCTTTTTCTTAGCCACGGGCTTACGGATACGCGAGTCCGATTCGCCCTTGGAGAAGCCGCACATCTCGACGGAGATGAGCATAACCTGCTCCTGGTAGACCATGGTGCCGTAGGTTTCGCCCAGGATGTCGTCCAGGCGGTCGTCGTAGGAGACCGCCGGCTCCTTGCCGTTCATACGGTTGATGTAGGACGAAACCATGCCGGCGCCCAGCGGGCCCGGGCGGTACAGGGCGATCAATGCTACGACGTGCTTGTACTCGGTGGGCTTCATGTTCTTGATCGTGGCCGTCATGCCGGCGGACTCGACCTGGAAGACGCCGGCGGTGTGGCCGGAACCCATGAGCTTAAAGATCTCGGGGTCGTCAAAGGGAATCTCTTCCTCTTTGATGTCGATGCCGAAGTTCTTTTTGATGTTTGCCTTGGCCTTGGAGATAACAGTCAGCGTGCGCAGGCCCAAGAAGTCCATCTTGAGCAGGCCCATATCGGCAACGGTATGGCCCTCGTACTGGGTAATCTCGACGCCGCCCTTGGTATCGAGCTTAGTGGGCACGTGCTCGTTGACGGGGTCGCGGCAGATCAGAACGGCGCACGCGTGCACGCCCTCGCCACGGGTGAGGCCCTCGATTGAGAGCGCCGTGTCGATGATGCGGCGGGCGTCGTCGTCCTTTTTATAGGCCTCGGCAAAATCGGGGTTAAACAGATCCTCTTTGCCGGGCTGCTTGTCGAGCACCTGCTTGAGCTTGACCTTGGGGTCGCTCGAAACCATCTTGGACAGGCGCTGACCCATGTAGACCGGGTAGTCCAGGACGCGCGCGGCGTCGTTGATGGCCTGCTTGGCCTTAATGGTCGAGTAGGTGATGACGTGGGTGACCTTCTCGGGGCCGTAGAGCTGGCGAACGTGCTCCACGACCTCGAGGCGCCGCTCATCGTCGAAGTCCATATCGATATCGGGCATCTCGGTACGCTGCGGGGACAGGAACCTCTCGAACATCAGGCCGTTCTCGAGCGGGTCGAACGCGGTGATGTTCATGGCGTAGGCGACGATAGCGCCGGCGGCCGAGCCACGGCCGGGGCCGACGCCGATGCCGTTGTCCTTGGCCCATTGCACGTACTCGGCAACGATCAAGAAGTAGGCGGCAAAGCCCTTGTCGCAGATGACTTTGTATTCGTACTCAAAGCGCTCTTTGATGTTGACGCCACCAATCTCGCGCGTGGCCCAGTCGTCGCCGTAGTGCTGGCGCAGGCCCTTCTCGCACTCGCGGCGGAACTGGCTCTCGTGCGTCTCGCCGGGATCGAGCAGCGGGAAGCGCGGCAGGATGATGGAGTCCCAGTCCAGCTCTACGTAGCACTTGTCGGCGATCTCGAGCGTGTTGTCGCAGGCCTCGGGGCAATACGGGAACATCGCCCGCATCTCCTCCTCGGTCTTCATATAAAACTCCGAGCCGGTCATGCGCATGCGGTTGGGGTCGTCGACCTTGGCGTTCATGCCAATGCACATGATGACGTCCTGCACCGGCGCGTCCTCGCGGCGCAGGTAGTGGAAGTCGTTGGTGGCAATGACTTTGACGCCCTCCTGCTTCGCGATCCCCAGGGGCGTACGGGCCCTCTGCCCGTCGGTCCGGCCGTTGTCGGTGGTGATGCCGTGTTCCTGGATCTCGATATAAAAGTCGCCGGGTTCGAAGGTATCGCGGAAGGTCTCGGCCCACTTGATGGCGCCCTCCATGTCACCGCGGTCGATGTATTTGGGAATGATGCCCGCGATGCAGGCGCTCGTGCAGATCATGCCCTTGGCATGGCGGCGCAGGTTGTCGAGCGTCACGCGGGGCTTGTAGTAAAAGCCCTGCACGGCGGCCTCGGAAACCGTCTGCATCAGGTTGACGTAGCCCTCCTGGTCCTTGGCCAGGAGGATCATGTGGTAGAGCTCGGGCTTATGGTCGCGGGCAAGGGTCTCGTCCGGCGTAAAGTAGACCTCGCAGCCAAAGATGGGCTTGATGACCAGGGGCGGCTTGAGCTCGTCGATATTGCCCTTCTCGTCCCACATAGCCATGTCCTTAACGTACTGGGCATGCTCGCGCGGGTTTTCCTCGGGGTCGGGCTCCACCAGCTCGTCGCGGCGGTCCTTTTCCAAGAAGGCCTTGTCGTGGCTCCAGGTTTTGTACTCGGGCGTGTTGTGGTTAACGGCGTCGCAGGCCAGCGCCAAGTCGGGCACGCCATACATGTAGCCGTGATCGGTAATGGCCACGGCAGGCATGCCAAGCTCAACGGCACGGTTGACCATATCCTGGATACGGGTTGCGCCGTCGAGCATGGAGAAAACAGTGTGATTGTGCAGATGGACGAATGCCATGTGATGAGCTCCGATGCGGGTTCGTGTTCTGACTGAACGATTTTACCGCACGGCGCGGACGGCACCCGAACCTAGCCAAACCCACACGGCTCCTCACGCAGTTGCGGTGAAATGCGGACTGTTTGGCGGCTTTTTTGGCCAAAACAGTCCGTATTCCACCGCAAGTTATTGAGGGCTAGAGGCTGTAGGTGACCACCTGAGGCTCGCACGGGTTGGCGGGGTCGACTTGCTCCACGCGGACGAACTTGACGGTCACGGCCTCAAAGCCCGCCTTGTGCAGAACATCAGCGTAAACGCGCGCCTGCAGGGCGTGCTTCTCCTGCAGCTGTTCCGGCGTCTCGTCCGGCGTGCCACCCGTCTTGTAGTCGATGACCAGCGCGCATGACGAATCCGCCGGGTTCGTCGCCAAAGCATCGATGGCGCCCTCGGCATATGCACCGTAGCGAGCGATGTCCTCATCCTCGCAACCCAGCGAAAAGAACGGCACCTCGGCGCGAACGCACGGCCAGGCAAGCAGCTCGGCACGGACCGCCGACTTGAGCCAGCGATCCAGGGCAACGTCGAAGCGTTCGCGCTGTTCCGGCGTCAGGCGCCACAGGCGAGCCAGGGCGTCGGCACGCTCGGCGGGCAGCGCATCGGCACCCATCTCGATCAGCCACTGGCAGGCGGCGTGGAAGGCCGAGCCCAGCGCCATGGGATTGCCGGCGGGCTCGACAGCGGCCACGTCTGCATCCGCCATCTCGGAACCATCAGACTCCGCATCATCGCCAGCCTCGTCCATGGGCACATGCGCCTCGGTGGCACGGTCCTCGGACTCGGCATGCAGCGCCGCGGCAATTGACGAGTAGCTGTACGAATCGCGCACCGGATACGGGCAGATGCCCATGCGTACGCCCACCGCTTGGGGATGCACGAGCTCGAACGCATCGGGTTCGGGGTCGGCAGGACCGGGGACGATTGTACTGGCCGAATCGTCGGCAGTATCTGTATCGACATCGCCGCGAACAAGCCTGCCCTCGGCATCCAGTGAAGCGTTGGCCTCAAACGCCTGCTCGCCAAAGGAAAAGTCCGCGAGCGAAATGAGCTCGTAGTCGCCCGGCTGGGAGTTGTCGAACACCAGGCGGTCGGCATCGAGCTGCGGCATGTCCAGAGCGTCGGTAGGCAGAATACGACGCAGCACGTCATAGGTCAGATCGGTCTCGACGTCGAAGGTCGGCGCGCACAGCTTGCCGCGGCTCACGCCGGCATCCATCGCCAAGATCACCAGCTCTCGCGCACGCGTCATGGCAACATAGAGCAAGCGGGCCCGCTCCTCGAGCGAAAGCTGCAGGTCGTCGTCGCGCAGGCGGGCAAATGCCTCGGCGGGAGAGCCCGTCGCACAGACGTCCTCCATGAGCTCTGGCGGCAGCCACAACGACGTGCCCTTGCCCTTAAACGCATGCTCAAACTGCTTTTTGACGTCGTCGCCCTTCACAAAGGTTCCGTCGGCGAGCTTAACGCCGTCGAAGCGTGCCGGCAGCGCCACGATCTGCGCTCCGCCCTCGACGCGACCCATCTGTGCCGCACCCGAGGACTTACGCACGCCAAAACACTCGGCAACCGCTACGACCGGATACTCCAGACCCTTGGACGCATGCACCGTCATGATGCGTACCGCGCCGTCGCCCTCCTCGTTGAGCGCGCCCGGGGCCTCCTTGCCCGCCAAGAAGCGGTCGAAGGCGAGCGCAATGGAGCGCGGCGAGTTGCCGAGCTCGGCCTCTGCCTCGGCCACGGCGTCGAGCGCCTTGAGCACGTTGGCGGCAATGGCCTTGCCCTCGGGACCACGCTGTGCCAGACGTACAAACCAGCCGGAGGCGTTGACCACGTCGCGCGCGATGGCGGCGAACGAATCGCGGCCCACGCGACGGAGCGCATACCGCAGCACCTCGCGGGCGCGCGTCACGAGCGGCAAGTCTTGCAAACCCGGCACATCGGAATCGCTCATGATGCCCACGTCGATGTTGCGGCGCGAGGTTTCCCCCGTCTGGTCGTCCAGCTTGGTCGCCAGCGCCAGGAACTCCTGAGCGCCGAGCGCAAACATCGGCGAGGCCAGCAGCGGCATAAGACCCTGCGCCGTATCGGCCGGGTTAGCAAGCGCGCACACCAGGGCACGCACCGTCTGCACCTCGGCTGCCTGGGCAAAGACCGAGCCGCCTGCGATCACGCAGTCGAGCCCCTGGTCGCGGAAGGCCTGCGCATAGACATCGGCGTTGGTCATGCGGCCCAGCAGCAGGACCATGCTGCCCTGGGGCTGGCCCGCTTTAACGAGTGCTTGGAATCGCTCCGCAATCGCACGAGCTTTCGCCTGCGTTCGCTCCTGCGTACTGCCACCGGCAACGAAAATCGCCTGGCGGCGCGATGCCTTCGCCTTGAGCTTGTCCTCGCGTTCGTCGCTCGGTTCAAGATCCAAGAACCCCTGCATCAAACCACCGGTGTCGCCGTCAAAGACGCGCGCCACATAGCGCAGCACCTCGTCGTGGCTGCGGAAGTTGCGTACAAGCTTGACGAGCTCGCCGGCGGGGGCATCGGACGTGGCGACCGTCTCGGACGCCGTCGTCGAACCCACCTTGCGCTCCTGGCGACGGAACACCTCGACCTCTGCCCCACGAAAGCGATAGATGGACTGCTGCGCATCGCCCACGGTGCACAGCGCGCGCTCCCCCGCACCCGTCAGGTAACGGATCAAATCGACCTGCATCTGGTCGGTATCCTGGAACTCGTCGATCATGACCATCTTAAAGCGTCCCTCATAGGCCGCTCGAATGGCCGGGTAGTCGCGCAGCGCCTCGTATGCCATGCGGAGCAGGTCGTTATTATCGAGGGCGGACTGGGCAGCCTTCAGTGCGCGATACTCAGCCTCCACGGAACGGGCCAGGCCCACCAGCGCATCGAGCGCGGGGGCACCGCAGGCCAGCACGATATTGATAAACGCATCGGCAGCCTCGGCCTTGAGTAGCTCCACCTGCTCCTTAGAAAACGCCTTGCTCGCCCGAGGCATGCTGCACGACATCATGAGTCGCGCCGCATCCTCCATGGTTTTGCCACTCGCCTCAAACGCGTCGATGGCGTCGAGTGCCACCTGTGCCTTTTCGGTCGCGGCCTTGCTCGCACCCAACGCCGCGCGATAGGCGTCGGCAAGCGCCGAGGTGTCAGCCTGGCCGCGCGCCACGCACACATCGTCCATGCCGCCCGGCAGCTGGCTCGATAGCTCCAGCAGGTCGCGCACCAGTCCTTTAATGGTGGTACCGGCGCCAAACGGCCCACCCTCGCCCGCCATGGGATACCAAGCGTAGAGGGCCTTAAGCGAAGCGGCGAGCTCGGGGGCGGCATCGGGCGCCGTCGCGCGGGCCAGCACATGCTCAACAGCCTGGTCCATAAGCTCGTCGGTATCGGTGAGCACCGTGAACTCGGGATCGATGCCCAGCTCCAACGCATGTGCGCGCAGGATACGCGAGCACATGCCGTGAATGGTCGAGATCCACGCATCGTCGACGGTCAGGGCTTCCTCGTCCATGCCCTCGTCGATGAGCGCGCGGCGCACACGGTCACGGATCTCGGCCGCGGCGTCTTTGGTAAAGGTAATGGCGAGCACCTGATCCAGATGCTCAACGAACGGACCGGATTCGGGCGAGAGCGCGTAGACGATGCGGCGCGTGAGGGTAAAGGTCTTGCCCGAGCCGGCACCTGCCGAGACAAACAGCGGGCGGTCGAGCGTTTTGACGACTTGCAGTTGTTGCGGCATCAAAGTCGAAAGATCCATGGTCTACACGTCCCTCCTTACAAACGTTCCTTCGTGGTTATACGAGCAGCGCGCATGCGCGGCCTGAGCCGACGTCGGGTCGACGGCGGCAACGTTGCCTGCCTCGAGCTCGCGCAGACGCTCGGCAATGCCGGTCTCCACTCGATCGAGCAGCGCATCGAAGTCCATGCTGCCGCCCTCGCCGGGAAAGCCCTCCTTAAGCCCCGGGATGCGGCCGTCACCACGCTCTTCCTCAAGCAACTCGGCGCTCGCCGCACCGCGCAGCGCGGGCTTGCCACCCTTGGTCGAAAAATAGAGCGCAGCACGGGTATCTAGGCCCAGCGCCCGACGCATGGCCTGTGCGTAGATGAGCGTCTGGGTATGGGGCGGCAGCCAGCGCGGGTCGTCGATGGGGGCCTCGCCCGACTCCTCGTCGCGCACCGTGGGGTCGGCGAGTTTAAACTCCTCGACACCCGAACGATGCTTGTAGTCGATTACCACGGCGCGATTCTCGGCATCCACGTCAACGCGGTCGATGCGCCCACCGAGTGGCCAACCGGCATACTCGACCCGGAGCTCGTTGAACGCAAACTCCAGGTAGCGCGGCGCGAAGGGCGCGAGCGCCTCGGACTCGTAGGCAAGCACGCCCTCCAGCTGCGGCAAAATCTCGGCCACCTGGCGCTCCTCCACCGGGGAGAGCGGCACCAGCGGGCCCTCGGTACCGCGCTTGCCGGCGTGCTCGGCCAGGGTCTCGGCAAAGACCTCGTGCAGCAGCTCCTTCGCGCGCGGCAGATTCATGGGTGTCACGCGCTCCATGCCCTCCTGGGGCAGGCGGGCATGGAGGTGCTCCAGCACATCGTGGACAAAGTTGCCCTTCTCCATATTTCCAAAGCCCGCATCAATGGACTGGGGCTTCACGCGATACGACACGAACCAGCACAACGGGCACGTCGAGTACGCCTCAATCTGCGAGGCGGACGTCAGGCGCGGCACCAGCGGCGCATCCTCGCCCTCGCCATCGCGACGGCGCAGGACCAGATACGGAATGGCTTCATCGCTCAGATGCTGAGGAGCTTCGCAGGTCACGCGCTCGCGCCTAAGACCTTCGCCTGCCTCGGGATCGAAGTCCCTTACGATATCGCCCTCACCCACGCACTTCGCCTTGTCGGCGCCAACGGCCTTAGCGTCGTCAGCGGCCTTGTCGGCGTCAGCGGCCTTAGCATCGTTAGCGGCCTCGGCATGCGCCCGCAACTCGGTCCACACGGCCGCCGGATAGCACTCGCGCGCCTGACGATCGTGGGTCACACGGGCGAGCGTAACCGGACCACGCGACGCTTGTATCGCGCGGCCAAAGCGTGCGCGCAGCAAGGCCGCAGGCTCAAGCGTCACGCCCTCGCGACCGAGGCTCGCCGTCAGCGTGGTCAGCGGCCCCTCTTCGTGTGAGAGCGGATAGCTGTCCAGATCGACATCGGCAAACAGCACGGCATCGTAGCTGCCGGGGCGCAGAGCCGCCGCATCGGCAAGCGAAGCAAAGCGAACCTGGGCGCGTGGCGCACGGTCAACCTCGTAGGTCTCGTAATCGTAGGCGGCGCTACGCTTGTCCACCTTGGTTCGAATGTCGTCGAGCACAGGCACGGTCGCGGCCTGCGACACGTCGAGCGCACGGGCGCCATTCATAAGGATGTCGATGACGTGGCGCAGCAGGGCCACCTCCGCCTGGCGACGGGCCTGACCGTCGAGACCGCCAAGTGCGCGATCGGGCAGTGCCTCGGCAACGGCAAGCATGGCCTTGAGCGCCGTCACGGGTTTGTCGCGCCACAGCGCCTGGAACACGTCCGAGATCACGCACGGCACGTTCTTAAACCAGCTCTCGTCGCTCGCCGCTTTACGCGCGCCCCTCACCTGGCCCTGCACGCTCTGCAGCAGGCTCTTGACGCCCGCAGTGGTCTTGCTGCGCGACAGTCGCATATTCTTGTCGAACGTGCGCGCGCTGGCGGCGTCGGCACCCGAAAGCGGGCTGTAAATCCAGTCGGTAAGCTCCGGAGCGGGCCACCACTCAGTCTTAGAAGCTGCCCCTTCGTCAGCGGCCTTCATACGCTCGATCAGGTTGGCGAGCGCCGTGAACTGCCTGCCCGCAATGGATTTGGAAAACGCCGTGAACTCGGCCGTCTCGGCAGCAACGTGGCGCGCCGCCAAACGAGCGGCAAGCTCGCCGAACAGCTGGGGTGCCCGGGCAGAAACAACGAGCACGCGTACGGGGTCGGCGGGTGTTGCAGCAGCTTTATCGTCCTTGGACTCCTTGCGCGCTTTCACCAACTTATCGATGACGTCCGCATAAGCATGGGCACGGGCATGGGGGCCGGCGACCTCAATAAAGGCAGGCTGAGCAGCGGACTTGGAGGCAGTCTGGGGCGCGGCGGCGCCCTCCCCCAGCGGCGCGATCTCAAACAGCACACCGCGGACATCAAATGCCGCGGCAAGCTCCTCGCGCATCGCCGCTTGCTCGCGGGCAAGCAGCACGACAACCTCTCCCCCGTTGTTTGCCACGGCGGACAGCAGCTCGAGCAGGCTATACGTAAATGACGTGACGCCGCGCACGCAAACGGCGCGGGCGCACCCCGGCAGGTTGTCGGCCAAAGCGCCGGCCATAATGTCAGCCGCCTCGCAGGGCTCGACCATATCTCGACGGTCCAAACCGCGCGTATAGGCGCACAAAAGTTCAAACACGCGAGCCTCGGCGTCGCTTTTGGGCTTGGGCTTGCAAACGTTGTCGCAGCAACGCTCGGCACCTGTCCCTGCCACACCCGGCAGCACATCGCGAGCCATACGCGCGAGCATACGCACCGTGCCCTGGCTGCGCGAAAGCGGCTGCAGGTCGGCGTCGTCGAGACGCGCTACCATGTCCGAAAACAGCATCTGGCGCTGCAGGTTGTCGACGAAACCGCGCCCGTCGCCTAAAAGCTCCCAAAGCGAGCGAAGCCACGATGTAGGCGTCTTGTAGTCAATACCCAGCGAAACGCCGGCTTCCGCCGCATCATGACGGCACAGGTCGAGCTCGGCAAACGTTGGCGCCAGCAGCACGGCACGCCCGTGGCGGGCAATAAGGTCGGCAAGCAGCGCCGCCTCGGCATCGCTCAAATCCGCGCCGGCGTTGGTGGTATAGATTCGAACAGGCATGGTCCTCCACTCAAACCGTTCGCAATAATCAATGTATCCATCCTACCCGCCCAAGCGGACAGATTTGCCCCACGCCAACAGATTTCCTCCGTCCCCAGGGGATCAAAAAACCGCCCCCGGAGGAGCGGTTTTGCACAATTCGTTTTTGGCGCGGCCTACTCGCCATCCTCCAGTTTAATGAGGATCTTGCGGTAGCCACCGTACTCGCCGTTGAGTGCCTTGGACACACGGCTCACCGTGGTGGACGAAGCGCCGGTACGCGCCTGAACCTCAACATAGGGCTCGCCCTCGTCCAGGTAACGCGCGACCTGCAGACGCTGCGATAGATCACAAATCTCGCGCGGCGTGCAGATATCGGTCAAGAACGCTTGGATATCTTTCTCGTCGTCCAAAAGGCTAAATGCGTGGACCAGCTGCTTGACATCAGGCTTGTCAAACATGTTCTCGATATTCATCGATCACCGCCAAACCCGCCAAAAGGCATCGAAGTTGATACTGACATCGGGCATCGTTCGCCCGTTCTATGCAATAGGGCAACGCCTGTGGCTTTTGCCCGTAGCAGTGTAGCACACCACCAAACTAAAGCGACAAGACTCTCTGCCAGCGGCGCGTTTTTCAGGACGAACGCCGTTTTGAAACCGAATGCGCACGTAAGCTCCACGAATATCTGAGACAATGGGCGGCCGAACAAGGCGGCACACCCGAGCGGCCGTCCAAGCTGCCGCAGCAAACCGCTTCACGCGACACCGACGCACCCTGCGCAAGAAAGGATTCACACCATGCGCTTTATGCTTAACTGGCTCTTTACCTCGATCGCCATCGCGATTGCCACGTTCCTCGTCCCCGGCATCCAGCCCTTCGGTTTTGCCGAGGCCTGGGTCTGTTTCGCCTTCGTGGGACTGTTCCTGAACATCGTCGATTCGCTCGTCAAGCCGTTTCTGACGGTTATCTCGCTGCCGCTCACGATCATTACGCTGGGTATTTTTCAGCTCGTAGTCAACAGCTTTATGCTCGAGCTGGCCAGCTATCTGTCGGTCAATCTGCTGGGCGCGGGTATCTCCATCGCCAGCTTTGGATCGGCCTTTATGGGCAGCATCCTGGTGTCCATCATGCGCAGCATCCTCGACAGCATCGCCGAGGGCTAAAACGGCCATTCCGGCCGTGCCCGTCTCAACAGCCCAAAACGAAGGCCGCCCATCACAAAAATGGGCGGCCTTCTTATTTGCCAAGTCTCAAAGGGCGAGAGAATCTGCCATTTCCACCCCGTCCCCAAATGGCAAGTGGGCTAGATCACGTAGTCGTAGCCTTCGTTGGGAGCAACGAGCGTATCGAGTGTCACGCCGTCGAGGTAGTCGTTGATGAGCTTGTCCAGGTTCTTCCAAACATCGAGTGTAGGACACTCATCAGATCGCGAGCAACCTTTGCAGTCGCCGTCCAGGCATGCGACCGGTGCTAGGCTACCCTCGGTCAGGCGCAGGATCTCGCCCACCGTGTACTGCTCGGGCGGGCGCGTGAGCACGTAGCCGCCGCCCTTGCCGCGCATGCCCGAGAGCATATTGGCGCGCACGAGCGTAGCCAAAATGTTCTCCAAATATTTCTCCGAAATCCCCTGACGCGCGGCGATCTCTTTGAGGGGAATGCGGCCTGCCGCCTGATGCTCGGCCAAGTCGACCATAACGCGCAGGGCATATCTGCCCTTTGTGGAAACCAACATATATATTGCTGCCTTTCGGTCTTTTAATTCGTAGAAATTCTAGCCGAAATATTGGTTTTGAAAATACCTATTCCCGTCAAGATGGTTAATCGACTCGTAATAATCTTCTATTTCCTATTGCATTACTAGGCTTTAGTGCCTACTATGCTTGCCAACAGCAAAACGAACAACCCATAAGGTTTGTGGGTTTCGCTGCTACCCACGCCGTAAAACCACACGGTATCCAGTCATTTGAACACTTTGGAGGTTCACCATGAGCAAGGTTTACACGTCCATCGATCAGCTTATCGGCCACACCCCGCTCCTGGAGCTCACCCACTTTGAGGCCGATGAGGACCTCAAGGCCCGTGTGCTCGTCAAGCTGGAATACTTCAACCCCGCCGGCTCCGTCAAAGACCGCGTCGCCAAGAACATGATCGACGAGGCCGAGAAGGCCGGCAAGCTCGTGCGCGGCGGCGACTACACCATCATCGAGCCCACGAGCGGCAACACCGGCGTCGGCATCGCCTCGGTGGCGGCCGCCCGCGGCTACAAGGTGATCATCACCATGCCCGAGACCATGTCCGTTGAGCGCCGCAAGCTTATGCAGGCATATGGCGCACAGCTCGTGCTCACCGACGGCTCCAAGGGCATGAAGGGCGCCATCGCCAAGGCCGAAGAGCTGCAGAAGGAGACGCCCAACAGCATTATCGCCGGCCAGTTCGTGAACCCCGCCAACCCCGCCATCCACAAGGCCACGACCGGCCCCGAGATCTGGGATGACACCGACGGCAAGGTCGACATCTTCGTCGCCGGCGTTGGCACCGGCGGCACCGTGACCGGTGTGGGCGAGTTCCTCAAGGAGCAAAACCCCGAGATTCAGGTCGTCGCCGTCGAGCCCGCCACCTCCCCGGTGCTCTCCAAGGGCCAGGCCGGCCCGCACAAGATCCAGGGCATCGGCGCCGGCTTTGTGCCCGACGTCCTCGACACCCAGGTCTACGACGAGATCATCCCCGTCGAGAACGACGACGCCTTTGCCACCGGCCGCGCCGTGGGCCACAAGGAAGGCGTGCTCGTAGGCATTTCGTCCGGCGCCGCCGTGTGGGCCGCACTGCAGCTGGCCAAGCGCCCCGAGAACGAGGGCAAGACCATCGTGGCGCTGCTCGCCGACACCGGCGAGCGCTACCTATCCACGGCACTCTTCCAGGACTAAGGTCTGTTGCCCATAGGTTGAGCCCAGGATGAACCGGTCTCCTCTCTCCCGGCAGCTTGAGCCCATCCCATCAGGGCGCCCCACGAGTCGTCCGAACTTGCTACAATGTCTGCGGCGCGGAACCAGCCTCCCGCGCCGCTTTTCTTTTTTGGCCACATGCCACCAAGGAGAACCTCCCCATGCACAACAAGCGCGTGCTCGTCGCCATGAGCGGCGGCGTCGATTCCAGCGTGACCGCGTATCTGCTCAAAAATCAGGGTTACGAATGTGTCGGTGCCACCATGCGCCTCACCTGTCCCGCGCCCGATCCCGTCACGGGCATGAGCAAAGTCGATCGCGACATCGCTGACGCGAAGGCCGTCGCCGGGCGCCTGGGAATACCCCATCACGTGCTCGACTTGCAGCAAACCTTCGACCGTAACGTGATCGAGCGCTTTGTGAACGCCTACCAGGAGGGGCTGACGCCCAATCCGTGCATCATCTGCAACCGCCACATTAAGTTTGGCGCGCTGCTCGATGCGGCGCTGGACATGGGCTGCGACTATATCGCCACGGGCCATTACGCCAAAACAAGCCAAGCGGCAGATGGCACCTGGCAGCTACATCGCGGCGAAGATCCCAAAAAGGACCAAAGCTACTTTTTGTATTCGCTTACGCAGGAGCGCCTGGCGCGCACGATTTTTCCGCTGGCAGGGCTGGACAAAGAGTGCGATGTGCGCCGCATTGCCGCCGAGCAGGGCTTCATCAACGCCAAGAAGGCCGAGAGCGAGGATATCTGCTTTATCCCGGACGGCGACTATGCGGGCTATATCGAGCGCCGCTGCGGACACGCCGCTGCACCGGGCGATATCGTGTGGCGCGACGGCAGCGTGGTCGGAAGCCACAATGGCGCCTTGCGCTATACCATAGGCCAGCGCAAGGGCCTGGGCGTCGCGATGGCGCACCCCGTGTACGTAACGGGCGTCGATGCCGCCAACAACATTGTGCATCTGGGCGAGGCCGAGGACCTGACGGCCACAGCGCTCACAGCCAACGACTGGATTTGGAGCGCCCCTGCCGACCACATGGAGGCCGAGCTGGATGCCGGCGGCATTCGCGTGGGCGCCAAATACCGCTACCGACAGAAAGACCAGGCAGCAACCCTTACGCGTGATGAAGACGGACAAATGCTGCTAACTTTTGACGAGCCGCAGCGAGCCATCGCCCCCGGCCAGGCAGTCGTAGTCTACCGCGGCGACATCGTCCTGGGCGGCGGCACGGTGGCCGGCGCACTTAAGTAGCCGCGGGTTTATCGCTGCACGTGTCGAAGTACCTCAACAGCGGCACCAACCTCGATTACGCGACGCTCGAGGCCGCGGCGGATGGCCTCGAGTCGACCCTCCGCCGTGGCCCATTTGCTCTGCGAAAGAATCTCGATCGCCTCATCAACAAATCCGTTGAGCCGCGATGAATCGAACCAATCGAGCGAGTCCGCAAGCGCCAGCTGGACGGAAGGGTCGGGCCCAAACGGCTTAGCGGAAAACCCAAACTCCCCAGCTGCGAGCACGGCAGTTGGTACGTTATACCACAGGCAGTTGCCGCTATCGAACAGCGGAGCAGGTTTTATCTCCAGGGTGTCGACATTGCGGATGATGCCGAAGTTTCGCCAATGGCGGTCGCTGTTGGCCAAAAGGGCATCGCAGACAATCATCTGCGACATAGACCTTCTCACAGCGGCCTCACCGACACCATGCTTGCCGAGGTAGCAACAGTACCGGTCGTACGTCGAGTTTCCCCGCTGACTACCAAGTACGCCCTTAACGTAAACAGCCGGAACGTATTCCTCGCGGCCGTCAAGAAAGTCGTCGCACAGACACACAGGGCCATCGAATATGCGCTCAACCGTGTAAGGAACAAACTCCCCCTTGGAAAGCAAGCGACGATGTAGAGCCGTTGCAACCGCCTCGTTAAAGGGACGCTGATCGTCCATCCCGCACCCTTTAGCCAAAACGCGAATGCCGTTTCGGATCATCCACGATTTAGGGAGCTCGCCCTCGGACGTGTTATCCGGATTTTTTAGACCGATGCCTTCCAGCCAACCCGAACGCTCTTCGGGCGCCGATCGCTCAAATTCGTTCTCAAAGTAATTGATGCTTTGCCATTTGAGTTCGACGCAATCGGCCGGCCGCAGCCAATAACAATCCGAAAGCGATAAGCCCAGGCACCGAACCGGAACCTCGATGCCATTGGCAATTCCCAGTTCACGATAGCGCGAGACGAGTCCAGGGCGGACGTCAGGCACCGACCGATGGCTCCACCACACGTTGAGCTCCCGTTTATTCACCGTAGGAGAAGAGCTCGAGCATGTGCCAAACGGCATTCGTTGCGCATCGAGGACCTCGGCGATTTCGAAGGGAAACACACGCGTCGGATCAAATGAGACATGCGCGATCTCATGGTCGGCCGACATCAGCGTAAACTTGCGTCCCACATCAGCCGCAGGACGGCGTCCTCGCTTGCGGACCTTTTGGTAGGCGGTCGCAGAATTGTACTCGACCATCTTCCGGCCGCCCACAATATCGCACACAAGCGTCCCCGATGCGGCAAGTTGCGATATGCGGGCTTTCGTAACGCCCAACAGGCGGGCGGCATCACCCATAGATAAGTACTCAGACGTATCCATACACCGCATCACCTCGTTAAGTAATTTACACGTTTAGTTAATAGATTACATACATCATAATACTAAACAGCCCAAAGCGAAAAAAGGCCCGAAAAACGGGCCTTAGTGATTGGTCAGCCGAGTCGCAAGCTGCTCCCCTAGCGCTGCACGTAGGCGCGGACGAGCTCGTAGGTGTTGCGCACGCCGTCAATGTGGCTGCGCTCGTAGTTGTGGCTCGCGTACACGCCGGGGCCGATCAGGCCGTGACGGATGTCGTAACCGGCCGAAAGCGTGGCCTCGACGTCGGAACCGTAATGCGGGTACACATCGATGGCGTAATCGAGCTCCAGCTCGCGCGCGATGTTGGACAGCGTGGTTACCAGGTCGTAGTTGTACGGACCGTCCGAATCCTTGGCGCAAATCGACACCATGCGCTCGGTGCAGCCCAGGTCGTCGCCCACGCAGCCCATGTCAACGCTGATCATCTCGCGCGTGTCGGCCGGCACAAAGGCACCGCCGTGGCCGACCTCCTCGTACACGGTAAAGAGCAGTGACACCTTGCGCGAGAGCGTCACCTCGCCGTCAGCAACGGCGCGAGCCAGACCCAGCAGAATCGACGCGGACAGCTTGTCGTCAAGGAAGCGGCTCTTGATGTAGCCGCTCTCCGTCACCGTGGTGCGCGGATCCATAGCGATGATGTCTCCAGCCTGAATGCCCAGCTCGAGCACGTCGTCCTTGCTGTCGACGTTCTCGTCGAGCAGGATTTCCATGTTCTTCTCGATGGTCTTGACCGGCTCATCGGCCACATGCGCCGAAGGCTCGGTATTGAGAACCACACCCGTGTAGACATTGCCATCGCGCGTGTAAACGGTGCAGTTCTCGCCATCGGCCGTAGACCACTGATGCCCGCCAAGCGTCGTGGGACGCAGGCGACCATTGTCCTTGATGGAGCGCACCATGGCGCCCAGGGTATCGACATGGCTCGCCAATACGAGCGGCTCGCCCTCGCCGCCAAGCTCAACCAACACGTTGCCCTTATTGGAGCGCTCGGGGCCAAAGCCCATATCGCGCAACGTTTCCATTAGATAGTCAGTAGCCGCACGGGTATAGCCCGTAGGTGAAGCAATAGAAGTCAGCGTCTTCAACTGGTCAGTAATATAGGAGAGCGTCTCCTCTAGAGAAGCATCAACATTAGAAGCCATATGCATCCTTCCAAGTAAAACTAAGACCGAGCCCCGATTTTAACCTTTCTGCACGTGCAATACTCTAGAAACCGAGCCGACTCCAGACGTCCCCGTACCGGTTTTGTGCACGCGCTCGGTTTACAGTCCCAATCTTGCATAAATCCTATCGGTATCTGCATAAATATGAGGCATCTATTTGCTTCGTCTCAGGGTACCCCACCTTGGACCGTGCAAAATACGGAGTATTCAGCACCGTGGACCCCGTCAGCCCCATCGCAAACGGCAAAGCGACGCGGTTACAGCAGTGTTGCAGGTCGTCGCAAACCAAAAACGCGGTGGCAGCCCCCTCCGCTCATCGATAGCCCGCCCACAAGGGCTGTCGATGGGCGTCTGCGGGCCACTGCGGCCCATTCACAACGTTATGCATTTTCAGAGCTTGCTGAATACTCCCAAAAATGCACGCTGAGAAGTGCACCACCTATCCGCAGCGGGCAGCATGCCTTGGTTTTGCCCATCTTGGGGCATCGGCGCGGCACAAAAAGCCCCGCCGCGCGTAGCACGGCGGGGCCAGCAGCAAGTCAAAAGACCATACGCCTACGGGCGAAGGACCACCAAACTGGGCTAGGCATCCGGGCAGATCTTCTTGAAGAGCTCGATGACGTCGTCGAGCGTCGCCTCGCGCGGGTTGCCCGGGAAGCAGGCGTCAGCCATGGCGTCCTTGGCCAGGACCTCGATCTCGTCGGCCTTCATGGCCTCGCAGACATGCGGAATGTTCACGTCGGCGGAGAGTTGCTTGACGGCGGCGATGGCGGCGTCGGCAGCCTCGTCGGTGCTCATGCCCGTGGTGTCAACACCCATGGCAACGGCAACCTTGGCCAGGCGCTCGGCGCAAACCGGCTTGTTGAACTCCATGGCGATCGGCAGCAGCATGGCGCAAGCGACGCCGTGCGGAGTGTCGTAGTGGGCAGACAGGGTGTGAGCCATGGCATGGTCGATGCCCAGGCCGACGTTGGAGAAGCCCATGCCGGCGACATACTGGCCAAGAGCCATACCCTCGCGGCCGGAGCCGGGCTGACCAGACTTGGCCTCGGCAACGGAGTCGCGCAGGTTCTCGCTGATCAGCTTAATGGCCTCAAAGTGGAACATGTCGGAGAGCTCCCAAGCACCCTTGGTGGTGTAGCCCTCGATGGCGTGGGTCAGAGCATCCATGCCGGTAGAAGCGGTCAGGCCGGCGGGCATGGAAGCCATCATGTCGGGGTCGACGACGGCGACCTCAGGGGCGTCGTTGGTGTCGACGCACACGAACTTGCGGACCTTCTCGGGGTCGGTGATGACGTAGTTGATGGTCACCTCGGCAGCAGTACCGGCGGTCGTCGGCACGGCGATGGTGAACACGGCGTGGTTCTTAGTGGGAGCAACGCCCTCGAGGCTGCGGACATCGGCAAACTCGGGGTTGTTGATGATGATGCCAATGGCCTTAGCGGTGTCCATGGAGGAGCCGCCACCGATGGTCACGATAGCGTCAGCTTCGGCGGCCTTGAAGGCCTCGACGCCGTCCTTGACGTTCTGGATGGTGGGGTTGGGCTTAATCTCGGAGTAGAGGCTCCAAGCGATGCCGGCGGCGTCGAGCTCGTCGGTCACCTTAGCGGTAACGCCAAACTTGACCAGGTCGGGATCGGAGCAGACGAAGATCTTCTTGTAGCCGCGACGCTGGAGCTCGCCGGGGATCTCCTTGATGGCGCCGGAACCATGATAAGAAATGGTATTGAGAACGAAACGATTAGCCATTGATAGCCTCCCATCGTGTGCGGGGCACCCATTACGCCCCGCGCTGCAAGTTCCATCCTAACGCTTTTGAAACAAAAAATGCATGAGAACGTCAAAAGTGTTAAAGCGTTTCAACATAATAACGGAGCCCCAGCCCTTCCCTCCCGACTGCAGCGAAGGCTAGATTATAGGAGCAATTGCCCAAAGAATACGACCAACTCAGTCTATAAATTGTTTCTGTTTTAGCAATATATGTTTGACAATACGTTTATAAAAGGATACTTTATAGTAATTAATATGCATGCAGCAAATAGTGTCATTCATTTTGTTAGAAATTTCCCATGCGGTTATTGCAGCTGCATGTACTGCAACGTACAGCGTAATTCTCCGCACGAAGCAGAAGACGGTTCCAATTCGATCGAGGCGATGACGCGTGATGGCTACTGGTCCTAAATCGAGCAAGACGGCTACAAACGAATATCGAATCTCAATTGAAGGTAACCCTTATCCGCATGCTCTGGCTCTCGTCAACCCAGCGGGAGACAACCTCAACATCAAAAGACATGGGTTCACGGGTCCACTAGGACAGCTATTGAGTCTTAAATACACCGTTTATGACGATGCAAATGAAAAGCTCTTTACTGTCGTCGACGGTGGTTTTAGTAACATGCCCAGGGTTGCGCTCATCATCGAACACAAGGAAGTTGCGGTGTTCGATTATGGCCTAAACAGACTTGAGATGAAGTGCGTAACGAACATACCGAATTACACAATAAAAGGTAACTTCCTATTTGGAGATTACGATATATTCAGTCAACGGGAAGTGAAGCTATCTTCAGTTAACGTCCTTCAATGTGATAAACAATCGTGCTTTAACATACAGGTTTTGGATAAAGCCGAATTAGCCGCCGCAATTGGAATACCCACAGCCATTGCCCTTCTGAGGGCTCGGATTGAAGAGCATCTCGAATAAATTGCAAAAAGCAGTTCGTAACAACATTCAGGAGCTAGATAGTTTTTTTCTGGCTCCTGAAGCTGTACTACATAGAGATGAAAATATATTGCGGCAAAGGGGCTGTCCCTTTGCCGCATTCGGTTACTTTCGACAGCCCTCTTTCCAAGCCTCGGCCGCAACCTTCCAGCGAAAACGCAAGTCGCGCTCGCGGTCGATGAACATGATGGCAAACGCGACAAACAGCAGCACGCTCGCCACGACGATGGCGTGCAGGCCTATGCGCTCAATACACCAGTTGCCCAGCACAGCGCCAAACACAAAGGTAAAGATCACGCCAAAGTACAGCAGGCCGTTTTCCAAAAAGCCGCGCTTGTGGGTGATGATGTAATCATCCACGTTTTGCAGCGCGTTGCGCAAGTTGCCGATGCACATGGTCGTGGCGATGCCGTGACCGTGGATCTTGCGGAAGCTCTCGACCTGCATGCCGCAGGCAAACGACGTGAGGCAGTTGGCGAGCAGGTTGAAATCGCCACCGGGAATAAAACTCACGCCCAGCAAGATGACGGCTTCAAAGAACACCGTCACCTGGCGCCAGTGAATCACACTGCCAAACCGCTCGTGAACCAGGTCAGCAAGCATAATGCCCACGGCAAACGACACCACGGGAAAGAAATAGCGTCCCGCCAGCGCCCAGTTGCCCTCCGAGATGCTCACGCCCACCAGCAGGATGTTGCCCGTCTGCGCGTTGGCGAAAACGTGGTCGCGCCCAATGTACGAATAAACGTCCATAAAGCCACCGGCGAGCGCCAAGATGATGCCCAGCTCAATAGATTCCGATATCTGTTTGGCACGCTGCATCGTCGTGCATCCTCCTTGTTGACGACTCTCTCGTGCGTTGGCGGAAACATAGCCGCCGTTCATACTGTAACCCATTGACAACATGGCGTGCGCGCGAGACGGGTTCTCCAACGCGCAGATACACAGCCTGGAAACAAACGACACCCGCACCGACGCGCCAATCCGCCAGCTCATGTTCTCCACCAGTCTTTTTAGCCCCGTCCCAAAAAGACTGGTTACAATTACGTGCAGCATACAAACACCGGGAGGGATCGTGGCAAAAAAGCCTCAGCACGCTCCGAACAACCAGCGCAGTCAGCAGGGCAAACAGGGCCAGCAGCAAAAGCGCGGCGGCAAGGCGCAGGGTGGGCACACCACTCATGCTCCAGCAGCGCCCTCACGCCCCTGGCGTCCGGGCCGCGACAAGTTCCTCCCCGTCAGCCGCGCCGACATGGATGCGCGTGGCTGGGACCAGTGCGACTTCGTCTACATCTGCGGCGACGCCTACGTGGACCACCCCAGCTTTGGCATGGCCATCATCAGCCGCGTCCTCGACGCGCATGGCTACAAAGTGGGCATTATCTGCCAGCCCGACTGGACCGACCCCGCCAGCATCACCGTGCTCGGCGAGCCGCGACTGGGCTTTCTCGTCAGCGCCGGCAACATGGACTCCATGGTCAACCACTATTCGGTGACCAAGCACCGCCGCCACACCGACGCCTATACCCCCGGTGGCGAGGAGGGGCGCCGTCCCAACCGAGCCGTCACGGTCTACGGCAACCTCATCCGCCAGACGTTTAAGGATGCCCCCATCATTATCGGCGGCATCGAGGCGAGCCTGCGCCGTCTGGCCCACTACGACTACTGGCAGGACAAGCTCAAGCGTTCGGTACTGCTCGACTCGGGCGCCGACATCCTCATCTACGGCATGGGCGAGCACGCGATTGTCGAGATCGCCGATGCGCTCGACGCGGGACTGCCCGTCGACCAGATCACCTATATCAACGGTACCGTCTACCGCACGGGTTCGCTCGACGAGGTCTACGACTACGACCTGCTGCCCAGCTGGGACGACCTTACCGCCGACAAGCTCAACTACGCGCGCAGCTTTAACGTGCAGCAGCAGAATATGGACCCCATCACCGGTCATCGCCTGGTAGAGCCCTACCCCAACAGCGTCTATGTGGTACAGAACCCGCCATCGGCGACGCTCACCACCGACGAGATGGACGAGGTCGCCGAGCTCCCCTACGCACGTGACTGGCATCCCGACTACGACGCGGCGGGCGGCGTGCCGGCCTTTGCCGAGATCAAATTTTCCATCAGCGTCTAGCGCGGCTGCTTTGCCGGGTGCTCGATTTACGCACTCACCGTCCACCAGGGTCGCGTGCTGCAGATGCGCAGTCACGATTCGATCATGCGCGAGGCCGAACTGCTCACGCGCGATCCCGAGTTTAAGGGCTACATCAACGACGTAGGCGGACCGACGGCAAACTTTAGTCGCCCCGCCTGCGACAAACAGCTCAAGCACGGCGTGTGCAAGAACAAGCGCTGCCTGTGGCCGAGCGTGTGCAAGAACATGGTGGTCGACGAGAGCGGCTACACGCAGTTGTTGCGCGACCTGCGCCAGCTGCCGGGCGTCAAAAAGGTCTTCGTGCGCAGCGGCATCCGCTTTGACTACACCATGGCAGATGCCTCGGACGAGTTTTTGCGCGAGCTGCTGGAACACCATGTCTCGGGCCAGCTGCGCGTAGCGCCCGAGCACGTGAGCGACGCGGTGCTCTCCGTGATGGGCAAGCCGAGCCGCGCCGTCTACGACGCGTTCTGCCGTAAATTTGAACGCCTGAACCGCGAATACGGACTTAAACAGTATGTGGTGCCGTACCTGATCTCGAGCCATCCCGGCTCGACGATGAAGGAAGCCGTGGACCTGGCCGAGGCCGTGCGCGACATGGGCTACATGCCCGAGCAGGTGCAGGACTTCTACCCCACCCCGTCCACCATGTCGACCTGCATGTACTACACCGGCGTGGACCCACGCACCATGCAGCCGATCTACGTGGCACGCGACCCGCACGAGAAGGCCATGCAGCGTGCGCTCATCCAATACCGCAAGCCCGAGAACTACAAGCTCGTACGCGAGGCGCTGGAAAAAGCCGGCCGTCGCGACCTGATCGGCTACACCAAGCATTGCCTGATTCGCCCCGTGCCGCCACGTCCGGGCGAGACATCTGCTGGCGGGGGGCATGGCACCGGCAAGAAGGGCGGCAAGGCCCACGGCGGCGCTGGCGGTGCCGGCAAGGGGCCCAAAGGCAGCAAGGGGCACGGCGGCATGTCGCGTGCGCAGAACACTGCCGGTCGCAATCGCGCAGCCCAAGGGCGTCAGGGCGCCAACGGAGGCGGGCGTCGCAACTAGGGCAGCGGTGCGCTCGCTGCGTCCATCCCACACGCGTGGCGCAGCGAGCGCATTGCCTCAACGAGGATGACGCCGGCGATAGCGACCGTGATTATCACGTCGAGCGGTGTGTTCACAAACCAGAGCAACGTCATGAAATACGACCCGGCATTAAAGGCAAAGTGCAGCAGGATCGTGTAGCGGAGCTTTCCGGTCGTCACGAGCACCCAACCAAAGATGAGGCCGGCGGCACCCGCGTAGCAACCCTGTACCCAATTCATGTGCATAAAACCGAAGATCGCCGCCTGCAGCACAATCGCCGCGGCGATACCCCACGTGCTTGGGGCCGCCCAGGGCACCATGGCGCCACTCTGCGCGCTCACACGACGCCGGCACTTCCAAAGTGGGCGGCACTGCGGATTAAACGCTCGGAGCGAAAACTCAAAAATAATGCCGCGCACCAGCAGCTCTTCACAAAATGGGGCGCCGAGCACCGTAGTCAGGACGGCGAGATAGCTGGTGTCGCCCATGCCTGTTTCCTCGACAAGCTCGCTGTAGTCGGCCGCAGCCTCGGGCAGCAGCGACAGCACGGCGTCGGTCACGTAGCCAACGACCACCTGCAGGGCCAGGCCAATCACGATAACGCAGACGATGCGTTTCCACGCCCCACGCGCTCCCTCGCCGAGCGGGCGCTCGCCCTGCCAGCGCGCCATAAACGAACGCGGCCACAGATAACGCCACCACAGCAGCGCCATCAAAAACGATGCCGTCTGCGCGACGGCCTGAAGCAATTGAATGTCGAGGTCATCGATCGAAAAACCCATGAACACCGATGCGACGCCAAGGGCGGAGAACAAAACGACGCTCAGGGCAATATCGGCAGCGACGACGCCAAAACAGGCAAGCGCCCAAATCATCGCATTGAGCATGCCAACCTCCTCAAAACCGTTCCCTAGTTCTACCACAACTCGGCAGAGAGCTGATCCCATGGGGACGGAGGAAAACGGATCACTTATTGATGAGAATCGGGCGCAATGCCAAAAGCCCCGTTGGGCGAGATGTCGAACGGGAAGGTGCCGCAGCGATTGAACGCAGCGATAAACATGCGGATGGCGTTGGACGGCGTGGTGCCCACGAGCTGGGTTGCCGCCGCGAAGGCTGCCTTCTCCTCGGGCAAGACCTTCGCGACTACGGGGGTCATGTGTTCTGCCATGGCGCTTCCTTTTTGAAACGACGGTAGTGCGGATAGATGCGGGCCACGCGGCTGGGCGACGGGCTGTGAAGGCAACCCGATTGGCCCGCATCCGGAGTTTGTTTCTACGGCGTTGGTATTACTTGGTATTCCTAAGTATTACCCCGCAGATAGAATACCACAACCGACCCTATGGGGACGGAGGAAAACGAATCATTTTGTTGCTGAGTTAGTATTTAGAGCGTGGTGATGTCCGAGATATCAAGGGCATGAGCGTCGGCGACATCGTGCGTGGCAAGCAACAGCATACGGCCGTCGAGCAGGTCGAGCACAGCCTCGGCGCATGCGTCGCGCGCAACGGTATCTAAACCAGTAAAGGGCTCGTCCAGAATAACGGCGCCGCCCGGGCACAGCAGGGCTCGAGCGATCTCGACGCGACGGCGCTGCCCGCCCGAAAGCTCGGCCACGCGAACATGCACATCGACCCCCGGCACCAGCAGGCGCAACAGGGCCGCAGCACTCGAGGCGTCCACGCATGCATCGGCGCACACCAGCACGTTATCCAGCGCCGAGGCGGACTCGACCAAGCGTGCATCCTGAAACACCATGGAGCACGGCGCGCACTCCCCCGCCGCAAGGGCAAGGAGCGTCGACTTGCCCGCACCCGAGGCGCCCATCACACAGATACGCCCAGACGCGGGCACGTTGAGCACCAGTCCGGCGAGCGCCGGCGCCCAGGGCGCGCGATCGCCCACGGCAAGCGCAAGCTCCGCTGAAGTGCCATCGCTCGCAGCTCCCGCACGCCCACGCAATCCATGCCCATGCGCCCGCACGGCCGCGCCCCACGCCACGGGTCCCGAAACCCGCAGCAGCCACACCAGCACGCGCTCACACGCCCACGAGGCGGCAACGACCAGCATGGTCCACGCCAGCAGGTCGGCCGTCTCAATCAAAAGCTTTGCCTGATAGATGCGCTCACCCACGGTGCCCACCGCCATGCCGATAAGCTCGGCTGCCACGCCGGCCTTCCAGCTCATACCAATCACGGCACGGGCGCACGAAAGCACAAACGGCAGGACTTCGCGCCAGGTATGGGCGCAAAACAGTCGCCAGCCCCGCACGCCATGCAGGCGAAACATCTGCTCCTGTGGCTCATCCGTTTGCGTCAAACCCTCGACCAGCGAGAAATACACGCCCGGCAGTGCCATCAAAAAGACCGCTGCAATGCTCACGCGCGCCGACCCCAACCAAATGAGCAACAGGACCACCACGCAGGCAACCGGTGTCGCCTTCACAAACGACAGCGCCGGAGCCACCAGGCGCGCAAACGCACGCGAACGTGACGAAATCCCGGCAAGCACGCCACCACACACCGCGGCAAGCGCCAGCCCGCCTAGTATCCGCGCGCCCGAGCCCGCCAAAATCGCCCAGGTACCGCCATCGCACACCAGGCGCAGCAGCGCCAAGGCAACAGCACCCGGCCCCGGCAAAATCAGCGGCTGCGCCACCAGCGCCGCCACCAGCATCCACACGGCAAGCCAAAAGGCGGCGACGGCACCTGCTGCCGCCACCGCCTTCATACGCTCTGTCATTTGTCGAGCAAACGCACGCACGGGCTACTCCAAGTAGTAGAAATCGTCAGCCGGAAGTTTACCACCCACGGCACTCGCGTCCGCGTCGGCCAGCACCTGCAGGTACCCACCGAGCGCCGCCTTCATGTCCTTCCCCGTCTGGCACACGAGCATGCACCCGGGAATCGCCTTTTCGGCAATCGCGGCGTTATCCACGATGCCCGCATCGACCACGGCCTGGGCCCAGTCCGCCGGCGACGCGTTCACGGCCTCAACGCTCGCCGCGTGGCAGCTCAGGAATTCCGCCACGGCCTCGGGATGTTCCTCGGCAAACGTGCGGCGCACCACGGTCACGCCCGTCAGCAGGCGCGAACCCGTGTCACCTGCCAGCTCATCCCACACATCGGTCAGACTTACCGGAGCCGACAGCTTGCCTTCGCTCTTGGCGATGGCGGCGGTCTTGAACGGCTCGGGCAGCACGCCCACAGCAGACGGATCGGCAAGCAGGGCCGACAGCACCTCGGTGGGCTCGCTCTTAAACTCGAGCGTCACCTGGCCGGTCAGGCCCGCGCGCTCCAGCAGGTAGTTCATGACGTACTCCGGCGTGGCGCCCTTGCCCGTCATATAGACGGTATGGCCCGCCAGATCGCCAAACGAGGCCACACTCGCGTCGCCCGTCACAACGTTCAGCACGCCCAGCGTGTTGATGTCGATGACCTGCACAGCGCCCTCGGTCTTGTTGTAGAGCACGCTCGCCACGTTGACGGGCACCAGGGCAATGTCGATATCGCCCTGAATGACCTTGGGCACAATCTCGTCGGCGGCAGTGTTGATCGCAAAGTCGAACTCATTGTCCGTCTCGCCATCGGCAGCCTGGTCCATAAACTGCACCAAGCCAATCGAGGTCGGGCCCTTGAGCGACGCGACGTGCACCTCGACCGGCTCGGCAGCGGCACCGTCAGCGGCAGACCCGGCAGCCGAGCCCGCAGCAGACCCCGCCCCCGCAGCTCCGCCGCCGCAGCCCGCGAGCGCAAGCGACAAGGCGCCCGCGGCGAGCGCCGAGGCAAACCCCCGGCGCGACATTTCAAAATCAAACGCGCGCATCGCTAGCACGTCCCCTCGTTAGGCATCGTCCATGCGTGATGGTCGGTATGCAGCAACTCCTCGGCCAGCGGTGAGAGCGGCTCGCCCAAAAACTCGCTATAGCACGCCTGGACATCGGGATTCTCGTGCGAGAAGCGAATGTCCGCAGCGGCATCCAGGCCCCACAGCACCTGGCCGCGCTCAGCTGCCAACTCGCAGCCGTCGTGGATGGGCTGGCCGCCGCCACCGACGCAGCCGCCCGGGCACGCCATGACCTCAACGAAGTCATAGCTCACGCGGCCGGCGCGAATCGCGTCGAGCAGACGGGCGGCGTTGCCCAGCCCGTGCGCCACGGCGACGCGCACCTTGGTGCCATCGATATCGGCCACGGCTTCCTTCCAGCCGTCCAGGCCGCGCACGTCGGTAAAGAAGTCGGCGTCGGGGTTCTTGCCCGTCACCAGGTAATAGGCCGAGCGCACGGCGGCCTCCATCACGCCTCCCGTGGCGCCAAAGATCACGCCCGCGCCCGTGCCGAAGCCCAGCGGCGTATCGAGCGGCTCCTCGGTAAGCGTGTCGACGCTCACGTGGCTCGCGCGAATCATGCGTACCATCTCGCGCACCGTCAGCGCAACGTCCACATCGGGCGCGCCGCCCTCGCCCACCATGCTCGGCAGCGCACACTCGGCCTTCTTGGCCGTGCACGGCATCACGGACACCACGAACAGGCGCTCGGGCTCCACGCCCAACACCTTGGCGTAGTACGTCTTGGCAATGGCGCCGAACATCTGCTGCGGCGACTTGGACGTGGACAGGCTGTCGACAAACTCCGGATAGCGCGCCTTCACAAAGCGTACCCAGCCCGGGCAGCAACTCGTGAGCATGGGCCAGCCGCGGCTGTCGCCCTCGCCCTTGGAGGCAGCGCCCAGGCGCTCGAGCAGCTCGGAGCCCTCCTCCATAATGGTGAGGTCGGCCGAGAAGTCGGTGTCGAACACGTACTCAAAGCCCACGCGGCGCAGCGCGCAAGCCAGGCGTTCGACGGTAGCCTCCTCGCGCGGAATGCCGAGCTCCTCGCCCCAGGCGCTACGCACGGCCGGCGCAATCTGCACCAGTACGATCTTGTCAGGATCGGCGAGAGCATCGAACACGGTCTCGGTATCGTCATGCTCGCGCAGGGCGCCCGTCGGGCAATGCGTGATGCACTGACCGCACGCGACGCAATCGGTCTTGCCGATCGGCGCACACCCGCGGGTGCCCACGGCGGTATGCGTGGCGCGGTTGGTCAGGTCCCAAATCCCTAAGCCCTGCACGCTCTCGCACACCTTGATGCAGCGCATGCATTTGATGCACTTGTCGTTATCGCGGATGATGGGGAAATCGAAGTCCCAGCCCTCGCGCGCCAGGCGCTGCTCGTACGGCAGATAGAAAATGCCAAGGTCGTTGGCGATGGTCTGCAGGTTGCAGTTGCCGCTGCGCACACAGCTCGTACAGCGCGAGTCGTGCTGGGACAGCAGCAGCTGCACGTTGGTGCGACGGGCCTCGCGGGCCTTGGGACTGTTGGTATGGACCACCATGCCGTCGAGCACGTAGTTGTTGCAGGCGGCAACCAGCTGGTCGCAGCCCTCGACCTCGACCACGCACACGCGGCAACCGCCGATCTCGTTCAGATCGCGCAGGTAGCACAGGGTGGGAATCTGGATGCCGACGGACTTGGCCGCATCCAGGATCGTGGTGTGCTCGGGCACCACGACCTCGCAATTATCGATAGTGAGCTTGACCATGTTATGCGCTCCGTTTTCGGTGCTGTCGCTGACGGTGGTGTTGTTGGGCTCTACCATTCCAGGTTCCTCCCTCCGCGGAACGCGCCAAAGCCAAAGTGATCGCAACGCAGGCAGCGGCTCGCCTCCTGGCGCGCCTCCTGCTCGGTGAGACCCTGCTCGACCAGATTCCAATCGTGAATACGCTCGCCGGCCTCGCGCTCGCCGGTGCGGTAGCCGGAGCCGGCAAGGCGCATGCCGCCCACGGCACCCTCGTCGCAGCCCTTCCCTTCTAGACGGACACCGCCCGCCCCGGCACGCTGCGGCCTCGGCTCGGCCATGCCGCCGCGCCCGCCGCCCATGCCGCGGTGCGACCAGTAGCGGT
>JAHYYL010000020.1 GCA_019424965.1 Collinsella sp.
TGTGACCTCCCGGTTATCAGCCGGACGCTCTAACCAACTGAGCTACAGGTCCATCGCGCAAGGGATATATTAGACGAGTCGTTACGCGCGCGTCAACAACTTTTTTGAAAATCTTTGGAGGGTGTTCGCCCCGGCCGCACGGCGGCATGTGAAGTCGCCTGCTCGGACAGTCCTGACTCGCGCAGAGAGCACATTAAGTGCTCTCCGGCTCGTGCGGAACTCGCGATCGACTTCGCATGCCGCCGTGTGGCCGGGGCGAACGCGAGTCCCGAGGTTTTCAAAAAAGCGGTCGGCGCGCAGTGCGCCGACCGCCGATATATGGGGTCTGATATTTTCTACCAGCTAGGGCCTCTTACTCGTCTAGGAGATCCTCTGGCATGTCGTTGCCGTCGCCTAGGTCGACTGGGGTATTTTCGGCATCGACCGTTGCCTCGGCCTCGGCGCCTTCGCCTTCGGGCTTTTCCTTAGCTGCCGTCATGCGGGCGACAGCGCACACACGGTCGTTGTCGTCGACGGTCATCATCTTGACGCCCTGGGTGGCTCGGCCGGTCTGGCTAATCTCATCGGTCTTGACGCGAATGACCGTCGCGCCTTCCGTCACGATGAACAGCTCGTGCTGCGGACCCACCGTCTTCATGGCCGCGAGGTTTCCCTTGCGCTCGGTCATCTGGATGGTGTAGACGCCCTGGCCGCCGCGGTTCTGCTCCGGATAGTCCGCGACCGGCGTGCGCTTGCCGTAGCCGCGCTCGGTGATGACAAACAGGTCGCCGTTGCCGTTGGTAACCTCCATACCCAAAACGCTCACGCCGTCCTTCATGCTAATACCGCGAACGCCGCTGGTGTCGCGTCCCGTGGCGCGAACCTGGTCCTCGGGGAACATGATCGCCTTGCCCGCAGTGGTGGCCAGGATGATCTTGTCGCCCTCGCGCACACGGCGCACGGCGAGCAGCGCGTCGTCGTCTCTCAGATTGATGGCGATCAGGCCATCACGGCGGCTGCGGTCGTAAGCGCTCATCACGGTCTTCTTGACCATGCCGCTCTTGGTGGCAAACATCAGGTACTCGTCGGCGGGGAACTCGCGGCAGCTGATGACACTCGCGATCTTCTCGCCTTCCTCAAAGGGCAGCAGGTTGACGATCGCGGTGCCGCGCGCCTGGCGCGTACCCACCGGCAGCTCGTGCACCTTCAGGCGGTAGACCTTGCCCTTGCTCGAGAAGAACAGCACGTACTCGTGCGTGGACGCGATAAACATCTCGTCGATGACGTCGTCCTCTTTAAGGTTGACGCCCGACACGCCCTTGCCGCCGCGCTTCTGGGCGCGGTAGGCAGCCACCGGGATGCGCTTCACGTAGCCGGTGTGGGTGATGGTCACGACCATGTCCTCGTCGGCGATGAGGTCCTCGACATCCAGATCCTTTTCGACATGGCTGATCTCGGTGCGGCGTTTGTCGCCGAACTTTTTCGAAATCTCGCGCATCTCCTCCTTGATGACGCCCAGGATCTTCTCCTCATGCGCCAGCAGGTCCTCGTAGTAGGCGATGGCGCGGCGCAGACCGTCCAGCTCTTCCTGGATCTTGTCGCGCTCCAGGCCAGTCAGGCGGCGCAGCTTCATCTCGAGGATGGCCGTGGTCTGCTCGGGCGTAAAGCCAAAGCGCTCGATCAGGCGGCCGCTTGCCTCGGAGTCGGTCTGCGAGGAACGGATAATGCTGATGACCTCGTCGATATGGTCGAGAGCCATCAAGTAGCCCTCGAGGATATGGGCACGTGCCTGGGCCTTCTTAAGGTCAAAGCGAGTGCGGCGGGTGACGACGTCGACCTGGTGGTCGATGTAGTGCTGCAGCATCTCGCGCAAGCTCAGGCATTTGGGAACGCCGTTGACGAGTGCCAGGTTGTTGGCGCCAAAGGTCGTCTGCAGCGAGGTGTACTTATACAGGTTGTTGAGCACGACCTGCGGAATGACGCCCTTCTTGAGCTCGATGACCAGACGGATGCCCTTTTGGTTGGACTCGTCGCGCATGTCCGAGATGCCCTCGATGCGCTTGTCGTTTACGAGCTGGGCGATCTTCTCCTGCAAGGTGCCCTTGTTGACCATGTAGGGAATCTCGGTAAAGACCAGGCGGCTGCGACCGGTCTTGGTGGATTCCACGTGGGCCTTGGCACGCACGGTAATGGAGCCGCGACCGGTCTCGTAGCTCTGCCTAATGCCGGCGCTGCCCATGATGATGGCGCCGGTGGGGAAGTCCGGACCGGGCATGATCTGCATAAGCTCGTCGACGGTGGCGTCGGGATTGTCGATCAGGTAGCAGGTGGCCTCGATCGCCTCGGTGAGGTTATGCGGGGCGATGTTGGTGGCCATGCCGACGGCGATGCCCTGACTACCGTTGACCAGCAGGTTGGGAAAGCGCGCGGGCAGCGCCACGGGCTCGGCGAGCGACTCGTCGTAGTTGGGCTGCCAGTCGACGGTATCCTTTTGCAGGTCGCGCAGCAGCTCCATGGCAGGCTTTGCCAGGCGGCTCTCGGTATAACGCATGGCCGCCGCGCCGTCGCCATCGATGTTGCCGAAGTTGCCGTGGCCATCGATGAGCGGCGTGCGCATGGAGAACCACTGCGCCAGACGAACCATGGCCTCGTAAACCGCGAAGTCACCGTGCGGATGGTACTTGCCGATAACTTCTCCGACCGTCCAGGCCGACTTCTTATGCGGGCGGTTGGGGTAGATGCCGCTCTCGTTCATGGCGTACAGGATGCGGCGGTGCACCGGCTTTAGTCCGTCGCGCACGTCCGGCAGGGCGCGCGCCGTGATGACCGACATCGAGTACTCGATGAACGACTGCTTCATCTCGCGGCCGAACTCTGAAATCTGGAGCTGACCGCCGTTGATGTCCTCGCCGGCCGAAGCGCCACGATCGACCGCGCCGAAGCTCTCCTCGAGCTCGGCGTCGTCATCCTCATCATCTTCATCCTCGGCGTCGGGGTTATAGGAATCCGGATCGCCGTCCTCGCCCTGCTCGGCGCGGGCGAGTAGGCGCTTCAGATCATCGGGCATGCCGGCGTCGCCGGCCTCGTCCATACCCTCGTTGTTGTTGATATCGTCTGCCACGTTACCTCCTCTTAAGCGTCAAGGAACCGAGCATCATGCGCATGCTTTTCAATGTACTCGCGGCGATAGCCGACCTCGGAACCCATGAGCTCGCGCACGGCGCGGTCCGCCACCACGGCGTCCTCGATCGACACGCGCTGCAGGATACGGGTCTTGGGGTCCATCGTCGTCGAGGCAAGCTGCTTGGGGTCCATCTCGCCCAGGCCCTTGTAGCGCTGAACGGTATAGCCCTTGCGCTTCTTGGTGATCTTGCCGTCCTTGGCCTTGCCGTCCTCGTCGTTGTCGTCGGGGTTCAGGCCCAGGCTCTGAATGGTGTCGCGCAGAATCTCGTCTTCGGGCTGGCGGCCGTTGGGATACACGTAATGGATCTTGTTGCGTACCTTAATGCCAAAGATGGGCGGGCAGGCAACATAGACATAGCCGGCATCGATCAGCGGGCGCATGTACTTGTAGAAGAACGTCAGCAGCAGGATGCGGATGTGCGCACCGTCGACGTCTGCATCGGTCATGATGATGATCTTGTGGTAGCGCGCCTTGGTGATATCGAAGTCGCCACCGTCGCCGGCACTCGTCGTGACGCCGCAGCCGATCGCGGTAATCAGCGACTGGATGGTGTCACTCGAGAATGCGCGATGGTCACCAACGCGTTCGACGTTCAGAATCTTGCCGCGCAGGGGCAGAATCGCCTGGATGTCTCGGCGACGGCCGTCCTTGGCCGAACCGCCTGCCGAGTCGCCCTCTACGATGAAGAGCTCGGTCAGCTCGGCATCGCGCACCGAGCAGTCAGCGAGCTTACCGGGCAGGGATGCCGTCTCGAGCAGGCTCTTGCGGCGGGTCGCCTCGCGCGCCTTGCGGGCGGCGTTGCGCGCCTTGCAGGCCTGTTGCGCCTTCTTGACGATCTCGCGGGCGGGCTTGGGATGCTCCTCCAAGTAATCGGCGAGGCCGTCGGTCACGATCTTGAGCGTGAGCGCGCGCATATAGGAGCTACCGAGCTTGGCCTTGGTCTGGCCCTCAAACTGCGGATCGGGCAGCTTGACCGAGATAACGGCCGAAAGGCCCTCGCGCACATCGTCGCCGGTCAGGTTGGCGTCTTTTTCCTTGAGCAGGTTCTGTTTGCGCGCGTAGTCGTTGATCACGCGGGTGAGCGCGGTGCGGAAGCCCTCAAGGTGCATGCCGCCCTCGGGAGTGTAGATGTCGTTGGCAAACGACATGACGTTCTCGCCGTAGCCGCTATTCCACTGCAGGGAAACCTCGACCTCGCCCATCTTGGCCACGGGAGCGTCCGGGTCCGATTTGCCCTCGATGTAGATGGGCTCCTTAAAGGCCTCGGGGACGTCCTTGCCCTCGTTGAGGAACTTGACGAAGTCGATGATGCCGCCCTCGTAGCAAAACTCCTCCACGTGGGGAGTCTCCTCGCGCTCGTCGGTCAGCACGATTTTGAGGTTCTTATTGAGGAACGCCGTCTCCTGCAGACGGTTGTGCAGCGTATCGAAATCGTAGATGCAGGTCTCGAAGATCTCGTCGTCGGGCCAGAAGGTGACGGTGGTGCCCGTCGAATCCGAGGTGCCCACGACCTCCATCTTCTTGACGGTCTTGCCGCGCGAGAACTCCATCTCGTAGGTGTTGCCATCGCGACGGACCTGAACGACCACGCGCTTGGACAGTGCGTTGACGACGGAGATGCCCACGCCGTGCAGGCCGCCCGAGACCTTATAGGCCGAGTTATCGAACTTACCGCCGGCGTGCAAGATCGTCATGACGACCTCGAGCGTCGGGATCTTTTTAACAGGGTGCTCGTCGACGGGGATGCCGCGCCCGTTGTCGACGACCGTGATGGAGTTGTCGGCGTGGACCGTCACCTGGATCTCGGTGCAGAAACCGGCCATGGCCTCGTCGACGGAGTTGTCAACGATCTCCCACACCAGGTGATGCAGACCGCTGGCGCTCGTCGAGCCGATATACATGCCCGGGCGCTTACGAACGGCCTCGAGACCTTCGAGAATCTTAATCTCGCCGCCATCGTAATCGTTTTCGTTTGCCACACGTCCTCCTTCAGTCAAGAAAATGTGTACAGCCTTACTAGTTTATCGTAAAAAAATACCCTCGGGAACGAGGGTATTTGGCTCTACAAGGCCACCAGATGCGATTTAAGGCTCTTTTTTGCTTTGCACGCCCTTGGCCCACTCGGCACTGGCTCTCATGGCATTCTCGAGGGCCTCGCGCAGTTTTTGGTCTTCGATGGGCGCCACTTGGCGCTCAATCTCGGTGCGCTCGGCCTCACTTAGGTCGGCATGCGGGGCCGGCGGTCGCTCGGTCGTCGCCGGGCGCAGGCGCTCCTTGGCGGCGGGCGGCGTGTGACCGGGCGCGGTGGTTTTGAACACCAGGCCGTCCACATGCGCACCGGCGCGCTCCATGCGCGCGCGGATGATCTCGCGCAACAGCGTCATTTCCTGCGTCCACGAGGGCGAGTCGAGATACACCAGCAGCTCATTGGACTCGGGCAGGTAACGCAGTCCCGTCACATGCCGCCCCTCGCGCGTGCCCGAGCACACCGCGTTCCATGCGCGATAGACCGTGCGCGACTCCTCGGCGGCCTCCATCTGCGCACGGCGCTTAGGCGTTGCAGCCGCCAGGATGCGCTGGCGCTCTGCGTTCAAAAACCCGCTGAAGGCGACTGTCTCGCTCTCGCGCTCGTAATTAGCACGTCTCACCCATGCTCACCACCTTGGCTCGATCAAGCAGGTCATCGGTAAAGTACCCCAGGTTGGTCGTGGTTATGACCGTCTGGATATCATCGCCAATCAGCCGCAGGAAAGCGCCGCGACGCTCACCGTCGAGCTCGCTCATCACGTCGTCCAGAAGCAGCAGTGGGGCGGTGCCCAGGACATCGCGAGCCACGGCAACCTCGGCCACCTTCCAGGACAGCACCAGCGTGCGCTGCTGTCCTTGGCTGGCAAATGAACGGGCGGAGCGACCAGCCACGGTGAACTCGATCTCGTCGCGATGCGGTCCCACCAACGTCACGCCGCGGCGAATTTCCTCGTCGGCATGCTCGTCAAGGGCAGCCAGCATGCGCTCGTACGCCCAACCCTTCAGCTCTTCGCGATCCTCGACCTGGGGCAAATCCCCCAGCGTGGACGCATAGGTCACGTTGGCAGCCTCGCCGGACGCCACTTGCCCGTAGGCAGTGTGCACATGGCCCGCCAGCCGGTCGAGTAGGGCCAACCGGTGCACGAGCAGGGCCGAACCCGCGCGGGCAATCGAATCGTTCCACGCGCCGAGCATCTCGCGGCAGCACCAGGTCTCCTTGAGCAAGGCGTTACGCTGGGTCACGCAGCGCCCATAGGTGCTCGCAAGATCGGCATAGCGTGCGCTCAGCTGCATGCCAAAGTCATCGAGGGCGGCGCGGCGCACACTGGCGCCACGCTTAACCATGTCCAGATGGTCGGGGCAAAACAGCACGCTCGGAAGAACCCCGCGCACACCGGCGGCAGAGCATCTCTTGCCGTTGCGGCTAAACGAGCGCTTACCGTCCTCCGCGCTCAATCCCATATCAAGCACGCGGCCGTCGCCCTCGAGCCTCAGCTCGATCTTGCACGAGCCCACGCCGTCATGGACGAGCTCGGCTGCGGTCGGATGCCTAAACGAGGCGCCGCTCGTCAGCAGCTGCAGCGCCTCTATGAGATTGGTCTTTCCCGCCGCGTTGGGTCCCGCAAGTATCGTCACGCCCTCGTCCAGGGCAAGGCGATAGCTATCGAAGCTGCGGTAGTGCGCGACGGAAAGATCGCGGGCGAACATGGTCATGGCGCAGCGCTAGATGCGGACCGGCATGACCAGGTACAGGTAGTTGATCTTGTCGTAGGACTTGAAGATGCCCGCCTGCGAGTAGCTCTTGAGCTCCAGCGTGATCTCCTTCTCCTTGGACAGGGCATTGAGGCAGCCGAAGATGTAGTGGTAGTTGAAGGCGATGGTACCCGACTCGCCCTCGGCCTCGACATCGATCGTCTCCTGCGCAAGGTCCTGGTCATTGGAAATGGAGGACAGGCCCATCTGCCCGTTCTCGACATCGATCTCGAACTTGACGGCGGGGTTGGCGCTCGCGATAACGGCCACGCGCTTGAGGGCGGCGTTAAAGGCGGCGACGTCGATCTTGACGCTCGTCACGCACGAATCGGGGATGAGCTGCTTGTAGTTGGGGTACACGCCCTCGATGCGACGCGACACGTAGGTGGTGTTGCCGGCCTCGAAGACGACCTGGGTGTCGGTAGCCCCGATCATGATGGTCGCCTGGCTGGCCATGATGTTCAGCGCGTCGTTAAAGGCGTCAGCCGGAACGTTAAGCTCAAAGGAGCCCTCGAGGGTCGAGGTCTCGACCTGCGTATCGCACACGGCCAAGCGGAAGGAATCGGTCGCTACCAGGCGTACGGTGTTGTTCTCGACCTTCATGTGCACGCCGCCCAGGATGGGGCGAGCCTTGTCGGTCGAGGTGACGCGCCACACGCGGCCGACCATTTCGGACAAGACATCGGTCGGCAGCTCCACGGCACTCTCGATGGCATAGGCCGGAAACTCGGGGAAGTCATTGGCATCGAGCGTGTTCAGCCTAAAAGAGCTCTTCTCGCAACCAATCAGCACCTGGCGCTCGGACAGCTCAAAGGTGACCGGGGCATCGGGGAGGGTCTTGGTGATATTGGAGAGCATCTTACAGGGAATAACCATCTCGCCCTCTTCTTCGACATGCGCCGCGATGCGATGACGGATCGAGATGGTGTAGTTAGAGGTCTGGAATTCCAAGATGCCGTCTTGGGCCTTAACGAGCACGCCCGACAGGATGGGGAGGGTGGATGCCGAAGCGACACCCTTCATAACGACGCCGATGGCTTGTGTAAGCGAGCTCTGGCTGACGGTGAACTTCATCTTTTAATACCTTTCTATAGATATAAATATCTTAATAATAGTAATAGCACTGACGAAACTGTTGATTACTCCCAAAGACGCAGGTCAGACCCAGAAAGAGAATCGACAGCAACCTGTGTGCAACAGGGGTGGTTTTCCACGTTCAAAACCTGCGCAAAACTTTTCATCACCGCGGGTTGGGTTTTAGACACCTTATGCCCGTGGTTTCGACAAGTTTTCAACAGGTGTCTCTATTTCCCTACGAGCGCAGTGTAATTTTATCGCGCAGCGACTTGAGGTCTTCGGTGACGGTGCGGTCTTCCTGGATCATCTTCTGGACCTTTTTGTAGCTCGTGCTGACGGTCGAGTGGTTGCGGTTGCCAAATTCGGCGCCCACCGCCGTGGTCGTCATCTCGCACATCTCGATGGCCAGATAGATGGCAATATGGCGTGCTTTGGCGATATTGGCGTTGCGACGCGGGCCGATGAGCTCCTCGTGCGTCACGCCGTACTGCTCTTCGATGACGGACTGAACCGTCTGGACGTTGATCTTTTTGGCCGATGTGTCAAAGTACTGGCTGGCGATGGCGTCGATATCGTCAAAGGTGAGCTCCCCGCCCTCGCGCTCGCGGTCGCCCGCCTCGCCGGCGCAGCGCTCGCAAAAGCTCTCGAGTTCGCGGATGTTGGTGCCCGAGACCTCGGCCATGTGTTTAAAGTGCTCGTCGGTTAGGTGCCCGCCGTCGCCCCCATAGGCCGCCAGCAGCGAGTCGTCGCCTGCCTCGGGAGCGGCGACGATGGTGTTCTCGTAATAGCGCTGCAAGATCTTGTATTTCATTTCGTAGCTGGGCTCTGCGACCAGGCAGAGCATGCCGGCGTTGAAGCGGCTGGTTAGACGCTCGTCCATGCTCAGGTCCTTGGGGGCGCGGTCTGCCGCGATGACGACCTTCTTGTTGTTGCGGATGAACTCGTCCATGAGCTGGAAAAAGTAGTCCACGCTCGCGCGCTTGCCGATGATGTTTTGGATGTCGTCGATGATGAGCACGTCCACGCCGTGGTACGCCTGCATGATGGGGGCGTTGCTCTTCTTTTGGCGGTCGAACTCGGTCATCAGGTCGTCCAGATATGCCTGGGAGTTGGCATACTTGACCTTGATCTCGGGCGACTTTTCGGCGAGCTCGTTTTTGATGGCAAGCAGCAGGTGTGTCTTGCCCAGGCCCGATTTGCCGTAGATGAACAGTGATGTGCACGTGCCCCGCTCGTCCGCGAGGGCGGCAAACTTGAGTGCCGAGCGATAGGCATGGCTGTTCTCGGGGCCGTAGACAAAGTTCTCAAAGGTAAATTTTGAGTTCGCGGCGAGCGGGGCTCCATCCGCATTCTGCTCGGCCGGTACGGTCGGTGCCGGCATGGGTGAAGCGGGGGTCGCAGCTTGCGTGGACTTAGTCGGCGCTCCGTCCTTCATCTGGTTCATCATGCGACGAAAATCATCGGCCGAGAGCGTGTTCTTGATTGCAATGCCCGAATCCGCGCCCGCCGCTGCGTCGTGAGCGATAGGCATGTGCGTGACGGGTGCGTTCGTTGACGTCGCCGCCGCGGTCGGCAACGGTGCCATGGTTTCACGGGAAACATCGCCGTGCTGGTGCTCGATTGTCGGCACGTCGCCTGCGGAGGCCGGCGCCGCCGGGGAAGCAGCGGGGGCCGTGGCGGGCGCCGTCGCGGCAGCGGATTCCGTCGCGGCGCCTTGCGGTGCCACGATGTCGAGCGCAATCGGTGCAAAGGCGATTTCTTCCAGATAGGCCTCAATGGTCGGCTGATGCTTTTTGAGCTGCGCGATGGCAAAGCGCGAGGGGGCCTCGATCGTGAGCGTATCTTCGGTTAGGCTTATGGCGCGCGATTGCCCCAGCATGTTGATGAGGCGTGCATCTTGGCCGTCGCGCTGGCAAAAGGCGATGGCATCCCCCAGGATGATGCTTGCTTCCTCGTCCACTGTCTCTCCCGTTCTTTAGCTCTGAGCTCGCACGCGAGCGGCGCCGAGTTCGGTCAGATGGTATTTCTGGCCATGCTTGATGACCAAGCCGGCCTGCGCCAAGTCATTGAGCGTGCGTGACCAAGTGGGGGCCGAGTTTCCAAACGCCCTCGCCAGATCGGTAGCACCGCACGCTTGATTTTGCGCCAGATAGCCCAGCGCGGCGTTGCCGCGATCGCTTACGAACACGTCCGGTTGTGGCTGCGCATACTGATTTGCTGCATTAGGATACATCATTTGAGCTGCTGGTTGTTGAGAACTCTGCATCGGCGGCATTTGCTGTTGAAAACTTTGAGGCCACTGTTGGTAAGGCTGCGGAGGCATCTGCTGGGCCCAGGGGTTGTACTGCTGCTGCGGCATCTGCTGGTACGGCTGCTGATATCCCTGCTGGTACTGCTGCGGGAACTGCTGGCCATACCCCAGTGGCTGCATCTGCTGATATGGATATCCCTGTTGGTACGGCTGATAGCCCATTTGCTGGCCGCCCGGTGCCCCCGTCGCCTGCTGCATTGCTGCTGTATCCTGATCCGCCAGCGGCATGGCCTGTGGCACGTTTGGCGGCATCGACATCGACGCCGCCTGGGGCTCTTGTGTAGGAAGCATTCCGGGCTGCTGCATCTGTCCCACGCGGGGCTGCATCTGTTGCGTTGCCATGGGCTGCTGCGCAAAAGCTCCCGGCAGGGGATATGCGGGCTGCTCCGTCTCGGGCCGCACGGCAGCGCCGCGTCCGCCGGCGCGTTCGATTTCCTGCACGCGTTTAGGGTCCAGGCTTACCGTAACCACGGTGCCGTTGCCCATATTGTCCTCGATGGACACGGCCCCGCCGGCGTTTTCCAAATACTCCTGCACCATGGGAAACCCTGCTCCTGTTCCACGGATATAGCGCTTCATCTTGCTGTTTGCGCTGGTAACGCCAAAGTCGAAAGCGCGCTCCTTGTCGTCGATGCCGGGTCCTTGATCAGCAAAGCGGATGGTGTCTCCGCCGTCCAGAATCGAGATGATGGGCTCGGCAAAGTGTGCGTGGATAAAGTTTTCGACAATCTCGCGGATGACCATGAGCGAGATATGGCCACCTTGTTCTTTCATGCACTGGTAGACGGTGTTGGTCGTCTCTTCCAAATACGTGCGGACATCTTGCGGATCAATGACGATCACACGCGGTGTCGACAGCATGTCGTCATAGACGGCGATGCGCGCGGCGTACATGGCTTTTGGCGCCTGCGTGGTCGTCTGCTCGCCTTCCTCACGCTCTTCGCGCACGCCGGTGATGTGCTCGTTGTCGGGTGCCGGGTCTCCGGAATCGACCATGGTGTAAAAGTCGTCAGACATGCCGCTCGCAATCTTTCAAAAGGTTTCGGACAAATAGTAGCTCACCGTGCAATGTTTCTCATCTTTCGACAACTTTTCAAAACCTGTTGAAAACTTTGGAAAACGGACGAAAAGTTCTCAACATTGCCAACATGACCTGTTGAAAACTCAATGAAATATCGTGAAAAGTTGCCATGCACCGCTAAATCGAGCTCGGCTTATGGGGGAACCGTGTGAACTGCGCAACCTTTTACCTTTGATTTCTTGACATTTGAACATTGATTTCCCTACAATCTTCAAGCTCACGTGTCTATATCTGCGTCCGCGCCCCCGCGGACACTCGAAATGCAGCAGGAGGAACTTAAGATGAAGCGTACGTATCAGCCTAATAAGCGTAAGCGTGCCAAGACCCATGGCTTCCGTGCCCGTATGGCCACTAAGGGTGGTCGTGCCGTGCTCGCCCGTCGTCGCGCCAAGGGCCGCAAGCGTCTCACTGTCTAGCAGCGATACACACATCTCGCATGAAGACTATTAAGTCTCGGCAAGATTTCGAGCATGTGTTCAGTCAGGGGCGTCGTTTCAATCACCCTCTGATTCGAATGACCATATGTGAATCGGTTGGCGAAGGCGACTCCGGAAGGGTCGCCTTCGTTGGTGCTAAACGGCTCGGTTGTGCTGTCGTGCGCAACCGTTCTAAGCGTGTGATGCGCGAGGCCGCCCGCAGCTGTGGATTTCCCGTTGCGGGTTATGACATCATCTTGTTCGCAACTCCCAAGACGAGGGTTTCCTCGCCGCAGGAGATGGACAATGCATTGCGTTCGCTTATGAAACGCGCCGGCGTTGCCGGGGAGGAGCGATGAGCAATCACGTTTTGCGACGTGTTGCCATCGCTCCTATTCGCATATATCAACAGGTTATTTCGCCCTTATTGCCTGACGCCTGCATTTATTACCCAACGTGCTCGCAATACGCCGTCCAGGCGATTGAGAAGTACGGTGTTTTGAGAGGCTGCTGGCTTGCCGTGAGGCGCATCGCTCGCTGCAATCCCCTGCACGTCGGCGGTTATGACCCTGTGCCCTAGCGGGCACTCGCTATCGGAGGAAAACTTACATGTGGGATTGGATCGTTAACATCCTTTTCGAGCTGCTCAAGCTCATCCAGACCTTTGCGGTCGACTGGGGCCTGTCCATTATCATCCTGGTGGTCATCATCCGTCTGCTGCTGACGCCGCTTATGCTCAAGTCGACTAAGTCGACGGCACGCATGCAGGTGCTGCAGCCCAAGATGCTCGAGATCCAGGAGCGCTATGCCGACGATCCCCAGCGTCAGGCCGAGGAAATGCAGAAGTTCTACAGCGAGAACAAGTTCAACCCGATGGCTGGTTGTCTGCCGCTGTTGATTCAGATGCCTGTCCTGTTCGCCCTATTTACGCTGCTGCGTAACCTGCCGGACTACTTTAACGACGGCACGTTCTCGTTCTTTAATATTCTGCCCGACCTGACCACCACGCCGAGTGCCTCCTTTGCCGATGGCTTTATGGTCGCGCTGCCTGCGCTGGTCTGCCTGATCCTGTTCGCTGTCCTGACCCTGATTCCGCAGCTCTATATGTCGCGCAACCAGACCGGCCAGCAGGCTCAGAGCATGCGTATGATGGCCGTTGTCATGACGGTCATGATGCTTTGGATGGGCTGGAGCCTTCCCGTTGGTGTTCTGCTGTACTACGACGTCTCGTCTGCTTGGCAGGTTATCCAGCAGATTTTTGTGACGCAGAAGGTCATCGACAAGGCGAAGGCCGATGAGGAGGAGCGCCTTAAGAACGCGCCGCTGCAGGTTGAGGTTACTCGTCGCGAGAAGAAGCCGCGCCCGCACAAGAAGAAGTAGTGGGATATCAATCTTATTTAGGTACCTAACATTTGGAGTACGTTATGTCTGAAGAGATCATCGAGGATATGCTTGAGGAGGTTGCCCCGCAGGTCGCGGGCGATTATCCCGAGATTGCACAGCGCTACAAGGCTGGTGAAGAGCTGACCGACGAGGAGCTCGACACCATTGCCGATGTCGCGATTTCCATCCTGCGTTCCATCCTTTCGCACTTCGATGCCGCCAACTCTCCTATCGATGAGTATGAGGGCGACGAGGGTGAGCTGATTCTGGATGTAACTGCTCCCGACCTTGCTGTTCTCATTGGCCGTCATGGTCGCACCCTTGATGCCCTTCAGGTTATGTTCTCATTGCTGGTGAGCCGCAAGCTCGGCTTTAGGTATCCGGTTGTAGTGGACGTCGAGGGATACAAGAGCCGCCGTCAGGACAAGGTTGCCTCCATGGCTCAGTCTGCTGCCGAGCGTGCCATCCGCACTCATAAGAGTGTTTCGCTTCCGCCCATGAATGCCTACGAGCGCCGACTGGTTCACATTGCACTTCGTGGCAATGACGCCGTCGATACTCATTCTGAGGGTTATGACCCCGATCGCCATGTGGTGATTGTTGCTCGATAATCTACTCGAGCTTATGCTAAGGGGACGTGGTTTCCACGTCCCCTTTTTTTGTCAAAAGTTCTCGATACACTGATTTTTGTCAGAAAGGAGCTTTCGTTGTTAGTACTTACTGATCAGCAGGCTGACGAGATGTTGAGTCGTCTAACTTCCTATTGCAAAGAGTATTCCTTGAGCGTAACTGATACTGAGCTGAGGAAATGTATTCAACATTTGGATTTGGTTCTGGAAACAAATAAGACAACCAATCTCACCCGTATTCTTAACATAGAAGATGCTGCGGTACTTCATATCCTCGACTCACTTGTTTTGCTCCCCTATATCAATAAGGCTCCTGAGGGAGCTTTGCTCGATATGGGAACAGGTGCGGGCTTCCCTGGTATTCCGTTAACCATAACCATGCATCGTAAAGCTACTTATATTGACTCTGTTGGTAAGAAGGTTGATGCTGTCAATTCTTTTGTTGATGTTCTTGGATTGAAACATGCTCATGCGGTTCATGATCGCCTTGAAGAATATGCTCGAAGCCATAAGAAGCAGTTTTCTGTCGTAACCGCCCGCGCACTTGCCCCTCTACCGATTCTTGTTGAGTATGCTGCTCCGTTCCTCAAAGACGGAGGGCTATTTGTTATCACCAAGGGTAATCCTTCGGATGAGGAGCTTGCTTCCGGCATGTCAGCAGCTAAGATTTGCGGCTTCACTTTGCTTCTGAATGACGCAATCGATTTGCCTGAGGGCTTGGGCCACAGGGAGTTCATTGTTCTTAAAAAGAGTCATCCGGCATCCGTTTCATTGCCTCGTGCAAATGGCATGGCAAAGAAGAATCCGCTTGCCTAGATGTTTCACGTGAAACATAATGGATACTAACAACTTGCAGTGTTTCACGTGAAACATGGCGGTTGATATCGAATCGGAATGTTTCACGTGAAACATCCTCCGTTTGACAGCTTTAATACACACCAGGAGGGACCGTGGGATTTCGCGACGTTAAGCGTTCTAAGAGCGCAAAAGACACGCGTATCATTGCAATCATCAATCAAAAAGGCGGCGTCGGTAAGTCAACGACGGCTGTGAACCTTGCAGCAGCACTGGGTGAGCAGGGTCGTAAGACACTGATTGTCGATTTTGATCCGCAGGGAAACAGCACCAGTGGATTTGGAATTGAAAAAGAAGACCTTGATCGCTGCATCTATGATGCATTGTTGAATGATGTGCCGGCAGAATCGCTTGTTCTTGATACAAATTGCAAAAAGGTATTCGTAATTCCAGCTACGATTCAGCTTGCAGGTGCCGAAATTGAGCTCGTAAGCGCAATTGCTCGTGAAACCCGCCTCAAAGATTTGCTTGAGCCGATTCAGGACGAGTTCGATTTTATTTTCATTGACTGTCCTCCTTCGCTCGGCCTGCTTACTATCAATGCCTTGACCGCAGCAGACAGCGTTTTGATTCCGATCCAGTGCGAGTACTACGCACTCGAGGGCGTTACGAAGCTGCTAGAGTCAATGAAGATGGTCAAATCACGTCTGAACAAGGGCTTAGACACCTATGGTGTGCTTATGACCATGTATGACTCGCGTACTTCTCTATCGAATCAGGTTGTTGAGGAGGTTCAATCATACTTTGGTGATAAGGCATTTAAGACGCTAATCCCCCGTACGGTTAAAATCTCCGAAGCTCCGTCTTTTGGAGAACCGGTAATTACCTATGCACCTCAAAATAAGGGTGCAAAAGCGTATATGAACCTTGCAAAAGAAGTGATCAAGCGTGCCTAGTGTAAAGAAACGTGGCGGATTGGGACGTGGACTCAATGCTTTGGTCTCAGAGGCCGAGTATGAGACCGGTGGTTCTGCTGTATCTGCTTCAAATGCCGCATCTGTAACAAAACTACCTATTGAGGATATCGTTCCCAACCCTAATCAACCGCGAATTCATTTTAATGAAACTGAACTTCGCGAGTTGAGCGAGTCAATCCAAGAGCATGGCGTTTTGCAGCCGCTCTTGGTTCGCAAGCATGGAAACGGCTATGAGATTATCGCTGGTGAGCGTCGTTACCAGGCGTCAAAGCTTGCTGGTCTTGAGGAGCTGCCTGTCATCATTAAAGATGTTAATGATGAAGAGATGCTGGCTCTTGCTCTTATCGAAAACCTTCAGCGTTCTGATCTGAATCCCGTCGAAGAGGCTAAGGGCTATCGCCAGCTCATTGATGCCAGCGGTATGACCCAGGAGGCATTGTCGAAGGCAGTAAGCAAATCACGCTCTGCAATTACAAATTCGTTGCGCCTTCTTGATCTCCCTGAAGTAGTTCAGCAGATGATTTTTGAGGGTAAACTTACTGCTGGTCATGCACGTGCGATTCTTGCAGTTCCCTATGAGGATGCTCGAATTCGACTTGCAGAGAAGGTTGTTGCGGAGGGCCTTTCCGTGAGAGCGACAGAAAATCTTGCTCCATTGTTTTCTGCCGGAGAGACGCCTAAGACGCCGAGGCCTGCAACGCCTCAGTCTTTTAAAAAGGCTGCCCGTGTGCTTCGCCAGGTATTTAATACCAACGTGCGTGTGAAGAGCTCGCGTGGAAAGAATAAGATTGAAATTGAGTTTAAAGACGAAGAAGAGCTTTCTCGTATTCTTGGTGAAATGATTCAGTTTGATCAAGGGGGCCAAGATGAGGAATAAGATTATTACTGCGATTGCATTGGCGACGACTGTCGCTGCTGGTGCCTTTGCTGGCTATAAGATCGTGACAGACGATGAACTTCGAGGCCGTTTGCTTCGTGGCGCGCAAGATATCGTTGATACATCCAAGAAGAAAATGGATGTTATGACAGAAGATGTTGCCATGCGTACTGCTCAGGTAACGAAGAATCCCAAGATTAATCAAGGTTGGGTTAGCAACCAATGGGAAAATGTAGGCTATTAGGTACCTAACAATTACCCTGCATATTTTAAGGGGCCCTTGTCTGATTCATGAGACAAGGGCCCTTTATTTTGTCCGTAAAAAATGGGAAAGGTAGCAGTTGGTCCAAAATTGAGGTCGATAAATGAAACGGTCCCGGTTGCATATCCTGCAACCGGGACCGTTCGATGTTTCACATGAAACGTATTGGGGTGCGACTCCCCTATGCGTTCTTCTGAACTCTGAAGCGCTGCTTCAGCTGTCCACAAGCGGCGTCAATATCGTTACCACGGGAGTTGCGAATCGTGGTCTCGATGCCACGGGACTCAAGACGACGCTGAAGATCCTCAACCTTATGAATCGGCGACGGCTTGAGCGGGCTGCCCTCGATGTCGTTAAGCTGAATCAGGTTAACGTGGCACAGCGTTCCCTCGCAGAAGTCGCAGAGCGCCTGCATCTCGGGATTCGTATCGTTGACGCCTTCGATCATGGCATACTCATAGGTCGGGCGGCGGCCAGTCTTCTCGGTGTAGAGCTGAAGCGCTTCGTGAAGGCGAAGCAGCGTGTATTTCTTAACACCGGGCATGAGCTTATTGCGCGTCGACTGGATGGCGGAATGCAGGGAAACGGCAAGCGTGAACTGCTCGGGGATATCGGCAAATTTGCGAATACCGGGAATAACGCCGCTGGTAGAGACGGTGAGGTGACGAGCGCCGATACCGATGCCATCGGGGTCGTTGAGGATACGCAGTGCCTTGAGAACCTCGTCGTAGTTGGCAAACGGCTCGCCCTGGCCCATGAAGACAACGCTTGTGGCACGCTCGCCAAAGTCGTTGGATACATGAAGCACCTGGTCGACGATCTCTTGAGCGGTCAGAGAGCGCTTGAGGCCGTTGAGACCGGTAGCGCAAAAGGCACAGCCCATGCCGCAGCCTGCCTGGGTGGAAACGCAGACGGAAAGTTTGTTGCGGCGGGGCATGCCGACAGTCTCGACGGAAATGCCATCGTGGTACTCGAGCAGATACTTGCGCGAGCCATCTTTGGAAACCTGCTTGGTGATTTCAGTCGGCGTATCAAAGGCAAAAGCCTCTTTAAGCTGCTCACGGAAAGCCTTGGGAAGGTTGGTCATATCGTCAAACGAACAAACGTTCTTCTCAAAGACCCATTCGATGAGCTGCTTCGCGCGGAAGGCGGGCTGGCCAAGTTCGGCCACGAGCTCGCGAATATCGTTTTGGCTCAAGTCGCGAATGTCCTGAGATTTAGTCTTGGGATTCATGGAAGCCTTTCGATTTTGGGGAAACGTAGAGGGTATCGCTACAATATGGTATCAGCTGCAGAAATTATAGAGGAGGAGTCTGCCCATGCCGGGTAAAAGCCTAGAGAACATGCACGTAGCGGTCTTGGCGGGCGGTCATTCCGCCGAGCGCGAGATCTCGCTCGATTCGGGAAAGAACGTTGTGGTGGCGCTGAAGGAAGCCGGCTACACCTCGGTGGAGCTGCTTGACACGGCCGCTGATGACTTTATGGTAACCATGGCGACCGGCGGATTCGATGTGGCATTTATCGCCATGCACGGCGCCGGCGGTGAGGATGGCGCCATGCAGGGTGCCATGGAGACCCTGGGTATCCCCTACACGGCCTCGGGCGTACTTGCCAGCGCCTGCGGTGCCGACAAGGAGGTCTCTAAGCTCCTATACGCCAAGGCGGGCATTCCCATTGCCCCCGGCCTTGCGCTCGAGGTGGGCGATGAAGTCGATATCGATCATATCGTCGAGGTTTGTGGCGAGCGCTGCTTTGTGAAGCCGGCCGTCAACGGTTCCAGCTATGGCATTTCCCTGGTCCATGAGCCCTCCGAGCTGCCCGCGGCAATCGCCAAGGCGTTTGAGTACGGCGACAAAGTGCTGGTCGAGAAGTGCATCGAGGGTACCGAGATCACCGTCGGCGTATACGGCGAAGATGACGTACGCGCCCTGCCGATTGTCGAGATTCGTAAGCCCGAGGACTGCGAGTTCTACGATCTGGACGTGAAGTATGTCGACCCTACGGATATCCATCGCATTCCGGCGCAGATTTCACCCGAGAATTACGCTCGCGCTCAGGAACTTGCCTGTGCCGCTCACAAGGCCCTCGGTTGCCTGGGTATCTCGCGCAGCGACTTTATTGTGAGCGAGGATGGCCCCGTTATCCTCGAGACCAATACCATTCCCGGCATGACCGATACGTCGCTGTATCCGGATGAGATCCGCCACACCGACGACATGACGTTCCCGCAGGTCTGTGACAGCCTGATCCGTATGGGCCTTCGTCGAGCGGGCATTGCATGCTAATCGAGGACGCGGTTTCGTCAGGAACGCCGCAGTTTGTCATCGACTCCTATGCTACGCTTGCCGACCGCGCCAAAACGCAGTCCTTCGGCCTTATCGAGGAAGATGTGATTGTCCTCGATACCGAGACCACGGGTCTTTCGGTGCAGGACAACGAGCTGATCGAGATCTCGGCGGCCCGTCTTTCGGGCCGCGAGGTCATCGACCGCTTCGATACCTTCGTGCATCCCAAGCAGCTGATTCCCGCCGAGATTACCGAGCTCACGAGCATTACAAATGCCGATGTGGCAGATGCCCCGTCGGCGGTTGAGGCCGTCGCCGCTCTCGCCGATTTTGTCGGTGGCTGTCCGGTGATCGCACACAACGCCACGTTCGACCGCTCGTTTATCGAGTCGGTCAAAGGCGGCGTCAACGTGAGCGATATTTGGATCGATTCGCTGGCGCTGTCGCGCATCGCGCTTCCGCGCCTGGCCTCTCACAAGCTGTCTTTTATGGCCGATCTGTTTGGCTGCGACTCGGTATCACACCGTGCCAATGCCGACGTCGACGCCCTGTGTGGCGTATGGCGCGTGTTGCTCGTGGCGCTCACCGACTTGCCCCAGGGCCTTATGGCGCGCCTAGCCGACATGCATCCGGACGTGCCTTGGTCCTATCGTCCTATCTTCTCGTTCTTGGCAGGGCAGAACCCTGGTTCTATCTTCTCTCTCAGCGCCGCTCGTGCTGACGTTCTCAAGGCCGATCGCGCCGACGATCGGGTGGACGCCGATGAGCTGCCGGTACTCAAGATGCCGAGTCGTGAGGAGATTGAGGCAGACTATGCGCCAGGTGGCCTGGTCAATCGCATGTATCCCACCTACGAGCCGCGTGATGAGCAGATCGCGATGGCGCTCGAGGTCCGCGATGCGCTGGTCACGGGCACTCATCGAGTAATTGAGGCAGGCACAGGCGTCGGCAAATCGATGGCCTATCTGGTGCCTTTTGCCGAGGCAGCACGCCGTAACAACATCACGGTTGGTATTGCGACCAAATCGAACAATCTTGCCGACCAGCTCATGTACCATGAGCTGCCAAAACTTGCCGAGCAACTGGACGGTGGTCTGTCGTTTTGCGCTCTCAAGGGGTATGACCACTATCCGTGCCTGCGCAAGCTCGAGCGCATGAGCCGCGGCCAGGTCGAGATTACCACCAAGCGCGATCCGGCGGATACGCTCACGGCGGTCGCGGTCATTATGGCGTACGTCTGCCAATCGGCCGATGGCGACCTCGACTCGCTCGGCATTCGGTGGCGCAGCGTCAACCGCCCCGACTTTACGACGGCCTCGCGCGAGTGTGCTCGCCGCCTCTGCCCGTTTTTCCCTGATAAATGTTTGGTCCACGGCGCTCGCCGTCGTGCGGCGCATGCCGATGTGGTGGTCACCAACCATTCCCTGCTGTTCCGCAATGTCGCGGCCGAGGGCAGGATTTTACCTCCGATTCGTCATTGGGTAATCGACGAGGCCCATTCCATCGAGCGCGAGGCGCGCCGCCAGTGGGCGCGCGTGGTGTCGGCGGACGAATCACGCGTTCTGTTTGAGCGCCTGGGTGGCTCGAGCACCGGCGCGCTAAGCCAGGTTTCCCGTGATTTGGCAACCTCCGAGGGCTCTACGCTCTATCTGGGCCTTACCGCCAAGGCGACGTCGACGGTCTCGCGCGCGAGCATGGCGATCGCCGGCGTGTTCGATGGCGTTCGCGAGCTCGGCCGCCGTGCGCGTGGGGGTTATGACAATGCCAATCTATGGATTGGCCCCGAGCTGCGCGAATCTGACGACTGGCATGATTTCTTACAGTCGGCCTACACTGGCATCGACGCATTGGAACAAGCTGACAAGAGCGTCGACGCGCTGGTGCAAGCCGTCGCCGCCGACAAGCCAGAGGTTGTTGTCGACCTGGGTGATATCTCGCGCCGCCTGCACGAGCTGGCCGAGAACCTCAAGCTCATCATTGATGGTACCGATGAACACTACGTGTATTCGCTGCAGGTCAATCGCAGGCTGCGTGCCGGCGGAGAGTCAATGACCGCAGAGCGCATCGACATTGGCGAGGCCTTGGCAACCGAGTGGCTGCCCGAGGTTCACACGGCTATCTTTGCCTCGGCGACCATGACGGTGTCCAAAAGCTTTGAGCACTTTAACCATGCGGTCGGCCTTGATCGCATCGGTGCTTCAACGTCGTCATCGCTGCACTTGGATTCGAGTTACGACTTCGATTCGAACATGGCTGTAGTCGTTGCGGGCGATATCCCCGATCCGCGCGATCGTGAGAGCTATCTTACGGCGCTCGAGCGCGTACTGGTCGACGCCCATCTTGCCATGGGCGGATCGGTGCTCACGTTGTTCACCAATCGGCGCGACATGGAAGACCTGTACGCCCGCGTTGAGCCCAAGATGGCCCGGGCGGGTCTGGAACTCAACTGCCAGCAGCGCAACTCATCTCCTCGTCGCCTGCGCGACCGGTTTATCAACGAACCGACCTCGTCGCTTTTTGCGCTTAAGGCCTTCTGGGAGGGGTTTGATGCCAGCGGCGAGACGCTGCGCTGCGTCATCATTCCCAAGTTGCCGTTCTCGAGCCCCACGGACCCGCTCTCGTGCGAGCGCAACCTGCGCGAAGACCGCGCATGGGCGCGCTATTCGCTGCCCGAGGCGGTGCTCGAGGTTAAGCAGGCCGCGGGGCGTTTGATTCGCTCGTCGACCGATAGCGGCGTGCTGATCTTGGCGGATCCTCGCCTGGTGACGAAGGGCTATGGCAAGAAGTTCTTAACGTCGCTGCCCACGAGCTCCTACCAGCGCATCGAATCGGCGCAGATCGGGCACTATCTACAGCTGTGGCGTGCACGCCACGAGCGGCGGCGCTAAAGCGGACAGACGAGGGTTTTTGCCATATCGCACAGACGCTTTGACAGGGCGGGGTCATCCAAGATGCGGATGGCTCCGCCCGCTGCGATTATCTGGCTCAGCAGCCAACGCTCGGAGCCGTAATGTACGGTTACCGTTGCCATGTCTGTCCCGCTGCGTTCGATTAGGGTGATGCCGGCCCAGTCCAGATGCTCCGCCATATCGAATGGCATCAAGAGCTTTGCGCTACGCTGCGTCCGGGCAAGGGAATCGTGGAGGGATGCAACGTCCGGTGCGTGAGGCACGACGGAGTCTTCCGTCAAGGCGAGTCCCTCGATTTTATCCATGCGATAGGTGCGCTGCTCATCGACCGCGATGTCCCAGGCAATCAGATATGTTTGGTCGCCGTTTGCTGTAATGCGCAAGGGGTCGACCAGACGCTCGCGTGGCCGCGCATCGTCCATCGAGCGATACGAGATGCGACAGCGAACGCCGTCCTGAATGGCGCAGCTCAGCTGCTGCCAGTGCGACCCGTGGTTGACGGTGTCAAAGACGTGCTGGTTATAGCCGAGCTCTTCGGGTAGAAGAGCATGTCGAATTCGAGCCGCCGCCTGGGGCTCGATCCCCAACGATTCAAGTTCGTGGTTGAGCACAGCGCCCTCGGCGGCACTCAGGCGCAGCGGTAGTACACGCCCGGCGTCACCGGTGAGGACCACGCGCTCGCCGTGGCATTCGCAGATGATACGCGCACCCGATTCTCGGTCCGCGAGCGTCGAGACGATCTCGAGAATCTCGTCGAGCGACGCCCCCGTGATGTCAAAGCGACTGCAAATCTCGGTTCGTGTCATGCCGCTCTCGCCGGCGGCGTAGAGGGCCTCCATGATGTCGATGGCGCGCGAGAGCCTCTGCTCGCTGGTGAGTTTACGCACGGGCATGCTCGTGCACCGTCCTTTCAATGAGGTGGTTCCACGCCTGCTTGAGCGATTTGGGGGCCATGGGCCTCATGCCGTCCATGGCGTGGGCCATGCAAAATGAGGCGCCGGCTTCAAGATCGCGCACGTCAACGGTCCAAGTCCATCCCGAATCGGTGTGTGCGAGCTCACCTCGCCCGCGCGTGAGGCCGTTAATCATATCGATCTGCGTCTGCGGGGCGAACGAGAACGTAGCCGCAACGGGCGGGCGGTCGGCAAAATCGAATTCAAAGAACAGGTAGTCGTTGAGATTGAAGTCTGCAGGGATGGCGTAGGCCTTCGAAGGACGCCAAGCGCGAACGATACGGTCGCAGCGGAATGTCCTGATGTCGTCGGTGGCATTGTCGAGGCCGCAGAAGTACGCAACGCCCTCGCGCTCGAACATGCCGTAGATGCAGACGGTACGCTCTTTCTGCTCACCGCGTCCGTTCTGATATAAAAATCGCAGCGCGCATCGCTCGGCAAAGGCGCTCCATACCGCATCGACGGTGGGAGAGCGGCGGATCGGTGCTTCGTCCGCCGTCGTCCTGCCGGTGAGGTAGGCAATCTTGGAACGAATATCGGCAAGCGGCGCGGCAAAAGTGGATGAGCCGGCCGCTATTGTCTGGTCGATAGCGTTGAGCAGGATATCGGCGTCGTCTGCGGTGATGAGGCCGCCTGCCGCAAACGTGTGCTCGCGGTCGATTGTCCATGAGCTTTCCTCGGTCTCCTGCGCGCCGGCGGGGCGAACCTCCTTGATTAAGATGCCGCGTTCGAGCAGTTTGTCACGATCGCGCCGAAACTTGCGCTTATCCGAGTCGATATTGCCCGAGCCATATCCCAGGTCAGAATCCAAGACGATCTGCTCGGTCGTCAGCGGTTCGGGGGAGCTGTTGAGCACAAAGAAAAGATTGAGGATGCGCTGAGCCGTTTTATCGAAACTGGGCTCCGAATTCCCCTTTTTAATTGTCGCGGTCGCGTCGCTTGCCGTCATAGAGTCCTCGCATGAGAAGGTGGTTTGCTGCCATGATTTTAGTCCGATATGGAGATTAGGCTATATCCTTGTCCGCTCGGGGCGTTAAGATGGCCCGAATTCGGTCGTTTGCGCTCGCTCGGGGTATACTTTCGACTATATACGGTTCTAATGTGCATGCATTGGGCCTATTTGTCGGATTATGGATGTGGAGCGCACATGGCGAACACCCAGAACTATATTAACCACCTGCTGCAGAGCACCGGCATCACGCCGGCATGCAGCGAAGAAGAGCGCTTGGCTGCCGAGGATATCGCTCAGATCTTCCGCAACCACGGCTTTGATCCCGAGGTTCAGGAGTTCAATGCCCCGGCGCCCAGCAGGTTGGCATTTGCCGTTACCGGTATTCTTGCGTTTGCCGGCGCCCTGCTGATGGGCATCGGTGGCGGCATCGGCTTGGTCGGCACCTTGCTGGCCATTGTCGGCGCCGTTCTTTACGTGCTCGAGCGCACGGGCCACCCCGTGGTTTCGCGCCTGGGCAAGACGGGCGTGAGCCAAAATGTCATCGCCTACCACAAGGCCTCGGGCCCGCTCGCGTCTCCGCGCAACCGCCCGGTGGTCGTTGTCGCACACTACGACTCTCCCCGTGCTGAGCTGCTCGCCCGCGAGCCCTATGCTTCGTATCGTGCGCTCATCGCCAAGCTGTTGCCCGTTGCCACGGTTGCCCCTGCTGCCGTTGCCATCTTGCGTATCCTGCCGCTCCCCGGCGCGCTCAAGGTTCTGCTGTGGATTGTCGCGATCCTCGCTTCCCTCGTTGCGCTCGCCAACGCGGCAAACATCATTTCTAACCGTTTTGTGCTTCCCTATACGTCCGGCGCAGTGTGCAACAAGTCTTCTGTCGCCGCTATGCTCGGCGTTATGGACAACGTTGCTCCCTTCCAGGGCGAAAACGAGTTTCCCGACGATGTTCCGTTCGATACCTATTTTGGGGAGCAGAAGCGTCGTGCCGAGGAGATGGCGCGCGCAGCAGCGGAGTATGCCGCGGCCCAACAGCAAAACGACTACGGCAACACCATCGAGTATGAAGAGCCTACCTACGCCGAGGACGAGTTCGGTCAGCCGATTGCTCCCGACGCTCAGACCGAGCCCGAACAGGGCGAGGCTTTCGACGAGCAGATCGAGGGCTTTGAGGGTGCGTCTGCCGACGAGACGCTGATTGGCGCCATCGTGCCCGAGGATCAGAATCAGGCTGTCCAGGCCGAAGAGTTCAATGACGAGGTTCCCACTGCCGAGCCGGCGGAGGAGCCTGTCGCGGCCGAGCCTGAGCCCAGGCTCTATCGCAATGCCGCCGGCAACATCCGCTTTGGTTCGGATGCCATCCGTGCGCTCGGAATGCTTCCCGAGTCCTGCACGCTCGATTACGAGGAAGGCGAGGAGCCGACGTTTGAGCCCGAGCCTGCCCCCGTCGTGACTGCATCTGCGCCCGTTGTCGCCGTGGATGATGAGTCTGCCGCGGTTGCCGCTGCCGTTGCCGAGCCCGAGGCGGTGTCCGCGATCGATCCCGCGGCAGGACTGGACATTTTGGCTCCCGCCGCGCCGGCGCAAGACGTTAGGGACGAGCCTGACGACGATTACGCTGAACAGCCGAGGCGCGTGTCTTACGAGAGCGATACTGATTTCTCGGCCGAGATTCCCGCGGCAACGCCCCATGCCGATATTGCATCCGCGTTCTCTTCGATTGGCGCCAGCGCTTCCAACTTCTTTAAGGGTGCGCTTGCAAAGGGCAGGAAATTTGTCGACGATTTCGAGGGGAAGCGCGTTGCCGCACGCGAGGCTGCCGAGCAGGAGGCTATCGCTCAGCAGCAGGCAGCCGAGGCGGCACGTGAGCGCGCGGCGCAAGAGTTCGAGCAGAACGAGGCTATGCAGTCCGTGCCTGTCGACGCCGCCGAAGCTACAACGTCCTTTGAGGCTCAGCAGCACGTCGATAGCACCATGTCGTTTGATGCCGCGCAGTTCGATTCCACGATAACGTTTGAAAAGCAAGGCACCGCGATTGCCGAGCTCCTTCCTGTTTCCGATGAGCAGGGCGACGCGGCAGACGATGACGAGCCTATTGATGCTGCCGAAATCCAAGATGCCGCCGGGCACGAGCCCGTCGAGGTCAACTGTGACGAAGAGCAATACGCGGCAGCCGATCAAGGTGATTCGACCGAGGTCGAGCAGGAGGAAGTGCCTGCGGTTTCCGAGGCTCCCGAGACAGATGAGTCGAGGCCTTACTCCACGCAGATTTTCACCATGCCGACCCCGAGTGGTTCCGGTGCCACGGTTGCCGATGTTGCTCCCACCCAGGACGAAACGGTCGATTCCCTTATGGCCCAGATTTCCTCCCAGGCATCACCGCGTCCGCAGGTGAATGTTCCCGATCCGGCGTCGGCTCCGTCGCCTGCACCTTCCTCGTCTCCGCTGGCTTCGGTCCCCGATCCGTCGCTGCCGTCGATGAAGCAGGCAAACGTTGCGTCTCGCACGTCGCTGTTCGACCTTCCCGACCCCTCCGCACAGGTCAACGACCCCTTTGCTACCGCTCAGGGTCCCGAACCAACATCGGCACCCGTTGCGCCTCCTAGGCCCGTTGCGTCGGGCGCTCAGCCGATCGAGACCATTTCGGCTCCCGCCCCGGCGGCGCCCAAGTCTCGCAAGCGCGGCCTGGGCGGCCTGTTCGGTCGTAAAAAGAAAAACGAACAGGACAGCATGAGTGATTGGCTGGGCGTCGAAGACGATTACGATGCCAAGAAGTCCGGTCGCGGCATCGGTTCGTGGGATAATTTCGAGGACGATAACGATGGCTGGAAGGGCGGCGCTACGTCTTCCGACGGCGCTTCTTCCGAAGATATGCTCTCGGCTGTCGCCTCTATGGGCGACGATGAGCTGCTCGGTCACGATATCTGGTTTGTGGCAACGGGCGCCTCGGATTGTGATGGCGCCGGTATGAAGGCCTTCTTGGCTTCGCATCGCGATAAGCTCCGCGGCGTCTTCTTCATCAATCTTGAATCCGTCGGCGCCGGTAGGCTTTCGGTGGTGACGGTTGAGGGCGAACAGCAGCTGCTCAAGGGCGATCGCCGCATCATGAACCTGGTCAGCAAGGTGTGCAAGTCGTTCCATGTCGATTGTGGCGCGCTCGAGATGCCCTATGCCAAGACCGATGCCTACGCCGCCCTCGAGGCGAGCCGCCGAGCCCTCACCATCGCCGGCGTGGACGGCACGCGTCTGGCTTGCGCTCGTACCGAGGACGACCTGCCCCACAATGTCAACCCGACGAACATTGCCACGGTATCCGAGGTCGTGACCGAGGTTATCCGCCGTTCGTAGACGGAGCTCTAAGGAGTCAACGTGTTTTCGTATATTAAGCGCCATTGGCCTGTCTACGTGATTTTGACCTTGATTGCCATTGCGTTAGGGTTTGGAGCTGCCTACATCGTGGGCGCGAAGGGCTCGACCCCCGCCTCCGCAATCAGCGAAGAGGTGGAGCAAGAACAGAGCACGGGTGCCGATGGGATTCCTGAGTCCGAGCAAGCAATCGTTGATGGTGGATCTTCGTCTGCAGAGTAGATGCGGCGAGTTAAATGATTGAAAGCGGGCGAGCCGGGGGACTGGCTCGCCCGCTTTTTCATCGCTCTAGCGCTTCTTTGGGATTGACCTAAGGCGAGCGAACCATAGGGCTGCGGCACCCGAGGTCAGGAGCGCGGTGATGCAAGCGGCGATGGGAGCTGATCCTGTTGCCGGTAGGTCCTGCGGTAGGGTACAGCGTTGAATGACACTGTCCTCGTCATGTGACTCAAGTTTATCGCCGCCGCCGTTGCGGCAAAGATCGACGCGTGTGCTGTTGGTGAGTGCAGTTTGGGGTGTGTAAGCCGACGTTGCCTGCATGTGCACGACTGCGCCCCGAGCATCTGTGCCAAGGATTGCTTTGGCATCGTCAAGGTCGTCGTGCTCATCTTTGAGATCATCACGGGTCCAAGAATCCGTATCGCTTCGAGTCGTAAAGTCGGCGGCTACCGCACCGTATTCAATGCGAATGCCCGTCACGACGGTATTGGATGCAAGGTCGAGTTCTTTCGCCTCGAGTGTGGCGGATTCCGTGGTCGAGACATCCGCCTTCCAGAGGTGCCAGCCGTCGTAATCGACGAGGCGGCAATCTTCACCCAGACTCTCTTTTACTTCGTCGGACTCAAGCCAAGGATTTTCGTGCCCATCGCCAAGAGTCGCGTTTGCCGGCTCATCGACGTCTGTCGAGTCCAACGGCGTCGTGCGATACCACACGTTGCACAGACCGTTGAGGTCGCCGATGGCGACGGGGGTTTCGATTGAGACGAATCTCGCCGTGCCGTCTTTGGCGCACTCAAGATCATCGGTAATCGTAAACTCATCAACCCAAGTAGCGGAATCGTTTCGAGCATCGATGGTATAGGAGAAAAGCCCATCCGTATTGGTTTGCATCGCGGCGCGGTTTTTTCCATCGCCGTTAGCCAACAGACCCTTCCCGATAGGTTGGACAAGTTCCTGACGCTTGTCGACCTGTCCTTTGATCTCGATGGGCGCATCCTTCATCGCGACGGATTGGACTTCTCCCGTATCCTTTATTTCAAACGTTATCTCCTCGGCAAGGTCATAGGTCCGCGGAGACATCGTTTCGCGCAACGAGTAGGTGCCGGGTGCAAGATGTTCGATGCGGTGCGGCTTGTCGGATGAGGTCCAGGAGTCTATTTCGGTTTTATCGGGACCATATAAGGTGAGCTGTGCGCCTTTCACTTCCTGCTCTCCGCTTGCATCGACCTTGGAGATATCAACCTTGGTGTAATCGTCGGATACGTTAAGCCGTGCTTCCACAACGGGTGTTTTCTGGTCGGCATAGGTAAGGTCGACGATATGGTGCGTCCGGTCGAGTAAGAAGCCGGTCGGCGCTTGAGTCTCGACAACCTCGTAGCGTGCGGTGCCAGATCCCAGCGGGAGGTCGTCCGCGCGTGCTTCTCCAGTTTCATCCGTCGTGACGGTAGCGACAGTCTCACCGTCGAGCGCGGCAATGCTACCGTCGGGGCGCACGATATCACCTGAGGCACGGATCTCAAAGGTGGCGCCCGCGAGGCTGCTGCCGTCTACGGCATCGGTTTTAACGATCCTGATGTTTCCGGTCGCGGCGTGGTTATAATACGAGACGATTGCAACGGGCGTTAGGTTTATATCGGCGGGTATGTTTACCTCGATCTCTCCGCCGACAAGATAGGGCTCTTTGGCCGAGGTTTCGCGTACATAATAGGTGCCCGGCATGAGCGATTCGGGCAGTGTGACGGTGCCGGTCGCGTCAGTCGTAAAGGTGTCCATTACGTTATATGCTGGATACCAGCATGTTTGTGAGACAGGTTTGTGATTGCTGTCGAGGAGTTGGAAGGTGAATCCGGCTAGGGGAACAGAGGCGCCTGTTTGGGCATCGCGTTTTACAATCTGGAGATGCGTCGACAGGGCGTGGTTGTCCACGATATATTGAAGCTCGGCGCCGTCGGAAATCTGATTGGCCTCGACGGTCCATTCCCCCGCACGTTTAAAACCCTCGGGGACGGTTTCCGGAACCTCACGAACCGTGTAGCCGGCGCGGTCGTATGGGACGGCTCCGTGGACACCGGCTGGTCGCTTGCCTGTGCCGAACCATGCTTCGGGCTGGTCTTTGGTGGAGGCAAAGCCATAGATGTTTGTAGTCAGTGTGCCAACAACCTGCTGAGAGCTGTTACTGACAACCTCAAAGACAACATCTCCTGCCGGCTGCTCCAGGCCGGATTGATCGCTATTGCCGTAGTCCTTGAATTTGGAAATCTCAAGGTCAAACGCAATGGGGATATTGGAAACGCGAGATTCGATCTCGACCACGCCTGAATCGCCGAGTTGGTCGGCTCCAACGGTGTAAGACCAACTGTCACCGGAGGGCAAATAGCCCTCGGGCGCCTTCGATTCATAGATGGTAAAGGTTCCCAGGGGGACATCGGTGAGGGTAGCTCGACCGCTTTCATCGGTTGTGAGGGTTTGCGCCCATCCGGGGGTGGATTGCGACACGCACGTGAACTCTGCTCCCGCAAGTGAAGCTCCAGCCTGGGGTCCGGCATTCGTCGCGGCATCGAGTTTTACGACATGCAGGGTGATGGTGCCGGGTTGTTCATCAACGGCGACCTGTCCACCGTCATTCCCCGTGGTAAAGGCGATGCGATCACGACGGGGGACATAGCCGGCCGGCGCCTTTGTTTCAACTAGGTAGTATGCCGTGTTGGGCAGAAGTGCTGCCTGCGCTCGACCGTTGCTGTCCATCTGGATGGTGCCGACACGCGCGCCGCTGGCGCTCTCAAAAACATCGAATGTTGCCCCGGTAAACTGATAGGTATTGTTTCCGCTGGTAATAACGGTGTTAGCAGACTGCTTTTGGAAGGAAACAGAGACCGCCGGCAGTACATAGAGCATGTCTTGACGTTTGCTGCCGCCCGATACGGCCCCTAGATAGCGTCGCGCGCGGTGCGGAGCGGCTTTGATGCTTCCTGATTTTGCGCTGTCGTGGAGCCACCGCGCAGCCGCCACGACTTCATCGTCGGCGGTAAAGTGCCCGCTCTTGGTTTTGCCCTGAGCGGTCGTGTAGGAGTAGGTGCCGTCGACATGGGTAGTGCCGTTGAGCATCCATACGGCAAGCTGGGTGGCGGCGCGGGCGCGATCGGGTGAAAGATGGTAACCGCCAAACGACGTGGCGGTAGGATATCCGTGACAAACGATTGCTGCGAACTCGTCGTCGAGCCACACCCAGCCTTGATCAAAGTTGAGCCATGGGCCGCCCGGCTTGGTGGGGCCGGGACGCTCCTGGTTCATGCAGTAGGCAATCGAGGCGTCTTGAGCTTCATACTTGCCGATAAAGAAGGGCCCACAATTATCGCTGATAGTGCGGAAGCCGAGCTGGTCGTAGCCATCGACGGCAAATGCGGCTCCCGGTGCCAGGCAGCCGAAAAGCAGGAAGAGGAGCAGGAGCAGCGGACCTGTTGCGATTGCGCTGTGGACAGAGTGCGTGGGTGCGTTGGACATGGCTGCTCCTTATCCCTCGTGCGCCGCACGGGGAGGCTGCGACGCGTAGGATGAGGCTACCCCCGAGGTTCATGCGGGTAAGTACCGGAGCCTGACCAAAAGCTTGCCCAATTCCTGACAAATTGAGCTCAAATACAACAATCAAGCAAAAGCGCAGGTAGAAGATAAGGTGAACAGGAAGTCAAAGGTCATCGTCTCCACAATTGACGCGATTTTCAAACGAATCTCCACAGCTAAAACAAGCATCGCCACCCTTGTATCGAACAAGACAACCGCGTTATACTATCCCCCACATATGCGGGCATCGCCAAGTGGTAAGGCATCAGCTTCCCAAGCTGACACTCGCGGGTTCGAGTCCCGTTGCCCGCTCCATTCGAATTTCAGGCACGGTAACGTTTCGTTACTGTGCCTTCTTCAATAAAGTGCCGGGACTCGAACCCGACAGGGTGCGAGCGTTAAATAAACGCGAAGCGTTTATAGCGAGCAGGCAAGGTCGCCGATAGGCGACCGCAGCCGGTGCGGATTTGCGAAGCAAATACGCGGACGTCCCGTTGCCCGCTCCATCGAGCGCGGGAGACCTTGGGACGGCCAATTCAACAAAGTCTTCCCCATCGTCTCCGTGAATCCGAGGAGATCGACCGCAGCCGGTGCGGATTTGCGAAGCAAATACGCGGACGTCCTCATGGTCGCTCCAATTCCAAAATGTTAGGTTAATGCCTACTGCCCATACTTGCACCTGCGCACGGTACAATGGTTGGGTTACGACCAACGTGCCAATAACCAAAAAGGAGCCGCTATGATCGATCGCTATACCCGCCCGGAGATGGGACACATCTTCTCCCTCGAGAACAAGTACGCCATTTGGCAGGAAATCGAGGTTCTGGCCTGCGAGGCCCAGGCGGAGCTCGGCAAGATCGGTATTTCCAAAGACGAGGCCCAGTGGATCCGCGACCATGCCAACTTTGAGAAGGCGAAGGTCGATGAGATCGAGGAAGTCACGCGCCACGACGTCATTGCCTTCCTGACCAACATGAAGGAATACATCGATGCCGATGTTCCCGAGGGCGACCCCAAGCCCAGCCGCTGGGTTCACTATGGCATGACCAGCTCCGATCTGGGCGACACGGCCCTGTGCTACCAGCTCACCCAGGCCTGCGACCTGATCATCGAGGACGTCAAGAAGCTCGGCGAGATCTGCAAGCGTCGCGCCTTTGAGGAGCGCAACACGCTCTGTGCCGGCCGCACTCATGGCATCCACGCCGAGCCGATGACCTTCGGCATGAAGTTTGGCTCTTGGGCCTGGGAGCTCAAGCGCGATCTGGACCGTCTTGAGGATGCCCGCAAGAATGTTGCCTTCGGTGCCATCTCGGGCGCTGTCGGCACGTACAGCTCCATCGAGCCGTTTGTCGAGGAGTATGTCTGCGAACACCTGGGGCTGGTTCACGACCCGCTGTCCACGCAGGTTATCAGCCGCGACCATCATGCCTATCTCGCCGGCGTTCTCGCCACCACCGCGGCCACCTGCGAGCGCATCGCTACCGAGGTCCGCAATCTGCAGAAGACCGATACGCTCGAGGCCGAGGAGCCGTTCCGTAAGGGCCAAAAGGGCAGCTCCGCCATGCCGCACAAGCGCAATCCCATCACCATGGAGAAGGTCTGCGGTCTGTCGCGCGTCGTGAAGTCCAACGCCCAGGTCGCCTTCGACAACGTCGCCCTGTGGCACGAGCGTGACATTTCGCACTCCTCTGCCGAGCGCGTCGCCCAGGCCGACAGCTTCATCGCCCTCGACCACATGTTCCAGTGCCTCATTCGCGTTATCGACGGCCTGCAGCTGTACCCTGCCCGCATGATGGCCAACCTCAATAAGACCCGCGGCCTCATCTTCTCCTCCAAGGTGCTGCTGGCCCTCGTCGACACGGGTATCACCCGCGAGGACGCATACGCCATTGTGCAGGAGAACGCCATGGCAACCTGGCACGAGGTACAGGATTGTGTCTCCGGCCCCACCTTTAAGGAACGTCTCGAGGCCGACCCGCGCTGCACCGTCAGTCAGGAGAAGCTCGACGAGATCTTTGATCCGTGGGACTTCCTCACCCGTATCGACACGGTCTTTGATCGTCTGGAGCAGCTGAGCTTCGAGTAGGCTGGCTTTATTCGACCGCTTGCGGATACATTTCAACCATTGGCGCCTTGCCCGTCTTGGGCGAGGCGCTTTTTTTCGTTGCTGCCGCAGGCTCCGGTAATAGAATGAAAATTCGGCTGCTGTTTTGATGAAAGGAGGCGCGTGCCCAGACGTATTAAACGAGGCGCTATCGTCTCGTTTGTGCTCATACTCTTTGTTGCCGTCTGTGCGGGCGCCCTGACGTATACCGTTCGACGCAGTCCTTCCTCCTCGAATGAAGCCGATAAAGATCTCCCGGTGCTCAAGATTGGCGTTACGGATAATGACCCCTATGTGTATGTCGATACCACAGGCGATTACGCCGGTATCGATATCGATATCGCCCGCGAGGCCTGCAAGCGTGCGGGAATCAAGCCGCAATTCATTGACATATCTTGGAACGATCGTGACCGCCTGCTCAAAAACGGCGAGATCGATTGCCTGTGGTGCGACTATTCACCCTGTTATCGCGAAGACGAGTATTGCTGGACTGAGCCGTATCTAACCTTGACGGTTTCGGTTGCCACCAAGAAAACGAGTGGTATCAAGTCCTTGGCGTATCTCGATGGCAGCAAGACTGTTGCGGTGATTGCCGGTTCGGTGAGTGAACGCCGATTGCTTGCAGGCGATCTGGAAATCTCGTCGGACGTGCATATCAAATCATATGGCTCCGCCGAACTCTGCAAGGCCGCCCTGGTCAAAGGTTATGTTGACTGTTGGATGGCGGACGTTCAGTCGCTTGATTGTCTTGTCGCCCAGTATCCCGGCCTGTATCGTGTGTTCGCTGACAACGTTATGACGGTTGACCATGGCGTCGCGTTTAAGGACGGCTATGAGGGGGAGTACGTCAAAAACCTCAATACCGTGCTGTTCGAGATGGATCGAGATGGCACGATTGAGCGCATTGTGGGCAAGTACAAGGCGGGGGCGACGACGGACGGGCAAGGAGCGGAATCATGACAAATGATGAGCGCCGCTTGCGCCGAAAGGCATTAGTCACCGCGGCTATCTGCGTTGTGGCCAGCGCTGTTTTGTTGGGTCTGCTATATGTGGTCGGTACGCATCGCTGTCTCGATAAAACGCTTGGGTTTGGCCAGGAAACCATGGTGTTTTTAAAAAACGCCTGCGAAAAATATGACCGATATGAACAGGGAAGAAAAACCGAGGCGACGCACAATTTGGATGCCGCGCTCGAGTCGTTTTCGACGTTCTTGCCGCCTGATCGCGTTGAAGTCAACGATGATCGTGTCGAGGAGTACGTCCATTCCGAGCACCTTTCGGGAATGTTGGTCATGGACGCCGACGGCCATATGACCGCTCATTACGATATCGACGGTCGCGATCCGCTGATGCTGTGGCGAGAGGAGCTTGCCTGTTCGTCGGTCGCATCGATGTATCGAGGCTCCAAGGTGTCCTACTCGACGGTCGTTGAGCGTCGAGATGTCGACTTTGCCGTGAGTGTTGTTCCGTACGGTGATGGTGTAGCGCTGGGGTATCGATCGCTTGCGCCCGAGCCCGCCGATGATTATTCGTATACGATCGCCGACGTGCTCGTGAACAATACATTCCATCAGAGCCCAACGGTGTTCGTGATGCACGATGCGCAAATCGTTTCTTCAAACGATTCGACCGTCGATATAGCTCTCGCCCGGCTTCTTGCCGATAGCGGAATTGATTGGAAAGACGAAGGTCTAACACGTGTCGAATATCGGGGAAGTACCTGGTATGCCGTGCGTGCGGCGTATGAGGACTATCGCCTGTTTGCGCTCTATCCCAAATCCGAGGTCATGTCGGGCAGGATTTCATTTATCGCTGTCGGCGTGCTGGCGTTCCTGGTGTTTTTGGTTGTAGTGCTGTTGGTGCGTATCGTCGCCGATCGTCGCAATTTGGCCGAAAAGGACAAGCAGCTCGGCATCATCAATGCCATCAGTTCCACGTATGAGTCGACCCTCCTGTTGCATCTCGACACGCTCGAGATCGAGGGGATTAACATGTCGCCATCGGTGGCGAAGATATTTGCCGAGCACGCCGAGGCATATGACTTTTTTGCAACGGTTTGCCGAGACATTGTGAGTCCCGAAAGTCACGAGGCGGTCATGGAGCTCTTAGATATAAAGACGCTTCAGGATCGTATGGAGGGCATGCCGTACTTGGATGCCGAGGTACGAGACTGCCGAGGTACGTGGTATTCGCTGCAGGTTGTTCCACAGCGCCGCGATGAGCAGGGTCGACTGGAGTCGGTCGTCGTGGCGGCGCATAACATCTCGATGATAAAGCGCGCCGAGGAGCTTTCTTTCCAGGATAAGCTGACGGGACTTCGCAATAGAAATTACCTTGAGTCCCTTGGCGACGACCTGGTGAACGATTCCCTGCCCGTGAGTGTGATCATGATGGACTGCAATTTCCTCAAGCGTACCAACGATCTCTACGGTCACGAAATGGGCGATGAGCTGCTACGGCGTATGGCGTCTGTATTGAGGCGAACGGCAGGCGAGAAGTTTGTGCCTATGCGCATTGGTGGCGACGAGTTCTTGCTGATTTGCCCTCACACCGATCGCGAATCCGCATGTGAGGTAGTGCAAGATCTTCGCCTCAGCCTTGCTGCTGCGAGCGATGAGATGCTGACAGTCAGTGCGTCGTTTGGCGTCGCGACGGCAGAGGCACCCGGTTATACACTGACCGAGATTTACCACATCGCTGACCACAACATGTATCAAGAGAAACGAAAAGTCCACGCTCGGGAAGCAGATTGCTAGTATTGCTACCGCCGGTTTGCGCATTGGGGAATGTTGAATCGGTGCCCGCGATACTTTATCGGTTCGGACGGGGATAATAGACGTCTGAAATTGCTTTACGAGAGGGGAACGCAATGATTAGTTTTGATTACAAGCCTCAGGGCGTATGCACTCGCAATATCCACCTTGACCTGTCCGATGACGGCAACAAGGTGGTGGGCGTCGAGTTTACCGGTGGCTGCAACGGCAATCTCAAGGCTATCTCTAAGCTGGTCGAGGGTGCTCCTGCCGATCGCGTCATCGAGGTTCTCGCTGGTAATACCTGCGGTATGAAAAAGACTTCTTGCGCCGATCAGCTCACGCGCGCTATCGAGGCCGCTCGCGCCGAGATCGCCTAATGAGTATCGCCGACCACGTCAAGAACGGAATATCGCGCCGCGGCTTTGTGCTCGGAGGGGCTGCCGCGGGCGCTGCCACGGTGCTTGCCGGATGCTCAAAGAAAACGGGTACCAGCGACGACGCCGCTGGCGAGCCACAGGTTATCAAGGACGATTCGAAGATTGTCTCGATCACTGATGAGTACGAAGCTGTCGATATCGATCTTGAGCCCGCGGCCTCGTGGACGCTGCCGCTGGGCACGCTGCTGTACTACTGCGATGGCGACTATGCTGCCGCGATGATGGCGCCTGCTTCTGCCCTGCATGCCAATACGCTTGGTGTGCTCAACTTGGGCGATGGCTCGCTTACCACACTTATCGAGGATCCCGTTGAGGGAACCGGTTATGCGTTTTACGACGTTCGCGCGGGTGATGGCGTGTTCGCGTGGGTCGAGATGAACTTTGCCAATGCGTCTTGGAAACTCTATGCGCAAAACCTTGCAGGCTCCTCCCTTACCGGCAACGCTGTCGAGCTCGACCGCGGTGGCGAAAACTACGATCCGCCGCTCTTCACAGCGTATGGGTCGTCGGTCATCTGGTATAAGATGCCCTCGTCCGGCGGCAGCAAGACGAGTAACGATTCGTACTGCTACCGTCAGTCGCCCAGCGAGTCCAAGCCTGAGACTATTTGGAAGTCGACAGGGCGCTTCGCATCCGCCCCGCGTGTGAGCGACGGCATCCTGACCATCTCGCCCCGCGTGCACAATGATGAGGGCGTCTATTACGGTATGACGGCGATCGACCTGACTGACGGCAACAACACGAAGCGAGCTCAGCTGGTGCTTCCTTCGTCGGTTTCGCCTTTCGAGGCCGTGTATATGGGCGACACCTTCGTGTTCTCCATTGAGGCGACGTATAGCGGTGTGGGTAGCCTGGGCAATATGGGCACCTATATCGGTAACGAGGGTGGGCCGTACCTCTTCCTTTCGCGTGAGCCGCTCGCGTGCGCTGCGGGAAGGAAAAATAAATACCTGGTTAAAGTTCAGGCGTCGCATTTTTTGATTGACACTTCGGCCAAGACCTACGGCTCGCTTCTGTCGCCCGACCGAGCCTTGGAGTATGGCGATTATCCTGCTACGGCGGGTAAATCGAACTCGTTCTTAACGTACGCAACGGTGCGTAACAGCCAGGGAATTCCCGAGACGGTTACCGCTCGCCTGTTCTCTCTTTAGTCTCCGAGGGGTTAAAAAGGCGTCGACAGGGGAATAAACGCGTTGTGACTATGAGTACCGCCCGCCGAGCTGTCGCGTCCATGCGATACCCGGTGGGCTCAGGTGCGTTAAAATGAGCTTGTTCTTAGCTAATTGAGACAGGGGGGCCGTGTTATGGCTTCAGATGCAAAAAAGATTCTGCTGGTCGAGGACGAGAAGGCAATCCGTGACGCCGTCGCTGCCTATCTCGAGCGCGAGGGCTACTGGGTTGTTGGCGTCGGCGACGGCCAGTCTGCGATCGAGGAGTTCGAGAAGCACCAGTTCGACCTGGTTGTGCTCGACCTTATGCTCCCCAAGATTCCCGGCGAGCGCGTTTGCCGCACCATTCGCGACACCTCGGATGTCCCCATCATTATGCTGACGGCCAAGGGCGAGATCGAGGACCGTATTATCGGCCTCGAGCTCGGAGCCGACGACTACCTGATCAAGCCGTTCTCGCCGCGCGAGCTTGTCGCGCGCGTACGCGCCTTGTTCCGCCGTGCCCACCAGGCCGATGAGCCGGCCGTCGAGGTGCTCGACTTTGGCGATCTGGTCATTGACATCTCGGGCCACAAGATTTTGGTCGAGGGCAAGGAAGTCGACCTGACGGCTTCCGAGTTCAAGCTGCTCACCACGCTTGCCCGTCACCCCGGCCGCGTCTACAACCGCATGGAGTTGGTCGAGAAAGTGCTCGGCTACGACTTTGAGGGTTACGAGCGCACCATCGACAGCCACGTGAAGAACCTTCGCGCCAAGCTGGGCGACGACCCCAAGAAGCCCAAGTGGCTTTACACCGTCCACGGTGTCGGCTACCGCTTCGAGGCTCCGACCAAGACCGATAAGTCGGACGAGAAATAAAGGAAATCACATATGACACCTGCGCGCTTTGAAATCGGGCAAAAGAATAAGCAGGAGAACGAGGCGGGTTCCAAGGCTAGTTGGAACACGCCTCGTTCCGATTCACGGCCAACGATGAGCTATCCCTCGCGCATGGCCCTGGCTTTTGCCCTGACATCGCTCATGACGGTACTGGTGCTGGTGGGCGTTGTCTCCGTTGTGTGGGGCACGGTTTTTACGGATTACACGCGCTCCAATATTGTCGAAATCGCCAATTCCGCAGCCGAAAAGCTTGCGACGTCGTACGAGGAAAACGGCAATTGGACCGCGGGGGAGTTGCGTGCGGTCGCGACATCGAGCTTGGTGTCCGACGATCTTGGCATGCAGGTTGTCAATAAAAAGGGCGTCATCGTCTACGACGACTCGTGGCCCTCGGCAAGCGCTACTGCCGATGTGCGCGAAAATCAGGCGACGACCGACGGTACGAGCGGAAAGAAGGCATCGCACAGCCCAGTCTCGTCTGCTCCCACCGATTCCAATAGTGTTGCCAACGTTGAGATCGTGACGTCCTCCGGCGAGCACGTGGGTCAGGTCAAATTGTGGGCGATTGGCTCCGATGCCCTGCTCACCAAGGCAGACTCAGCATTCAGAGAGAAGACCTTTAACGCCATGGCCCTCGCCGCGGTTGTTGCAATCTGCATTTCGGTCGTTATCGGATCGCTCGTGTCGCGCATGCTCACCAAGCCGATTCATCGTATTACGAGCACGGCCAAGCAAATTCGCGATGGCGATCTGTCCGCTCGTACTGGTTTGCGCGGTGATGACGAGATTGATCAGCTGGGTGAGACCTTCGATGAGATGGCCACTTCGCTCGAGAAGGATATGAAACACGAGAAGCGCCTGACCTCAGACGTGGCTCACGAACTTCGTACTCCGCTTATGGCCATGCTCGCGACAGTCGAAGCCATGCAGGATGGGGTGTATCCCACCGACGACGAGCATCTGGAAACCGTTGCATCCGAGACACGTCGCCTGGCCCGTCTGGTGCAGCAGATGCTCGATCTATCGCGCATGGAAAACAGCACAGCGCCGCTCAACCTTGAGCCGGTGGACATGGTTCCCTTCGTGCGTTCCATCGTCAACGCTCAGGAGCGCCTGTTTGTTGACCGCGATCTGCGCTTGCGCTTTGCAGATGAAACCCAGGGTCACGACGATGTCGTCGAGGCCGATCCCGACATGATCACGCAGTGCGTCATCAATCTCATGAGCAACGCCATGCGCTACACCCCCGAGGGCGGTTGGGTCGTGGTGTCGGTGCTCAGTGACCGCAAGCATGTCAGTATTGCCGTTTCGGATACCGGCATCGGTATTGCCAAGGACGATCTGTCGCGCATCTTTGGTCGTTTTTGGCGTGCCGACGCCAGTCGCGCCCGCGAGGCGGGTGGCCTGGGCGTGGGCCTCGCCGTGACTAAACAAATCGTCGAGCGCCATCATGGCTACATTTCCGTGGAGTCGGAGCTTGGAAAGGGTACGACTTTTACGATTCATCTGCCTCGCGAGCACACGGCGGACGCGGCATCTACTACAATGGAGCACTAGCTTTTCGCTATTCGGTGAAGGAGGGGTTTCGTCCCTGCCGCTCCGAGTTTGCGAAAACGTGCGGGAAAGAACCCGCATTACTGTCGTATTTTGGTAAGGAGTGACTCACGTGACAACGATGGAGCGTCGTCCGGATTCCCGTGGCAAGGTTCGTGATATCTACGATGCCGGTGAAAACCTGCTGATGGTCGCCACCGACCGCATTTCTGCGTTCGACTTCATTCTTCCCGACGAGATTCCGTTTAAGGGAGAGGTGCTCAACCGCATCTCGGCATTCTGGTTTGATAAGTTTGCCGACATCGTCCCCAACCATCTCGTTTCCATCGACCCGGCGGATTTCCCCGAGGAGTTTGCTGAGTATCGTGACTACCTCGCCGGCCGCGCCATGCTGGTTAAGAAGGCCCAGACGATTCCTATCGAGTGTATCGTCCGCGGCTATCTGACCGGTTCGGGCAAGAAGACCTACGACGAGAACGGCACCGTCTGCGGCATCCAGCTGCCTGAGGGCCTGACCGAGGCTTCCAAGCTTCCCGAGCCGCTGTTCACGCCGTCCACGAAGGCCGAGATCGGTGACCACGACGAGAACATCTCGTTCGAGCGTTGCTGCGAGATCGTGGGCGAGGACATCGCCACGCAGATTCGCGACCTTTCCCTCAAGATCTACAAGGCCGCTGCCGAGTACGCCGCGACCCGTGGCATCATCATTGCCGACACCAAGTTCGAGTTTGGTGTCATCGATGGCAAGGTCACGCTGATCGACGAGTGCCTCACGCCCGATTCCAGCCGTTTCTGGCCTGCTGCCAGCTACGAGGAGGGCAAGATCCAGTCCAGCTACGACAAACAATTCGTCCGCAATTGGCTCAAGGCCAACTGGGATATGACGGGGGAGACCCCGCACCTGCCCGCCGAGGTCATCGATGGCACGTCCGAGCGCTATCGCGAGGCCTTCCAGATCATCACGGGCTCCCAGTTCACAAGCATGAAGGAGAACGCATAAGTGAGTACCCGTAGCGCCACGAACAAGCGCACGCAATCCCACGAGGTTACCGGGGTTGCGCGCAAGTCCGCCGCATCTGCTAAGCCTGCCCGTCAGGCAGCGAGCTCTGTCCGCGTCGTGCCGGCTTCGTCTAAGGCACGCCGCAAAGAGCTCGAGAAGGGCGAGAACCTCGAGGGCCTTTCTAAAGAGGAGAAGCGCGCCCGCAAGGCTAAGCAGCGCGCCAAGGAGGACCGCATCTACACGGTGTCGAATATCCTTCTCAAGCAGGATGAGGACTACACCAAGCGCCGCCGTATTTGGTGGGCTGTACTCGCTATCGGCATGGTGCTCGTCGTGGCAATCGGGGCTTCGCTCTACTTCGCTCCCGGCGGCACGGTGTCCAGTCCTGTTCAGATGGTCGGCATCGTTTTGTCCTATGTCATCATCCTGGGTGACTTTATCTACGACTTCGTTCGTATTCGTCCCTTGCGTAACATGTATCGCGCGCAGGCCGAGGGCATGTCCGAGAACAAGCTCAACGCTCTTATCGAGCGCGCAGCTGCCGAGGAGGACAAAAAGGACTCCAAGAAGAAGTAGCGTTTGCATTCACACTTATCGCTAAGATATAAGGCGTGTCGTTTTTGCGGCGCGCCTTATTATTGTCCTATAGATAGATGGAGTGGCACATGATTCGAGCTGCCCTGACGGTCGAAGAAGCTCTGGAGGGCATGAAGGCCCTGGAGCCCAAGATTAAAAACTATGCGCGCCTGGTTGTCCGCAAAGGCGTAAACGTCAAGCCCGGCCAGGAGGTTGTCGTTCAGTCTCCGGTCGAGTGCGCGCCTTTTGCCCGCGTGGTGGTCGCGGAGGCTTATGCCGCCGGCGCTGGCCACGTGACGGTCATTTGGGCCGATGATGCCGTGACGAGGCTCACGTACGAGCATGTCGATAAAAGCTATTTTGAGCAGACGCCCGAGTGGAAGCGCCTGCAGTTGGATTCCCTGGCCCAGGATGGCGCCTGCTTTATCTTTATTGAGGGTGCGGATCCTGCAGCCCTCAAGGGCATCGATCCAGCCAAGCCGGCCGCGGCATCCAAGGCGAGGAATACGCAGTGCAAAGTTTTCCGCCGTGGACTGGATTACAACATCAATCCGTGGTGCATCGCCGGCGCTCCGGTCGTGGCTTGGGCGCACGAGGTGTTCCCGGGAGACGCCGATGAGGTTGCAATCTATAAGCTATGGAATGCGATTCTGCACACCGCTCGTGCCGATGGCCAGGACCCGGAGAGCGACTGGGAGCTTCATGACGCGGCGTTCGAAAAGAACCTGCGTTTCCTGAACGACAATCGTTTTGACCGCCTGCATTACACCGCGGAAAATGGAACCGATCTGACGATTGGCATGACGAAGGGTCACGAGTGGGCCGGCGGCAAGGGCAAGACGCCCGATGGACACCCCTTCTTCCCCAACATTCCCACCGAGGAAGTCTTCACCTCGCCTGATCGTATGCGCGCCGACGGTATCGTGTACTCGGCCATGCCGCTCATTCACCACGGTAACAAGGTCGACGATTTTTGGATTAAGTTCGAGGCCGGCCGCGTAGCGGACTACGATGCCCGCGTGGGCAAGGCGACGCTTGCGAGCATCATTGACACCGATGAAGGTGCCGCTCATCTGGGTGAGGTCGCGCTTATCTCCAAGAACACGCCGATCCGTGAAAGTGGCGTTCTGTTCTATGACACGCTCTATGATGAGAACGCCAGCTGCCATCTCGCGCTGGGTGTCGGTTTCCCCGAATGCATCGAGGGTGGGTATGACATGTCCAAGGAGGAGCTCCTGGAGCATGGCGTTAACGTCTCGAGCACGCACGTCGATTTTATGATCGGCACGGACGATATCGATATTACGGGCATTACGCCTGATGGACGTGAAGTTGTGATTTTCCAGAACGGCCAATGGAGTTGGGAATAGTCCCAGACCGTGGTACAATGCCACCCGCGGGCCGTTAGCTCAGCTGGCAGAGCAGGGGACTTTTAATCCCAAGGTCCAGGGTTCGAACCCCTGACGGCCCACCCAAAGATTGTTGAGACGGTCAACTTCGGTTGGCCGTCTTTTTTGTCGCCTTTTCATGGGTTCGAACCCGTCGGGGCGCGGAGCTGAGTAAACGCGTGAGCGTTTGCCAGCGCAGCGCGCAAGGCGCGAAAGCGCCGCAGCGGCCGCCTGCGGAGCAGGCTGAACCCCTGACGGCCCACCATAGACTAAAAAAGCGACTGGCGGATGCCGGCCGCTTTTTTGTTGCCGCGACACGGGTTCGAACCCGAACTTCTCTATATATAAGAACGCTTGGCGAACAAAACCTGCCTTTTACCGACGGGAAACAAATAGCTCATGCTTTTGGAGTAAAGTGGCGCTCCAGAGATGACCGATGCCTTAACACCTATAAACCAGCTGGTCATCGCCAATATCAGAAGCCAATGCTTCAGTTTTAACCTCAGTGATGCGACTGAGGGACCTATTCATTTGTGAACAAAATATGGAGTGCGCGATTCCCGCCCCCGGCGCCCCTCCGGTCTGGCAATATATCTCCTTGCCGCGCGGC
>JAHYYL010000002.1:0-22824 GCA_019424965.1 Collinsella sp.
TTCTCTCGGTGGGCTGTACGTGCGTGGCCCTGCTCATCCAAAACGTCGGCCTGGCGCATGTCCCGGCCTCGACGGGCTCGCTGCTCCTTTCGATGGAGTCGCCTTCGGGTGTGCTGTTCTCGGTGCTGCTGATGGGGGAGGCGCTCACCTCGCGTCTGCTCGCCGGCTTCGCACTCATCTTCCTATCGATCATTTTGAGCGAGACGCATTTCGACTTTTTGCGCAAAAAGCCGCGAGCGCGATTGTAAACAAATTGTTGCGCCGCCCTCCCAGGGCGGCATTTTTTATGTCATGCCCTTACAGTTGTGCCTTGCACTTTACGCTATCAAAGTGCTTGCTGCAAAAACGTTACTGGAGGGCATTTATGGCACCAGCTCTGTCCGATCTTCAACCGCAACCAGCGCCTCAGACCACTACGGTGGCGCAGGCCGCTATCGGCAATGGCCTGGTCACAGAAGCTCGGGCTTTTGCAGACGAGCTCGCTGCGTGGCGACACGATCTCCATCAAACGCCTGAGCTCGGTAACAACCTTCCACAGACGTCCGCCTTTATCCAGGCACGTCTCGACGAGATGGATATTCCCTATGCCGTGCTTGTTGACGGCTCCTGTGTCGTTGGCCTTATCGGTGCCGGCGCGGCAGCTGCTGCTCGGGATAACGGTACGTGCACGGACAAGCAGGCCGGTACGGTTATCATGCTCCGTGGCGATATGGATGCCCTGCCTGTTGCCGAGGAGTCGGGAGAGTCTTTTGCCTCTATCAATGGCTGTATGCACGCATGCGGACACGATATGCACGCGACGGCGCTGCTTGGTGCGGCGCGCCTGCTCAAGGTCCGCGAGGCCGAGCTTGTCGACGCCAATGCTACTGTCAAGCTGCTGTTCCAGCCGGGCGAGGAGACCTTTGAGGGGGCACGCGCTGCCATCGCCGATGGCTTGCTCGAGAACCCGCGTCCTCAGGCGGCTTTTGCCATGCACGTTAACAGCCAATCGCCACTCGGCCTGGTGCTCTATGGGAGCCCGGCGCTCTCGGGCGTGTACGGTTTCCGTATCACGCTGCAGGGCAAGGGTGGCCACGGTTCCAGCCCCGAGATCTGCATCGATCCCATCACGGCCGGCGTGCATGTGCACCTGGCGCTTCAGGAGCTTATCGCTCGCGAAGTGCCGGCGGCCAAGGAGGTCGCACTGACCGTGGGCAAGTTTGCCGGTGGCCAAGCGGCCAACGTCATCCCAGACACCTGCGTGCTCGAAGGCACGTTGCGCGGCTTCGACGTCGAGCTCATGGAGCACCTCAAGACCCGCATCGCCGAGGTCGTCAATGGCGTAGCGGCAACGTATCGTACGCCGGCCACCATCGAGACGCTCTCGGATGTTCCCCCGCTCGTGCTCGATGACGACATGACCCAGGCTTCGCTTGGCTACGTGGGTGCGACGCTGCCCAAGGCCGCCTTCTTGCCGCTGTTCCATGCCATGGCGAGCGAGGACTTTGCGCTTATCTCGAGCGAGATGCCGAGTGCGTACTTTACGATCGGCGCAGCTGTGTCCGATACGGACGAGCACTTTGCCCAACACCATCCCAAGGCACGCTTTAGCGATGCCGAGCTTCCCCTTGGCGCCGCGGCTTATGCCGCCGTCGCTTTGGGCTACATCGCCGACCACCGGTAGCACCCAATCTTGCTACTCGTTTGTTTAAGATGGTCGGCGGCATCGTGGGCGCCATCGTTTCGGGTGTGCTGTCCGATGCCACGGGCTCTTTTGCGAGCACCTGGATTGTCTGCTTGGTGTGCTCGGTGGCTATGTTGGTGTTTCTGCTGGCGTCTGAGCCCATCGCCGCCAAGCTGCGTGCAAGCGTGGCGGGGGAGTAGACGTCCGTCGCTCTTTTCTGTTTGCCCCGTTCTGTTTGTGGTCGCCCTGGAAGCCGAATGGATGCTCGTACCATCATTCGGTTTCCAAGGCGGTCACGGGCCTACGAAATGATCCGTTTTCCTCCGTCTCCAAGGGATCACGTGATCCGAAGGGGACGGAGGAAAACGGGTCACAAACAGCGGCGGCGCATCTGGCCGAACGAGCCCCCATACCCTCGTTCGGTCAGACGCGCCGCCGCGTTGCTGCTTTGTGCCGTATAATGTCCACTACCTATGACGCGATACAAAAGAAAGGTGTTTGCCCATGCAGGCACAGAAGGCGGAGGGAACCCGCGACCTTATCGGCGCCGAGATGCGCGCCTGGCAAAAGATGCAGCAGATTGCGGCCAGCGTATTCGAGCCGTTTGGCTTTAAGCCCATCGAGACGCCCGCGATCGAGCAGGTGGACGTGTTTGTCCACGGCATCGGTCAGTCGACCGACGTCGTGCGCAAGGAGATGTTCCGCGTGTTTAGCGGCGCCAACCTGGAGCGCGTCTTTACCGAAGGCACCGATACCAAGCTCAAGCCTAAGCAGCGTCTGGCCCTTCGTCCCGAGGGCACGGCCGGTGTGGTGCGCGCCGTCGTGGAGAACAACCTGGTGCCCCAGGGCTCCACGCCGTTTAAGGCTTACTACGCCGAGGCCATGTTCCGCGGCGAGCGTCCCCAGAAGGGCCGCCTGCGCCAGTTCCATCAGGTGGGCATCGAGTGGCTCGGCGCTCCCGATCCGGCGGCAGACGCCGAGTGCATCATCATGCTCATGGAGTTCTACAAGCGTCTGGGCTTCGATCTTTCCAAGCTCCGTCTGCTCATTAACTCGATGGGCGATCCCCAATGCCGTCCGGCCTATCGCGAGCAGGTTAAGCAGTTCATTCTCGACCACGCCGACGAGATGTGCGACGAGTGCCGCGAGCGCGCCGAGCTTAACCCGCTGCGCGCCTTCGACTGCAAGAACGACCATTGCCGCGAGATCATGGCCGAGGCTCCGCTGATGGGTGACAACCTGTGCGACGAGTGCCGCGAGCACTACGAGCAGGTCAAGCGCTATCTGGATGCCGCCGGTATCGAGTATGTCGAGGATCCCACCTTGGTGCGCGGCCTGGACTACTACACCCGTACCGTCTTTGAGGTCGAGGCCCCTGGCGCCGGCGTCGGCTCCATCGGCGGCGGCGGCCGCTACGACGGCCTGGTCGAGCTCGAGGGCGGCAAGCCTACGGCCGGCGTCGGCTTCGCCGTCGGTTTTGAGCGCGCCCTGCTGGCCCTACAGGCCTTTGGCGGCGACCTGGGTGCCGATGAGGCCCCATGCGTCTACGTCGCCAACGCCGGCAAGGAGTTGCGCCAGAACGTCTTCGCCATTACGCAGGAGCTTCGCGCTGCAGGTATCGTGACCGAGGCCGACTACCAGGGCCGTTCGCTCAAGGCTCAGTTTAAGCAGGCCGACAAGGTGGGCGCCAAGCTCATTTTGGTCTTGGGCGGCGACGAGCTTGCCGCCGGCAAGGTCAAGGTGCGCGACATGCAGAGCCATGACGAGGTTCTCGTCGATCTGGCCAATGTGGTCGAGGCGGTTCGCGAGCGCCTGTAGCGCATCTTTTTGAGCTGCGGGCCTGCTAACGTACCCTGCTCATGGAGAGCGATTGTTACGGGGGTGTTTCGCTTTTATGCGGAATGCCCTCGTTTGCATATGCCGTCCACCGAGAAATACGACCATTTGGGGCAAAAACCCTTGCAATGCAGAAAATACTTTTGTGTGGTAAAGCGCAATCAGTGTCGAAAGTATTTCTCAAGCGCCTATAATGAATACCGCATGTTACGTGCATAGAAGGAGGAATGGGAGGAAACGTGGCTGAGAACCTAAGCAACCAGTCTGTACCCGAAGCCGCGGCGCGCGTCGCTGCCGTGGTCAACCGCCTCGTTAACCGAATCGGCTCGAATGCCGAGTCCAGGGAGCGTCTCGCCGAGATCGAGATCCCCGAGGAGCTGCGCGATAATCTGGCGCTGTTCCTGCGCCTGGAACGTCGTGTGCTTAGCGAGTATGATCCCGAGATCGCGGACCTGTTCGACAAGATTTTGACAGCCGAGATTGTGGCCAATGCTGGCAACCCCGGTAGCCGCGCTGCCGACGAGTCCGTTGACGAGCAGGGCGTGCCCACTGCCGACGAGCCCACCGCCGTGGCGTTTCGCGAAGTCGTCGATCTGATTGACAGCCTGCCGCTCGATAAGCAGCAGGTCATCGTTCGCGCCTTTACGAGCTTCTTCCACTTGGCAAACCTGTCGGAGGAGAACTACCGTGTGGCGCAGCTGCGCGAGCGCGAGGCCGGCGCATCGACCGATACCGAGGTCGATCCCGCCAACGAACTCACCGTCGCCTATCACCAGTTGGTAAACGAGATGGGTGTCGAGGGCGCCAATGAGCTGCTCGGCAAGCTCGAGTTCCACCCTGTCTTTACCGCACATCCCACCGAGGCCCGTCGTAAGGCCGTCGAGGGCAAGATTCGCCGTATCTCCAACCTGCTGGAGGAGCGTCCGCGTCTGGGCGGCTCCGACCTGGTGGAGAACGAGCGCCATATGCTGCAGGAGATCGACGCCCTGGTGCGTACGAGCCCCATCGCGCTCAAGAAGCCCACGCCGGTCGAGGAAGCCGATACCATCATCGACATCTTCGATAACACGCTGTTCGACGTTATCCCCGTCATCTATCGTCGTTTTGACGACTGGGTGCTGGGCGACAAGGCCGGCACCGTGCCGCCGCTGTGCCCAGCATTCTTCCATCCCGGCAGCTGGATCGGCTCCGACCGCGACGGCAACCCCAACGTCACCGCCAAGGTGAGCCGCGAAGTCGCCGCCAAGTACTTCACCCACATGGTGCTCAAGCTCGAGGACAAGTGCCGCCGCATCGGCCGCAACCTGACGCTCGAGGCCACCTACAGCAAGCCGTCTGCCGAGCTCATTAACCTGTGGAACCATCAGGTCGAGATGAGCACCCAGTACACCGCACGTGCTGAACTGATCTCCGAGCACGAGCCGCATCGCGCCGTCATGCTCGTCATGGCCGACCGTCTGAACGCCACCGTGCGTCGCATCACCGACACCATGTACCACAGCGCCGATGAGTTCCTGGATGACCTGCGCGTCGTCCAGCGTTCGCTGGCCGCCTGCGGAGCCGTCCGTGCTGCCTACGGCCCGGTCCAGACCATCATCTGGCAGGTCGAGTCCTTCGGCTTCCACATGGTCGAGATGGAGTTCCGTCAGCACTCCGTGGTGCATGCCCGCGCCCTCAAGGATATCCACGAGAACGGTATCCATGGCGACCTGCAGCCCATGACGCGCGAGGTCATCGACACCTTCCGCGCCATCGGCTCCATCCAAAAGCGCTATGGCAAGAAGATGGCGCACCGCTACATCATCTCGTTTACCAAGAGCGCCCAGCATGTGGCCGACGTCTTTGAGCTTGCCCACCTGTCCTTCGCACACGAGGAGGATGTCCCCGAGCTCGACGTGATCCCGCTGTTTGAGCAGCTCGAGGACCTCGAGGGCTGCGTTGACGTGCTCGACCAGATGCTTACGCTGCCCGTGGTGCAGAAGCGCCTTGCCCAGACCAACCGCCGCATGGAGGTCATGCTGGGCTACTCCGACTCCTCCAAGGATGCCGGTCCTACCACGGCCATGCTCGCGCTGCACTCCGCGCAGGAGCGCATCGCCAAGTGGGCCGAGAAGAACGATATCGACCTGGTGCTCATGCACGGTCGCGGCGGCGCCGTGGGCCGTGGCGGCGGCCCGGCCAACAAGGCCGTGCTGGCGCAGCCCAAGGGTTCGGTCAACTGCTTCTTTAAGCTTACCGAGCAGGGCGAGGTCATCTTTGCCCGTTACGGCAACCGCACGCTGGCTCAGCGCCATGTTGAGTCCGTTGCCGCCGCAACGCTTTTGCAGTCGGCCCCGAGCGTCGAGAAGACCAACACCGAGACCACGCAGAAGTTCTGGGATATGGCCGAGAAGCTCAACGCCGCAAGCCACGAGCGCTATCTGGACCTGCTGAACACCGAGGACTTTACACCGTGGTTCTCGACCGTGACGCCGCTGACCGAGGTCGGTCTGCTGCCGATCGGCTCACGTCCCGCCAAGCGCGGCTTGGGTGCCAAGTCGCTCGACGACCTGCGTACCATTCCGTGGATCTTCAGCTGGAGCCAGGCGCGCATCAATCTGGCCGCTTGGTACGGCCTGGGTACCGCTTGCGAGCAGTTGGGTGACCTTGATCAGCTCAAGGCTGCCTACCAGGAGTGGCCGTTCTTCCGCACCTTTATCGACAACATCGAGATGTCGATCGCCAAGACCGACCAGCGCATCGCCAAGATGTATCTGCACCTGGGCGACCGCGACGACCTGTCCAAGAAGGTCTTTACCGAGATGCAGCTCACCCGTAAGTGGGTCCTTGCCATCGTCGGTGACGAGTGGCCGCTGCAGCATCGCCGCGTGCTCGGCTGCGCTGTCCGCGTGCGCAACCCCTATGTCGACGCCCTGTCCATCGCCCAGGTCCGCGCCCTTCGCGAGGTGCGTATGAACCAGGACGAGATGGCCGAGGAGAAGAAGGCCGAGTACATGAGCCTGATTCTTTCGACTGTGACCGGCGTCTCGGCAGGATTGCAAAACACGGGGTAATCGATAGCCCTGTAGTCGTCCGGGCCCGCCATCAGTTTACTTTTAGGCACGTCCTCGGACATGCAAGAAGCCCTCGCTGCGCACTTCGTGCGGCGAGGGCTTCTTGCGTCCTGCGGAGTGTGCCTAAAAGTAAACTGATGGCGGGCCCTGCGATGTCCGGCCTTCGGCGGATTACTGGCTGGGGGAATAATGGCGCGCTTCGCGCGTTTTGGATGGGGTCTATCTCGGTGGCGCATTTGGCGCTTCTCGCCTTACGGCTGTTGCGGCTGCGGTCCCGTTTGGGATCGCAGCCGTTTTGTTGTGGGTCAAATATGAACGTTGTGTTAATGAGTCGGTGGACGGTGGAGTTTTTCGGTGAGCGGCGTATCCTTCCAACGGTTTATCTAGTGTGTCAGTTGAAAGGAAGAGGGCGCTCGTCATTGTTTGAATGTGAACTGCCGTTTGACCACAAGACGTTGCATCTGGAGCTTGAGGATAAGAACTTCGCGGGTGTGATGGAAGGTCATCAAAACGAGTTAAAGACCACGAAATCGCAGGAAGAGCTGGTGGAGGAGTCGCTTGTCAACCCTTATGGCTCGCCTTCGCTCGAGGAGCTTTGCGCTGGCAAGAAGGATATTGTCATTATTAGCTCCGACCATACGCGCCCCGTTCCCTCGCGTGTGACGATGCCTATTCTGCTGCATCACATCCATTCCGCTGCGCCCGAGGCTCGCGTGCGTATTTTGGTTGCTACGGGTATGCATCGTCCGTCGACGCACGAGGAGCTCGTCAACAAGTACGGCGAGGAAATTGTTGCCAACGAGGAAATCGTTATGCACGTCGCGACTGACGACAGCATGATGAAAAAGATCGGCACCCTGCCTTCTGGTGGCGAGTGCATCATCAATAAGATTGCCGTCGATTGCGATCTGCTGCTTGCCGAGGGCTTTATTGAGCCGCACTTCTTTGCTGGTTTCTCCGGCAGCCGCAAGTCCGTCCTGCCTGGCATCGCCAGCTACAAGACCATCATGTACAACCACAACGGCCAGTTTGTGAACGATTCCCATTCGCGTGCCGGCAACCTGTGCCATAACCACGTGAGCGAGGACATGTTTGCCGCTGCCGAGATGGCTCACCTTGCCTTTGTGCTTAACGTGGTGCTCAACGGCAAGCACGAGGTCATTGGCTCCTTCGCCGGCGACATCCACAAGGCACACGAGGCTGGCTGCGAGTTCGTAAAGAGCCTTGCCGGCGTTGAGCCCGTCGAGTGCGAGATTGCCATCACCACCAACGGCGGCTACCCGCTCGACCAGAACATCTACCAGGCCGTGAAGGGCATGTGCGCTGCCGAGGCCACGCTTCCCGAGGGCGGTGTGATTATCGACGTTGCCGGTTGTGCCGACGGTCACGGTGGCGAGGGCTTCTATCACAACATCGCCGACAACGATCCGGCAGAGTTTGAGCGTGCCTGCATCGATCGTCCAAAGGACGAGACCCTGCCCGATCAGTGGACGAGCCAGATTTTCGCCCGCATCCTGGCACATCACCCTGTGATCATGGTTACCGACCTGTGCGATCACCAGATGATTAAGGATATGCACATGACGCCGGTCAACACCCTCGAGGAGGCGCTCAAGCTCGCCTTTGAGATGAAGGGTGCCGATGCCAAGGTGGCCGTCATTCCCGATGGCCTGGGCGTTGTCGTCGCTCAGCACTAGCGCGCGGCCTAAACGAATCGTTTATAACCGACAAGAAAGATAAGGTTTTATGCTTACCAAACTCCTCTGCGAATTCGGCGCAACGGCCCTCATGATCATCTTTGGCGTGGGCGTACACTGCGATACCGTGCTTAAGGGCACCAAGTATCAGGGCTCCGGCCACATGTTTGCCATCACCACTTGGTCTTTTGGCATCTCGGTCTGCCTGTTTGTCTTTGGTGGCGCCGTGTGCATGAACCCGGCCATGGTGCTTGCCCAGTGCATCGTCGGTCTGGTGCCGTGGGGCAACTGCATCCCCTTCATGCTTGCCGATATGCTCGGCGGCTTTGTGGGTGCCGTTATCGCTTGGTTTATGTATGCCGATGAGTTCAAGGCTTCCGAAGGCGTCGTCGATCCCATTGCTCAGCGCAACATCTTCTCGACCAACCCCACCACCGAGGGCACGAACTATGCCCGCAACTTCTTCTGCGAGGCTATCTGCACCTTCGTGTTCATCAGCGCCATCCTTGCTGCTGCTAGCCGTGCTGGTGAGAACGTTCTGTTGCTCGCCATCTGCGTCGGTCTGATTGTCTGGGCCGTTGGCATGGGCATGGGCGGCATCACCGGCTTCGCCATGAACCAGGCACGTGACCTTGGTCCTCGCATGGCCTATCAGGTGTTGCCGATTAAGAACAAGGCTGACAACAACTGGAAGTACGGCCTGCTCGTTCCTGGCATCGCTCCGTTTGTCGGTGCCGCTCTGGCTGCACTGTTTGTGCACGGTTTCTTGGGCATGTTCTAGTCAAAGGACGGCTCTATAAGGTCCGGGCTCGGTAGGGGTTAACTTTCCAACGCGTCCTCGGACATGCAAAAAGGCTCGCTGCGCACTTTGTGCGGCGAGCCTTTTTGCGTCCTGCGGAGTGCGTTGGAAAGTTAACCCCTACCGAGCCCTGGGCATTCTTGGCTGTGTTCGAACAAGCAACTCAACATATATATCTGAATTTGGATGGGAGGGGCTTGTTGCTGGTAGGGGCGTTGAAGCGTGAGTGAATCTTTGGGATGCGTGGCGCCTTGGGTTGGGGCGATGCTTTGGGATGAGGTTCTTACTTAGTTGAAGAGGGGTTTTATGGCTGAGAGGTAGTCTTTGGCTACGTCCTCTTTTGGGGCTTGGAAGTTGTGCCAGGCCCACCATTGGACGGTGGCTACGAAGCTTGAGGCTATGTGGTGTAGTAGGAAACTGCGGTCCATGGTGCCGGCGGGGCCTGCGGGGCCGACGGGGACGGTTTCGGCTGCGCGCGACATGATGGTCTTGCGGAGACAGTCGGCGAAGACGCGTGAGCCGGCGCCGGCTACCAGTGCCCGTACACCCTGCCGACGATTCCAGAGGTTGTTGAGGATATGCTCGACCTGTACGAGTGGGTCATCGAGGGGCGTACCGTCATCGTCGAGGGCATGGGTGCAGATATCGCGCACGAGCTCAGCGAGCAGGTCATCTTTGCTCTTGAAGAGCCCGTAGAACGTGGCCCGACCTACGTGGGCACGAGTGATGATGTCGCCGACGGTGATCTTGCCGTAGTCTTTCTCGCACAGGAGCTCGGAGAACGCCGTAACGATGGCAGCGCGGCTTTTTGCCTTGCGGGCATCCATGGCTATGCGTCCGCGTGAACGAGCAGGCAGCGGAGCGTACCGGAGCAACCTTCGTAGGGGCGTTTGCCGGCGCCGTAGCCGACGGCTTCGATGCGGTAGCGTGAGGGCAGTTGGTCGGACGTGCGCAGCGCGGTGACGATGGCGGCGCCCGTCGGCGTCACGAGCTCGCCGGCGACCGGTGCAGGCGCGAGGGCGATATTGCCCGCCTGGCACAGGTTGACGACAGCGGGGACGGGAATGGGCATGAGGCCGTGGGCACAGTGGATGGTGCCGTGACCCTCGGAGAGCGACTCGACCACGATGTCCTCAATACCAAGGTCGTCGAGGCAGATGGCGACAGAGCAGACGTCGACAATGGAGTCGACGGCGCCCACCTCGTGAAACAGGACGGTGTCGGGCGTTTTGCCGTGAGCCTTTGCCTCGGCATCAGCGAGTACAGAAAAAATGGCGAGGGCACGACGCTTGGCACCATCGCTTAGCCGTGAGCCATCGATGATGGCGGTGACGTCTGCCAAAGAGCGGTGGTGATGGTGGTGGGCGTGATGATGGCCATCGTGGTCATGGCCGTGGGCCTCATGGTCATGCTCGTGGCAGTGCTCGTGTTCGTGCTCGCCATGATCATGGTGGTGGTGCTCATGCTCATGTGTGTGCTCGGTGCCCGCTTCGTTGCCGTAGAGCCAGGCCATGTCGTGGTCGTGGTTCTCGAGCTCCTCTGCCAGCTGAACATCAAAGTCGCAGGCGTCGATGCCATGCTTGTTTACGCGTGTAACGGCAATCTCAAAGCCGCCGACCGGCAGCGTGGCGAGCTGGTCGCGCAGATGCTCCTCGCTGGCGCCCAGGTCGAGCAGGGCCGCGACGGTCATGTCGCCGCTGATGCCCGAGGTGCCGTCGATGATAAGCGTGTGCTGATGGTTGGACATGAAATGCTCCTTAGCGGGCGCAGGACGTGCCGGCGCTCAGATGATTGATAAGACTTGCCTGGTAGGCGGCACCAAAGCCGTTGTCGATATTGACGACCGAGACGCCGCTGGCGCAGGAGTTGAGCATGGCGAGCAGCGCGGCCACGCCACCAAAGTTCGCGCCGTAGCCCACGCTGGTGGGAACGGCGATGACTGGGCAACTCACCAGGCCTCCGATGACGCTCGCCAGGGCGCCCTCCATGCCGGCGATGGCGATGACCACCTGTGCCTGGGCAAGTTCCTCGGCATGCGCAAGCAGGCGGTGCAGGCCGGCGACACCCACGTCGTAGAGGCGATCGACTTCGTTGCCGTAGAACTCGGCCGTCAACGCGGCTTCCTCGGCAACGGGCAGGTCGCTCGTGCCGGCGCAGGCGACGACGATGCGTCCGTTGCCGGTGGGGGAGGGCTTGCCGCCCGCGAGGGCGAGCTGGGCGTCCGGGACATATCCCAGGTCGATGCCGTTGCCGAGGAGCTCCGAGGTGCGGGCGGCCTTTTTGGCGTCCAGGCGTGTGACCAGGATGCGCTCCTGGCCGGCATCGCGCAGCGCTTCGATAATGGCGGCAATTTGCTCGGCGGTTTTACCGGCGCCGTAGACAACTTCGCCGGCTCCCTGGCGCACCCCGCGCGAAAGGTCGAGCTGCGCAAAGCCCAAATCGGCGGTCGGAGCCGTCTGGATGCGCGTGAGGGCGTCGGCAGGGGTGACTGCTCCGCCGGCAACATCGCTCAGCAGCTGCTCTAGATCTCGCTTATCCATATATGTTCCCTTCGACGGCGCAAAGTTTAGCACTCAAAGGGTATGTTTCCGAACACTAAGACAGAATTGTTCGGAAACTATAGGACAGACTGATTCAATTGCTAGACGGATTGGCTAGTCGCGCAGGATGATGTCCATGGCGAGCATCAGATTGCGCTCGTCGATGGCAAACGGGGCGGCCTCGCGCGTCTTGGGCTTGGCACAAAACGCGATGCCCGTACCCGCGGCCTGAATCATGGGGATGTCGTTGGCGCCGTCACCGATCGCGACGGTGTGGGCCATGTCGACGCCGCACTCAACCGCCCAATCCAGCAGCTGGATGAGCTTGGACTCCTTGGTCACAATGTCTGCCGCCAGCTTGCCGGTGAGCTGGCCGTCCACGACCTCCAGACGATTGGCCAGGCAAAAGTCGATGCCCGCGGCGGCCACGATCTTATCGGCGACCTCGTGGAAGCCGCCACTCACGACGCCGACCTTCCAGCCCTTGCTATGCGCCGAGCGCACAAGCTCCAGCGCGCCGGGGGTAAAGGTCACGCGCTCAAAGGTGCGCTCGAACACGCTCTCGTCCAAGCCGGCAAGCAGCCCCACGCGCTCCTCGAGCGCCTGCTTAAAGTCCAGTTCGCCGCGCATGGCGCGTTCGGTGATCTGCGCTACTTGCTCGCCCACGCCGGCCTCCTCGCCCAACAGGTCGATGACCTCTTGGTTGATGAGTGTGGAGTCGATATCCATAACGATGAGGCGTGCAGTCATGGCGGGCCTTTCCGAGTGCAGTTGTATTGGGGCACATTGTCGCACGTGGCACGCCTTGGCGACGGCCGCGGTGCACCAATTGTTTCGTCTCCGTCAAGTCTTTGGGCATGAGCTACTTTTCCGCGGCACATCGACACAGGTGCGATAAGATAGAACGCCATGTCTGGCTGCGCGGTTTACGCAGGCTGGGCAAATCTGTACGACGCCGCCCGGAACGACACGGGGCGGCACAGATCCATAAAGGAGGATCACTGGTATGAGCCAGACCCGTCCCATCGACGAGCATTCCATGCACACCCGTACCTGCGGCGAGCTTCGCCGCGAGAACGTGGGCGAAGAGGTCACCCTCACCGGTTGGGTGAGCCGTCGCCGCGACCACGGTGGCCTTATTTTCTGCGACCTTCGCGACCGTGAGGGCATCACGCAGCTCACCTTCGACCCCGAGCACTCCGACGGCGATGCTTTTAAGATCGCCGAGACCATGCGTCCCGAGTGGCCCATCAAGATCCACGGCGTCGTGCGCGCTCGTGGCGAGGAGACCACCAACACCAAGCTCGCGACCGGCGAGATCGAGGTCCTGACCGACCATGCCGAGGTGCTCAACACGTCCGTCACCCCGCCGTTCCAAATCGAGGACGGCATCGAGACCAGCGAGGACACCCGCCTGCGCTATCGCTATCTGGACCTTCGTCGTCCCGAGATGATGGCCAACCTCAAGCTGCGCTCCGACTTTACCTTTGCCATTCGCGAGGCGCTGCACAACCGTGAGTTCATGGAGGTCGAGACGCCCTCCCTGTTCAAGTCTACGCCCGAGGGCGCCCGCGACTTCATCGTCCCCAGCCGCATCCAGCCGGGCAACTTCTACGCTCTGCCGCAGTCTCCGCAGCTCCTGAAGCAGCTGCTCATGGTCGGTGGCGTTGAGCGCTACTACCAGGTTGCCAAGTGCTTCCGCGACGAGGACCTGCGCGCCGACCGTCAGCCCGAGTTCACCCAGGTCGATATCGAGATGTCCTTCGTGGACCAGAACGACGTTATGAGCGCGCTCGAAGAGGTTCTTGCCGATGCCTTCGGCCGCATGGGTGTCGAGATGCCCACGCCACTGCGTCGCATGAACTACTGGGAGGCCATGGACACCTATGGCTCCGACAAGCCCGATACCCGCTATGGCATGCACTTGGTCGACCTGACCGACATCTTCGCCAACTCCAAGTTCAAGGTCTTTGCGACTGCCGCGAACGAGGAGGGCTCTGTCGTCAAGGCCATCAACGCCAAGGGCGCCGGTGCCTGGGCTCGCGCCAAGATTGATAAGCTTGCCGGCGTGGCCTCCACGTTTGGCGCCAAGGGCCTGGCCTGGATCGCATTCCGCGAGGACGGCTCCATCAACAGCCCCATCGTCAAGTTCTTCTCGGACGAGGAGATGGCCGCCCTGCGCGAGCGCATGGACGTCGAGCCCGGCGACCTTGTGATGTTCGCCGCCGGCCCGCGCCTGCTCTCCGACGAGATCCTGGGCGGCATGCGTTCCCACATGGCTAACGCGCTCGAGATCAAGCGCGAGGGCCACGACTTCCTGTGGGTCGTCAACTTCCCGCTGTTCCACTGGGACGAGGACCGCAAGGCTTACGCTGCCGAGCACCAGCCCTTCACCCTGCCGACCGAGACCGACATCGCCAAGATCGAGGCCAATCCGTTGGCAGCCGGTTCTTGCACCTACGACTTTGTCATGGACGGCTTTGAGGCCGGTGGTGGCGGCATGCGTATCCACAACGCCGAGATGCAGATGTCCATGCTCAAGCTCTTGGGCTTCACCGAGGAGCGAGCCGAGTCGCAGTTCGGCTTCCTCATGGAGGCGCTCAAGTTTGGTGCACCCCCGATGGGTGGTTTTGCTCTGGGCCTGGACCGCGTGTGCATGCTGCTCACCGGTTCCGACTCCATCCGCGACGTCATGGCGTTCCCCAAGACGGCCAGCGGCTCCGACCTTATGTCGGGTGCTCCGAGTGCCGTTAGTGGCGCCCAGCTCAAGGACGTCAGCCTGCGCCTGATGTAGGCGAGCGGCTACCTATTGCCAGCAACGAGGGAAGGACGTGTGCCTTCCCTCGTTTTTTATGCGCGGGCGTTGCGAGGGCATAGGTTGACTGGGCGTCGCGGAAACTGCGTCCCAGAATTTGCACCCAGAGCGGGATGGGCTTTCCGCTAGGGCCGCTCAGCGGAAACTGCGACCCGGAATTTGCGTCCAGAGTGGGCTGCGGTTTCCCAAACAGGGCCCTTTGGGAAACTGCGACCCAGACTCCAGCCAAATAACGGGACGCACTTTCCAGTCGAGCTTCTGGCGGGTCTCGACAAGCATCTAACGCTACAATAACTACCACGTGGCTGGGTTTGCCGGCCGAATGTGCGACGTCGTGGGAGGGGACATGGTCGAGTTTACAAAGACGATTAAAGATCCGTTGGGATTGCATGCCCGCCCGGTTGCGCTGCTCTATGACATTATTGCCAAGCATCGTAGCAACGTATCGGTCAGCATCGGCGATCGCCATACCGACGGCCGCGATGTGATGGGGCTCATGGCTCTCTACGGCGAATGTGGCGAAGACATCGTGTTCCGCGTTTCGGGCGTGGATGAGGCCTCCTGCGTCACGTCGATCAGAAACCTCTCGCTTTAACCGCAATAATGTGGCAAAGGGGCAGCCCCCTCTGTTGCATAAATTGGTATGACAAGGCACCGCAAAGAGACAGTCTTTGCGGTGCCTTCTTTGTTTCATATAGGAAACTTTTCCGAAAACTGAATGGGGACCCTTTCCAAAAAGTTAACCACGTGCTAGTTTACTGTAGCGAACATAGACGTGGTTAACTTTTGCTGCGTCGATGTTGAGGACGAACTGACGTTAGGAGCACACTCATGTCTTGCGGACCGCAGATGCCGGCCATGCCGCTTTCGATGGTGAAAGCGGGCGAAACCGTGCGCGTGTCTCGTGTAAAGGGCAATGAGGACATGAAGCACCACCTCAAGGACCTCGGCTTTGTCGAGGGCAGTGAGGTTCACGTGGTGAGTTCGAGTGGCGCCAATATCATCGTCACCGTGCTGGGCGCACGCTTTGGTATCGATACCAAGGTCGCCATGCACATCATGACCGTCGGTTAGTTCGCAGCATTTCATAAAAGCTGAAAGGGGGAAAAGAATATGAAGACGTTGGGTGACGTTAAGGTGGGCGAGAGCTCTACCATCGTCAAGCTTCACGGCGAGGGCGCGCTTCGCCGTCACCTTATGGACCTGGGCCTCATCAAGGGCACTTCGTTCAAGGTCGTTAAGGTTGCACCGCTCGGAGATCCGGTCGAGATCAACGTGCGCGGCTACGAGCTTTCCATCCGCAAGGAGGAGGCTGCCGTCGTCGAGGTCCAGTAAGGGCCCGCGGCAACTATTTATGCAGATAAAGTTAGGTTTTTCTAACTTAAATTTGCAATGTTGAAGCACATTATCCAGCCCGTGCGGAGAAAGCAGCGCGGGCACACAAGGAAGAAGGATTGAATGGCGGATTCTCAGATCCATGTCGCGCTGGCGGGTAACCCCAACTGCGGCAAGACCACGCTTTTCAACCTGATCACCGGCGCCAACGGCTACGTTGGCAACTGGCCCGGCGTCACGGTTGAGAAAAAGGAAGCCAAGCTCCTGAGTGACAAGAACGTCACGATTACGGACCTCCCCGGCATCTACTCGCTTTCCCCCTACAGCCCCGAGGAGCAGTGCTCGCGCGATTACCTCATGAGCGGCGAGCCCGATGTCGTCGTCCAGGTGGTCGATGCCACCAACCTCGAGCGCAACCTGTACCTGGCGCTTCAGGTTATCGAGACCGGCCTGCCCGTGGTCGTCGCCCTCAACATGGCCGACTTGGTCGAGAAGAACGGCGACAAGATCGACACCGACAAGCTGTCCAAGAAGCTCGGTTGCCCGGTCATGATGATCTCGGCCCTTAAGAACAAGGGCATCAAGGAGCTTTTCGAGCAGGTTAAGAAGTCCGCTGCTTCCAAGGGCCAGGTGCCGGAGCACAAGTTCGATTCCTCTATCGAGGACGTTCTGGACCACATCGAGAACAACCTGCCGGCGAGCGTTCCCGCCAACAAGCGTCGCTACTACGCTGTCAAGCTGTTTGAGCGCGACGCGGACGCCTGCAAGCTCATCAACCTCACCAAGGAGAAGGCCGCTCGCGTTGAGCAGCTGGTCGCCCAGTGCGAGCAGGATTGCGACGACGACGCCGAGTCCATCATCACCGGCGAGCGCTACGGCGTGATCGCCCACATCATCGACGAGTGCCTCACCAAGGCTCCGGCCAAGATGAGCACCTCCGAGAAGATCGACCGTGTGGTTACCAACCGTATCTTGGGCCTGCCGATCTTTGTGGTCATCATGTTCTGCGTGTACTACATTGCCGTCTCTACCTTGGGCGGCACGGTGACCGACTTCACCAACGACCAGCTCTTTGGCACCGACGGTTGGTATGTGCTCGGCCAGGGCCGCGACGCCTACGACGCAGCTGTCGAGGCTGCGGGTGACGCCGCCGACTCGGTCGACCCGGCACAGTACGGCCCCTATGTCCCGGGTATCACCACCATGGTGCACGACGCCCTTGTGGCGGGCGGCACCGAGGACGGTGGCCTGGTCGATTCGCTGGTCTGTGACGGTATCGTCGGCGGTCTGGGCGCCATCTTCGGCTTCGTGCCGCAGATGTTCCTGCTGTTCGTGATGCTGTCTTTCTTGGAGGACTGCGGCTACATGGCCCGCGTCGCCTTCATCATGGACCGCGTGTTCCGCCGCTTTGGCCTGTCCGGCAAGTCCTTTATCCCCATGCTCGTGTCCTCGGGCTGCGGCGTCCCCGGCGTCATGGCCACCAAGACCATCGAGAACGAGAAGGACCGCCGCATGACGGTCATGACCACCACGTTTATTCCCTGTGGCGCCAAGCTGCCGATCATCGCTCTGCTCATGGGTTCCATCATCGGCGATTCTTCCACCACCGCCGCATGGATCAGCCCGCTGTTCTACTTCTTGGGCGTCTTTGCCGTCATCGCCTCGGGCCTCATGCTCAAGAAGACCAAGCTCTTCGCCGGTCGCCCGACGCCGTTCGTTATGGAGCTTCCCGCCTATCACTTCCCGGCAATCCGCTCTTGGGCGCTGCATGTATGGGAGCGCTGCTGGGCCTTTATCAAGAAGGCCGGCACGGTCATCTTCGCGTCCACCGTCGTGGTTTGGTTCCTCTCCAACTTTGGTAGCTACAACGGTTCCTTCGGCTTCCTGCCTGCGATGGACGGCATCCCCGAGGAGTTTATGGACTACTCCGTGCTCGCCATGCTGGGCAACCTGGTCGCTTGGATCTTCGCCCCGCTCGGCTTTAGCACCTGGCAGGCCACCGCGCTGACTGTCTCTGGACTTGTCGCCAAGGAGAACGTCGTCGCCACCGCCGGCTCGCTGCTGTCCGTTGCCGACGCCGCCGAGACCGACCCGAGCCTGTGGACCGCGTTCGCCGGCATGTTCCCGACTATGGGCGCTTGCGTTGCCTTTGGCGCCTTTAACCTGCTGTGCGCCCCGTGCTTTGCCGCCATGGGCACTATCCGCAACCAGATGGACTCCGGCAAGTGGACCGCGATTGCCATCGGCTACGAGTGCGCCTTTGCCTGGGTGATCGGCCTGTTCATCAACCAGTTCTACAACCTGCTTGTCCTTGGCCAGTTTGGTATTTGGACGGTTGTAGCCATCGTTCTGCTGGTTGCGATGCTCTTCCAGATCTTCCGTCCCATGCCCAAGCACGCTTGGACCGACGAGGACGAGACCAACACCGCTTCCGCTGCAGTTTCCGCTTAAGTCCGAATAAGGATCAGCCCCTTTCCACGAGCCCGGGTGTCCCAGCGACACTCGGGCTTTTTGGTGAGGGAGATGTGGCGTTTCCGCAGATAAAACCGACCAAAATAAACCTGTCCCTTTTTGGCAGGTGGAGAATGGGGTAAAGTAAGTGGTGGTTAACTAGAGGAGGCTTGCTATGGCACCTATCGATATTGTTGTACTGGCTGTTATCGGCATTGCGTTTGTCGCCGTGTGCGTGCGCATTTATCGCAAGGGCACCTGCGCCGACTGCGCTCAAGGTGGCGTTTGCACAGGACATTGCTCCAATAAAAAGACCTGCGCCGCACTTAAGGGCGTAGACAAAATCGCCGAAGACTTGGGCCGCGGTATCAAATAAGGTGAACGGGGACGTCTCTGTTTCTCCTTTTGACGAGTGCCGTGCAATCTGCGATCTGTCGGGTGCTGCGCAGTTACTGCTACGATAGGTACGTCAGTAACTGCCGCCGAGCGGCTCAATCGAAAGGAAACCTGCATGGAGTCCTCCGCCTACCCGATGCTCTTTAGCCCGATCAAGGTCGGTACGACCGAGGTCAAGAACCGCGTCTTTATGCCGCCGGTATCTACCAACCTGGCCGATCACGGCTATGTGACCGACGACTTGGTCGATCATTACCGTGCCCGCGCCAAGGGCGGCGTGGGTCTCATCATCACCGAGGTCGTGACGGTCGAGCCCACCTATACCTATCTGCCGGGCGATATGTGCTGCTACGACGACACGTTTATCCCCGGCTGGGAAAAGCTCGCCGCAGCCGTCCACGAGTATGGCTGCAAGATCATGCCGCAGCTCTTCCACCCCGCCTACATGGCCTTTAACATCCCGGGCACGCCGCGCCTGATCGCTCCGTCCTTTGTGGGCCCGTCCTATGCCCGCGAGGCGCCGCGCCCCATCACGGTCGATGAGATTCACGAGCTCACGCATCAGTTTGGCGACGCTGCCGTGCGTATGCAGAAGGCCGGTGTCGATGGCGTCGAGGTCCATGCGGCGCACGCCCACGGCATGCTCGGCGGCTTTTTGACCCCGCTCTACAACAAGCGTACCGATGAGTATGGCGGCTCGCTCGACGCTCGCATGCGCTTTTTGCTCGAGGTTATCGCCGAGATTCGCGAGCGCTGCGGCAAGGACTTTATCATCGACGTCCGCATCTCGGGCGATGAGTACACCGATGGCGGCCTGACCCTCAACGACATGATCTATGTCTCACGTCGTCTGGAGAAGGCCGGCGTCGACATGATTCACGTGTCGGGCGGCACCACCATCAAGCGCGGATCTGCGATTCCCGCCGCCGGCACGCAGCAAGCCTCGCACGCCGCCTGCTCGCGCGAGATCAAAAAGCACGTCAACATTCCCGTTGCCACGGTCGGCCGCATCAACGAGGCATGGATTGCCGAGGAGCTGATCGAGGACGGTGCTGCCGACATCTGCATGATGGGCCGTGCCAATCTGTGCGATGCCGAGTTCTGCAACAAAGCGGCTGCCGGCAACGCCGACGAGATCCGTCCCTGCATCGGCTGCCTGCGCTGCCTGAACGGCATTATGTTCGGCAAGCGTATCTCCTGCACCGTCAACCCGGACGTGGAGCGCGACGAGGCCGGCTACGAGCCTGCCGCAGAGGCCAAGAACGTTCTGGTCGTGGGTGCTGGTCCTGCGGGTATGGAGGCAGCCTACATTGCCGCCAAGCGTGGCCACAACGTAGTGCTCGTGGATAAGCAGGACGAGCCGGGCGGCGAGATGCGCATTGCGGCCGTTCCGCCGGCAAAGCAGGAGCTCACGCGTGTGATCAAGTATCAGTACCGTCGCTTGGCCGAGGCAGGCGTCACGTGCGTCTTTGGCACCGAGCTCTCGGCCGAGGACATTCAGCGCGACTACGCGGGTTACGAGGTTGTCCTGGCTTATGGCGCTGAGCCCATCGCTCCGGCCTTTATGCAGGGCTTTAAGCAGGTTATGACGGCCGACGACCTGCTGGGCGGCAAGGCTTTCCCGGGCAAGAAGATTGTCATCGTGGGCGGCGGCACCGTCGGCTGCGAGACGGCCGATTACCTGGCCCCGTTGGTCAACGACCTGTCGCCGGCCAATCGCGACGTCACCGTCATCGAGATGACCAAGACGCTTGCCGCTAACGAGGGCGGCGCCGGTCGCGCGGTGCTCATCACGCGCATGCTCTCCAAGGGCGTTCACGTGCTGACCGAGGCCAAGGTGACCGAGATCACCGAGGACACCATCTCGTACGAAAAGGATGGCCAGATCCACACCATCGCCGATGCCGATACGCTGGTGCTTGCCATGGGCTATCGTCCCAATACCAAGCTTGCCGACGACCTTGCCGCTGCCGGTGTCTCCACCCACGTGCTGGGCGATGCCCAGAAGTGCGGCAACATCCGCGACGCCATCGGCGACGGCTACAAGGTTGCCTGCGAACTCTAGTCAACCCCTTGCTGCATGAGGAGGGGCGTCTCTGCGCCATCCGATAGCAAAACAGCGGTGGTGTCCCGGGTTTCGGGATGCCGCCGCTTGCTCTTGTGATCCTGGCGACGCGAGCGCGCCCTATTTCACCTCAACTGAGGGAATGGGGGATGCGATAGTATTACGGGTGATATTCGACAAACCGTGAGCTTCATACGAGGGCTTTATGGAACAACACCAGCATTATCAGAGCCTGCAAGATCAGGCATATAACGCATTGCGCTCCAAGATTATCTATGCCGAGCTCAAACCCGGCACGCGCCTTTCGGCGATTGGTCTGGAAAAGGAGACAGGAATCGGGCGCACGCCCATTCGCGAGTCTTTTGTGCGCCTGCGCGAGCAGGAGCTGGTGGAAACGCGTCCCAAAAGCGGCACCTATGTCTCAAAAATCAGCATGGAGCATGCCGAGAACGCCTGCTTCTTGCGCGAGAAACTCGAGAGAAGCGTGCTTATTAAATGCTGCTCTGCCGCCACGCCCGAGCAAAAGCAGCGGCTTGAGCAGATTCTTGCCGAGTCCGAATCGCTCGACCATCGCGAAACGCGTCGCTTTTTCGACTTGGATAACCTGTTTCATGAGACGTGTTTTGAGATTGCCGGCCGCCATATGTTGTGGGATTGGATGAAGAGCGTCAACACGCATTTTGAGCGATACAACTGGTTGCGTATGGTGTCGCAGGATCTGGATTGGGAACCGATTCGTCGGCAGCATCGCCGGATTCTCGAGGCCATTAAGAAGGGCGACACCGACACGGCGAGCTATTTGGCAGAGACGCACTTGCATCTGATGCCCGAGGAGCAGGGCCCGGTTATCGCCTTGCATCCCGACTATTTCGAGCTGCCCAAAGACTCGGCTATCTAACTCGCGCCCTTTATTAGCTGCGGTGAAATTAAGATCGTTCTGCGGGTCTGGTGGCGTAGGCAGTTCGCATAAATGCCTAAAATGGCCCAGACTGCCGACAATTAGGAAACGGGGTGCGCTATGGCGCAGATGAGGATTAAGGACATTGCCGTCGAGGCGGGCGTGAGCCCGGCCACGGTCTCGCGCTATCTCAACAACCGCCCCGGGCAGATGACCGAGGAAACCCGTGCTCGCATCGCGGCGGTTATCGAGCGCACCGGCTATCGCCCGCGTGCCGCCGCGCGCAACCTGCGCAGCTCGCGTACCAACCTCATCGGCGTGATTTTGGCCGACATCGCCAACCCGTTCTCCAGCGCCATGCTCGAAGGGCTTTCCGCCAGCGCCGCCGCGCGCGGCTGCTCGCTCATGACGGCCATTAGCGGCAACGACCCCGCCAAGGAGGCAGAGTCGCTCACCAGACTTATCGATGCCGGCGTGGACGGCCTGGTCGTCAATACCTGCGGAGGCAACGACAAGGCGATTGCCGCGGCCGCGGGGCGCCTGCCCGTTGTACTGCTCGACCGCGACGTTGCCGACGGTGGCATCGATCTGGTGACCTCCAACAACCGTGAGCTGGTTGCCGGCCTGGTAGACGCCTTGGCTGCTGCGGGCAGCGAGCGTCTGTGCCTGCTCACCGAGGCAAGCGACGACAGTCCCGTGCGTCGCGAGCGCGCCGAGGCGTTTGCCGACGAGCTCTCGCGCCGCGGCCTGGCCGGCGAGGTCGTCACCTTGGCGGACGGTGGCGTCGAGGGTGTCAGTCGCCTGGACGAGGCCATCCGCGAGTACGCAGGTAAAAAGCTCGGCCTCATTGCCGTCAACGGCCTGGTCTTCCTGCGCCTGACCGAGGCACTGGCGCAGCTGGGTCCCTCGCTGCCGGCGGGCCTTAAGATCGCAACGTTTGACGATTACCCCTGGAACCACGTGCTCTTTGGCGGTGTGACCACGGCAGCGCAGGACACTCTTACCATTGCCGAGCGCGTAGTCGAGCGCCTGTCCGAGCGTATCGACATCGTTACCACTACGGTGGGCGATGCCGCAAAGCTCGCCCCCAAGCGCATCGAGGTCCCCGGCCACATCGAACACCGCGCTTCGACCTCGCGCTAGCCGCTCGTTCGCAACGGCCTGCTCAAGCACGTTTTTTGAGCGCTTGATACGCTTTAACCCTGCGGAAACATTTTTCTGCGATAGTATCTGCGATATAGACCAGTCGAAACCCGCCCGAAAGAAAGGGGAGCGA
>JAHYYL010000002.1:22834-42999 GCA_019424965.1 Collinsella sp.
ATGAACCAGCAGAACATCGATTACGTACTCCGCTCCGTAGAGCAGCGTGATATCCGCTTTGTGCGTCTGTGGTTTGTCGACATTCTCGGCCGCCTCAAGAACTTTGCCATTAGCCCCGAGGACCTCGAGGTCGCTTTTGAGGAGGGTATTGGCTTTGACGGCTCCGCCATCGAAGGCTTTGCCACGCCCGAGGAAGCCGACATGCTCGCATTCCCTGATGCTTCGACCTTCCAAATCCTGCCGTGGCGCCCGAGCCACAACGGCGTCGCCCGCGTGTTCTGCGACGTGTGCACTCCCGATCGCAAGCCGTTTGCCGGCGACCCACGCGATGCCCTGCGCCGCATGTTCCGCAAGGCCGAGAAGGCTGGCTATCTGCTCAACGTGGGTGCCGAGCTGGAGTATTACTACTTCCCCGACGAGCACACCCCCGAGCCGCTCGACAACGTGGGCTACTTCGATCTTTCGGTGAGCGATGCCGCCCGCGACCTGCGCCGCAACACGGTCCTCACGCTCGAGAAGATGTCCGTGCCCGTGGAGTACACCTTCCACGCCGCTGGTCGCTCGCAGCACGGCATGAGCCTGCGCCACGCCGAGGCCCTGAGCATGTCTGACGCCATCACCACGGCCAAACTCATCATTAAGCAGCAGGCCTACGAGAGCGGTTGCCACGCCTCCTTTATGCCCAAGCCGTTGGCGGGTGAGGATGGCAGTGCTATGTTCCTGTGCCAGTCGCTGTTCGACCATGACGGCAACAACGTCTTTTGGGGCGAGGACGACGAGAAGTATCACCTCTCCGAAATCGCCAAGCACTACATGGCCGGCATCTTGGCGCACGCGCGCGAGATCAGCGCCATCACCAACCCCACGGTCAATTCGTACAAGCGCATCACCACGGGCGGCGACTCCGTGCCGCAGTACGCCACGTGGGGCCTGCGCAACCGCGCGAGTATGGTCCGCATCCCGGTCTACAAGCCCGGCAAGCAGCTGTCCACGCGCATCGAGCTGCGCAGTCCCGATCCCATGGCCAACCCGTATCTGGTCAACGCCGTCACGCTGGCGGCTGGTCTGGACGGCATCGAGCGCAAGCTGGAGCTCCCGCCCGAGGCCACGGCCGAGACGCTCAAGCTTACCGACCGTCAGATGGTCGAGGCCGGCTACGCGCCGCTGCCGCGCTCGCTCAAAGAGGCGCTCGACGTGTTTGAGGACTCGCAGTTTATGAAGGATGCCCTCGGCGAGCACATCCACAGCTTCTTCCTCAAAAAGAAGCGCGACGAGTGGCATAAGTTCGAATCCACGATCACCGAATGGGAGATCAAGCACTACCTGGCGAACTCCTAATCGCGCTGGCTTGTCCCAGTACGATTGAGCTCATTTCTTTGGAGGCCGATATGTCCGAAAAGAGTGCCCTGTTCATGGCGCGCACGACGCGCTTCCACGAGTTTGCCCGCAGCTTGACGACCACCCTGGGCGTCGAGGTGAGCCTGGCAACTCCCGATTCACCGACTGCGGCGCACGACTTTGACCTGCTGATCCTCGATTCCGATGGCATCCGCAGCGACCGCATCGACCAGATTGCCAAGTGGCTTGATGATCGTGGCGGCGTCCCCATGTTGGTGATCGTCGACGACGAGGCGCTCGGTACCTTGCGCCTGCCCAATCACGCGCATGCCGACTTTGTATGTCCCACGGCGACGCCCAACGAGCTCAAGGCTCGTGCGCAGCGCCTGATGGGTGAGGAGGAGACCATCACCGCCGACGATGTGCTCAACATCGATAACCTCGAGATCAACCTGGCAACCTACCAGGTGACGCTCGATAACGAGCCTATCGACCTGACGCTGATGGAGTACTCGCTGCTGAGCTTTTTGGCGACGCATCCCAACCGCGCCTACAGCCGCGAGGTGCTGCTGCACCGCGTGTGGGGCTTTGAGTACTGCGGCGGTACGCGCACCGTCGACGTGCACATCCGACGCATCCGCTCCAAGGTGGGCCCGCAGATCGCGGCACACATCACCACCGTCCGCGGCGTGGGCTATCTGTTTAAGGACTAGATTTCCACCACAAAGGGGACAGGCACCTTTGTGGTGGCTTTTTTACAGGTGAGGGTCCCTTTCGGGCCTGCAGCAGAACTTAAGCCTTCCTAAAAGATTGCGTTCTCATACACGTTCGCCCGCATATTGGGGTACAACTCAACGTGAACAATGATGGCCCGCCACATGTTTGGCGGGCCTTTGGTTATTTGACGAAAGGATCGCAGCTATGAGCGAGAACGATTCCCAGCGTCCCCAGGATGTTGGCAATGCCGGCGAGACTCAGCAGCAGCCGCGCGTGCAGGTGGAGTCGACGCCTGCCGACGGCAACAACATTCCCTACGTGCAGGCCTACGATACGCAGACCGGCAAGCCGCTGGGCGGCCAACAGGTCGTGAACAAGCACACGGTGGTCAAGACCAAGACCAAAAAGCTGCCGATCTTTATTACAGCGCTTGCCGGCTGCGCATGTGGTGCCCTGCTGGTCATTGCGCTCATTATGAGCGGTACGCTCGATATCGGTGGCGGCAAGAATGCCGTGACGGCGGGCGCTTCGGGTTCGTCGACGCAAAAGATCACCATCGACTCCGAGGACACCACGCTGGCCGAGGCCGTTTCTGCCAAGGCCCTGCCCTCTGTGGTTTCCATCACCGCCACTTCGAGCGGTGGCCAGAATGGCTCGCTTTCGCAGTCTGCCGACGAGTCGGACAACTCGGGCAGCGTCGGTTCGGGCGTGGTGCTCGATACCGAGGGCCATATCCTCACCAACAACCACGTGGTCGATGGCTATGACCAGTACGTAGTGACCATGGACGACGGCACCACCTACGAGGCCGAGTTCGTGGGCAACGACGCTTCGAGCGACCTGGCCGTCATCAAGCTCAAGGACGCCGACGCCTCCAAGCTCACGCCGATTGAGATCGGTGATTCCTCCAAGCTCAACGTGGGCGAGTGGGTCATGGCGATCGGCTCGCCCTTCGGCAACGAACAGTCTGTCTCCACCGGTATCGTCTCGGCGCTGTATCGCTCCACGGCCATGAGCTCTACCAGCGGCAACACCATCTATGCCAACATGATCCAGACCGATGCCGCCATCAATCCGGGCAACTCCGGCGGCGCGCTCGTCAACGACAATGGCGAGCTTGTGGGTATCAACTCGCTTATCGAGAGCTACTCGGGCTCCAGCTCGGGCGTGGGTTTTGCCATTCCGGTTAACTACGCCAAGAACATTGCCGACCAGATCATCGACGGTAAGACGCCGGTGCATCCGTACATGGGCGCTACGCTTTCGAGCGTCAATGCGCTTAACGCCCGCACCAACAAGTTGAGCACCGATAGCGGCGCGTATGTGGCGAGCGTCGTTGAGGATGGTCCTGCCGCCAAGGCCGGCATTCAGGAGGGCGACGTCATCACCAAGCTGGGCGACGATGAGATTTCGAGCGCCGACGGCCTGATCATCGCGCTGCGCAGCCACGAGGTGGGCGAGAAGGTCGAGATCACGCTCATGCGCGGCAAGGAAGAGAAGAAGGTCACCGTCGAGCTGGGCTCCGACGAGGAGCTGCAGAACCAGCAGCAGGACGACAGCGCGACCGATACCGGCAACGGCGGTATTACCGACGAGCAGCTGCGCCAGTACCTGGAGGAGCTGCTCGGCCAGCAAGGCCAGGGGCAAGGCCACGGCCAGGGCTACTAACGAGCCGTTTCGCACATATCGAGGCCAGGGGGCTGTCCCATCAACGTGGGACAGCCCATTTTTCTTATTGATCCGTTGGGGACGGAGGAAAACGGATCATTTAGAGCTGATAAGAGCATGGTTTAATCGCGCGACCCACCCCAGTCTGGCGGCTGCCGATTCGGTGCGGTTTGAGACCGCTATTCGGCCCCGTTGCGACCGGTGGTACTCTAGTGTCCGTTTGAAATCGAGCGAAGGAGTACCGCTATGGAGCAATCGAGCCTGTTTGGTGACGGCGTGGACATCGATACCGAAACGCCCGCGAGTGCGGATGCCGCCGCACCGACCGACGCCCATGCCCAGGCGGCAGCGCGCGCGGCCGAGCTGCGCCACGAGCTCGATTACCACGCCTATCGCTACTACATGCTCGATGCGCCCGAGATCACGGACGCCGCCTTCGACAAAATGCTCGTTGAGCTGCAGGAGATCGAGGCGACCTACCCCGACCTGGTGACGCCCGACAGCTATACCCAGCGCGTGGGCGGCTACGTGAGCGAGCAGTTTACGCCGGTCACGCATATGGCACGCATGTATTCCATGGACGATGCCATGGATCTGGACGAACTCGACGCGTGGCTCCAGCGTACCGAGGATGCGCTCGGTGCCGGTAGCGTCACCTATACCTGCGAGCTTAAGATCGACGGCCTGGGCGTGGCGCTTACCTACCAAAACGGAACCTTCGTGCGCGCCGCCACACGTGGCGATGGCACAACGGGCGAGGACGTGTCGCTCAACGTGCGTACCATCAAGGATGTGCCCATGCACCTGTCCGAGCCGGCGCTCGCCCACATGGGTGCCGACCGCGAGCGTACCATCGAAGTACGCGGCGAGGTCTATATGCCCAAAGGCAGCTTTGTTCGTCTGAATGAAGAGGCCGATGCCGAGGGCCGCGACCCCTTCGCCAACCCGCGCAACGCTGCCGCAGGATCCCTGCGCCAAAAGGACCCCAAGGTCACGGCGCGCCGCGACCTGGCCACCTTTATCTATGCCATCGCCGATACCGATCCGCTGCACGTCCACAGCCAGCGTGAGTTCCTTGACTGGCTGCGCAGCGCTGGCTTTAGTGTCAACCCCAACGTGGCCCGCTGCGCCACGCCGGCTGAGGTTCACGAGTTCTGTGCCCAGGCGCTTGAGCATCGCGGCGACCTGGACTACGACATCGACGGCGTGGTCGTAAAGGTCGACGGCTTCCAGCAGCAGCTTGACCTGGGCTTTACTGCCCGCGCGCCGCGCTGGGCCATTGCCTTTAAGTTCCCGCCCGAGGAAAAGCAGACCGTCCTGCGCGAAATTCGCATCCAGGTGGGCCGCACTGGTGTGCTCACGCCGGTCGCCGAGTTCGACCCGGTGACGGTCGCCGGCTCCACCATCGCGCGCGCCACGCTGCACAACATCGACGAGATCCGCCGCAAAAACGTGCGCGAGGGCGACACTATCATCGTGCACAAGGCGGGTGACGTGATTCCCGAGGTCGTGGGTCCCGTGCTCGACAAGCGCCCGGCTGATTCGGTCGACTGGCACATGCCCGAGGTCTGCCCCGTGTGCGGCAGCCCCGTGGTCCACGAGGACGGCGAGGTTGCCTACCGCTGCGTCTCCATCGATTGCCCCGCGCAGCTCAAGGAGCGCCTACTTCACTGGGTGAGCCGCGGCTGCATGGACGTCGACGGCTTGGGCGACGAGATCGTCGACAAGATGATCGCCGCCGGCCTGATTCACGATGTCGCGGACTTCTACCAGCTCACGGTCGACGACATCGCCGGACTGGACACGGGGCGCACTTATGCCAGCTCCAACAGCAAAAAGGGCGTCAAGAAGGGCGACCCCATTCCGGTGGGCCTCAAGACGGCCGAGAAAATCATCGCCGAGCTCAACAAGTCCAAGAGCCAGCCACTCGGGCGTGTGCTGTTTGCCCTGGGCATCCGTCATGTGGGCAAGAGCGTGGGCGAGGTCATCGCCGAGCGATTCCTATCGATCGACAAGCTCATCTTGGCGAGCGAAGAGGATATCGCCGAGTGCGAGGGCATCGGTCCCAAGATTGCGGCGAGCGTCAAGCAGTTCCTGGCCGTGCCCGAGAACCTCGCCGTGCTGGAGCGCTTGCGTCAGGCGGGCCTGTCGCTCGAGGTCGACTTGGGCGCCGCGCATGCACAAGCCGCAGCCGACGCTGGGGTGGCGGGCGAGCTTGCCGACGCACAGCCGCTTGCGGGTCTGACCTTTGTGCTCACCGGCACGCTCGTCAACCGCACACGCGACGAGGCGGGTGCGGCGCTCAAGGTGCTCGGCGCCAAGGTCTCGGGCAGTGTTTCAAAGAAGACGAGCTATCTGGTCGCCGGCCCCAAAGCGGGCTCCAAGCTCACCAAGGCCGAGCAGCTGGGTGTACCCGTACTGGATGAGGACGCACTCGAGCAGATCTTGGCTACTGGTCAGGTGCCCCAGGCGTAAGGCATCGATAGCCAAATTGAAGAACCGCCCGGAAGCACGATGCCTTCCGGGCGGTTCTTATTTTGACGGGGCAACGGGCACGGTGATCTGCGTCACGTAGGTTGCCGGATCATCGCTGATGATGTCGTCGATCAATGCGATCTCGCGCGAGGGGCCGGCGGGCGTCAGGTGGCGTTCGAGCATATAGCTGAGCAGCTGCTCGTAGCGCGGGGCTGCCTGCCCGTGCGTGCCGCGAAAGCTTATGGTCAGGCACTGCGTGGCGGGTCGCGTCTCGACGTTGCCCACGTAATCGTCGGTGTCATCGAGCAGCAGAAAGACCTCGTCGTAACCATCAAAATCACCGGTGGCAAGGCGTTCGGCGCTGATCCCGACGCCCAGGTTGCCCAAAAAGACAAAGGTCTCGTGCTGGCCCTTCTGCAGTTGACGAATCTGCCACTCCAGCGCATAGGCGTCGGTGGGGTTGACGCGTTCGTGCAGCACAGCGCAGCGAAGCTCGGGCGCGTCGATTTCGCAGATGGTGTCGAGCTGGGCGTCCAAGGCATCGTGCAACAGGGCAAGTCGGTTGTCGATCTTGCGCGACACGCGCTCCAGCTCGCGGCGCTTGCGCTCGATCAGTTCTTGCTGCTGGACCAGCTGCCGCTGCATGAGGTCCACATCGCGCGTGGTCACAAACTCACGGATTTGCGCTAATGGCAAGTCGAGAACACGCAGGTGGCTGATGGTGTTGAGCGTGGAGAGCTGCCGCGATCCGTAGTAGCGGTACCCACTCGCCGGATCGATGCGCGCCGGCTCCAGCAGGCCCATCTGCTCGTAATGACGCAGCGTACCCACACTCAGGTTAAACAGGCGCGCCACCTCGCCAATGCGGAGCAGGCCCTCGGTGCGCTCGTCGGATATGTCGGTCATGGCTCTGTTCCTTTCTGTGGCAGGCGAAACGGGACGGTCCCACCGTATTTCTTGACGTGAAAGTTCCGTGCTACGCCACCAGCTTGTCAAAAGTTCCGCGGCGGTTGAGCACGGTAAATGCAATCACGCAGATGACCGCCGACAGAATCGACCCGCACGGCGAGGCGATACCCATGGGGAACAGCGTGTCGGAATAGGCGTTCGACAGCAGCCAAGCGCCGGGCACGCGAATGAGGGCCACGGCCAGCACGTTGTGCGCAAAGCCGATGTAGCTCTTGCCGTATGCGGCGAAAAAGCCGCTAAAGCAAATGTGGATGCCGGCAAAAATCGCGTCGAAAATATAGCTGCGCATATAGCCGGTACCGGCCGCGACCACCGCGGCGTCCTTGGCAAAAAAGCCGATAAACGCCGGCGCCACTAGCCACATCAGCACCGTGATCAGGCAGCCGTACACCACCGAGATCGTCATGGCGTCCTTGAGCACCTGACGTGCGCGGTCGCCCTTGCCCGCGCCGGCGTTTTGCGCCGTGAGTGCGCTGACGGTGGCACCCATGGAACTCGGCACAATGAACAAAAAGCTGATCATCTTCTCGACCAGGCCCACGGCGGCGGCGTCGACCAGGCCGCGGTGGTTGGCGATGACGGTGATAAACATAAACGCCACCTGGATGCAGCCGTCCTGCACGGCCACGGGCACGCCGATCTTAAGAATGCTGCCGAGCACCTCGGGCTGGGGGCGCAGGTCGCTGCGCTTGAGGTGAATGTGCGTTCGACGGCTCTTGAGCCACACAAGCGCGAGGGCAACGCTAGCCGTCTGCGCGGTCACCGTGCCGAGCGCCGCACCCACGGGGCCGAGCCCCATGTGGCCGATAAACAGAAAGTCGAGCGCGATGTTAATGATGCATGCCACGCCGATCACGTACATAGGCGAGCGCGAATCGCCCAGCCCGCGAAAGATGGCCGAAAGAATGTTGTACGCGGCAATAAACGGAATGCCGACAAAGCAGATACGCAGGTAGGCGGCAGTGCCTTCGACGGCTTCGGCGGGAGTGCCAATGAGCGCCACGATCTGCGGGCAAAGCGCGAGCAGGACAGCGGCCAGTACCACCGAGACACCCATAAACAGCGTGATGGTATTGCCGATGGCGGTCTCGGCGCGGTCAAACCGGCGCGAGCCCACGGCGTGGCCGACGATGACCGTCGTTCCCATGGCCAGGCCCACGAGCGTCACGGTAATGATATAGAGCGTCTGCGCGCCATTGCCTACGGCGGTGATGCCGGCGGCGCCGCTGAACTGCCCCATCATGTACAGGTCGGCCATGCCGTAGAGCATCTGCAAAAAGTACGAGAGCATATAAGGCAGGGCAAAGACCGCGATGGTCTTAAGGACGTTGCCGCGTGTGAGGTCGTGTTCCATGGGCGGGGCACTTTCTGGCTTAGATCGTTTACGTACCAGTGTAGTGAAAACCCTACAACGATTGTAGAGTCAAGGTTTGTATTGGCAGCAGGGCGAAAAAGTCACGCTCGCGTTCATTTCTAATTGAATACAGGGGCGCGTCCTGCGAGCTTGGCGCCTGTACTAGCCTTGCAGAAATCGATTTCGCATCACTTGACACCGCCGCACGGCGCGCCATAATACGTGGGTTTGCGAACAACGTTTGATGGGGGATGAACCTGCGTGCGCAATCTCAAGATTTTGTTTTCCTATCTGGGAGCATACCGTCGCGATGCCATGCTCGGCGTGTTCTTTGTGACGGCCGAGACAGCGCTCGAGCTATTTATTCCGGTCATCATGGCAAATATCATCGACGTGGGCGTGCCTGCTGGCGACATCAACTACATGCTGTTGCAGGGCACGTATATGTTGGTATGCGCCGCATGTTCGCTGGTACTTGGTTTGGGCTATGCGCGCACGTCTGCTCGCGTCGCCTCGGGGCTGGGCGCTAACCTGCGCGAGGCCGAGTATCGTAAGATCCAGACGCTCGCTTTTGGCAATCTGGACAACTACGACGCCAGCTCGCTGGTCACTCGCATGACCACCGACATCACCGTGATTCAAAACGCCGTAGGTAACGGCTTCCGCCCCATGGTGCGCGGCCCCGTGACGCTCATCGTCGGCTTGGTCTATGCGCTGGTGCTGTCGCGTCCGCTCGCTACGGTATTCGCGATCATCCTGCCGGTGCTGGCGATCGTACTGGGCGTTATCACCTACCGCGTCAGCCCGCTCTATCGCCAGTTACAGACTTCGATGGACCATCTCAACGGCGTGGTGCAGGAGGACCTCACCGCCGTGCGCGCCGTCAAGGCGTACGTGCGCGCCGAGCACGAGGAGGCCAAGTTCGACGCCGTCAATACCGAGCTTGCGCATACGGCGACGAAGACCTTTGGCAACGCTGTGCTCAACCTGCCGGTGTTTCAGCTGTCGATGTACGTGGCGGCGCTTTCCATTCTGTGGATCGGCGGGCGCATGATTCTTGCCGGCGAGCTCGGCGTGGGCTCGCTCACGGGCTTTATGAGCTATGTGCTGCTGATCATGAACTCGCTCATGATGATTTCCAACGTGTTTTTGCTGCTCACCCGCGCACTTGCCAGCGTGGAGCGCATCTCGCGGGTGCTCGACGAGCGTTCGCTTATCCAGGCGCCCGACGCTGCCACTGCCGTGCACGGGGTGGCCGACGGAAGCATCGAGTTTCGCGACGTGTCGTTTAAGTACCGCGCGGATGCTGCCGAGGATGTGCTCGAGCATATTGACCTTTGCATTGAGGCAGGCTCCACGGTGGGCATCCTCGGCGGCACGGGCTCGGGCAAGAGCTCGCTTGTGCAGCTGATCGCGCGCCTGTACGACGCCACCGAAGGCGCCGTACTCGTGGGCGGGCGCGATGTGCGCGATTACGACCTAGTTGCCCTGCGCGACGCCGTGGGTATCGTGCTGCAAAAGAACGTGCTGTTTACGGGTACCGTGCGCGAGAACCTGCAGTGGGGCAATCCGCAGGCGTCGGACGATGAGCTCCTCGCGGCCTGCCGGGCGGCATGCGTGGACGAGTTCCTGGATCGCACCGGCGGGCTGGACGGCGAGTTGGGCCAAGGCGGCGCCGGTGTTTCGGGCGGCCAGAAGCAACGCCTGTGCATTGCGCGCACGCTGCTCAAGCATCCGCGCGTGCTCATTTTTGATGACTCAACCAGCGCGGTCGATATGGCGACCGACGCTAAGATTCGCGAGCACATCGCTCGGATTCCCAATACGACCGTGCTCATCATCGCCCAGCGCATCGCGAGCGTCATGGATGCCGATCGCATTGTGGTGTTGGACGACGGTCGTGTCCACGGCGTGGGCACGCACGAGGAACTGCTGGCGGGCGACAACATCTACCAGGAGATTTATGCCTCGCAGATGGAGTTTGCGGGGGATGCGGACGTCGCAGACGGCGCAAATGCCCCGTCTTCGTCTGGCCCCAGCGGATCACTTCAAGCCACGGAAGGGGGTGAGCGCCATGCCTAAGACATCCGCTCAGGCCCGTCCCGCCAATCTGGCGCAGACGCTCCGCCGCCTGCTCTCCTACATGGGTCACGCCAAGTTCTCGCTGCTCGCAGTGGGTGTGCTTGCCTCTGTTGCGGCCATCGCAAGCCTTGCCGGTACCTACATGGTGCGCCCCATCGTTAACGGTTTGGCCACGGGCGGGGAGGAACTGCTCGCCGAGCAGGTCATCCTGACGGCGATCATCTACGCCGCGGGCGTGCTCTCGGCCCTGGGCTACTCACAGATTATGGTGCGCGCGGCCCAACGCGTGGTGTCCGATATTCGCCGCGACCTGTTCGCGCACATCCAGACGCTGCCGCTCAGTTATTTTGACAGCACGCGCTCGGGCGACATCATGAGCTTTTTTACCAACGATGTCGACACCGTCTCCGAGGCGCTCAACAACAGCTTTGCCAACGTGATTCAGGCGAGCATCCAGATGGTCGGTACCACGGCTATGCTCATCATCCTCAACTGGCAGCTCACGATTATCACACTCGTGTGCGACGTGGCCATTGTGCTGTATGCGCGCTACTCGGGCGCGCGCTCTAAGCGCTTCTTTGCCGCCCAACAGGCATCGCTTGGCGACCTGGACGGATATATCGAAGAGATGGTCTCGGGCCAAAAGGTCATCAAGGTCTTTAACCGCGAGGCGGCCAATGTCGCCGGCTTTACCTGCCGCAACGACGAGCTTCGCCGCACCGGCACCGCCGCCGTGAGCTATGCCAACTCGATGGTGCCCATGACCGTGGTGATCGGCTATGCCAACTACGCCATCGTCGCCGTGGCGGGCGGCATGCTCTGCATCAAGGGGCTCGCCGACGTGGGCGCGCTTGCAAGTTACCTGGTCTTTGTACGCCAGGCCGCCATGCCCATCAACCAGTTTACGCAGCTGGGCAACTTTTTGCTCAACGCGCTGGCCGGTGCCGAGCGCCTGTTTGCCGCCATGGATCTTGAGCCCGAGGTGGACGAGGGCTGCGTGGAGCTGGTGCAGACGGGCGGCGCCGCGTGGGCATGGAAGATTCCCGAGGGCCAGGGCGTGGGCGCGTACGGGCACCTGCATGATGTGGCTGCCGTTGATGAGTCGGGCCGTGCGGTGGCTGCCGACGGCACCGAGCTCACGTGCGGCTTGGTCCCACTTGCCGGCGACGTGCGCTTCCATGCCGTGGACTTTTCCTACGTGCCAGGCACCCGTGTGCTCACGGATCTCAACCTGTTTGCCAAGCCGGGGCAAAAGATCGCCTTTGTGGGCTCCACAGGCGCCGGTAAGACGACCATCACCAACCTCATCAATCGCTTCTACGAGGTCGATGACGGCGAGATCACGTACGACGGCATCGATGTCAAGCACATTGCCAAGGCCAGTCTGCGTGGATCGCTGGGCATTGTGCTGCAGGATACACACCTGTTTAGCGGCACCATTGCGCAGAACATTCGCTTTGGCAAGCTCGACGCGACCGACGAGGAAGTGCGCGCCGCCGCCGAGGCCGCCTGCGCCGATTCGTTTATCCGCCGCCTGCCTAAAGGCTACGACACGCCGGTCACGGCCGATGGCGCCAACCTGTCGCAGGGCCAGCGTCAGCTGCTCGCCATCGCGCGCGTGGCCGTCGCCGACCCGCCGGTGCTCATCCTGGACGAGGCCACTTCGAGCATCGACACGCGCACCGAAAAGCTCATCGAGCGCGGTATGGACCGCATCATGCGCGGACGCACCACGTTTATGATCGCGCACCGCCTGTCCACCGTCCGCGACGCCGACGCCATCATGGTCCTCGAACACGGCCGCATCATCGAGCGCGGCACGCACGAAGAACTGCTCGCCCAGCACGGCGAGTACTGGCAGCTGGCGCATGGCTTAAAAGAGTTGGATTAACCCGTTCGAGCACGATGCTTTGGTCCCTCCATGCCCCTCAACTCGCCTCAAACCATCACAACATTCGACGTTTTTTGATAAAATCGGGGAAAGCATCGAATGTTGTGATGGTTTTTCTGCCACTCGATCGGGTGGAATCGCTTTCTTGCGCGCGAAGGTGTGCGGACCCGTGGGCAGGGGAATAAGATTGGTTATCCGACTCCATTGGAGGGCTCATGGACCTGCCGATCGTCCTGTCCCATAAGACTGCCTGGCTGTACCACAACGTGGCGCGCCCGTCCGAGCCGCTCTCGCGGGCAAGCAGCCTATACGATGAGGACTCGCTTGCTAACGAGGCGGAGCCAACTGCGGGCCTGCCCAAATTGGGGCTCGATGCCAAGGGGCTGAGGGCTTCAACGGCAGTTGGGATCGTTGCCGACTATCTGGTTTCGCTTGGTGTTCCACGAGAAGAGCTCGATCATATCGATACGCTCGTCAACTTCGATTTTGAGCGCTCGACGCCGGCTGGATTTAGGTGCCACGTGTTTGGGGCGCCGGTACCTCCAGGCCATCTTATCGAGGTGGCAGAGGGCCTTCTGGTGGTTGATGAGGCCATGTGCTTTGTCCAGGCGGGTTCGTGGATGAGTGAGCCCGAGCAGCTGGAATATGGCTACGAAATCTGCGCCCGATACCATTTGAATCATCTGTCGACAGGCGATTATATCGAGATGGGGCAGAGGTATACCGTTGCCGACTTGATTGCCTATTGCAATGAGAACCGATCTCGTCAGGGGGCTATACGCGCGGCCGCCGTGCTCAAGCGCGTGCACGATGGCGCGCGGTCGCCCATGGAGACGGCCACCGCAATCATGGTCGTAGCAAAACGTTTCCAGGGCGGGCTGGGATACGCCAAAATCGAGCTCAACCATAGGGTCGATGTTCCCAACGAGTTCAAGTGTCTCGCAAAGGCCGGGTATTTCGAGATTGACGTATATGCGCCTGCGAGCGGTACGGGGATTGAATACAACGGCTCGGACCATCTTGATAAACAGCGCAGCGCGTCGGATGCGGAGCGTATGACCGTACTGAGCGCGCTGGACTTTAGGATGATCGTCCTCACCGGGACTCAGTTTGCCCATCAGCTGCAATTGCACCGGGCGATGAACGCCATTGCGCTCGCTATGGGCCTCAAGTGCGACCGAAGCGAAGCGTTCCAAAAGCGGCAGAACGACCTTCGAGAATTCGTGATTCGCCACTGGGACGGCGGCCTCTAGGGGCGCTTTGGTCTTTCTACGGGGTGCCGTGGGCAGGCAAACCATCACAACATTCGACGTTTTTTGCCAAAAACGGGAAAAGCATCGAATGTTGTGATGGTCTGTGTGTTGAGGATGGGCTTGGGAAGTCCGTTTTGCTCGAAGCGACCTGTCCTGTCGTACGGGTGTCGGCATGATTCTCCCGTGGGGTATTATGTTTTCCGAAGAATAAAACGCCGCGTGAGGGGAGGGCTGCGTGGACGGGCACGTGCAACATGACGGCTTTGGCCGCGATATCAACTACCTGCGCATTGCCGTTACCGACAAGTGCAATTTCCGCTGCATTTACTGCATGCCGGCCGATGGCGTGGCGCCCCGTGCACACGACGAGCTACTCAGCGCCGAGGAAATCGCCCGCTTTGTGCGCTTGGTGGCGGGGGAGGGCATTCGCCGCGTACGCCTGACGGGCGGCGAGCCGCTGGTCAGCCGCCGTATCATCCCGCTCATTCGCGACATCCGCGCGATTCCGCGGATCGAGGACATCTCGCTCACCGCCAACGGAGCCCTGCTGCCCAAGCTGGCGCCGCAGCTCAAGGACGCGGGGCTTAACCGCGTCAACATTTCGCTCGACACGCTCGACCCTACGCTCTTTGGAAAGATCACGCGCCTGGGTCGACTCGAGCAGACCATGGCTGGCATCGACGCGGCGCTGGCTTGGGGCTTTGAGCCCGTTAAGGTCAACTGCGTTGTTGTGCGCCGGCTCAACCAGGATGTGGCGGCCCTCGCACGACTGACCGTCGACCGCCCCATCCACCTGCGCTTTATCGAATACATGCCCATCGGCGACGAGCGCACGAGCTCGCATTGCGCCGTGGACCCTCACGCACCCACGCTCAACCCCGAGTTGTGGGATGCGAGCGACAGCGTGCCGAGCGACGAGCTGCGGGCGCGCGTCAATGCCGGGGCCGCCGCGATGGGTCTGGGCGAGCTCGAACCGCTTGACATCACCGACGCTCCTGCCGGCGCGGGCCCCGCGCGCTATTGGCGCTTTCCGGGCGCGGCGGGAACGGTCGGCTTCATCAGCGCCATGTCCAACCATTTTTGCGCGAGCTGCAACCGCCTGCGCCTGACGGCCGATGGCAACGTGCGTCCGTGCCTGTTCAGCGATGCCGAGTATTCGGTGCGCGAGGCGTTGCGCCGTGGTGATGATATGCAGGTACTTTCGATTTGGCGCGATGCTGTGGCCCACAAACCGCAGGAACACGCGATAATTGAGGGCACGCAACGATTTATGTCCCAAATCGGAGGATGATCATATGGCCAAGAGCAGGTACGCCGATGCCACCAAGGCCGCTCGCAGGGCCGCGATGTCTGCCCATAAAGCCACGGCTGCGGCGAATGCTGGCAACGCCGAAGCGTCCGCGCAGCCGTCTGCCAGCGCTACAGCCGAGCCCGCCCGTGACGCCCGTCGCGACGAGCTGACGCATGTGGACGCCAAGGGCGAGGTGCGCATGGTCGACGTGTCCGACAAGGCCGAGACCCATCGCATCGCCATCGCCGAGGGCACCATCCTCATGCATCCCGAGACGCAGGCCATGGTACTGCAGGACCGCGCCAAAAAGGGCGACGTGCTTGCCTGCGCGCGTGTGGCGGGCATTATGGCCATCAAACGCACGAGCGACATTATCCCCATGTGCCATCCGCTGCTCATTACCAAGAGCAAGTGCGACATTGCGCCCATCGCTCCGGCGGGGACGCCGGCCGAGGACGTGCCCGAGGGCTGGGCTCCGGCGCGCGCGGACGGGCAGGTTGGCTTTCATGTGCTGGTCACAGCTGGTGTGACGGGCAAGACCGGCATCGAGATGGAGGCCCTGACCGGCGCGAGCGCCGCGTGTCTAACGATCTATGACATGTGCAAGGCCGTCGATCGCGGCATGGAGATCGTCGACGTGCGCCTGCTGCACAAGGAGGGCGGCCGCTCGGGCGTGTGGGATCGCGCAGAGCGCCAGGCCGCTGCTACTGAGGCCGTGGCCGCTGACGGTGCCGCGCCCGCGAGCGCGCCCGTCGCCGTCGCGCCCGCAGCTCCGGCCCCGGCCGTCCCCGCGATCGCGTTTATCGGCTACCAGAACTCGGGCAAGACCACGCTCGTCGAGAAGGTCATTGCCGAGCTCACCCGTCGCGGCCTGCGCGTGGGTTCGCTCAAGCATCATGGGCATCATGGCTTTGATATCGATGTGCCCGCTAAGGACACCTGGCGCCATCACCAGGCCGGATCCAAGCACGTGGGCCTCATCTGCGCCACGCGTTGGGCGGAGTACGCCGACACGCGCGAGGAGAACGAGATGCCCGCGCGCGAGCTGCTGTCGCGCTACAACGATGTCGACGTGGTGATCATCGAGGGCTACAAGACCGAGGGCTTCGACAACATCGTCGTCGCGCGATCTGGTGTCGACCGTCTACGCGGCAAGAGCTCGCTCGACCTGGTCGACGGTCACACGCTGGCCCTTGCCTGCAACGAGGCCCTGGCACGCCAGGCCTTCGACGCCGGCTTTGCGACCCGAGCCATCAACATCAACGACGCTCGAGCCATCTGCGACCTTATCCAAGATCACCTTTAAGGCTTGACGCTGCGCTGTCATAACGTGCCAAAAAGGGACAGGTTTATTTTGGCAGGTTTTATCTGGGCAAACGTCATTCCACCACAAAGGGGACAGGCACCTTTGTGGTGGTTTTTGCTTTGGTAGATTATCGGGACATGCCTTACAATCTACCAAGTAGTTCATGACGGGCGAAAAACGGAGAAAAGGGGCTCGATGCGTCCTTAATGTATCATGCGGATAGATTGATTTGACAGACGGTGGCGAATGCCCACCGCCCGTATTCGTATGAAACAAGGAGTCTCCATGCTCGCATCTCTTTTCTCAAAGCCTCAATCGTCGCTGTCCGTGCAGGCCAAGCGCCTGGTGGCAATGCGCTTCCTCATCTACACCGGTTTTCAGACCAGCTACTTTATCGGCGTCATCGGAACGCTCACCTATGCAGACGATGCCTCAGTCGTGGCGACATCGCTGGCCGTCCTGTTTATGAATGTATTTGTGATCCTGGGGTCCTTTGCGGGCGGCGCGGCGCTCGACGCCTGGGGTCCGCGCCGCCATTTCTTGCTGAGCATCATCGGCGCTCTCGCAACTGGCGCGGCAATCATCGCCTTTGGTAGCGCGACCGGCGTCGTCCTGCTCGGCGCGGTGTTTCTGGGCTTTACGATGGGATTCGCCCAGCCCATCGCCACGTCCTATCCGGCCTACCTCACCGACGATCCTGTCGAGCTCAAAGACATCAACTCCGCCATCGCCATGTTTTCAAACGTGAGTATCATCGTTGGCCCCACGCTGGGCGGCTTTGTCGCGGCGGCTGCGTCGTCGCGCGCGGTGTTCGTGCTTATGATGCTCTTTACCGTGCTGGCGTTCGTCGTCGGTTGGGGCTTTAGGCCGCAGACCAGCCATATCGCCGGGCATGCGGATACCGATTCGACAGAGGAAGGGGAGCGTGCGGGACGAAGCTCCAACCCTAGCACGTCCGCCCGCGCCACCTTCGCAGCCAGCATCAAGACGGTCTTCACCAACAGCGTCCTCGCGCTACTTTTCTGCATCATTTTTCTTTCGAACTTTGGCTACGGTGCCTTCGATCCGCTCGAGTCGTTTTTCTATCGCGATGTTCTGCACGTTGGCGTTGAGTGGATGGGCTGGCTCTCGTCTGCCTGCGGTGTCGGCGCGGTGCTGGGTGCCGTGCTCGCGCTCCGCTTGCCGCCGCACCTGGTCAACCTTAAAACGCTGCTCGTGGCGCTTATGTCCGTGGGCCTGGGAAGTCTGCTCTATGTGGGGACACCGTACGTGGGCGTGGCCCTTGTCGGCCAGATCGCCCTGGGTATAGCTTGGGGTGTCGTCAACCCGCTCCACAACACCATTGTGCAGACGACGGCTCCGCTCGAGCAGCTTGGTCGCGTCAATTCGGTCATGGGCTTTGGCAATATGTTCGCTGGTGTGGCCCCTCTGGCGATTGCCCCGTGGCTGGCGGCAACATTTGGCGTACAACGGACACTCGTGGGGGCAGGCATGGTCGTGACGGCGGTTCCCGCGGCACTGCTGCTGTTTGGACGCAATCACTTGGAACGTGCCGTAAAGCAGTAAGAAACCATCACAACATTCGGTAAAAATCGCGATTCTGCCGAAAAACGTCGAATGTTGTGATGGTTTGGCCCGTAGACGCCGCGATCACCACAAAGGGGCCAGGCGCCTTTGTGGTGGTTTTTGCTTTGACAGGCCGCGCCTGCGCCTTGGTATACCATGTACACCATTTCTGACCTCATCCAGCACCGCCGCACAACCCAGAAAGGCCCCCATGGACACCACCTTCAGCCATATCAAAGCCGTGTTCTGCGATATCGACGGCACACTGCTCACGAGCCAGCACACGGTGTCCCCGCGCACCGTGGCGGCGATCCGCGCCCTGCGCGAGCGCGGTGTGCTCTTTGGCCTGTGCACCGGGCGCGACGCCCACGCGACCGAGGCCATGTACGAGCTCTGGGGCATCGAAGGCCTGGTGGACGTGCTCGTGGGTTGCGGTGGCGCCGAGGTCATCGACCGTGCGCACGACATCAACGAGCTGAGCTATCCGCTGCCGGGCGAGACCATCGCGCGCATCTGCAAGCACATGGCGGACCTTCCGGCAACGCCCGTCTGCCCCCGAGACGGCGTGTTCTACGTGCCCGAGAGCAATGCGTGCGTCGAGCACCTGTCGCGCGTCGACGGCGTGCCCTACCAGGTGGTCGATTTTGCCGAGTTCTTGCGCGGGCCGCAGCCCAAGGTGATGTTTACCATGGCACCCGAGGTAATGCCGCGGGTGATTGAGCGGGCGTCGACGTTTGCCGATGACACTGTTAAGGCGGCAGCTCTGCAAACCACGCAGCGGCTCTACGAATTCATGGATCCGCGCGTGTCCAAGACTCGCGGCCTTGTGCGCGTGGCGGAGCTCAACGACATGGAGCTCCAGAACATCTGCGTGTTTGGCGATGCCGATAACGACACCTGCATGGTGGCCGACGCCGGCGTGGGCGTTGCCATGGCAAACGGCAGCGACGCCACCCGTGCCGCCGCCGACTTTGTAACCGCGAGTAACGACAAAGACGGCATCGCGATCTTTATCGAGGAACATCTGCTGTAGCGGGGGGGGGGGGAGAACTACCACAAAGGGGGCAGGCACCTTTGCGGTGGCCTCAGGCGATTTGGGCGAATTGATACCTAAAATCTGCGCGCAAATTCAAATATGGTCGTCAGAACATCATGCTTCTAACCACCGATGGGTTAAAGATATTCTCATCAATTTGGTAGGGTATTCCTTCCGGTTAATGAGTCACCGCTCACGGTCGATTTTCGACCGTTCACAGGATGTTCGCTCTTGAGCAAAATGTTGTGCAAATAAAACTAATGCCATTAAATAATAATAGGCAACTAAATTACCAGCAGAAACAAAAAATAGATAGCGAATAAACGAAGGCAAATCTGAGTAAATGTCAAGAGAATTGAGAACTTGCCATAAAAATGTCGATTTTGTTGCTCAGATGTTTAAACAATAATTACAATAGTATTACTAAGCGTGCGCAATTACAGATTGCGCAGATACGTTTGATAGTGAAAGAGCAAGATCGCGGTCTCTTGGGGAGGAGACATCGATGAAAGCGAATTCGGACAAATCTAAGCAGAGTAATAAAGCGACGCGCCGTGTACTGGCAGGCGTTTTGTGCGGAGCTTCCGTGTTGAGCCTGGTACTGTCGCTCGTCATGCCCCCGATCTCGCAGGCCATCGCCAACGATGGTCAGGCGGTTTCTACTGAGGGAACTGTGATGGGGGGGGGGTTCCTCAAGTGAGTCTACTGATGTAGAAAAAACTACTAACGGGGATGCCGAAAACCAGGATAGCGGCGATGCTGCGGGCGACGACGATGCTCGGCCGGAGGAGCAGTCCAAGGACGAGTCGCAGGCGGAAGATAATGATGCGATGGATGTTAACGCTGTCGCGTCAGCCGAGGAGGCTGCAGAGAGCGAAGAGACAACCACAGCTATTACTAACATTACTAACGCCGATGATTTGTCAGCTAAGCTTCAAGGCGTTGGGGAAAACCAAACTGCCTGCTTCGAGCTTACAGTTGATATTGACTATCCCGGCGAAATCAAACTTGAGAAGAGCGGCAGCAATATAACGCTGGACTTAAGCGGCCATAAAATCACGCATTCGGGCGACAATTCAAATAAGCCGCTCTTCAACATCACCAATAACGCGGCGCTTACAGTTAAAGATTCTAACCAAGGGTCTGATCAAAAGCAGACTTCGGATGGCGGCAATAATGGGCGAGTTGCCTCGATGGACTACGACACCAGCTCTGGCAT
>JAHYYL010000002.1:43009-107404 GCA_019424965.1 Collinsella sp.
ACCAAACTCACGTATTACGTGACCGAATCGACGCCGAACGGTACGGGGACAACCGAGACTCTCTATAGGCACGAGGTCAGCATCAACGGTGCCATCGTGGGTACCGCTGCCGGCTCCACGATGAGGCTCATCAACGTTTATGCGGGCGGTACGTTTAATCTTGATAGCGGTGTAATTACCCAACAGTATAATTGCAATGTTGGCAACCTCATCTATGCCGAGAACGGCTCTACCGTCAACATGAGCGGTGGCTATGTGTGTGGCGCTTCTAGCTCGGGCGCGGGCATTAAGGTGTCCAACGATAAAGGTAAGGCCTCGACCCTAAAACTGACCGGTGGCGTAATTGCCGGCAACAGCGCTCCTAGTGGCGGCGGTGTGTATGCTGGAGGTTCCACGGTCACCATAACTGGTGGCGTAATCTCCGGCAACAGCACACTTCCTTCTGGTATTGGTTTCGGCGGCGGCATCATGGCCGAAGGCGGCAGCGTCACTGTTTCCGGTGGCTACATCACTAACAATAAATATGCCAATTTCTGTGGCAAAGATGGTTATGGCGATCATGGCGGCGCTGGACTTGCCGCTAGAAACGGTACTCATGTCACCATTTCGGGCGGCCAGATTACCGGCAACTACTCCAAGGAAGCCGGCGGCGGTGTTTATGTCACGGATGTCGACCGTAATGAGCAATCCCGTACGGGTATGGCGTGGCTGAAAATCACGGGAGGAATTATTGCCTCTAACGTGAGCTACCGATCTGAAGGTGCTGGCATTCGAGTGGGCCAGATGGTTGACGCGATGATAAATGGGTCGTCAAACGATAGCCCAGTCTACATCACTAATAACTCTTGCATGTCTCGCTTTGACTGGGGCGGAGGCGGTATCTTTGTCCAGGGAAACTCGGATTTGGGCAAGGAGAAGACTGCTGGTAGGCTATTCATATATAACTCGTACATTAGCGCCAATACCGCTGGCGGCTATGGCGGTGGCGTTGCAGTCTGCCCTACGGGCAAGACGTTGGTAACGAACACTGAGGGCACAGCAATCTTTGGCAATTCGTCTGCCAAAGATCAGCAGGACGCAAAAGCTGATTATAATTCTGAAAAGAATAGCGGTAACGAAGGCACCCCTCACCTATCCGCTGGTGGCTACGAAGGCCTTGAACACAAAAAGAACCAGGATACTGACGCCTACAATGCCAAAGAGTTTCGCGAAAACGGCCACGCGGACTTCTTCCTTGCGGCGGAGGATCATAAGACCCCGATCGCGGCGGTGATTGGCAAAATGCTTGGCGGCGGTGACGCCAAATACAAGGGAAGTAAAGAGCTTACGCAAGCCATTACTATCCCCGCTAACGGTGGCGTGCAGGTATATAAAAGCATCGGCCTGAGCTCGGGTGTTACAGCTCAAGGCGAAGCCGCGATCAATGCGCAAAAAGTTGCGACAACGTTCATCACCGGCAACTATTCCTGGGACCATGGCGGCGGCATCATGTCGAACGGCGACCTGTACATGGGCGCGCCTGAGGACACGTATGTCTATCCGAGCCTCAAGCTCAAGGCGACCAAGGTACTACGTAATTCGCAGACAAATGTGAACGAGAAGCTCGAAGAGAATCAGTTTACCTTTAGGGTCTACCGCAAGGACTCAACCGACCCTTTGGCTAGCGCGACATTCAATCGTAACGTTTGCACCGAGGTTGGAACTGCAAAAAATGACGCAAGCGGTAACATCACGTTTGATCTTGATGAACAGTTCGCAACGAGTGGTACAGCTGACATAACCACTATCACATACTACTTGGTCGAAGATTCCGGCGCTGAACCTGGTATCACGTACGACTCCGCTGTGTATGAGATTGTGGTAAGCGCCAAGGATAACCCGACCGAGCTCATGACTGTTCCGAAAAAGAACGACCCGAACCAGCAGGTAGCTCTCAAGATCCATAACTACACAATTGAAAACGTCAGTGTGACCAAGCACAAACTCGACAAGTCTTCTGGGGAGTGGGACAACGTAGGACCGTGGGGCGTAGTGCAGGATAGCAACGGCTATTATTCGATTGCCAACCCCGATGGATCAAAGACCTTCACCAACAAGTACACTCCGTACGAATCTACCGGCTCCTGGACGCCTGCGGCGACCAAGGTCGTTAAGGGTGGCGAGATGAAGGAGTTTACGCTCGAGTTTGCTGATAACAAGAACTTTGAGAATGCTAAGACGGTTAAGACCGACCCCGACGGCAAGATTACCACCACTGCCGACGGCGGCAAGTCCCAGACTCTGAGCTTCGACAAGATCGAGTACAAACTCGATCAACTCAACAAACTTCCGGCTGACTCCACTGGCCGCGGTGCAAGCAAGACCTTTACTTATTACGTCCGCGAACAGCAGCCGAACACGCTGTTTGCGCACTATAAGTACGACCAGTCGGTCTATCAGATTACGGTCAACGCGGTTGACGACTCTCAAGGCAAGATTAACGTCAATGCTACCTACAAGCAGATTCAGGATCGTGACGGCAAGTCAGTGACCAACGGCACGACCTACGACCTCACCGACGAGTCCACCCCCACCTTCACCAACACCTACTCCACCTCTTTGCCCCTTTCTGGTATGTCGGGCGTCACTCTGACGTACCTTGCCGGCGCGGCGGTGCTTTGCGCTGCTGCGGCCTGGATGCACATTCGTCGCAAGGCGAATGCGAAGGGAGGCGAGCGTCGTGAATAAGAAAGTTTGCTCCTTCCCGATCGTGTTTGCGCTGCTTGCCCTCCTGATCGGCACCTGCGCGGTTGTGTTCCCCGCTTCCGCGCAGGCCGCGCCGACCTTGACCGGTTCCATTACGGTGGGCGGCACCGTGGCGCGCAGCTACGACGCCTACCAGATCTTTAGCGCCAACGTCGTCGACGGCGACAACGACACTAAGATCGCCACCGACCTCGCCTGGGCAAGCGATGCCGTGCGCGACGCCGCGCTGCCTGTGCTGCACAGCGCCGGCATGTCCAAATCCCAGACCACCGCGCAGGAAGCTGCCGAGTGGCTCAACACCGATTCCCACCTTACGAGCGCGCTGAGCGCACAGCTCGCTCGTTCCCTCCAGAGCTCTGGCGCCGTGTCCGTGGCCCTTAACGCGGGCACGGCGGCCGAGCTGCCCTGCGGTTACTGGCTCATCGTCGCCGACGACGAAGCCATCGCCCAGGGCGAGGCCGGCACCGCGCCGATCATGGCCCTGGTGGGCGGCAGTGCCGTCACCGTCAAACCCAAGGCCGCGACGCCCAAGGTGTCCAAGCACGTGCTGGAGGATGGCACCGCCGCCTGGCAGAAGGCCGCCGACGCCACGGTCGCCGACGACCTGTACTGGCGCCTCTCTGCCACGGTCCCGGCGGGGCTCACGGCCTACGGCACCTATGCGGTGCAGTTCGTCGACACCATGAGCGCGGGGCTCGACCCCTCCAAGGTGGCCGCGAGCGTGCGCGTGTACGTGGCGGCGGGCGCGGACGGCGGCTTTGACGCCGTCGCCACCGGCAAGGATGGCCGCGCCGGCACCGAGCCCGCGAAGGGCTGGACCGATATCACGGCCCAGTGCGCCACCAAGGTAGCGGCCGACGGCAAGACCTTCACCGTGCGCACCGGCGATCTCATCGCCGCGCTCGGCGGGGCCGACGCCTTCGCCGCTGGCGCCCGCGTGGTCGCCGTGTACAACGCGCCGCTCAACAGCGCATGTAACCACGGCATCGCGAAGGGCAACCCCAACGAGGTGTACCTGCGCTACCCGCGCTCTCCCTTTGCCGATCAGTCCGGCGACGCCGGCTTCACCCACACGCCGAGCGACGATGCATGCGCCTACACCTGGGACCTCGCGCTCACCAAGCGCGGCAGCGACGGCGACAAGCCGCTGCCCGGGGCGGTCCTGAGCATCACCGACGACCGCGGTCGCACGCTGGCGGCCGACGGCACGTGGGATGCGCAAGGCAAGGCCACCGTCACCACGGGCGAGGACGGCCGCGTGACCGTCTCGGGCGTGGACTCGGGCAAGCTGGAGGTCCGCGAGCTCAAGGCACCCAAGGGCTACACCGCCTTTGAGGGCACGCGCTCCGTGACGGTCAAGGCCGAGGGTCTGGACGTCGACCAGGTGGCCGCCGCCAAGCCCAAGCTCACCATCACGGCCGAGTCGCCCCTGCGCGCCGACAGCGCGGACGGGTCGACGGGCAGCCTGGAGGCGTCGCTCATCAACACGCCCACCGGCACACCCCCTAGCATTACCACCGGAGGCTTTATGCCCTCGACTGGCGATATGGCAATGTACGCCGCGGCCGCCGCAGCGGTCGCCGGAGCCGCGCTCATCGTGGTCGCGCTCCTGGTCAAGCGGGGAGGTGGCAGCCATAAAGAGTAGCTGGCAGCCCCACAGAGAGCGGGGCGAGACGTAGCGAAGTAGATGCTAAGACACAGACAGACAGATTTAGATCAAATGAACTTCAAGCAGAAAGCAGAGGAAAAGAAGATGAGCATGAGCAAGAACATCGCACGCCTGGCAGTAACCGCCGGCCTCACCGCAGCCCTGAGCTTCGGCGGCGTCATGGCCCAGGTGACCATGGCGTTTGCTGAGGGCGACCAGGGTAGCATCACGATCAATAGGGTCAACGACGCCAACAAGGACAATACGTTCAAGGCTTATCAGATCTTCAAGGCAAAAGTCGTTGACGAGAAGGACAAAGGCAAGGTTGCTTCCGATATCGAATGGGCAAATGATGATATCGATTCCAAGGTGATTACCGCCATTAAGGGGTCTACTCAGTACCAGAAACTCGTGGATAAAGGCCTCGCCGAGGCGCTCGCAGATGATGCCGCTGCTCCGGTTGTGGCTGAGTGGCTTTCTGTAAATGTGACGGATACTAACGCTAGCTCGGCAAGCAGCAGCGAGGGTACGCGCGTTGCTCCCGGCGATGTGCTGTATGCAATTGCAGCTGCGGTAACAGACGAGACCCCTGCAGGAAATGCAATTCCGGTGGACACTTCGTGGACGCGCCCGAACATCACTTCTGATGGCCGTTACGGTGATGGCTATTATCTGTTCGTGTCGGATAGCCTTAAGGCGGACAAGCCGAATACTGGCACTTCCCCGATCTTTGCCATCGTTGGCGGTGATCCCGTGGTCGTTACCGAGAAGACCAGCATCCCCACGGTCGACAAGCAAATTCTCAAAGACAGCACGAACAAGACCGCTGATCCTGCGTCCAATGATTGGGCTAACTACGGCGATTCCCAGATTGGCCAGGACATCGACTACAAGCTGACCGGTACAGTTGCGGACAACATTGCTTCCTATACCAAGTACACGTACGAGTTCCAGGATACACTGAGCAGGGGCCTTGTCGTTAATAAGAAGGAGGCGGACAACACCAGCCCCGAGGACCTCCACGTCTATATCGTCAACACCAACACCAATACCAAGACTGAGGTCAAGGAGGGCTTCAAGGCTACTGTGACGCCGGCAGCCGATACGCAGAAGAATAGCGAGCTCCTCAAGGTTTCCTTCGAGGATCTTAAGGCTGTCAAGGATGCCAACGGCACCATCGCTGTCGACAAGGACTCTAAAGTCGTTGTGACCTACAAAGCTCGTCTCACCAGCGATGTTAGCTACGAGGTCGATGGTAACCGCAACACCGTCAAGCTTGTCTACTCCAACAACCCCATGGGAGAGGGTGCTGGCACCTCCACCGAGAAGACCGTAGCCGACTACGCTTTCGCCCTCGATGTCACCAAGGTCGCCCAGGATGATCCGACGAAGAAGTTGGAAGCCGGCTTCAAGGTCCAGGTTCTTGAGAATGCGGACAATAATTTGGTCGGTAAGTGGCTTTCTGCGGACGGCAGCCTTGTTAATGAGGCAAGTGCGCATGAGTTCAAAACTGACAAAACTACGGGCGAGGTTAAGATTCCGGGTCTCGATGCTGGTACGTACCAAATCACTGAGACCACTACTCCGGCAGGCTATAACACCATTGCCCCGTTTACCATTATTGTTGCTCCCAATTACGATTCAAATGGAAAACTTGCGGGTCTGCAGGCTACCGTCAAAGATTCCGGCATGGTTAAAGCGGATAAAGCCACTGCCGCTACCATTCCTGTCACCATCCAGAATAAGAAGGGCTCCGGCCTCCCGCTGACCGGCCTTAACGGCGTGACCTTCACTTGGATCGCTGGTGGCGCGGTGCTGTGCATCGGCGTGGCGCACCTCATCCGCAGCCGTAAGCAGGCTGAGGAGTCCGAGCAGGAGTAACGCTCGCTCACCCATCCCTTTGGCAGGTGGGATGTGATGGCCATGAGACTTGCGGACATTTTTCTCGTCCATTGACGTTCTTGCTTTGCCATTCTCTTTTCGGGGCAGACTCCGCACTGGAGTCTGCCCCGTTTTTTTTGGATAACGCAGCCAGCCTCCATCGTCCGATGCGGGCACATTCGTCATCGCGTTTCTTGATTCGTATGAGGTTCGGATTAAGGTCCGTAGGCGCACGCGCGGTGCGGGCGGTAGAAGGCATTTGCGCCGCAACAAGCGCAAATAAGAATGCCCGGGGGTCGGATCCCGGGCATTTAACTAAAGCTGAAAACTAGGCTGCCCGCGCTCCCAAACATTTACGCGGGGTGCGTCGTTTTCTCTTGACATTGTATCCCGAATCGCCCCGCCGATTCGAGACATTTTGAAAACGCAAATGCTGGCCCATGCATGAGAGGAAGCTCGTTAATTCCGAAAATTATGTATAATTCCAATATAAATTGGAATCAAACGAAAATGATGGAAATGAACGAAGCGCTAATCTACTTACAAGAAGCACTAGGCCTCTCCGCCAAGATCAAAACTTGGCCTGGATTCGCACGCTTGCCGCTGCATCTGCGGGCGATTGAGGTCCGCGCTGTTGACGCAAACGGTTTTTCGTTTTTGCTTGCGAGTTGGCCTACTGGCGTCGGGCTTCCCGAGGCCAAGAGAGTCTATAGTCAGCTAGCCTTGCGCGCGGAGACTCCTGTTGTCGTTTCGTTTCCTGATGCCGATGCACGTCAGCGCAAAGCATTGGTCGCACAAGGGATTCCGTTTGTTTGCCCCGGTAGACAGGCTTTTCTTCCATTTATGGGCACAGCTTGCACGGAGAGGGGCGGTGCCCGGTTTCGCAATCACGCGACCAAGATGTCACCCAACGCGCAAGCTGCCGCAATCTGGGGAGCAGCCCGGGAGCCATATCGTCCCTATGACCTTTGTCGTGCGCTTGGGATCTCGGCAAGCCGCGCGAGTGAGGCCATAACCGAGCTTGTTGACAGGGGACTCGCGAGGCGCGAGCGTCGCGAGCGACGTGTCGTTGTGTTTCCTGTTGCCGTTGATCTTCTGCTCAGTGAGCACATGGCAGAACTTTCCTCGCCTGTCTCGAAGGTTATTTTTGCAAGGAAGGCACCACAGGTCGACCGCCTCGCTGACGCTGGGGAGACGGCGCTCGCTGCGCGTTCGATGCTCGCTGCACCGGGCATGGAACAAAAGGCCGTCTTAAGAAGTGCATGGCGTCAACTGAGCGACCTCGAAGTCGCAGACGGGGAGTTGCCGGATAACGAGACGGCGATGATCCAAGTGTGGCGCTATGCGCCCGTGTTTGCCGACTCCTCCCGCGTCGACGACATTTCGCTTGCGCTATCTTTGGCGGCAATCGACGATGAGCGAATTCAGCTCGAAGTCGATCGCATGTTTGGAAAGGAATATCCATGGCAAGAAGCGCTGTAGAGGGTCTCCAAGAATTTCAGCAGCATATGCAAGAAGCTGCAGGATCGTATGCCCTTATCGGCGGCACAGCATGCGACATTTTGCTCGCGGAGGCGGGGCTTTCATTCAGGGCGACTCATGATTTTGATGTGGTAATTGTCGCCGATGACCGGTTGTCTCAGACGGCAGAAGCCATATGGACTTTGGTGCGTGATGGCGGCTACCGCTGCGGCTGGGGCGAAGGCAAAGGCTCATGTTTTTATCGGTTTACAGAGCCAAAGAGGCCGGGTTACCCCCATATGATCGAGCTCTTCGCGAAGTGCCCCGACTTTCTAAAGGGTCGTGAGGGGATTGATGTGGCGCCAATTCGCGTTGATGAAAACATAAGCAGTCTTTCGGCAATTTTGTTGGACGATGCTTACTACAGCTTGTTCCTTCAGGGAATTCGGACCGTAGGCGGCGTTTCGGTCCTGGGTACGGAATACATTGTCCCGTTCAAAGCGAAGGCGTATCTCGACCTAAAAGCTAGAAGGGAAGCGGGGGAGAACGTTGATTCGAGGAAGGTAAAAAAGCATAAACGCGATGCGCTGAGGCTTGCTCAGCTGCTTGGCGAGTCGGAAGGTGTCGACCTGCGCGGAGAACTGAAGGACGATATGCTTGCGTTTGTTAAAGATTGTGAGGTGGGCGACGTCAATCTGAAACAGATCGGGGTTGTGGGCGCAACGATGGTGCAGTTGCTCGAGACGATGAAAGCAACATATGGCTTGATTGGTTGAGTGGGGTTACGTGGCCCGGACGGTGCAGTCTAACTGCGTTGTCCGGCGTACGAGCTCGCTAATCGGCTATTATTTGTTTAGACAACTTGAGTTGTAGAGGAGTGACCGGCGATGGTGCAGGGCGCCAAACATATGAAGAGCAATAACGCCGCGGACAACGGAGGCTCAAGCCCTCAGCCCAAACCTCAACCAAAGCCCAAGCGTCGTCGCAAGCGACTGCCGCGCTGGGCCGACAGGCTCATCACCATCGTCATCATCCTTATCGGCGTGGGCCTTATGACCTGGCCGTGGATCTTGGACCGGCTCGAGGCCTCGGGCGTGTTCAACCAGATCAGCACCGTGTCCAGCACCGTGGACGCGCTATCTGCCGAGGAGCGCGAGCGCATCCTGCTCCAGGCGCGCTCCTTTAACGAGCAGCTGGCGGGCGAGGCCACCGAGCTTCCCGCCGATCAGATCGAGCCCTACGCTCAGCAGCTCATCTTTGACCGCGACCCCATGATGAGCTGGGTCGAGATCCCCTCCATCGACGTGAGCATGCCTATCTACCACGGCACGAGCGAAGAAGTCCTCATGGCGGGCGTCGGCCACCTGGAGGGCACGAGCCTGCCGGTGGGCGGCACCTCGACGCATTGCGTGCTCACCGCGCACTCGGGTATGCGCAACCTGAGCATGTTCGACGACATCCACTCGCTGGAGCCCGGCGACCTGGTGCTGCTGCACACCATGAACAAGACGCTCGCCTACAAGATGGTGGACTCCGAGGTGGTGCTGCCCGAGGAGATGGAGTCGCTGACCATCGAGCCCGGCGCCGACAAGGTGACGCTCGTCACCTGCACGCCCTACGGCGTGAACGACCATCGCCTGCTGGTACATTGCGTGCGCACCAAGTACAGCAAGAAGGACGTCGACAAGCAAAAGTCACTGGCCGGTCGCCACTGGGGCAAGCGCGAGTTTGCCGTGCTCATTGTGGTCGTAGCCATTGTGCTGTTGCTGCTAGACGTGGTGATCCACGCGATCCGCAAACGCCGCAAGGCCAAAGCCTCGGCATAAGACATTCTCCAGAACCACCACAATGGGGACAAGCGCTTTTGTGGTGGTCGGGGCTTCCAAACCATCACAACATTCGATGAAAATCTCGATTTTGGCGAAAAGCGTCGAATGTTGTGATGGTTATCGTTGTGGGCGGGATGGTTTTCGCTATGGACGGTGCGGTTTCGCTCCAGAACCGACGGCCCGCCGCCTGCCAACCCTCCGCCCTCGTTACGTTTTCGCTGCATTTGGGTAAAGCACCTGCTCCAAGCGGCGTTGCCTTGTATACTAGAGCGGTTTATCTGTTATGCGGAAGGGAGCGCCTATGGCACTCAGCGAGAAAGACGTGCGCGGCATCGCCGAGTACGCAAAGATCGCACTGACCGATGACGAGCTCACCCAGATGACGTCCTACATGAACGACGCCGTCCAGATGCTCGAGCCCGTCTTGCAATATGACTTGCCCGACGTGGAGCCCACATTCCATCCCATCGGAAGCCTGTCCAACGTGATGGGTGATGACCTGCGCGAGCCCGAGCGCGATCTGCCGCTCGACGTTGCGCTCGAAAACGCCGGCAGCGCGCGCGACCGCTACTTCCGCGTGCCGTCCATTTTGGGAGAGGGGGAGAGCGAGTAATGGCGCTAAGCTTCGATTCCCTTACCGCCGCCCAGATCGCCGCGGGCGTTGCCGCCGGCGACTTTACCGCTACCGAGGTGGCCCAGGCCTCCCTTGCTGCCATCGAGGCGCGCGAGGGCGGGGTCCAGGCATTCCTGCAGGTGGCGCCCGAGCTTGCGCTCGAGGCCGCCGCGCGCGTGGATGCCGACCGTGCCGCCGGAAAGCCGCTGCCCCCGCTTGCGGGCGTGCCGCTGGCCATTAAGGACAACATGAACCTCGTGGGCACGCGCACCACCTGCGCCTCCCGCATGCTCGGGGACTACCAGAGCGTCTACACCGCCACCTGCGTCCAGCGGATGCTCGATGCCGGCTGCCTGCCCATGGGCAAGGCAAACATGGACGAGTTTGCCTTTGGCAGCTCCACCGAGAGCTCGGCGTTCCACCGCACCAACAACCCCTGGGATACCGAGCGCGTGCCCGGCGGCTCCTCGGGCGGCTCTGCTGCCGCCGTCGCCGCGGGCGAGGTCGCGCTCTCGCTGGGCTCGGATACCGGCGGCTCCATTCGTCAGCCGGCGTCGCTGTGCGGCGTGGTGGGCTTTAAGCCCACGTATGGCGCTGTGAGCCGTTACGGCGTGGTTGCCTTTGGCTCGTCGCTCGACCAGGTGGGCCCCTTTGGCCGCACGGTCGAGGATGTCGCGCTGGCCATGAACGCGCTTACCGGCGCGGGCCACGATCCGTACGACTGCACCAGCCAGGATTGCGCCGTCGACTTTACCGAGCATCTCAACGACAGCATCGAGGGCAAGCGCGTGGGCATTATCCCTGCGTTTATGGAGGCCGAGGGCCTGACGCCCGAGGTCAAGGCCGCTGTTCAGCGCGCCGCCCAGGAGCTGCAGAACCAGGGCGCCGAGCTCGTGGAGGTCGACCTGCCGCACCTGGACGCCGCCATCGCCGCCTACTACGTCATCGGCCCGGCCGAGGCGTTCTCCAACTTGGCTCGTTTCGACGGCATTCGCTACGGCTATCAGGAGGAGGGCTGCGCCAACCTGTCCGACCAGAGCTCGCTTTCGCGCGCCCACGGCTTTGGCGCCGAGGCCAAGCGCCGTCAGATGCTCGGCGCCTACCTGTTGAGCTCGGGCGTGTACGACAAGTATTACTATGCCGCGCAAAAGGCCCGCACGCTCATCACGCAGGACTACGACGCCGCGTATGCCAAGGTAGACACCATCCTCATGCCCGCCTCGCCGCGCACGGCCTTTAAGTTTGGCGAGATCAGCGACCCCACGCAGATGTACCTTTCGGACCTGTACACCATTTCGCTCAACATTTGCGGCAACGGTGGTATCTCGGTGCCGCTGGGCCTGGGCGAGGATACTCAGCTGCCCGTTTCTGCCCAGCTGGTGGGTCCGGCGTTTAAGGACCGTCAACTGCTCACATTTGCCCGCGCCCTGGAGCGCGGCTTTGCCGATGCCGCTACGGGTGCGCCCGCGCTTTCCGTCGCGCCCGATTTTGCCGGGAAGGGAGGCGAGCTGTAATGAAGGAGCTTTCCGAGGTCCTGCAGGATTGGGAGGCCGTAATCGGCCTGGAGATCCACACCGAGCTCACCGCACTCGATACCAAGATGTTCTGCAACTGCAAGCTCAGCCACGATGACGAGCCCAACGCCAACGTGTGCCCGGTGTGCCTGGGCCTGCCCGGCGCCCTGCCGGTGCCCAACAAGCGCGCCATCGAGAGCATCGTCAAGGCCGGTCTTGCCACCAACTGCGAGATCCAGCGCCACTCGATGTTCTACCGCAAGCACTACTTCTATCCCGATATGGCCAAGAACTTCCAGACTACGCAGGGTCCGGTCGCCTTTGCCATGTACGGTCACCTGGATCTGGACGTGACCGGTCGCGGTGCCGCCGAGCGCCCCGACTGCGCGTTTGGCGAGGCCGAGGCCCAGAGCCTGGCGAGCGCCTCGGCCAACGCCGAGGGCCTGTCCACGTCCATGACGTCGACCATGCGCGAGGGCAATCAGCGCTCCGGTCATCTGGCCAGCTATGATGCGTCCAACCTGCAGATGCCCGAGCGCCGCGAGGACGGTTCTTACACGGTGCCCATTCGCATCCTGCGCATCCACATGGAGGAGGACGCCGCCAAGATGGTTCACGTGGGTGGCGCCGAGGGCCGCATTACCGCCGCGGCCGAGTCGCTCGTCGACTACAACCGCTGCGGCACGCCTTTGATTGAACTCGTGACTGAGCCCGACTTGCGTACGCCCGAGGAAGCGCGCCTGTTTATGGAGAAGCTCCGTCGCATCTTTGTGACGCTGGGCATTTCTGACTGCTCCATGGAGAAGGGTTCCATGCGCTGCGACGGCAACGTGTCGCTGCGCCGCCGTGGCGAGACCAAGCTGGGCACCAAGACCGAGCTTAAGAACCTCAACTCGTTTAAGAGCCTGCATGATGGCCTTGCCTACGAGATCTGCCGTCAGGCCGAGGTGCTCGAGGAGGGCGGAATCATCTATCAGGAGACCCGCCACTGGGAGCCCAGCCGCAAGCGCACCGTGGTCATGCGCGTTAAGGAGACGGCCGACGACTACCGTTTGTTCCCCGACCCCGATCTGGCGCCGTTCGACCTGGACGACGAGTTCATCGACCGCTGCCGTGGCGAGATCCCCGAGCTGCCCGATGCCAAGCGCGTCCGTTTTGAGGCCGACTTTGGCATTAAGGCGGCCGATGCCGAGCAGATTGCCGGCGACCCCGAGTTTGCCGACTTCTTTGAGGCCGCTGCTGCCGGAATGGCCGGTAAGGAGGCCCAGACGGTCGCGAACCTGCTGGTGAACGAGATGATCGCCTATCTTAAGAGTGCGGGCGTCTCGCTGACAGAGTCCGGTATCGCGCCGGCTCAAGTGGCGGCTCTTGCCAAGCTGCTGGCGACCGATGCCATCAGCTCCAACCAGGCTCACGAGGTCTTTGAGGCCATGGCTCAGACCGGCGATGACCCCAACAAGATCGTCGACGAGCGTGGTATGCGTCAGGTGAGCGATGCCGGCGCGCTGCAGCCGATCGTGGACGAAGTGCTGGCAAACTGTGCCGATCAGGCGCAGCAGTATCGTGACGGCAACCAGAAGGTCATCGGCTTTTTGGTGGGCCAGTGCATGAAGGCGAGCCGCGGCAAGGGTAACCCGAAGCTCTTCAACGAGTTGCTGAGAACGTCGCTCTCGTAGCTGCGAGGCCGGGGAAGCCCCGAGTCGCCGGGGTATTTCCTCCAAATTTCAAACAGTCCTATGCAAGACGAAGGCCACATTTAGTGGCCTTCTTTGCATGCGGAACTCATTTGGAGCAAACACCCCGGCGACTCGGGGCTTCCACGATCAGACGACTCGGCCGTTCGGGTCAGGCGGGGCTGAATGGAATTTGGTGAATGAGGGCGCCGTTGGCGCCTTCATTCTTTATATATGTTGGGAGCGCCAGGCGGTGGGGGTGGTGCCGGTGTGTTGCTTGAAGGCTTGGGCGAAGGCGGCCTGCTGAGGGTAGCCTAGACGCTCTGCCACCTGCGCTATCGTGAGCGCGCTATCGGCCAAAAGGTCCTGTGCTCGCTCTATACGGCGTCTGCGAATGTAGGCGCCCAGGGACTCGCCAGTTTGGGCCTTAAAGGTGGCGCATAGTTTGGAGCGGCTTGTGTAGAGCCTCTCGGCCACCTCGTTGATACCCACACGTCTGCCTTTGTCGAGCGCGCGCTCAATCATTGCCGTTGCTTCTTCGGCAATGGTTATGCTGACGCGTGTGTCTGCCGCCTGCCGCGCCTGCTTGTGGGCCGCGCGCGAACAGGCGAGCTCCGCGACCATGGTCTCCACGATGCCTTGCATATAGACGTGTCCGCCTACGGTACAGGCGCGTTCCTCGTTAATCCGACGCAGCGTGTGGCAGATGGCAGACGTCGCCTCCTCGTGCCATGGCTCGGCAAACGCCTCGAAGATTCCCGCGAACTCGGTGGGATAGCGGTGCTCCAGTTCGTCAAAAAATCCAGGCAAAAAGAGCACCGAGCGCGAGTGATAAAGCTGCCCTGCAAACAGCGGACTTAGCTCCTCGCCGCAGCTATCTTGGATAAAGCTGCACACCGCGCTGTTCGGCCACGGCCCGCGCAGTGGCTTAAGGTTCGCAGGCGTTATGCCAGCCTTGGGCATGCATATGAGCGTGGGCGCGCTGACCTCGCTCACGCAGGCGTACGGCTCGGGTGTGTATTCCGCCAGGTACATATCGTGCGTCGGGGTAATGAAATGCTCTATGACGATGCAGGTGGGGGAGAGGGGCATGATCCATGCGCGTCCGTGCGCCCGATCGTTTGCCACCTCGCCGGTAAAGACGGCGCCCTTGCCGGAAAGCTCCAGGCCAAACTGCTCAAACTGCGGTGCGTAGAGCTCGGTTATGTTGGTCGCGGCCCGATGCATTTTCGAAAGCGTCCCCTTCCTTTGCAGAAACATCCACGTCTGGCTCGATTGTGTGCCTTGGCTAACATATCAATGATAAGTTGATTACGGTTAACTCTCAAGCCGTTAGAAAGGAATCTCATGGCAAAGGGATCAAAAAGGGAAGGCGGCGGTATCGGCGAGCTACTTGCATATGCCGGCGACCGTAAATTCCTAACGTATTTGGGCATGGCGCTCTCGGCGCTCTCGCAACTGCTGAGCTTTGGCCCGTATGTGTGCATCTGGTTTGTCGCGCGAGACCTTATCGCTGTGGCGCCTAACTGGAGCGAAGCCACCGATATCGCGATGTATGGCTGGTGGGCCGTGGGTTTTGCCCTGGCAAGCATCGTAGTGTATTTCGTGGGACTCATGTGCACGCACCTGTCTGCGTTTCGCTGCGCGTCCAATATCCGCAAGACTGCGAGCGAACACCTGCTTAAGCTGCCGCTTGGCTACTTTGACATGCACGCCACCGGTGAGCTGCGCCGTATTGTAGACGGATGTGCCGCCTCCACCGAGACCCTGCTTGCGCACATGCTGCCCGATATCGCCGGCGCCACCGCCATGGTCGCCGGCCTGCTCGTGCTGCTTTTCGCACTCGATTGGCGTTTGGGCGCGGCATGTCTCATCTCGGTGGCCATTTCGTTTGGCGCCATGGCCGCCATGATGGGCGGCAAGGGCGCCGAGTTTATGAAGGCCTACATGGGAGCGCTGGTCAAGATGAACAAGACCGGCACCGAATACGTACGCGGCATCCCCGTGGTCAAGGTGTTTCAGCAGACGGTCTACTCCTTTAAGGCCTTCCACGATGCGATCGCCGAATACGCCGACATGGCACAAAACTATTCGGGCACGTTCTGCCGAGGCCCGCAGGTGCTCAACCTTACCGCGCTCAATGGTCTTGTGGCATTCCTGCTGCCCGTGGCGTTGCTGTTGGCACCGGGCGAGACGGGCTTCGCGCATTTTATGGCAAACTTCACATTTTACGCGATATTTTCGGCCGTGGTGCCGACGGCCATGACCAAGCTCATGTTTGTGGGCGAGGCCTCTCAGATGAGTGCCGATTCGCTGGCTCGCATCCGAAGCGTCATGGATTCCAAGCAGCTCTCCGTGCCCGCCCAACCCAAGCACCCTGCCGGCAACGACGTTCGATTTGATGATGTGAGCTTTACCTACGAAGGCGCCGAGGCGCCTGCCGTCAACCATGTGAGTTTTAGCGTTTCCGCTGGTAGTACCCTCGCCCTGGTGGGTCCTTCGGGCGGCGGTAAGTCAACCTGCGCAAGCCTGATCCCGCGTTTTTGGGATGTTTCCTCGGGTCGAGTGCTCGTAGGCGGTGTGGACGTTCGCGATATGGATCCGAACGAGCTTATGGACCAGGTCGCCTTCGTGTTCCAGACCAACCAGCTGTTCCGGCAAACACTTGCCGATAACGTGCGCGCCTCCAAGCCTACGGCCACTGATGACGAAGTACGTGCGGCCCTCTCCGCAGCTCAGTGCGACGACATTGTGGCCAAGCTCCCACAGGGCATCAACACCATGCTCGGCGCCGGCGGAGCATATCTTTCGGGTGGCGAGGTCCAGCGCGTGGCACTCGCCCGCGCGATCCTTAAAGACGCGCCTATCGTGGTGCTCGATGAGGCCACGGCGTTTGCCGACCCCGAGAACGAGGCGCTCATCCAGCGCGCCTTTAGCAAGCTGGCGACGGGTCGCACGGTCATTATGATTGCGCACCGACTCTCGACTGTAGTGGGCGCAGACCAAATCGTGGTGCTCAACCAGGGCAGCGTGCAGGAGTCGGGCACCCATGCCGAACTGCTGTCCCAAGAGGGTCTATATGCCAAGATGTGGGCCGAATACGAACAGGCCGCGAGCTGGAAAATCACTGCTACGACCGCGGATGCCGCCGTCGCGAAAGGAGGCGAGGCCTAAATGTTCGCCTCATTCCAAAAGAAGTATTTCCTATCCGATAAAGGCATCGCCGGCGTAAAACGCGGTGTCTTCTGGACCGCGCTCACCAATCTTATTACCATGGCCGGCATGGGCTTTTTATTCCTGGTTATGGCCGGCTTTGTCGAGCATCTCGCCAGCGGGGCTGACCTGCCGGATGCCCTGCCGATCGTGGGCGGCCTCCTGGTCTTTTTCGTGTTGCTCTTTGCCTCTAACTGGCAACAGTATTACTACACCTACTGCATCTTTTACGAGGAGTGCGGCAAGCAGCGTATGGAGATCGCCGAGCGCTTGCGCAAACTGCCGCTGTCGTTTTTTGGTCGTCGTGATCTGGCCGATTTAACCGAGACCATCATGGGTGACGTTCAGACTATGGAGCATGCCTACAGCCATGTGCTGGGAGAACTCTGGGGCGCCATCATCGCAAGTGCCATCGTGTTCGTGTCGTCGCTGTTCTTTTGCTGGCAGCTGGCGATCGCGGCGTTTTGGAGCATTCCCGTGGCCTTTGCCGTGCTGTATCTAACACGCGGCCCCATGACCCCGGTGTTCGACCGCGTGCGCGCCGAGAAGGTCAAGGTCACCGAGGCGATCCAGGAGACGCTCGACTGCGTGCGCGAAATCCGCGCCACTAACCAGGAGGCCCATTATCTTGAGGGGCTCAACGCCGTGATCGATGTCGAGGAGCGCGAGACCACCAAGGGCGAGCTCGTCAACGGGCTTCTGGTCAACTCCGCCTTCTCCATTCTGCGTCTGGGCATTGCCACCACGCTGGTCACGGGCGCCACGATGGTCGCCTCCGGGCAGGTCGACTTTTTGGTGATGTTTGCCTTCCTGCTTATGGTGAGCCGTATCTACGCGCCGTTTGATCAGGCCCTTATGCTCGTGTCGGAGCTGTTTGTCGCCGAGTCGTCTGCCAAGCGCATGCGTTCCATCATGGAAGAGCCTGTGGCGCGGGGCAGCGAGAAATTTGAGCCCGTGGGCCACGATGTGGTGTTCGATCACGTGGCATTTGGCTATGGTGCGGGCGAGGACGGCCGCGCCGGCGAGAAAGTTCTTACCGATGTGAGCTTTACCGCCAAGGAAGGCGAAGTTACGGCGCTGGTCGGTCCTTCGGGTTCCGGTAAGTCTACGGTGAGCCGCCTGGCCGCGCGCTTTTGGGACGCCACCGAAGGCACGGTCACCGTGGGTGGCGTGGATGTTGCGAGCGTGGACCCCGAGGTGCTGCTGCGCGACTACGCCATTGTGTTCCAAGACGTGCTGCTCTTTGACGACACGGTGATGGGAAACATCCGTCTTGGTCGTCGCGATGCCACCGATGAGGAAGTGCTTGCTGCCGCGCGTGCCGCCAACTGCGACGAGTTTGTGAGCCGCATGCCGCAGGGCTATGACACCATGATCGGCGAGAACGGCTCCAAGCTGTCCGGCGGCGAGCGCCAGCGCATCTCCATCGCCCGCGCGCTGCTCAAAGATGCGCCGATTGTGTTGCTGGACGAGGCGACGGCGAGTTTGGATGTGGAGAACGAGACCGTGGTGCAGCAGGCGCTCTCCCGCCTGCTCGCAGGAAAGACAGTTATCGTGATCGCCCACCGTATGCGCACGGTAGAAAATGCCGATAAGATCGTTGTACTCAAGGATGGTGTGGTTGCCGAGCAGGGCACTCCGGCGCAGCTCAAGGCGGCAGGTGGAGAATTCGCCCGCATGGTTGCGCTGCAAAAGGAAGCGGCTGCCTGGCAGCTGTAAGAAGGGGCAAAGGAACAGTCCCTTTGTCACATTGACAATCGGTTACTCCGCATCGTTAATTTTCAAAAGGTTAGCCATGGCTGACCTAGATAGTTAGATAGAATTAAGGTATTTCAAAAGCGTGCTCGAGCTAACTGATGAACTCGGGTGCTAAGGCACCATGCCGCGCCCCATGCGGCAAAAGGGAGAAGCAACATGAAGAAGTCGACGTTTAACACCCTGCTTGTTGGTGGCGGTTTTCTGCTTGGCACGGCCGGCATCAAGCTGCTTACCAGCGCTCCGGTCAAGAATGCCTGCGTGCAGGGTATTGCGTGCGGTATGCGCATCAAGAACGGCTACCAGGACATGGTCGAGCAGGCCAAGGCTAATGTCGACGACATGGTTGCCGAGGCTGCTTACATCACCCAGAGCGAGGCCGCCGCGGACAACGCAGCTGAGTAGCGCTTCCAGGCACAAACTATGAGATTCTCGATTATCAGCGAGATCCCCGGCAGGACCCGCCTCCAGTTGGCGGGTCCTGTGCCAGAGAGCGATCTCGATGCGCTTCTTAAGCTTGGTGGCGACATCGACGGCGTGCGCAAGGTGCGCGTGTATGGCCGCATTGGCCAGATGGCGCTGGAGTACGACGAGCCGCGACGCGATGCCGTGCTGGCCGCCGTCGGTGCGCTCGACGCTCAGGCCATTGCCGACGCAAAGACGGGCTACGTGATACAACTCGAGCCGCGCAAGCACAAGCTCGTCATGGATCTTGCCACACTTGTCGGCGCCCACTACGCACGTCGCTGGTTTTTGCCCACGCCCCTGCGTGCGGTGTTTGTCGTGGCCGGTTACATGACCTTTTTGCGCGCCGCCCTCCGTGAGCTCGCGCAGCCGCGCCTGACCGTTCCCGTGCTCGACGCTTCGGCCATCGGCATTTCGTTCGTCAAGCGTGATGTCGACACCGCGGGCCAGACGATGTTCCTGCTCAACGTGGGCGAGCTGCTCGAGGACTACACCCGCGCCATGAGTGAAAACGAGCTCATCAACTCGCTGCTCGATGTGCCCGACAAGGCGCAAAAGGTTGTCGGCGACACCGAGGTAAGCGTTGCCGCGACCGAGCTTGAGCCCGGCGATCTGGTCGCCGTGCGCACCGGCATGTCCATCTGCATCGACGGTGTTGTCGAGCAGGGGAGCGCTATGGTCAACCAGGCGACCCTGACCGGCGAGCCGCTGGCCGTCGAGCGCAGCGTGGGCGACGACGTGTTCGCCGGTACCGTCGTGGAAGACGGCGGCATCTTGGTGCGCGTGCGCGCCAATACGGCGCAAACCAAACTGCGCTCAATCGTCTCGCTCGTGCAGACGGCCGACTCGCTCAAGTCCGAGGGCCAGTCGCATATGGAGGACCTTGCCAACAAGATCGTCCCGTGGAACTTCCTGCTCGCGGGCCTAGTTGCGCTTACTACCCGCAGCCTCATCAAGACCTCGGCGGCACTGATGGTCGACTACTCGTGCGCACTCAAGCTCACGGGTTCCGTTGCCGTCATGACCGCTATGAGCGATGCTGCCAAGATGGGCGTCATGGTCAAGGGCGCGAAGTACTTTGAGTCGTTTGCCAAGGCCGACACCATCGTCTTTGACAAGACCGGCACGCTCACCGAGGCGCAGCCGCGTCTTGCCTGCGTACTCACCACCGATGGCTGGAGCGAGGATGAGGTCCTGCGCCTTTCCGCTTGCCTGGAGGAGCATTTCCCGCATCCGGTGGCGCGCGCCGTGGTCAATGCGGCATGCGAGCGCGAGCTCGAGCACCGCGAGCGCCATGCCGCTGTCGAGTACATCGTGGCGCACGGCATCGCTTCGTCCATTGAAGGACGTCGCGCCATCATCGGTTCCGCGCACTTTGTATTTGAGGACGAGGGCGCACAGCTCGAATCTGACATCAAGGAGCGCATTGAGTCCCAGATGCAGGGCCTGTCGCCGCTGTATCTGGCGGTCGATGGAAAGGTCGTCGGCGTGCTCGGCATCGAAGATCCGCTCAAGCCTGGGGTCCGTGAGGCCATCGCCGACCTGCATGCGCTGGGCGTCAAGCATGTCGTTATGCTCACGGGCGATTCCGAGCGCACGGCCGAGCGCATTGCGCGCGAGGCGGGTGTCGACGAGTTTAAGGCCGAACTGCTGCCCGAGGACAAGTACGCCTATGTGGAACGCATTAAGAGCGAGGGGCGCCATGTTGCCATGGTGGGCGACGGCGTCAACGATTCGCCGGCGCTCGGTTTGGCCGACGTGGGCCTGGCCATGGGTGGCGGAAGCGACATCGCCAAGGAAGTCGCCGATATCATCCTGACCGATACGGATCTGGCCGCGATCGTGCGCCTGCGCCGCATGAGTCAGGGTCTCATCGACCGTCTGACGAGTTCGTATTCCAAGGTGATGCTCACCAACTCGGCGCTGTTGGCATTGGGTATTACCGGCATGACCACTCCGCAGACGTCGTCACTGCTGCACAACGGCTCAACGATCGCCTACAGCCTGGGCAACGCAAAGGCGTACCTGCGTTAGCAGACGTGTTCGCCCACGTTATCTGGCCTGCGCCCAGACGGCATCGGTGTCGTCCGGGCGCAGGCCTTTTTAGGAAAGTGCAGCTTTGATGGCGGGGACTTCGGTGAGCTGCTCGGCTGCCTTTTCGTCGGAGCTGTCGAGTGCTGCCAGACTGCGGTAGACCCACTCGTTGACCTGGGTGTTCTTGACGCCTGCGGTCTGCATAAGGGCGCCTACCTCGCGGATTGCTGCGAGCAGATCGGCTTTGGGACCCACGAGTTCGACCTCGATGCCGTGGTAGGCGGCCACGCCGCGGTTCTCACTCACGTGGTCGATAAAGCCCTCGACGGTCTCAAGCTGCTGGGCGAGAGCCACATCATCGTTAGCGTCCAGCGCGACGAGTGCGTTCGAAACCGTGAGGGCGGGATGTCCGCAGGGGACAAAGCCTTCGATGACATCCATAGCTTCGGTAATGGTTGAGCCCAGGCCTGCGAGGGCATTGACGAATTGCTGCTTGGTATCCATAACGGTCCTTTCGACGGGTCAATTTTGCTTGGCGAAAATATACGTTACGCGATCGGTGGCAAAAGTGCGAAGTGCGGCGCACATTGGGGTCTTCACAGCTCGTGCATAGAACAGCTGTCCGCTTTCAGAACGTGGTAAGATAACACTCCACAAGCGGGGCTCGCCCTGCATGCTCCTTGAAAAGTCGACGGGTGTTGGGTGCTTGCGTGCCCAATGCCATCCAGACTTTCCCGACATTCGGGGGCGACTGGTTTCGACACGATAGCTCTGAGAGAGGAAGCAAGCCGAGGTCTCCTCGCCTCGTTAAACAGGGGTACCGTCAAATTGAATTGACAACAACTCTTCTTTTGAGCCTATGGCTCTCGCTGCTTAGTTTATAGCGGCGCGTCAACCCGGTGATTTCCCCGACACCGGCGCGACGTCATTTTAGGGGAATGCTCCTGCGCACGTAATCGGTATGGCGCAGGCTAAGACCGAACCGGTTAGGACGCCGCGAGCGTGTCGCTGCGCGCAAAGCGTCCGAGACAAAACCAGCGACTGAGCTTGGAGATGCCAATCAGGGGGCTTTCGTGGACCGGAGTTCGATTCTCCGCGCCTCCACCATACGTAACAGGCAGGTAGAGAAGTGTCTCTACCTGCCTTTTTATTACATATGGATACCGCGGAGAATCGAACTCTATGCAGGGCGCGGGCGTTAAGCAAACGCGAAGCGTTTGTAGCCCGCGGGCGAGGGCGGCGGCAGCCGGCCGAAGCCGGCGCGGATTTGCGAAGCAAATACGCGGATTCTCCGCGCAAACTATCAGCCCAATATGGATGCGATGTTATCGAATCTCAGCCGGCCATGCGCCGCATCAACGGAACCCCAAACCCGCGGAGAATCGAACTCTGTGCAGGGCGCGGGCGTTAAGCAAACGCTACGGCAACGTAGGGTGGGACGCGCTTTCCTAACGGCGGCCCAGGCGGAAAATCCATCCCGGAATCCGCGCTCAGAACGGGACACGCTTTCCCAACGGCGGTCCAAGCGGAAAGTTCATCCCGGAATCCCGCCTCAAACTGGGACACGCTTTCCGCTCCATATTCTCAACTCCAAAACCTATGCGCCCTCCATTCCAAAACTGGGTAGAAGAAAGCCAAAACGCAATCGCAGGAGGTCAATATGACTGCAGAAGATAAGGCAAAGAACGCCGGCAAGGTCGCGCTCGTTTTGGAGGGCGGCAGCTTCCGCGGGCAATTTACCGCAGGCGTACTCGACGTTCTCATGGAGGCCGGCGTCGAGATTCCGGCGGTATATGGCGTATCGGCCGGCGCTCTCAACGGCGTGAACTACAAGTCGCATCAGATCGGCCGTGCCAACCGCATCAACCTGGCTTTCTGCAATGACAACCGCTTCATGGGCGCCGCATCGTTTGCGTCCACGGGCTCCATCGTGGGTTACGATTTTATCTTCAACGATGTCCAGGACCGCCTGGATCCCTTTGACAACGAAGCGTTCGACGCGAGCCCCACCAAGATGTACGCCGTCGCGACGGACATGCTCTTTGGAACCGCTGCATACCTGCCGGTCAAAAGCGCCGTGCTCGACCTCGATGCCGTGCGCGCCTCGACGTCGCTGCCGCTGGTGACGCCGCCGGTCGAGATCGATGGGCACAAATACGTCGACGGCGGCGTAGCCGATTCGGTCCCCATCGAGCACGTGCTGGAGGAGGCCGGCTTCGACCGTGCAGTCGTCATTGTCACGCAGGATCGCTCGTACGAGAAAAAGCCCTACGAGTTTATGCCCGCCGCACGCGCTCGCTATGCCGACTACCCCTACCTGCTTGAGGCTATCGAGACGCGCCACGACCGCTATAACATCCAGCGCATGCATCTGTGGAAGTATGAGCGCGAGGGCCGCGCGCTGGTCGTTGCTCCACAAAAGCCGGTCGAGGTCGGTCACGTTGAGCATGATCCGGCAAAGCTCCTCGACCTGTATATTCAGGGCCGCCAGGAGGCAAAGCGCCTACTGAGTGATATCGAGGCATTTGTCGAGCGCTAGTGTCGCGACGTCATGACCCATGGATGACATGTGCAGAAACTCTGGTCGGAGCCAAAATACCTGTTGACTCGGGCGGCGAGCGGGGTAATATGGACGGGTTACTTGCAGAGCCCCGTGAATCTCTGTAACAACACGTACTGTACATGGAGGAGTCTAAGTGATTTCGAAATCGACTCACTACGCCAAGCAGGGCGAGGTCCAGCGCAACTGGGTTCTCGTCGACGCCGATGGTGCTGTCCTGGGCCGTCTTGCCACCCAGATCGCAATGATCCTGCGCGGTAAGAACAAGCCCCAGTTCACGCCCAACAGCGACTGCGGTGACTTCGTTGTCGTCATCAACGCCGATAAGGTCCAGCTTACCGGCAACAAGGCCGACACGAAGACCTATTATCGCCACAGCGGCTACAACGGCGGCCTCAAGGCTGAGAGCTTCCGCCAGGCTATGGAGAAGCACCCGGAGAAGGTCATCGAGCGCGCCGTTCGCGGCATGCTGCCCAAGACCACCCTCGGCCGTGCCCAGATGACCAAGCTTAAGGTCTACGCTGGTGCCGAGCATCCGCACGCTGCCCAGAACCCCACGAAGATTGAGCTGGAGGCTTAAAGATGGCTGAGAACACCGTTGTCTACCAGGGTACCGGCCGTCGTAAGAACGCCGTCGCCCGCGTCCGTCTCGTCCCCGGCACCGGCAAGGTGACCATCAACAAGCGTGACGCCGAGCAGTATTTCGGCCGTCATCAGCTCGTTGAGAACGCCCTTGCTCCCTTCAAGGTGACCGACACCGCCGGTCAGTTCGACGTTATCGCTCTGTGCGATGGCGGCGGCATCTCCGGTCAGTCCGGCGCTCTGCGCCTGGGCATCGCTCGTGCTCTTCTGAACGCTGGCGATTACCGTGCTGACCTCAAGAAGGCCGGTTTCCTTACGCGCGATGCTCGCGTGGTCGAGCGCAAGAAGTACGGCCTCAAGAAGGCCCGCCGCGCTCCCCAGTTCTCCAAGCGCTAAGGTTTTATCTCCTTACGAGATACAATGTACAAGCGGGGCCTACCGACTGCTCGGTGGGTCCCGCTTTTCTTTTCGACTAGGGTGGGCGGCTTCGTTTTGCCCACTTGGGAAGGAGCGATCCTATGCCCCAGAACATCTTCGGTACCGATGGCGTCCGTGGCGTCGCCAACGCCGACCTCTCGTGCGACCTCGCGTTTCGCCTGGGCCGCGCGGCGACCAAGTTCCTTGGCCCGGACATCTGCATCGGCCGCGACACGCGTCTTTCGGGTACCATGCTCGAGAGTGCTCTGACCGCTGGCATTATGGCAGAGGGCGGCCGTCCGCATTGCTGCGGCGTTATCCCTACGCCGGCCGTGGCGCTGCTCACCGTCCAAAACGAGCTCGACGGCGGCATCGTCATCTCCGCTTCGCACAATCCGCCGGAGTTCAACGGCATCAAGTTCTTTAGCCGCAAGGGCATGAAGCTTCCCGATGCTGTCGAGGAAGAGATCAGCGCCTGGGTCATGTCCGAGGAGGCCATGGCTGCCGACACGCTGCCGACCGGCGCCGGTGTGGGTCATATCATCAAGATGAAAGACGCCCGCAAGGCCTATGTCGATCATGCCATCAGCACGCTCGACGGCCTTAAACTCGATGGCCTGGTTGTTGCCGTCGACTGCGGCCACGGTGCTTCCTGCCAGACCACGCCCGCCGCGCTGCAGCGCCTGGGCGCCACGGTCCATGCCATCAACACCGATTACTGCGGCACCGACATTAACGTTGAGTGCGGCTCTACGCACCTTGAGCCCCTGCGCGAGCTCGTGCTGCGAACCCACGCCGACATCGGCCTGGCCCACGACGGCGACGCCGATCGCGTGCTGTTCGTGGACAGCGAGGGCAACGAGATCGATGGCGACTACATTCTTGCCATCTGCGGCTCCGACCTGGCCGCTCGCGGCAAGCTCGCCAATTCCGAGATCGTCTCGACCGTTATGTGCAACCTGGGCTTCTCCATCGCAATGAAGGAGCAGGGCTTCGAGATGGTCCAGACCGCCGTGGGCGACCGCTATGTTCTTGAGCGCATGCTCGCGGATGGCGCCGTCATCGGTGGCGAGCAGTCCGGCCACATCATCTTCCTGGAGCACAACACCACCGGTGACGGGCTGGTGACGGCCCTGCAGCTGCTGGCCGTGCTCAAGCGCACCGGCCGCACCCTCACCGACCTTGCCGGCATCATGAAGAAGTACCCGCAGGTACTCGTCAACGTGCATTCGGACAACAAGGCCGGCCTGGACGATTGCCAGCCCATTTGGGACGCCGTCGCTGCCGCCGAGAAGGAGCTCAACGGCCGCGGCCGCATCTTGGTGCGCCCGAGCGGTACCGAGCCGCTGGTTCGCGTTATGGCCGAGGCGGAGACGCACGAGCTCACCCAGCGCGTTGTCGACGACATCGTCGAGGTTGTCAAGCGTGAACTTCCCTAATGGTCAAAAACGGGTGCCAAGTGGTAAACTGTTAAAGCAATTTTGATTGATTGGTATGTCCGAGGGGGAGCATGTTCACTAAAGTCCTAAGGTCTTTTGGTATGCGTGGTCGAGTCCTTACGCTGGATGCTCCCATCTCGGGCGACGTCATTCCGCTCTCCGAGGTAAACGATCAGACGTTTGCCACCGGCCTTTTGGGCCAGGGCGTTGCCATTCAGCCTACGGGTACGCGTGTGATTGCGCCGGCAGACGCCAAGGTCGAGGCCATTTTTCCCACGGGTCACGCCGTTGCGCTCAACACGGTCGATGGCTTGGACGTGCTCATCCACGTTGGTTTGGACACTGTTCAGCTCGAGGGCAAGCACTTTACTGTACATGCGCAAGTGGGTGACATCGTCCATAAGGGCGATGTGCTCATCGAGTTCGATCGCGAGGCAATTGCTGCCGAGGGTTACGATGTGACGGTTCCCATCTTGGTGTGCAACTCCGTTGAGTTCTCGAGCATCAAAGGCTCCGTTGGCGAGCATGTCGAGGAGATGGAGCAGCTCATCGTCGCGCGTGAGCGCTAGTCGCTCCGCTTTGCCTTTAGCCTACAATTCAAACACGTTTACGGAGGGCGCCCTTGAAACAGGGCGCCCTCCGTGGCAAGATGGGATTTGTCCGAAGCTAAACAGCTTTGGGTCACCGTGGACGGGCAGGGGCCTCGACGCGGGTAGACACGAGACACATACATTACGCGACCTCGCCCTGGTGGCCGCACACGTTGGTTGCGGCCGACGCGGGCCGCGGGCAAGTGCTTGTAAGGGGAGCCTTGCCTCTCTTGTACGAGAAAGGACGCGTAATGAAGATCATTAAAGCTAAAGACTACGAGGATATGAGCCGCAAGGCCGCCAATATCATCTCGGCCCAGGTTATTCTCAAGCCCGATTGCGTGCTGGGTCTTGCCACCGGCTCCACTCCGATTGGCGCCTACAAGCAGCTCGCCGCTTGGTACAAGAAGGGTGACGTCGACTTTGCCGAGGTCAGCACCTACAACCTCGACGAGTATCGTGGCCTTTCGCACGACGATCCCCAGAGCTACCACTACTTTATGCGTGAGAACTTCTTCGATCACATTAACATCGACCTGAACAACACGCATGTGCCCGATGGTTCCAATCCCGACGCTGCCGCTGCCTGCTCTGAGTATGACAAGATCGTCGCTGCTGCCGGTTACCCTGATCTGCAGCTGCTCGGCATCGGTAACAACGGTCACATTGGCTTCAACGAGCCCGATGATCACTTCTCCAAGGGTACGCACTGTGTCGACCTTACCGAGAGCACTATTCAGGCCAACAGCCGCCTGTTTGACAGCATCGACGACGTGCCTCGTCAGGCCTACACCATGGGCACTCAGACCATCATGTATGCCCGCATGATCCTGGTTGTCGCCAATGGCGAGGCCAAGGCCCAAGCCGTGCATGACATGTGCTTTGGTCCGGTTACCCCCGAGTGCCCTGCCTCGATCCTGCAGCTGCACACCAACTGCGTTGTCGTTGCCGACGAGGCCGCCCTTTCGCTCTGCGAGTAACGCGACCAAGCGATCTTGCATAGCTTTCCAAAAGGCCCTCGCTTTGCGGGGGCCTTTTTAGTGGACATAGGCCGCGGCACATGCATGACGGAAACCTTGCCGCATGCTTGACTGGAGGGTTCTAAATCATTCGATTCATTCCATAGCAGATTCTATGCACATTTACCACCATAGAGTCGCAGGCGGTAGTGAGGAGTAGGCGAGTTGCGCAACTCAAATAAAAACAGCTGACTGCGCTACACTGCAAATGGGATGGGACATGCTGGCAAGCGCATTGACCTGCGCAAAGACCTATTGGTCGGGGGATAAGTTACCATCGGGCCTCGCTGTACAAAAACTTGCCAAACACGTACCGGCAGACAACCAAAAAACTCTATGTCGTGCTATTCACGGGGTGGCTCATATGGTCCTGCAGTTACGGTGTCCATATGGTCGAGTTGAGGAGCAGGCATGGAAAACGATCTGGGCAATACGGACGACCTCGAGTTGATGCCGATGGGCGGCGGCTATATGGTGCGGCGCGATCGCTTGATGAACGAGCTCATCGTTAAAGGGCGCAAGGCGGGAATTGTTTTGCTCTATGCGCCCGACGGGTTTGGTAAGACGTCGGTGCTGCTGCAATACGTGCAGGAGGTTAAATCGGATCCCACGCGAGGGCCGGTTCGGATTATCGAGGCCGACCGCGCGATTGGACGCGAGCTCTTTATGCAGCTCGAGGTTGTCGCCGATGAGCTTAAGGACAAACCCCATTCGCTCGTTGCGATCGACAACGTGCCCAATCTCGAGCAGCACGAAACCGAGGACCTCATCGATCGAATCCGCAGCTTACGTGCTGCGGGGACAGGGGTCTTTATTGCCTGCCGCCCCTCAAACCGATTGCTTATCCACGGGCTGGGCGATTCTGTAAAAGTCAATGCGCAGATGCTCAAAGTGCACGCCTATGAGTATTCGTCATGGGCCACGGCGTTCTCAATTAGCACATCGCTCGATTTTTATCGGCTCACACAGGGTGTGCCCGAGCTTGTATCTGCCTTGCAGACGGGAGTGTATGGACAGGGCGATGTTGCCGGGTTGCTCGAGAACGAAATCGTCAACGTGTACGGTGCGGCGCTGGCCGATCTTGCATCGCTCGAGAATAACCTGTTGTTTACCGTTGCCTGTTTGATGGTACTGATGGGCGAGGGTGGCATTGCGGAGCTAGAGGCGTGCGGCGTGAGGCTTTCGATGATCGACCAGTCCATCTTTGTGCGCGATTATCCGATTTTTGGCGTGGATCCGTCTGATCGCACCTTTAGGTGTTTGGGCGCCAAGGACAACGCGCGCCTGAGGTTGCGAAAGCTTGTTGCCGAGATCCGTCCCGAACTAGTATCGCGGGCTGCTCGCATTTTGATTAAGGCAGGCCGATGCGATTTGGCCATGGACCTGGCCGATGCGTTCTTGGACCGTCGTGTGGTGTTGGAGCTAGCCGGGCAGTATGGGGCCGATCTTGCGCTGACCGGGCATGGAGGGGACATTTGCCGTGCGGCGTCGGCGATGATCAATGCAGAAAAGCAGGAGCAAGAGCCGGCACCCGCCGAGGCACTCGGCGTGTATCTGGCGGCTGTCAGCGTGTGCAATACAAAGCTAGCAAGGTATATGGCGTCCGTTATCGAGCGTGCGGGTGACCAGGCGGCCCGCGAGGTCGACCCCGCTACCTGGAAAATAGCCCAGGCGCTCACTATCGCCTTTTACGGCGACAATGACCTGGGGCTTCCCGCCAACCCTGTTTTGCAAGAACAGACATCCTGCGAGGTACTCGACATGCTGTCCGCGCATATCGAGGTCAAGCGCCATCTAACCGAGCGAGCGGAAGACGGCGATGTTCTCGCGAAGCTCAAGGTGTGCAAAGTCTACGATTGCGAGCTCGACATCGCGGGGATTCTCATACAGGCCGACCATATGCTGGTGGAGCTGTTCGACGGCTCGTTTGCAAAACCCGACGAGCGCGATGACAAGATGGCGCAGATACTCGAGGCGCTCGATATCCGCGGGCTTAAGGCGCCATCCATTTGGCTGCGTATGGTATTGGCAGCGCGGCGCCTGCTCGCGGGCTTGCCCGTGACCGACGATATGGCATTTGGCGAGCTCGACCGCTTTGCGGTGCGTGTTCGTGACAATCAAATTCAGCTGTTTGGGCTATTGCTGGAGGGCTGGCAATCGCTGGCGGAGGGGCGGCCGGTCAACGCAAAGTTCCGCGCGGTCCAGGTGCTCAAGCTCGCCGACGAATCGATTACGTACGTGCGCGAAAACGCTTTGCTGCTGGAGCGCGTGGCGTATCTGCGCAATACGTCGCTGGTATCGGTTCGCGAAGAGGCAGAGTTGCTCGATATTAGCAAGACACAGGTCGGCGGCTCAGAAGCCTGGATCGTGGCACTGCATTTGGCCGCTGCGGGCCGCGATAGCGATCTTGCTGCCTGGATGTCTATGAATCGCGCGGGGATTCTGGAACCATCGTATCGGCTCTTTGCGCGCCTTGCCATGCATTGTCTGGGCGAGCCGGCGACCAGGATTCGCAAGAAGCTTCCCGTGCGCGAGCTGTCGCGGTACTCGCTGCGCGACGATTTGGAAGGGGAGGGCGAGCGCCTGTTCCAGGCTGGCGAGGTTGAAGCCGTTGATACCATCGACCATATCGAGATTCGCATGTTTGGTGCGTTCCGCGCCGAGCGCGACGGGTTTCCCATCACGGACAAAATGTGGCGCCGCAAGAAGGCGGCGACGCTTGCCGAGCGGCTTGCACTGGGCATGGATGCACTCGTCGATCGTGAGACGCTGGCAATGGAGTTGTGGCCCCATGCCGAGTTCAATAGCGCCCGCAACAACCTGTACTCGACGATATCGCGCTTGCGGTCGGCTTTGGGACCGACGCCGGATGGCAAGTCGTGTGTGCTCATCCAAAATGAATGCATCGGACTCAACGGCGACTACGTCAAGACCGATGTACGGCTGTTTGACCAGATAAGCCGCGAGGTTTTGGGAAATCGCACGGGTGCGCGCGGGCCCCATTTAGTTGAGCTGTGCCTTAAGATTGAGCAGCTTTATGCCGGACCGCTGTATGTTCCCAATGGCTGTAATCCAACCTACTTTTTGCGCATGCGGCGCATTATGCAGTCAAAGTACATCGATTGCATGATTAAGGGGGCAAATGCCGCTCTAGAAGAAAACGACCTGCAGTCGGCGATTTGGCTGGCGGAGTCGGGGCTTCGGCAGGAAACGGCGCGTGAGGATATGGTGCGCTGCGCCATGCGCGTCTACAGTGCGGCGGGGCGGCGGCGCGATATCGTCGAGCTGTACAGCGGGCATATGCACCATCTGAGGGAGCAGGTCAATGGCGTGCCCGAGCCCGAGACGCGGCGTCTATACGAGCGCTTGGTGGAGGGACGGCTCAATCGCGTGCTGGTCGAGCGATAAAAAACGGGCGCCCGAAGTACTTGGGCACCCGTAAGCTTGCTATGTGTTGGCTCGCCGGATCATTGGCTCTTAGACGAGCTTGATCTTCTCGATGTCCTTGCGCGAGGACTCGCGATACAGCGAGAACTTGCGGCCGATGACCTGGACGACCTCGGCGTGGCAGCGCTCAGCGAGCTCTTCGGCGGCCTCGCGGGCGGAAAGACTGGAGCCATCGAGCACGGAGCACTTAACGAGCTCGTGCTTCTCCAGGTAGGCGACCGTCTGCTCGACGGTGCCCTCGTTGACATCGGACTTACCGATGATGATGGCGGGGTTGAGGTGATGGGCCGTGCTGCGAAGCTGCTTGACCTGGGCTCCTGTCAGTGCCATGGGTTCTCGCTTTCTATGTATGGGGCGCCCCGCGACGGGGCCTTAATCTACGTGAGCTGTCCCACGATAGCGCAGGAACGGCGCGGTGTGGGGCGCGTTTGCCCAGTTCGCAAAGAATGCGGATGCCGAGGTGATGGGCAGCTCGGGCTGTGAACGGGCTACGAGCGGGATTCAGAGACCGGTTCCCATGCAATAAACGCCCAGCGAACCTTACGGATATGGTCGAGCATATAGCACCCCTGCGGCACGCCCTTGGAGCCCGGCTCACCGGCATGGGGATTCTCGATCATGTGTTGGGCGATGTAGTCGCGCAGACGGTCGACCTTATCCTCGTTGCCATGCTCAAGCATGCGGGAAAAGTCCGCCACGCCTGCCTCAAGGCTATCGAAGGTATCGCGACGAGGCGATTCAAAGTACGTGACCTGCGGCAGGGCACCCATCTGAATGAGAATGTTAAAGGCGTACACAAAGCCATTGCTGCAGGTAACCGAGGCGCCGATGGCGTTCATCAAGTGCAGATCATAGCGCGGGCTGGAGTTGGCGACCATCGTGACAGCACAACGCCGACGAGCCGTTCGATTAAGCTTGGCAAGCGCATCTTTTAGATTGGTCATCGTAACCGACCGACTGGCAAAGGCAACATCCACCGCTTTCGCGACCGGTCCAACCAAATCCCAATCATCATCCCAAGCAAGCTCAAGCGGCGTTATGCGCCCCTCGAGCCCGTAATACTCAATGCCAGCATCAAGCGTGCCCAACATGGCAGGGGAAAAGTCAGCAGCAATCACAGGATGCCCAGCCTGAGCAAGCGGAATAGCAATCGACCCAGCCCCGCACCCCATATCGAGTACCGACTCGCCGGGCTCAAGCGCCAGCAGCTTTATAAAATCCCGAGCATAAGGGGCAGTCTCCAACGGCCGAAAATGCCGAGCCCTTTTATCCCACTCAAAAGAATCGTCAGCCCGCCGCCGATCAGCTTGCAGACGTATCCATTCGCCATTCCAATCCGCAGAAAGCAGATCAGAACGAATCTCCCCATCAACCACGGGCCAACCTCCTCACGCACAAAAAAGCGGCCCCTCCCAAAAGAAGAGCCGCAACAAGCATATATCAGAAAAAGAACCGTTCCAACGCCAAAACGCCGCACCAACCAAGGCGGGCAGAAGCGAAGCGACTGCCACTGAGCCAGAACCCAGCCAAGGTTGAGATGTGCGGGAGCCCCGCCGCCGGGCGGCAGACATATAAGGTCGATCGCGAGTTCCGCACGAGCCGGAGAGCACTTAATGTGCTCTCCGTGCGAGTCAGGAATGTCCGAGCAGGCGACCTTATATGTCTGCCGCCCGGCGGCGGGGCTCCTCGCCTCGTATCCCTAGACTAGTTCTTGAGCGAGTTCAGCGGCGCCGGGAAGCGTCCGCCGCGATGGGCAAGCACGGTGCCGGCGTTGGGGTTCACCGGCATGATGGGTGCACGGCCGAACAGGCCGCCGTACTCGACGCAGTCACCCACGCCCTTGCCGATGGCGGGAATCACGCGGACGGCCGTGGTCTTGTTGTTGATGACGCCGATGGCCATCTCGTCGGCGATGATGCCGGCGATGGTCTCGACCGGGGTGTCGCCGGGGATGGCGATCATGTCCAGGCCAACGGAGCACACGCAGGTCATGGCCTCGAGCTTCTCGAGCGAAAGCGCACCGGCTTCGACGGCGGCGATCATGCCGGCGTCCTCGGACACGGGGATGAAAGCGCCCGAAAGACCGCCCACGCTGGAACTGGCCATGACGCCGCCCTTCTTGACGGCATCGTTGAGCATGGCGAGCGCGCAGGTCGTGCCGGGGCCACCGCAGATGCCCACGCCGATAATCTCGAGGATGCGCGCAACGGAGTCGCCGATGGCAGGCGTAGGTGCCAGCGACAGGTCGACAATGCCCTTCTCGACACCCAGACGATGGGCGGCCTCGCGGCTCATGAGCTCGCCGGCACGGGTGATTTTAAAGGCAGTCTGCTTAATCTTCTCGGCGACTTCCATCATCGATGCGGAATCGGGCAGCTTCTCCAGGGCTGCGGCCATAACGCCGGGGCCCGAGACGCCCACGTTGATGACGGCGTCGGCCTCGCCACCGCCGTGGACGGCACCCGCCATAAACGGGGAGTCCTCGACCATGTTAGCAAAGCAGACAAACTTGGAAGCGCCGACGGAATCCTGGTCGGCCGTGAGTTTAGCGGCATCGATGATGGTCTGCGCAGCCATGAGTACGGCGTCCATGTTGATGCCGGCACGCAGGCTGGCGACGTTGACGCTGGAGCAGACGCGGCTCGTGGTGGCGAGCGCCTGGGGGATGGACTGGATGACGCGGCGGTCGGCGTCGCCGATGCCCTTCTGGACGAGTGCGGAGAAGCCGCCCAGGTAATCGATGCCGAGCGTCTCGGCCGCACGGTCGAGGGCATGCGCGATGGGGGTGAGGTCCTCATCCTTGCAGCACGCGGCGATCTGCGCCACCGGGGTGACGGAAACGCGCTTGTTGACAATGGGGATACCGTACTCGCGCTCGAGGTTCTCGGCGGTCTCGACCAGATGCTCAGCCGTGTGCGTCACATGGTCGTAGATCTTCGTGCACATGCGGTCGAGGTTCTCGTCACCGCAACCCATGAGCGAAACACCCATGGTGATGGTCCTGATGTCGAGGTTCTGTTCCTCAACCATGCCGCGGGTTTCCGCGATTTCTGCGGGCGTGATCGCCATCCTTGCGCTCCTATCTGCCAAAACGAGCATACTCTTATCTATTCTAACGTGCCGCACGTGCCAAGCGGCGCGTGCGGCACGTTTTGGTGCTCGGTTGTTTCCGTTGTGTTACTTCCCAAAGACCTCTTCGGCGATACGAGCGCTCTCGGCGGCGTCCTTGGCGTAGTAGTCCGCGCCGATTTGCTTGGCGTATTCGGGGGTGAGCACGGCGCCGCCCACGATGATCTTGACGCCCGGAACCTCGGCATGGAGCAACTTGATGGTCTCTTCCATGGCGACGACCGTGGTGGTCATAAGCGCCGAGAGGCCGACGAGTTTGATATCGCGCTCCTGCACGGTCTTGAGCACCTCTTGCGGGTCGACATCGCGGCCTAGGTCAAAGACGGTGTAGCCGTAGTTATCGAGCAGCATCTTGACGATGTTCTTGCCGATATCGTGGATGTCGCCCTTGACGGTGGCCACGCAGATCTTGCCCTTGTCGGCGATCTCGCCGGCGGGCATCAGGCGCTTGATGGTGTCGAAGCCCACGCGCGCGGCCTCGGCCGAGGCCATGAGTTGCGGCAAGAAGAACTTGCCCTGGTCAAAGAGGACGCCCACCTCGTCGAGGGCGGGGATAAAGTGATTGTTGATGAGGTCCATGGCGTCGTGGTCGGCCAACAGGCGTTCGGTCTCGGCCGCGATCTCGCCTTTGCGGCCCGAGACGACCATGCGATGAATCGGGTCGTCGTTGCCGTCGGTGCCAGCGGTGCCAGCAGCGGGCACGGTGTCGGTCGATGCGGCCTGAGCCGCTGCCGGGTTGGCGGCGATCTTGTACGGATCGGTCCAGCCGGCATAGCGCTCGATGTATCCGGTCGAGCCCTCGTCCTCAACGCTCAGGACGCGATAGCTGTAAACGGTGTCCATAAAGCGCTTGGAGCCCGGGTTCATGATGGGGGCGTCCAGGCCCGCGCCAAAGGCGGCGGCCAAAAAGACCGAGCCCAGCAGCGGGCGAGCGGGCAGGCCAAAGCTGATGTTCGACACGCCGAGCGCGCATTTGACACCCAGGCGCTCCTTGCACAGGGACATGGCGCGCAGGATCTGCTCAGCCTGGCGTTGATTGGTCGAGGCGGTCATGACCAGGCAGTCGATGAGGATGCGGTCCGGGCCGATGCCGTAGCGGGCGGCCTCGGCCACGATGCGCTCGGCGATGGCGAAGCGGGCCTCGGCGGTATCGGGGATGCCGCCTTCGTCGAGCGTAAGGCCGACAACGTTGGTGCCGTAGTGGGCGACCAGCGGGAAGATCTCGTCCATGATCTGCTGCTTGCCGTTGACCGAGTTGATGATGGGCTTGCCGGCGTAGCGACGTACGGCGGCCTCGACGGCGGCGGGGTCGGTGGAGTCGATCTGCAGCGGCAGCAGCGTGGAGCCTTGGAGCTGCTCGGTCGCTTGCTGGATGACCTTGACCTCGTCGATCTCGGGCAGGCCGACGTTGACGTCCAGGATATCGGCACCCTGCTCCTGCTGGCTGATGCCCTGGCTCACGACGTAGTCCAGGTCGCCGTCGCGTAGGGCCTGCTGCAGGCGCTTTTTGCCGGTGGGGTTGATGCGCTCGCCGATGACGGCGATCTTGTGGCCGTCGCAGGGGAGGTCCACGACCGTCTGGGCGCTCGTGACCGACATGCTGGGCTTGCGGTGGCGCGGACTGGGCGTGTGGTTATCGATAAGCGTGCGCAGCGCTGCCATGTGCGCCGGCGTGGTGCCGCAGCAGCCGCCCACGACGCTTACGCCGTCCTCAATCATACCGGCGACGGCCACGGCGTACTCGGGCGCCTGGATATCAAAGACGGTGTTGCCGTCGTCGTCCACGCGGGGCAGTCCTGCATTGGCCTGCACCATAACGGGCTTGTCGGTGACGGTGAGCATACGCGCGGCGAGTCCTCGGAGCTCGGCCGGGCCCTGGCTGCAGTTGATGCCAAGGACGTCGGCGCCGATGGCGTCGAGGGTGATGGCGGCGACCTCGGGGCTCGTGCCCAAGAAGGTGCGGCCGTCTTCCTCAAAGGTCATGGTGGCAAAGACGGGCAAGTCGGAGTTCTCGCGGCAGGCGAGGACTGCCGCCTTGATCTCGGCAAGATCGGTCATGGTTTCGATAATAAAGAGGTCAACACCCGCGGCGACGCCAGCGTGCACCTCCTCGGCAAAGAGATCGTAGGCCTCGTCGAAGCTGAGGGTGCCCAGGGGGCGAAGCAGCGCACCGATGGGGCCGATGTCGCCGGCGACGTAATGGGCACCGGCCGCGCGGGCGCAGGTGACGGCCGCGGCAAAGATGTCTGCCACGGTGGCGGCACCGTCGAGCTTGTGGGCGTTGGCGCCAAAGGTGTTGGCGGTGATCACGTCGCAGCCGGCTTCGACGTACTGACGCTGGATGTCGGTAATGACCTGAGGCTCCTCAAAGTTGAGCAGCTCGGGCAGGGCGCCGGCCTTCATGCCAGCGGCCTGCAACATGGTGCCCATGCCGCCGTCAAACAGCAGGTGCCCGGTGCCCTTGATGGCGGCGCGCAGACGATCGTCCTTAATGCGAAGGTCATCGATCGTGCGCGTCTTGTATGCAGCGCCATTACGGCGTGCGGCATCAACGGGTGCCGCCAGCGCGGCACCGTCCAGATCATGAGTGATAAGCGGAGTAAACATCGATGGCTCCTAATGGCTGGAATAGCAGGTGGTGTGGGCGGCGCGGAAGCGGCAGTGCTCACGCATGCGGCAGATATTGCAGGTGGGGCGGCTCTGGGCGTCGTGGACTTCGCCGTCAAACAGACCGATCACCGCGGTCACGCTCTTGGTGGGCATGAGCAGGCTGGTGGGGGTCACGGTAAGTCCAATGAGGCGCGTGGCGTTGAGTGCATCCACGATTGAGCGCTGGGCCGAGAGCGGGCAGTCGCCATAGCCGGGACTAAAGCGCCAGTTACCGGCGAGCCCGTGTGCAGCGGCCGCAGCCTTGACCTGCTGGTCCATCTGCTCGATGGCGGCTTCTACATAGGCAGAGCATGCGGCGTCGAGCACGGCGCCTTCCAGAGGCTGCTGGGCTCCCGTGGTACGCAGACGACGCTCGGCGTCCATGCCGAGGGTGCAGGCCATGAGCGCCGCCAGGCGGGCGTCCTTAAGGTGGCGATAGATATCACGACCCCGCAGCTCAACATTGGTGCCAACCAAGCGGATGCAGGGCTCGTCCTGCTCGTCGATGCTCGTGGCATCGACGGCAAACACGCGTCGCACGCCGCGGGGCTCGATATCCAGCTCCAGACGCTCAACGACAAGCTCAATTCGACGTGACAGCTCGGGCTCAATCTGCTGGCCGCCGTAGCCCAGATACCGCAGCATCTCGGCACGGTCGACACGAGGGTGGTGGGCAGCGTCGATACGGTAAAGCGCCGGCGACGCAAGGTCGGCCGGCACTTCTACAACGGTTGTATCGACGTGCGGTTTTTCCATTACCCCAGGCGCTCCATAATGGTCGCGGCGATTGCAGGACGGTTCATAGTGTACAGGTGCAGACCGTCGGCACCGTGCTCCTTAAGGTCGCAAAGCTGACGAGCAGCATAATCTACACCGGCCGCCTGCAGGCTCTCGGGGTCGTTCTCGTACTTGGCGAGGATCTTGATGACGGGGGAGGGCAGCGACGCGCCGCACATAAAGACCATGCGGCTGATCTGCGACTTGCCCATAAACGGCATGATGCCCGCGGTGATGGGCACGGTGATGCCGGCCTTGTCGGCGAGCTCGCGGAAGCGATAGAAGCACTCGTTATCAAAGAAGAGCTGTGTCACAAAGAAGCTTGCGCCGGCATCTTGCTTTTGCTTGAGGTGCTCGACCGAGAGGTTGAGATCCTCGCAGGCAATGTGACCCTCGGGGTAGGCTGCGGCGCCCACGCAAAAGCCGGCGTCGACGAGCTCGGGGATGAGGTCACGGGCGTAGGCGTAGTCGGAGGCGGGCTTGTCGTCCTCAGTCGCGCCAGCGGGCAGGTCGCCGCGCAGGGCCAGCACGTTTTCCACGCCGGCCGAGCGATACTCGTCGATCTTGGCGGCGATATCGGCATGTGTGCGGCCAACGCAGGTGAGGTGCGCTACCGAGGGCGTATCGAATTCGCTCGTAATCATATGTGCAATGGGGGCGGTGGTGGCACCGTTACCCGAGCCGCCAGCGGAACAAGTGACCGAGACAAAGCTCGGTGAAAGCTTGCACAGGTTGCCTGCCACCTCGCGAGCCGTATCGAGGGTAAGCTCACCCTTGGGCGGGAACATCTCAAACGAAATGGGCGTGGTGCCTTGGGATGCTGCCTGCTTAAAAACCTCGTCGACGCGCATATCGTGCTCCTTTAGATGCCTGGGTGCGATGTTTTTGTAGCAAGGATTCTACAGCACCACTGCGCTAAGGTGGAGTTTTTCTTGCTATTTGGGGATACCAATCGAAAATGCTTCGCTATCGGCATTTCCTATAACAGGGTAGTCAATCTAAGATGGGACTATATTGAATGGTATCTGATGCGAAATGCCAGTTAGTAAAGCCCCGTCCCAAATTGGCTACCCTTAAACCATGGGGAGAGGTCTGCAATTTATGCAGTTGATTGGCTGTTGAGGGTGGCAACGCCGCCTCGATAGGGTAACCTCAATGATTGGTTTCGCGACGGCAACATAACGGTAATGTCGCGGAAACACGGCGAGTCTAAGCTATGACTCGTTCGTTAGTAATCAACACCGCTTCTCACGCGGTGCCGATACGAAGGGAGTTCCGTATGGCCGAACTTACTGACCGCTTCGGGACCATGGTGTTCTCTGAGGAAGTCATGAAGGACTACCTCCCCAAGGACATTTGGAAGCGCCTTGCTGCAACCCTCGAGGGCGGTGAGCCGCTCGACCTGGATGTGGCCAACGCCGTTGCCCACGCCATGAAGGTCTGGGCCATCTCCAAGGGCGCGACGCACTACGCGCACTGGTTCCAGCCGCTTTCGGGTATTACTTCCGAGAAGCACGACAGCTTCCTGGAGCCCAACCACGACGGCACCGCCATTACCAAGTTTACGGGCAAGAACCTCATCCAGGGCGAGCCCGATGCCTCGAGCTTCCCCAACGGCGGCCTGCGCGCTACCTTCGAGGCCCGTGGCTACACCGCTTGGGATCCCACTAGCCCCGCCTTTATCAAGGACGATGTCCTGTGCATCCCCACGGCTTTCTGCTCCTACACGGGCGAGGCCCTGGACAAGAAGACCCCGCTGCTGCGTTCCATGACTGCGCTCTCGCGTGAGTCTAAGCGCGTTTTGGCGCTGTTTGGCAAGACCCCCAAGAAGGTCGTTCCTTCCGTGGGCGACGAGCAGGAGTACTTCCTGATCAAGAAGGACGCCTATCGCAAGCGCAAGGACCTGGTCATCACCGGCCGCACCCTCTTTGGTGCCGCTCCCTGCAAGGGCCAGGAGCTCGAGGAGCACTACTTTGGCGCTATCCGCCCCACCGTCTCGGCCTATATGAAGGATCTGGACGATGAGCTGTGGGCGCTTGGCATTCCCGCCAAGACCAAGCACAACGAGGTTGCTCCCTGCCAGCATGAGCTCGCCCCCGTCTATGGCGAGGTCAACGAGGCCATCGACCAGAATCTGGTCATGATGGAGAAGATGAAGCTCATCGCCTCCCGCCACGACTTGGTCTGCCTGCTGCACGAGAAGCCCTTTGAGGGCATCAACGGTTCGGGCAAGCACAACAACTGGTCGCTTGGCACCGAGTCCGAGAATCTGCTCGATCCGGGCGACACCCCGCTCGACAACCTGCAGTTCATCGTCTTCCTCACCGCGGTGATCGAGGCCGTCGATAACTATCAGGAGCTCCTGCGTGCCTCCGTTGCCTCGGCCGGCAACGATCATCGTCTGGGCGCCAACGAGGCTCCTCCGGCGATTATGTCCATCTTCCTGGGCGACCAGCTTACCGAGGTCGTCGAGAAGATCATCGATGGCAAGGCTTCCGTCCATGCCACGCGCGGCGTGCTCGACCTGGGCGCCGATACCCTGCCCAAGCTGATGCAGGACAACACCGACCGCAACCGCACCTCCCCGTTTGCCTTCACCGGCAACAAGTTCGAGTTCCGTGCCTGCGGTTCCGAGCAGAACGTCTCCGACTCCAACCTGGTGCTCGATGCCGCCGTGGCCAAGTCGCTCAAGTCCTTCGCCGACGCGCTTGAGGGTACGCCCGAGGATGAGTTCCAGGACGCCGCGCTCGAGTACTGCAAGAAGGTCCTGACCGACCACCAGCGCATCCTCTTTTCCGGCGATGGCTACTCCGACGAGTGGCCCGTTGAGGCCGAGAAGCGCGGCCTTGCCAACAACAAGACCACGGCCGACGCCCTGCCCGCCTTTGTTTCCGATAAGGCCATTGCGCTCTTTGAGGAGACGGGCGTCCTGACCAAGGCCGAGGCCCAGTGCCGCTACGACTGCAAGCTCGAGAAGTACAACAAGCTCATGAACATCGAGGCCACCACGATGGTTCGCGAGGCGCGTCGTACCTATCGCCCGGTCATTACTGCCTATGCCACCAAGGTCGCTAAGGGCCTTGAGACTATTCGTGCCGCTGGTGCGGAGGCCGCCATGCAGTGCGAGCAGAACACGCTCAACAAGCTCTGCAACGGTATCACCGCCATCAACGACTCCATCAAGGCGCTCGATGCCGTGCATCAGAAGGCCGAAGCCCTCGATGGTCAGGAGCAGGCCAACGTGTACGCGCACGAGGTCGTTCCCGCTATGGATACGCTGCGCGCCGCCGTGGATGCCATGGAGGAGATCGTGGCCGCCGACTACTGGCCGGTCCCGACCTACGACGACATCCTGTTCTACGTGTAGAACGTAACTGACATATCGTCACGGTATTGAGCCGGGGTCCGCATCGCGCGGGCTCCGGTTTTTGTTTGCGAAGGACGCTTTGGATCCCGCTTTGCAACTGATTCGCCCACGCAATAAGGGGTCGTGGGCAAAAAACGTCAAATATGAGTACTGTCACAAGCCCTGTAGCATTATCTTTTTGCAAAATATGCAGTGTTACGCAACATATGTCCAAGTACTTAGCTGATAAATGCCTGCAATTCCTCCGCCGTAGGACGCCTTGTGTCCAAATCGCCTTCTGATGGCATGAAATCGCTGTTACTAAATTGGTAACAGTACTCATATTTGCTATTTTTTGTCCACGGGCCCTTGGATGACAGTGTCATTTTATGCCTTTGGGGTTCGAATCCCGGCGTTGGGGTAGCAAAAAGCCCGTCACCGCGGGGGTAACGGGCTTCTCGTTTCAAATGGTGCCCCCAGCGGGATTCGAACCCGCGATATCCACCTTGAAAGGGTGGCGTCCTTGGCCGCTAGACGATGGGGACAGCGGGAAAGAGTATAGCAGACTTTTTTGCCGGCGCGTATATCGTTGGCAAACTGGAAAACCACCACAAAGGTACCTGTCCCCTTTGTGGTGGTGGGGTGCTAGGGGAGGAGCTTCATGGCGGCATCGTGAGCGGCGTGCTCGTAGGTGTCGTCGAGGGGCTTGAGCGGCAGCAGGGCTGTGGCTTGCGCATCGCCGCGGCGCTCGAGGGCGTGGGCAATGAGCCAGTCGGCGAGCTCGGGGTTCTTGGGCAGTGCCGGTCCGTGCAGGTACGTGCCGATGACGCCCTTGTAGATCAGTCCCTCAAAGCCATCGTCGCCGTTGTTGCCGGTGCCCGCGACGACGGACGTTCCGAGCGGCGTGGCATCTGCGTCGAGCAGAGTGCGGCCGCCGTGGTTCTCGAATCCTACAAAGGGCTCGGGTGCCAGGTCGGTCTTGACGGCGACGTTGCCGATCAGACGGTCGGAGCCGCGCACAGTCTCGGCGGCAATGACGCCCAGACCCTCAATGCGATCGTCGCCCATGTAGTACGAACGACCGAGCAGCTGGTAGCTACCGCAGATGGCAAGCAGCGTACCGCCGTCCTCAACATAGGCCGCGACCTTGTCTTTTTGAGCGAGCAGCTCGTGTGCCACGGCTAGCTGGTCGCGATCGGATCCGCCGCCCATCATGACGATATCGGCATCATGCAGATCGAGCACCTCGCCCATGCGGACCTCATCCACGCGAACGGGGATGCCGCGCCAGGCGCAGCGGCGCTCGAGGGCGATGACGTTGCCGCCGTCGCCATAGAGGTTGAGGGCATCGGGATACAGGTAGACGATGCGCAGCGGGCGCGAGAGCTCGACTGGCGCGATACCGACAGGAAGAGCGCTGCCGTCGGCGCGGACTGCGGCGCGGGCGGCAACCGTGGCTGCATCGGCACCCTTCAGCCCGTCGAGTTCTTTGACCAGCGGCGGGAAGGCCGTGTAGTTGGCGACGGCGTAGAAGGTGTCATCGGCGGCCTCGTCTGCCATGGCGCCAATTGCCTGCGCGACGTCCGAGATAATCGCGGCATCGATGCCGGCGTACTTGAGGCGTACCTGCATGTCGTGCGCACGCGTGCCTCCGGCAAAGGCGACAAGACCCGGCGTGTCGGCGATGCGCTCGAAGTCGACATCGTAGATCCACGAGACATCGTGGCCGTCGGCATCATTGTCGTTCAGGAAGAAGGCACAGAGCCTGCCGCCTGCCGTTTTAATGGACTGGATCTGGCGATCGAAGCCCACGGGATTTTTGGCCAGGTTTGCCTCGACGGTACGGCCGGCGATCTCCCAGCGGCCCATGCGTCCGCCGGCGGGGACGTAGGCATCGAGCGTGGGCTGCAGGTGAGCTGCGTCCACGCCTAGCTCGCGCGCCGCAAAGAAGGCGGCGGCAACGTTATAGACCATGTACAGACCGTTATAGCGCGTGACAATGTGCGTGGCAGGTGCGTCGGTATCGGGTCCAAAGTTCAGGTCAAAGCCGTAGCCGTCGCAGGTGAGCTCAACGTCCGTCACGCGACGGAGCAGCGTGGGACGACTCCAGCCGCACGAAGAACAATGATAGGCTCCGAGCTGGCCGTACTGCACATAGTCGTACTCCAGCGGCGCGTTGCACTGCGAGCAAAAACGCGAGTCGCTAATGCGATCGGACTCGGTGCCCGTGGCACCGTCGATGCCAAAGGCGATGCTCATGTTGGGGACGCGCGCGGCGATAGAGGCGCACAGCGGATCGTCGGCGTTATAGATGAGCGTCGTTGCCGGCGAAAGCTCCAGTGCGTGGGCGATGACGTCCTGGGTGTGGTCGATCTCGCCGTAGCGGTCCAGCTGGTCGCGGAACAGGTTGAGCAACACGAAGTACGTCGGCTTGAGCTTGGGCAGGACGCGCACCGTGTAGAGCTCGTCGCACTCAAAGACGCCTACGCGCTTGCTGCTGGCGGTTCGCTTAAGGTTGCCGCGCGCCTCGAGCAACGCGCCCACCACGCCCGGCTCCATGTTGTTTCCGGCACGGTTGCATACCACGGTGGCGCCGCTGGCGGCAACGGCGTCGGCAATGAGGTTGGAGGTGGTGGTCTTGCCGTTGGTGCCGGTGATTACCACGCTGCGGTCGACAAGGCTCGCGAGGTCACTTAGCAGCTCGGGGTCGATCTTCATGGCGATGCGACCGGGGAGTACGCCGCCCTGGCGCTTAAGGACGGAGCGCAGCCCCCAGCGGGCGATATCGCTCGAGGTGCAGGCGAGAGATGAGCGGAAGTTCATGAAGCCGTTCCTAACATAGATGACATGGTCGTGGCGTTTGCGCCGCTAAAAGCCGTAACGGCGCGCAAATTCCTGGGCAAGCTGCGATACGTCTTCGCAAGCGTTGGCCCAGGGGGCAAAGTCGGGAGTATCCGAGATGATGCCGTCGGCCTCCCAAACTGCCTGATGCGAAAGGTCCCAGGGGTCGTGCGGTTCGGGTCGGCAGGGAAGGTACGGCGTCTGATACATGGGGTTCAGCAAAAAGAACGCGCCGCCCTCGCAGCGGTTGGCAAACTCGCGCAGCGCGCGTGTCGCCGGGCGCATCTTGTTCGTTTTGAACAGCAGGATCGTGCGGGCGAGTAGGTACCAGGGGGAGTTCTCGAGTGCATCGGCTCCCACCTGTTCCTCAAGCTGGTGAGCCAGGGCAAAAAAGCCGTCCTGGTCTTCCAGGCGAGCGAGGGCGAGTAGCACGGTGCCTGCAGCTCGGGTGGGATAGCCTTCCGCCTTAAGAACACGGCGAGAATAGTTGGCGGCAGCACGGTAGCGAGCGCTCGCCATGCACAGCTGCGAGATGGCCTCGAGCGTGTGGAGCCACCCGATAAGAGCCGGCTCGCTTACGGTGAGCTCTGCCGCCGTCATGCCGTCCGTCAAAACCTTGTTGGCCCAGTAGTGTGGGGCCTCCATGTCGAACCCGGGCACGCTTTGCCGCAGGTAATCGGCCGTGGTCGCCTCGAGTTTCATCAGGTCGCCCAGGCAGGCGTCGACGGGCGTATCCGCCAAAATGATGGCGAGCAGCTGGGCATCGAGGACATACGCATCGACGCGGACGATCTTGAGCAGCTCATCGCGCGTATCGTCGAACAGGTGGTTGCGCGTCTGTTCAAACTCCTCGTCGCTGCCCATGTCCTCGATGCGATGGAGCTCGTCGAGCAGGTGGCGGTGGACGCCTGCATAGGACAGCAGTGCCTGGGCATGCTCGGTCTGCGCATACTTATGAGGGTTGACGCTCACGTCGTTATGGACAAGCTCGCGTGCTGCATCGGTGAGTTCGGGGTGCGACGCAAGGTAGGCGCGCTCCAGGTAGGCGGGGATGTAGACGCTCGGATCCATTAGAGGTCTCCTCCCTTAAACGGCAGGCCCTGCTCGGCCGCCCGCAGGATGCGCTCGTCAATCTGGGAACGCACGATATCGTTGGTGGCGACCCAGGCGGCAAAGCTGGCGTTGTCGGGGGCGCCCAAGCCCTCTTGCAGTACCGGCGTCGCCTCGGACAGCGCAAGGACAAGCTCGTCGGTGGAGCCCACGCCCACGTTGACGCGGGCATAGACGCCATCGGGAAACTCGGTTTGGAAATAGAGCGCCTCGGCTGCGTGTGGGCACGAGCGTGCAAGGATGCGCAAGTAGTGCTCGGCACCCTCGTAGTCCAGCTCGCGCCAGGCAGCGCTCATCAGCGCGATGAGCGTCCATGGGTCCAAGTCGCGCTCCGCGTCCTTGGGACGACGGCGTAGCGGCGTGTTGGTGAGATAGGGGACGGAGTGGGCAGAGCGAAAGCGCTTGAGCTCCTCGGCGGGGTATTCGAGCTTAGCCATGGCGAGCATTGCGGTGTGGCGGACGCCGGCCGGATCGTTGGGGGCAAAGTCGAGGCTGCAGTTTGCGGCTTCGAGCGACATGCGATAGCGGCCGCTAATGAGGGCGCGTGACGCAAGGGCGGCAAGCCAGCGCAGGTAGGGACGGCGCATAAGGTCGCCTGCGGCCTCACGCTCGTAGGGGTCCTGCGCCGAGGCGATCTTGAGTGCCAGGTCGTGCTCGACTTCATCGCGCTTGGATACCAAGTACTGTACGTACTCCTCGTTGGAGTTGGCGGTGAGGGCGGTCAGCATGCGCTGGGCATCCCAGTTGGTGGGGTCGAGCGCGGCTGCCTCGCGAAGCATGTTCTCGGCAGCGGCCTCTTCTTGCTCTGCCTGGGTATCGTCAGGGATAAAGGGAATGCGGTAGTCGACAGCCTCGACCACCTTGGCAATGAGGTGCCCGGCGCGGTCGCGGTCGTGCACGATGAGCGGCGCGGGGTTGCGGGTGAATTGTTCCATCAGACGCTCTACGGCGGCACCGTCGGTGAGCGGGATATTGTCGCGGCGCAAGGCCTCAAGAACGAGGCGATGGCAATCCTCTTGAAGGGGATCGAATGCCATGGGGCCTCCTTTGCTGCGGTTAGGGTTCAAATGTCTCTATATAAGGTTCTAGTTTACCCGCATGTGGCACACCGGGGGTGCCGCACTTGGATATGCACCTTTGCACCACGAAGACGGATGTCGCACAAATGTCGGCACCTTGGACGACTGAGTGGTATCACGATGCCGCAAACGGTCGATTTTTGGCGGCGAACGGGGCACATTTTGGAGGGCCACCGTCCTGCCCGGGATATGTGGTCAACCTTGATAAAACGTTTGCCCAGCTTGGGAGTATGAATGCCCCACAAGGGTCTTCAGGGATAGAAAAAACGTTTCATCATTGTCGGCTTTAGGTGAATAACTGACCAACCAGAACGGTAGAATAGTGTTTGTCTGAGCGTTGAGACGTTTAGACATCGCGCATTGTCATCGCCGGCAACGCGCAAAACGGTCCTAACGGAGCCAATCGGGTGCTCCGTTATATACGCAAGTCTAAGAGGGGCTTGTTTAGGAGGCACAGTATGGGACGTTTTACCAATCCTCGCGATCTGTACTTTGGTGAGGGCGCTCGCCACGAGGTGAAGAACCTCAAGGGCAAGAAGGCCATCATCGTTTCTGGCGGCAGCTCTATGCGCCGCGGCGGGTTCCTGCAGGACGTTGAGGCCGACCTCAAAGAGGCCGGCATGGAGGTCAAGCTGTTCGAGGGCGTCGAGTCCGACCCGTCCATCGAGACGGTCATGAAGGGCGCCGAGGCCATGCGCGAGTTCGAGCCCGACTGGATTATCGCCATCGGCGGTGGCTCTCCCATCGATGCCGCTAAGGCCATGTGGGTCTTCTACGAGTATCCCGAGGAGTCCTTCGACAACATCATCCAGCCGTTCAGCTTCCCCGAGCTGCGTCAGAAGGCTCATTTCTGCGCCATCTCCTCTACCTCCGGTACCGCTACCGAGGTCACCGCGTTCTCCGTCATTACCGACTACGCCAAGGGCATCAAGTACCCGCTGGCCGACTTCAACATCACCCCTGATGTCGCCATCGTCGACCCCGAGCTCACCTACACCATGCCCGCCAAGCTGTGCGCTCACACCGGCATGGATGCTCTGACCCACTGCATGGAGGCCTACGTTTCCACCTGCGCCTCTATGTTCACCGACGCCAACGCCCTGCACGGCATCCGCGAGATCGTCGAGTGGCTGCCCAAGTCCTATGCTGGCGACCATGAGGCCCGTCAGCACATGCACGAGGCTCAGTGCATCGCCGGTATCGCCTTCTCCTCGGGCCTGCTCGGCATCGTTCACTCCATGGCTCACAAGACCGGTGCTGCCTTCGAGAACGGCCACATCATCCACGGTGCCGCTAACGCCATGTACCTCGGCAAGGTTATCCAGTGGAACTCCAAGGACCCGCGTGCTGCTGAGCGTTACGCTTACGTGGCCAAGGAGATCCTGCACCTTCCCGGCGAGACCAACGAGGAGCTCATCGCTGCGCTCGTCCAGAAGATTCGCGACCTCAACGACCAGCTCAACATTCCGCAGTCCATCAAGGATTACGCGAATGGTGGCGTGAAGGTCGACGCCGAGAACCCGCAGATGGTTTCCGAGGAGGAGTTCCTCGCCAAGCTGCCCGAGATCGCTGCGAACGCCGAGACCGACGCCTGCACGCCCGAGAACCCGCGTGAGACCAAGGCTGCCGACTTCGAGAAGATCCTCAAGGCCTGCTACTACGACACCGACATCGATTTCTAATCGACTCTTGTTATCGTAACGAGGGGCTCCGCACGTATCCGTACGGAGCCCCTTTCTTTTTTCTTTTAGAGAATGGGATAGTTATGGCTGCAATTTTCAATAGCCCCAGCAAGTACATCCAGGGCCCGGACGAGCTCGCAAAGCTCGGCTCCTATGTCGAGCCGCTCGGTGCTAAAGCCCTCGTCATCGTGACGCCTTCGGGCAAGAAACGCGTCGGTGCCAAGATCGAGGGCGGCTTTGCCGAGGCTAAGGCCGAGCTGCTGTTTGAGGACTTTAACGGTGAGTGCTCCAAGGGCGAGGTCGATCGCCTGGTTGCGCTCGCTCGCGACAACGGTTGCGACATCATCGTCGGCGTCGGTGGCGGCAAGATCCTCGACACCGCGAAGGCCGTCGCCTATTACCTGGAGTCCCCGGTTATCATTTGCCCCACCATTGCTTCGACCGATGCCCCGTGTTCGGCGCTTTCGGTGCTCTATACCGATGACGGCCAGTTCGACAAGTATCTCTTCCTTAAGGCAAACCCCAACATTGTCCTTATGGACACGACGGTTATCGCGGCGAGCCCGGTGCGCCTGACGGTTTCCGGTATGGGCGATGCGCTCGCAACCTATTTCGAGGCTCAGGCGACGCACGATGCCGACGGCGGCACCTGCGCTGGCGGTAAGGGCGGAATGGCCGGCCTGGCGCTCGCCAAGCTCTGCTATGAGACGCTCATGGCCGATGGCGTCAAGGCCAAGGTCGCGCTGGAGAAGGGTGCGCTCACGCCTGCCGTCGAGCACATCATCGAGGCCAATACGCTGCTTTCGGGCATTGGCTTTGAGAGCTCGGGCCTTGCTGCTGCTCATGCCATCCACAATGGCCTGACGATGCTGCCCGAGTGCCACGGCATGTATCACGGCGAGAAGGTCGCCTTTGGTACCATCGTCCAGCTGGTACTCGAGGATGCTCCGACTGAGAAGCTTGAGGAAGTCTTGGGCTTCTGCATTGAGTTGGGCCTGCCGGTCACGATGAAGGAACTTGGCGTTGCCGAACTTACACGCGAGCAGGCCATGATTGTTGCCGAGGCCGCCTGCGCGCCCGATGACACCATGTGCAACATGCCGTTTGAGGTGACGCCTGAGATGGTCGCCAACGCCATCCTGGGTGCCGACGCGCTGGGTCATTATTACCTCATGGATGAGTAAATCAAGCTAAGGAAGGGGCAAAGCCGGCAGATGGCTTTGCCCCTTTTTGCTATGGTGCAAAGGGGTCAGGTTACTTTGCACCAATCGTTGTTTGATGAAGGGCGGATTCTCGTATGGCGCTTCCCATGGTTTATGGCGGTCCCGGCCGGTATGTTCAGGGGCCGGGCGAACTTTCGCGTCAGGGCAGGTATTTGTCATGGTTGGGCTGCGCTGCCTATGTCTTGTTTGACCAGGGCACCGAGGATCGGCTGTGCAAGCAGATCGTCGATGGATTTCTGGATGAAGATCTAAGCGAGCCGTTCTTTAAAATTTACAACGGTCCGTGTACAGAAGATGCCGTTGTCGAAATGGCCAAGGAAGCCCGGGCCGAGTATTGCGACATGGTGGTGGGCATTGGCGGCGGCAAGATGCTCGATATCGCAAAGGCCGTTGCGTTTTATGCTGAGCTGCCGTTGTGCGTATGTCCCACGGCGGCCTCGATGGATGGTCCGTGCAGCGCGATTTCGGTGTTGTATCACGAGGACGGGTCGTTCGACCGCTATCTGATGCTCGAGAAGAATCCAGACCTGGTCGTGGTCGATACCAACGTGGTCGCGGCGGCCCCACTGCGCATGACGGTCGCCGGTATGGGCGACGCGCTGGCAACGTACTTTGAGGCGCGTTCGTGCGCCGCGGCGCACGGCTCCAACGAGCACGGTGGCACGCCGGGACACTTGGCTCTGGTCGCGGCACGTGCCTGCTACGACACGCTCATGGAGTGCGGCGTCGCTGCCAAGCGCGATCTCAAAAAGGGCCGTATATCGCCAGCGGTTGAGCGCCTGATCGAGTGCAATATTCTGCTTTCGGGTGTTGGCTTTGAGAGTGGCGGTTTGGCGCTGGCGCATGCGATCGCCAACGGCCTGACGATTTTGCCCGAGTGCAAGGCCATGCACGGCGAGGCCGTAGGGTTTGGTCTGGTGGTGCAGCTGCGCCTGGAGCGTGCACCCGAGCTTGATCAGGTGCTCGAGTTTTGCCAACGCGTCGGTCTGCCGACGACGCTCGAGGAGCTGGGCCTTGGTGAGATTTCCGATGCCGATCTGCAGAGTGTTGCAAATGCGGTCTTTAGAAACGAGCGTAACATGGCCAACGAGCAGACCAAGGTGACCAAACAGAAGCTCGTGCAGCTCATGTGCGAGGCATAGCTTGGCGCTTGATTGACCTTGTGCAATCGAGGCGGCGATAGGCATAGGCTATTTGCCGCAAAGATGCGCCGCGTGTAATTTGCCCGAGGCGTGGGCCGATAGCGTATCATTATCTCTTGCTTGTTTGCACTGCTCAGGGAGGGGCCGCGCATGGCGCAGGAACACGATCTGTTTGATGACATTATCGAGATCAGCAAGGGTTTCGACTTTCTTAAAAACCCGCTTGGCGGTGTGACCGATGCACTCGATCCGTCGGCACCGCAGTGGAATCCTGCCGACTACAAGGAGCGTCCGCGCGGCAACACCATTCCGTGCCTGACCTGCAAAAACGAAAAGAGCGGTTGCACCGCGTGCATGGACGTGTGCCCGGTCAACGCTATCGAGGTCGAGGAAGACGCCATCGAGATCCTCGACTCCTGCCGCAAGTGCGGCCTGTGCGCCGCTGCCTGTCCGACCGAGGCGATCATCTCGCCGCGCCTGGCGCCTAAAAACCTATATGACGATATCGTCTCTGCTGCTACGAGCCACGAGACCGCCTACGTCACCTGCACGCGCGCCCTCAAGCGCATGCCGCGCGAAAACGAGGTCGTCGTTGCCTGTGTGGGCGATATTACGGCCGAGACCTGGTTCTCGGTGCTGGCCGACTATCCCAACGTGAGCGTCTACCTGCCACTGGGCGTGTGCGATAAGTGTCGCAACACCGGTGGCGAGGATATTCTGGGCGAGGCCATCGCCACTGCCGAGGAGTGGGCCGGTACGGGCATGGGCCTGGAGGTCGACCCCAAGAGCCTCAAGTGCCATAAGCTTCGCGAGTACGAGCGCAAAGAGTACATGGAAAAGATCGCCCGTACAACGGGCCTGACGGTGACCAAGCTCAATCCGGCGACGGCGGCGCTGGCCTCGGTGACGCAGAAGCTCAAAGCCCACCGCCACCAGATTACCCAGCTCGAGCGCACGCTCAACACCATGTGCGGCACCACGACGACCAAGCGTCGCCGTTCGCTCACGCACGGGCGGCAGCTGGTGCTCTCGACGCTGCAGAACCATCCCGAGCTTGCCCAGAACATGCAGGTGAGCACGCCGGAGTGCGATTTTGACAAGTGCACGTCGTGCGGCGAGTGCGTCAACGTGTGCCCCACGTTTGCCTGCGATTTGGTAGGAAGCGGCCGCTTTGCACTGGAATCCACGTATTGCCTAGGTTGCGGGGCCTGCGTCAAGGTGTGTCCCGAGCATGCGCTTAAGTTGGTTGAGCATGATGCATCCAACCTGGTCGTCGTCGATCCCGAGGCCGAGGAAAAGGCCGCTCAGAAGGCCAAGGCCCACGAGGAGGCCGAGAAGGTCAAGGCCGAGGCAAAGGCCAAGCTCGATAAGATGCTCGACCAGGTGGAGAAGCTCGCGGACTAGCTAAAAGAGCGTAAATGATGGCCGGTGGGACAGGTACTGCCCCGCCGGCCAAAAAAGTTGCGGTGGAATAGTTCCTGTTTTGCCCTTAAGCTGGCCATTCTAGGAACTATTCCACCGCAACTAATAAATGGTTAGTTCATGCTGCTTTGGTGGCCGGTTCGACCGGTACCGTTGCGCGTCACGGTTTCATGGAGCAAAAAGAACCCGGGAACCTGTTTGGTCTCGGTGTATTCCATAAGGATACCGTCGGCGTTGTAGGTCTGTCCGCGTATAACGGCGAGTGCGTTAAAGTCGTCGAGATCGAGCACGCGCGTATCCTCGGGCGTGGGATGCTCGATCGTTACATCGCGTTTGCCCGTGGCAATCTTAATGCCAAGGTCTTCTTCGAGGTAACGATAGATCGAGTCGTTGACAATCTCGGGTGTCAGCCCCGGTACCTGTGAGCTTAGGTAATAGGAGTCGTCGGAGCACACGGCTTGTCCGTCTGCATAACGGATGCGTTTGGCGCGTGTGAGCTCACAGCCTTCGGGAAACCCGGTAATCTTGGAGAGCGCCTTGCTGCAGATGAGGAGCTCAAAGACGGTGGTGACAGTCTTGAGCTCAAAGCCTCGGTTGACCGCGATTTCCTTAAAGGTCTCGAGTCCGCCGCCACCACGACTCTTCTCGTCACTGATGTTGCGAATGACGCGCATGCCTTTGCCTTGCTGGGGGAGCACGTAACCATCTGCCGCAAGCATCGAGATGGCGCGACGGACCGTCATGCGCGAACAGTCAAACAGCTGCGTGAGCTCAGTCTCCGAAGGCAGATAGCTCTGATAGGCGTATGTGCCGTCGTCAATCGACTGCTTCACGTTGTCATAAATAGTTTGGAAGATGGCTCGCGCCATGACGGTCTCCTAGAGCTGGGTGCGTGAACGACGGATGAGGGCCGTCCGCGCAGGTGTCAATCGATTTACTTGCTGGGGTCGATTATATATTTACCCATGGCACGCAGAGCTGGGTCTGACAGGATGGCGCCGAGTTCGTCGAGGGAAGCCACCTTGGCGACCATCGAGGATACGTCGAGCCTGCCAGAGTCGATGAGCTCGAGCGCGCGACGCTGCGTATAAGGGTTGATGTAGGACGAGGTAAGCACAAGCTCCTTCTGGAAGACCTCGAAGGGCTTGACGGTGATTGTCTCATCGGGCTTGGTGAGGCCGAACATCATGACCGTAGCCTTGTGGCCGGCGATCTGGATGGCCTGCTCGATGGTGACGGGCTTGCCAACACACTCGATAACGACATCGACGTTGCCGACGCCCTCCTGCTTCAGGCGGGCCGGGACGTCCTCGTGGATGGAATCAATTGCCAGGTCGGCGCCGAGTTTGAGCGCAACCTCGCGCTTGCCCTCGACGGGCTCGAGCAAGACGACCTTGGTGGCGCCGGCGTTTTTGGCAAGCTGCATCATGAGCAGACCGATCATGCCACCGCCGATAACGACAACTGTGCTGCCGGGCTTGATGTTGCACATATCAATGCCGTGCAGGCAGCAGGAGACGGGCTCGGTCATAGCACCCTGCTCAAAGCTGGTGTGATCGCCCAACTTGTAGACTTGCTGCATATCGACGGAGCAGTACTCGGCAAAGCCGCCGTTAACGGTGGTGCCGTAACCGGTCATATGCTCGCAGTAGTGGTTGATTCCGTCGCGGCAGGGTTCGCAGCAGCCGCAGGGATGGTTTGGGTCGATGCACACGCGATCGCCCGGTTTAAAGCCAGCGACGTCGCTGCCCACGGCCTCGACAACGCCCGCAAACTCATGACCAAGGATCGTGGGCGGGGTAACGTCGGCTGCACCCTTGTCGCCTTCATAGATATGAACGTCGGTACCGCAGACGCCGCAAGCTTTGACGTTGATCAGAACGTCGCGCCTGCCCACGGCCGGCTTTGCCGATTCCTCGACTCTGAGGTCGTGCTTTCCATAGAAGACCGCACTTTTCATGGTGACTCCTTAACGTGGCGGTGAATGTTGTATCGAAGTATAGGTATGTAAACATCCTTATACAAGCATATCTAGACAAGTTGATAAATTTTTTGGTTTTAAAGAATTACGACAAACAGGCAATAACAGGTAAATTATTTGAAATAAACCGTTCACCGTCAATTATCGACCGCTGACCGAACATAGAAACCGTATTAACTTGTCTAGATAAGTGATATGATAAAAAAAGAAGCGCAAGAAGTCGGGGACACGGGCCCACCCGTCCTATTGCACGAGGTACACGCAAACGGCGCGTCTGCGGTCTCGAGTGAAGCCAAAACCGCAGCCGCTCCGAATGAAGAGAGGGGGGATTCCCCGTCATGATGCAAAAGATACAACGTTTCGGCGGTGCAATGTACACGCCTGCAATTCTTTTCGCATTTTCCGGAATCGTCGTCGGCCTGGGTACGTTGTTTACCACCGAGGCGATCTTTGGCGAGATGGCCACTGCGGGCCATCTTTGGTTTGATTGCTGGAATGTGCTGCTCCAGGGTGGTTGGACGCTCTTTAACCAGATGCCGTTGCTGTTTTGCGTAGCGTTGCCAATCTCGCTCGCGAACAAGCAGAACGCTCGCTGCTGCATGGAGGCTTTGGCCATCTACCTTACCTTCAACTACTTTGTAAGCACAATCTTGGGGCAGTGGGGCCCTGTCTTTGGGGTCGACTACTCTGTCGAGGCGGGCAGCGGTACTGGTCTTGCCACTATCGCAAGCATCAAAACGCTTGATATGGGCATCATGGGCGCGCTGATCATTTCTGGTATCGCCACGATGCTTCACAACAAGTACTTCGACACCGAACTTCCTGAGTGGCTGGGCGTGTTCTCGGGCTCCGTGTTCATCTATATGATCGGTTTCTTCGTTATGGTTCCGGTCGCTATTATCGCCTGCCTGGTGTGGCCGCATGTTCAGGCTGCTATCGCCGCCTTCCAGGGATTCATCCTTTCCGCCGGTACGTTTGGCGTGGGCGTCTTTGCGTTCTTCGAGCGCGTGCTGATTCCTACGGGCCTGCACCACTTTATCTATACGCCGTTCTATTACGACAACGCGGCGGTCAACGGCGGCATCTTTGCTGCTTGGGCCAACATCCTGCCCCAATTGGCTGCCGATCCGAGCATTGCTCTTAAGGATGCCGCACCCTGGGCTGCCTATACCTGCCCTGGTTGGACTAAAGTCTTCGGCTCGCTTGGCGTCGCCATTGCGTTTTATATGACCGCCAAACCCGAGCGCAAGCAGCGCGTCAAGGCTCTGCTAATCCCGGTCACCCTTACCGCTATGCTTTGCGGTATTACCGAGCCGCTTGACTTCACCTTCCTGTTCATTGCGCCCGGCCTGTTCGTCGTCCACTACGTGCTCGGAGCGCTCGGCTGCATGGCTCAAAACCTCCTTGGCGTCGTGGGTATCTTTGACGGCGGCATCATCTCGATGCTCTCGTGGGACTGGCTGCCCCTTTGGGCCGCACACGGTCTGCAGTACGCCATCTCCATCCTTGTCGGTCTGTGCTTTACCGCCCTTTGGGTCGTGGTCTTCCGTTTCCTGATCGTCAAGTTCGACTTTAAGACCCCCGGTCGCGAGGATGATGATGTTGAGGTCGAGCTCAAGTCAAAGGCCGACTACAAGCAAAAGCAGGGCGGTGCTGCTGCTGGCAAATCGGTCGCCCAGAGTAAAGATGACGAGCGCTTGGTGCTTGCCGAGAACATTCTCGATCTACTCGGTGGCACGGACAACGTCATCGATGTAACTAACTGCGCTACCCGTCTGCGCGTTAACGTCAAGGACAAGGGCGCCGTTGCACCCGAGGCTTCCTTCAAGGCAATCGGTACGCATGGCTTGGTGGTCCAAGGCCAGTCAATCCAGGTCATCATCGGCCTTACCGTCCCGCAGGTTCGCGAGAAGTTCGAGAGTCTTCTGTAAACCATCGTCCATCGAAACAATCGGCCTTGCAGAGCCGGTATGCACCGCAAGGCCGATTCTAGAGATAAAAACTCCACTTCTAGGTAACAATTCCAAACCGTGCAGGCCGCGTACGGGGATGGATTGAGCAAGCGGCCAGAATGAGGAGGACATCATGTCCAAGAAAAACTATGCCGTGACCATTGCCGGCGGTGGCTCTACCTTCACCCCGGGCATCGCTCTGATGCTGCTTGAGGAGCGCGACCGCTTCCCGGTCAACAAGGTGACCTTCTACGACAACAACGCCGAGCGCCAGGAGACCGTGGCCAAGGCCTGCGAGATCTACTTCCACGAGAACGCCCCCGAGGTTGAGTTTAGCTACACCACCGATCCCGAGACCGCATTCACCGGGACCGACTTCGTCCTTGCTCACATCCGCGTCGGCCTGTACGCTATGCGTGAGCTCGACGAGAAGATTCCTCTCAAGTACGGCTGCGTTGGCCAAGAGACCTGCGGTGCCGGCGGTATCGCCTACGGCATGCGCTCCATCGGCGGCGTTATCGAGATCCTCGACTACATGGAGAAGTACAGCCCCAACGCCTGGATGCTCAACTACTCCAACCCCGCGGCCATCGTCGCCGAGGCTTGCCGCGTGCTGCGCCCCAACAGTCGCATCATCAACATCTGCGACATGCCGATCGACCTCATGGATAAGATGAGCCGTATGTGCGGCATCAAGGATCGTCGCGAGCTGCAGTATAGCTACTACGGCCTCAACCACTTTGGTTGGTGGAGCAAGATCTACGACAAGGACGGCAACGACCTCATGCCGCAGATTAAGGAGCACATGGCTAAGAACGGCTACCTGGACGGCATCGAGCACGAGGCCGGCAAGGAGCAGCATGTCGAGGAGAGCTGGATTCACACCTTCGGCAAGGCCAAGGATGTCTATGCTGTCGATCCCGAGACGATTCCCAATACCTACCTCAAGTATTACCTGTACCCGGACTATGTCGTCGAGACGTCTGACCCCAACTACACTCGCGCCAATGAGGTTATGGACGGCCGCGAGAAGAAGGTCTTTGGCGCTTGCCGCGACATCATCGCCAAGGGTACGGCTAAAGACGGCGGCTTTGAGCCAGATGTACATGCCAACTACATCGTCGACCTTGCCTGCGCACTGGCCGAGAACACGCTCGAGCGCTTCCTGCTGATCGTCCCCAACGATGGCGCTGTGCCCAACTTCGACCCGACGGCCATGGTCGAGGTGCCTTGCATCGTCGGTTCCAACGGCTTTGAGAAGATCTGCCAGGGCCCGATTCCGCAGTTCCAGAAGGGCCTGATGGAGCAGCAGGTTTCCGTCGAGAAGCTCGTTGTCCAGGCTTGGGTCGAGGGCAGCTACCAGAAGCTCTGGCAGGCACTCACGCTCTCCAAGACCATTCCTTCGGCGAGCGTTGCTAAGCAGATCCTGGACGAGCTCATCGAGGCCAACAAGGATTTCTGGCCCGAGCTTAAGTAAGGACTGCAGTCTCGAACTCTCACTCATCTCTGCTTCATTTGCGCCGCCGTGGCGTCCGGGTTCGCCCAGATGCTGCGGCGGCGCTATACTTATGCAGTTTGAAGTACCTGTACCAAAAGGAGCTGTCGTGTCCCTTTCCATCGGTATCGTGGGCCTGCCCAACGTGGGCAAGTCGACGCTGTTCACCGCGCTTACCAAAAAGACCGGTCTTGCCGCCAACTACCCGTTTGCCACAATCGACCCCAACGTGGGTATCGTCGACGTGCCCGATAGCCGCTTGCAAAAGCTCGCCGACATCGTCAACCCCGGCCGCATTGTGCCGGCTACGGTCGAGTTTGTCGACATCGCAGGTCTGGTGAAGGGTGCTAACGAGGGCGAGGGCCTGGGCAACCAGTTCTTGGCAAACATCCGCGAGACCGACGCTATCTGCGAGGTCGTGCGCTACTTTAAGGACCCCAACGTCATGCGTGAGGTGGGCCGCACGGGCGAGTTCGTCGATCCCGCCGGCGATGCCGACACCATCATGACCGAGCTCATCCTGGCCGACATGGGTACGCTCGAGAAGCAGCTGCCCAAGCTCGAGAAGGAGGCCAAGCGCGACAAGGAGCTCATGCCCAAGTTTGAGGTCGCCAAGCGCCTGCTTGCCTGGCTCAACGAGGGCAAGCGCGCCGCGTCCATGGAGATGACCGACGAGGAGCGCGCCGCCGCCAAGGGCCTATTCCTGCTCACCATGAAGCCCATCCTGTATGTGGCCAACGTGGACGAGGATATGCTCAACGACGACCTGGCGCCCATCGATGGCGTCAAGCCGCTACCCATCTCCGCCAAGATCGAGGCCGAGCTTTCCGAGCTCGATCCCGAGGATGCTGCCGACTACCTGGAGAGCTTGGGCTTGGAGCAGCCCGGCCTGGACGTGCTCGCGCAGGCGGCCTATAAGCTGCTCGGTCTGCAGTCGTTCTTTACGGCTGGCGAGATGGAGGTCAAGGCCTGGACGGTGCGCCAGGGCGCGACCGCCCCGCAGGCCGCCGGCGTCATCCACACCGACTTTGAGCGCGGCTTTATTAAGGCCGAGGTCATTGGCTATGACGACTACATCGAGCTCGGCGGCGAGCAGGGCGCCAAGGCTGCCGGCAAGCTGCGCATCGAGGGCAAAGAGTATGTCATGGCCGATGGCGACGTCGTGCACTTCCGCTTTAACGTGTAAGGATGGCGCGCATGTTCAAATATGGCAAAAAAGCCGGCTACATGGGCATCGCGCTGCTGGTGCTTGCGGTGCTTCCGCTGTTAGTTGCGGCGTTTGTTCTCCCCAACATTGGTCCCGAGGTGGCAACGAAGTTTAACGCGGCCGGCGAGGTGACGCGCTGGGGCAAGAGCTACGAGCTGCTGGCGCTGCCGGTACTCAACCTGCTGCTGAGCGTGGCGACCTACTTTACGGCGGGACGCCAGGCCAAGAACAATGAGGACTCCGCCGCTATGGCGCGCATCGTGTGCGAGCGCTACCTGCGAAACGGCTGCATTACGGGTGTATTCCTCAACGTGATCAACGTCTACTTTATGTATTCGGCGATTACCGGCACAGGCTTTGGCCTGGGCTTTTAGCTTGTCCTAGTAGGCAACGAGCCTGCAAGCATATTCGATGGCTGCTGCGAGGCCGCCGCTCGATCGTGGTTTAAAGACCATGTCGGCGGCGGCCTCGTTTTCGTATCCGGCGCCGCGAAGGGCGAGTGCGATACCGGCTTCCAGGAGAAGGGGCAGGCCGCGTTGGCTGGTTGCGATTACGGCAGCCTGATTGAGCGAGCAGCTATGCGTTTGGCATTGGATGGCAAGTTCACCTTGTGCCGGGCAAGGGACCAGAACGGCGGCGACGCGACTTGATAGCAATGCAAATGCTGTGCGCTCATCGGGTGAAAGGCATTCGGCTTCAACGACGACAAGCTTGGGCGGTGCGCTGTTTGTGCGAAGCGTGGCTCGGTACATGCGGACCGAAGAACCCGACATAGAAAACTCCTGTGTATTCGGCAAAACGTAAACTATAGTTTACGTTTTTGTTCAGCTCCATTTCAAACTCGGCTGCATGGACGAACGTGCGAAACAGATTCTTGGCAAGCGAGTCGAGCAGACACGCAGGGACCTTGGTATCTCCAAGGTCGATTTTTGTGTGGCAGCAGGAATCAGCCGCCCCTATCTCGACAGAATCGAAGATGGAACGGCAAATTTCACGCTCAAGGTTCTATTTAAGATCGCGCCCGCACTCGGCATGACGGTGTCGGAGCTTCTCGAGGGTATCGAATAGGGGATATCCGTCGACAACTGAATTACGCCATCGGGATGCGGTCGTGGTTGACTTGGCTGTAGAACAGACGCTGAATCTCGGCGGCATCGCGTGACTGGCCGAGTGCCCACATAGTTTTGGCCACGAGCGTCTCGGTGGTCATGTCGTCGCCGCGCAGAATGCCCGGATGATCGGCGTAAGCACGGCCGACCTCATAAACGCCCAGATCAAGGCCCTCCTCGGGGACCTGCGTGGTCATAACGACGGTGCGGCCCGAATCGACCCAGCGGAAAATTGCCTCTTGGAACGACTCGCCCGACTCGCCAAACTCGGGAATACCGCCAATGCCAAAGGTCTCAAGGATTACAGCGTCGTAGCTATCGGCAAGGGCGTCGAGGATGCCCGGGTTTACGCCGGGTGTAAGCTTGAGTACAAATACGCGCGGGTCGATGCTGTCGTAGAAACGCACCGGGTGTTCGCCCTGATGCGTGCCGTGAAGCCCGTTGCGCACGATGCGGTCGTTGCGGATATAGGCGATGGGCGGATAGTTGACGCTAATGAACGCGTTAAAGCTCATGGTGCGCTGTTTGCGGGCGCGCGTGCCGGCAATGGCCACGCCGCCAAACACGATCGAGACGTCGTGCGAGTGTTCGTCGAGCGCATAGAGCAGGCTCTGGTACAGGTTGAGCTTGGCGTCGGTAAAGGGGTTGCCCATGGGCTTTTGCGAGCCGGTGAGCACGATGGGCTTGGGGCTGTCCTGGATCAGGTAGGAAAGCGCTGCCGCGGTGTAGCTCATGGTGTCGGTGCCGTGCAGAATCACGAAGCCGTCGTGATCGGCATAGCCTTCAACGATGACGTTGCGGATGCGCATCCAGTCACTGGGGCGCATATTGGTGCTGTCGATGTTCATGGGCTGCACGACGTCGAGCTCGCAGAGGCCCGAGATCTCGGGGACGCTCTGGGCGAGCTCCTCACCGGTCAGGGCGGGGGAGAGGCCGTTGCCGTCCTCGGTCGATGCGATGGTGCCGCCCGTGGCGATGAGAAGGATGCGCTTCATGCTGGTATTCCTATCGTATTTGCCGCCGCAGGGGCGGAGTCGTTCGGCAGTATTGTGGCACAGGGCGTCCAATGTTCAAACGTAATACATCATCTGTAACGTTGAGTAACACTTCAATTGCCGTCAAATAAGGGCCCAGGTCGTGCGTTTGCCGTGCGCTGATGGCTGCGAGGGACGAGAAACCCCATATAACGTGTACACTATGAAAGCTATTTTCGTTCATTCGCGCGGGCGGGCACCGGCTCCCCGCCAACAAGAGGGGGAAACCATGGATCAAAATGCTTCCGCAAAGGTCCTCGTACTCGACTTTGGTGCGCAGTACGGTCAGCTGATTGCCCGTCGTGTCCGCGACCTCAACGTGTATTCCGAGATCGTTCCCTGCGACATCTCGGCCGATGAGATTCGCGAGATGAACGCCTCTGCGCTCATCCTTTCTGGCGGCCCGGCCTCCGTGTACGCCGAGGACGCTCCGTCCATCGATCCTGCCATCTTTGACCTGGGCCTTCCCGTCCTGGGCTTCTGCTACGGCCATCAGATCACGGCCGTGACGCTCGGCGGCAAGGTCGGGCACTCCGAGGTGGGCGAGTACGGCCGCGCCACTATTACGCGCACTGCCGGCGCCAAGCTCTTTAACTCCACGCCCATGGAGCAGACCGTGTGGATGAGCCATCGCGACGCCGTGTCCGAGGTGCCCGAGGGCTTTACCGTTACCGCCAGCACCGACGTATGCCCGGTTGCCGCCATGGAGTGCGTCGAGCGCAAGATTTTCACCACGCAGTTCCACCCCGAGGTCAAGCACTCCGAGTACGGTCAGCAGCTGCTGAGCAACTTCCTGTTTGAGATCTGCGGCCTGGAGCCCAACTGGAGCATGGACAACCTGGTCGAGACCATGACGGCCGAGTTCCGCGAGAAGGTCGGCGACGACCGCGTGATTCTGGCCCTGTCCGGTGGCGTTGACTCCTCCGTCGTGGCTGCGCTGGGCGCTCGCGCCGTGGGCAAGCAGATGACCTGTGTGTTCATCAACCACGGCCTGCTGCGCAAGGGCGAGCCCGAGCAGGTGGAGGAGGTCTTCACCAAGCAGTTTGACGTCGACTTTATCCACGTCCACGCCGAGGACCGCTACGCCGAGCTTCTGGCCGGCGTGACCGAGCCCGAGGAGAAGCGCCGCATCATCGGCACGCAGTTCTGGAAAGAGTTCTTCGCGGTCGCCCAGCAGCTCGAGTGCGACGGCAAGCCGGTCAAGTACCTGGCTCAGGGCACCATCTACCCCGACATCATCGAGTCCGGCGCTCGCAAGACGGGCGGCAAGACGGCCACCATCAAGAGCCACCACAACCTGATTCCGTTCCCCGAGGGCGTGCACTTCGACCTTATCGAGCCGCTCGACCACTTCTTTAAGGACGAGGTCCGCGCGCTTGGTCTGGCACTGGGTCTGCCGGGTCACATCGTGTTCCGCCAGCCCTTCCCGGGCCCGGGTCTTGCCATCCGCATCATCGGTGCGGTCGACAGGGAGAAGCTCGAGATCCTCAAGAATGCCGACGCTATCGTGCGCGAGGAGCTCGATGCCTACAATCAGCGTCTGTTTGAGCAGACCGGCGAGCGCAACTCCGAGCACAGCTGCTGGCAGTATTTCGCGGTCCTGCCCGACATCAAGTCCGTCGGCGTCATGGGTGACGAGCGCACCTATCAGCGCCCGATCATCCTGCGCGCCGTCGAGTCCAGCGATGCCATGACCGCCGACTGGGCCAAACTGCCCTACGACGTGCTGGCCCGCATCTCGGGCCGCATCGTGGCCGAGGTTCCCGGTGCCAACCGCGTGTGCTACGACATTACGTCCAAGCCGCCTGCGACCATCGAGTGGGAGTAAGCCGATAGGGCTTTGACCTGCACTTTTGAGTACCGCACTGTGCCGCTGAGTTTCGTTTCGTACGAGAGTCACGGCAAAGCCGCCAGCGACATTGGTGAGTAAATACGGTAATCGAGCCTCCGTTCCCGCGTTGGGACGGAGGCTTTTTCTTTGCCTTTTTACTCCCTTTCATCTGCGATTTCGCCATTTACTCCCCGTGTTTCAAGACGGCGAGGCACGGGGCGGTATTCGGAGGAATGGGAGTAAGGATTTATCCCAAGTGAGTAGACGCGCGGTTTTTGTCCCCGAGGGCGAAACGGGGCCGTTTCGGGCCCCGTGAAACTCAAATCGAACTCAACGGGCATTTTTGCGGTCTCCGCACGACGTTGCACCAGGTGGTTAATGGGGAGTAAAGAATCTCACCGTCTCAAGGAAAGCGGGAGTAATCAGGGGAAATGCCGCGGGGTACCGTCTTGTGCCGCCATGTAAGCCACCGCGTCATTTACTCCTCGGACATGCCGGAAATGCCTTGGCACGCAATGGGGAGTAAAAACTCAGCATGCGCAGGTGCGAGCGGCGCTCGCCGCCTAGCTTGGCGTCCTGATTCGGTTGCGCTGGTTGCGAAATGCGGGGAGCCGCTACAGCGAGGCTTTCCAGTCCTCGTATTCGTCGGCGTCGATCTCGCCGTTCTCGAGCTGCGCGCGCTTCTCTGCCCAGAGCTCGATCGCCATCGCGGCTTTGGGCGCGTGCGGCGCCTTGGGGTTCAGGGAGAGGCCCGTGCCGTCGGCTGCGGGCACGATGCCGAAGGAGTCCTCGAGCCGCACGAGCAGCGACATGAGGTCGCCCGCGGTCTCGACGCCGTAATCCTTGAGGGCGTTGACGGACACGCGGAGCGCCGCGGAGATGGACTCGAGCAGCTCGGGCTTCACGGCGCGGATGCCGCTCTCGTAGTGGCGCACGGCCCCCTCGGTCAGCCCGACGGCCTCGGCCAGCTGCGCCTGCGTCATGCCGCGCGACTTGCGGTACCGCCTTATGTTCTCGCCTACGGACATGAGCCCTCCTCCTGGAATTACGTACCAGCACATCTTATCAGCGTACGCAAATGTACGCAATTCTATTGACAGTACGGATGCGTACGTTTACTCTCAATCTGTAAATCGTACATATACGTACGCTATTGATGGGAGGATCCATGGACGAGAAGGTGGCGAAGACGCCGAGGCCGCACATGCTGGACGCCGACGAGGTCGCGGAGCTGCTGAGGATCAAGAAAGGCAGCGCCTACGAGGTGATCAGGAGGATAAACGCCGAGCAGGAGGCGCGAGGGCGCGTGGTTATCCGCGGGCGCGTCCGGAGCGACGTCTTCGACGCCCTGTACTTCCCGGAGGTGGACTGACATGCCCGTGTACAAGGACGACAACAACGGCACGTTCTACGTGCAGTGCTACTACCGCGACGCCCGCGGCTCGAAGCGCCACAAGACGAAGCGCGGCTTCTCCTCCGAGGTGGAGGCCGCCGTGTGGGAGGGCCAGTTCAAGAGCCTTAACGGCGGGGCCATGGACATGACGTTCTCCGAGTTCGTCGAGGTGTACGCCTCCGAGGTGAAGCCGCGCATACGCGAGCACACCTGGATCACCAAGGAGTACATCATCAACGACAAGCTCGTGCCGTTCTTCGGGGACATGCGCATGTGCGACGTGAGGCCGATCGACGTCATCAGGTGGCAAAACGAGCTCACCGAGCACCGGGACGCCGACGGGAAGCCCTGGGCGCCGACGTACCTGCGCACGGTAAATAACCAACTGAACGCCATCTTCAACCACGCCGAGCGCTACTACGGCCTCACCGACAACCCGGTGCGCAGGGTCGACAAGATAGGCTCGAAGAAGGGCGGCGAGATGCAGTTCTGGACCAAGGACGAGTACCTGAGGTTCAGCGAGGCGGTCATGGACAAGCCGCTGTCGTTCCACGCCTTCGAGCTGCTGTACTGGACGGGCATACGCTGCGGCGAGCTCCTGGCGCTCACTCCGTCCGACTTCATGCTGGATAGCTCGCGGCTGCGCATCAACAAGTCGTACCAGAGCCTCCACGGCGTTGACACCGTGACCGACCCCAAGACGCCCAAGTCGGTGCGCACGATCGTCATGCCCGCCTTCCTGCGCGACGAGATGGCGGACTTCATCGAGATGCGCGACGATGTCGCCCCCGACGAGCGCCTGTTCGCCGTGACCAAGCACTTCCTGGCCCACGAGATGGAGCGAGGGTGCAAGGCGTCGGGCGTGAAGCGCATCCGCATACACGACATACGCCACAGCCACGTGAGCCTGCTGATCGAGATGGGCTTCTCCGCGCTGGCCATCGCCGAGCGCATGGGCCACGAGGCGGTGGACATCACCTACCGCTACGCGCACCTGTTCCCCACGAAGCAGGACGAGATGGCCGCCGCGCTCGACGGGGCGAGGGGGTAAGAAGGATGCCGTGCGAGAACAGCGCCCGCAAGCGCAGCAAGACGATGGCGTTCCGCT
>JAHYYL010000021.1:0-33499 GCA_019424965.1 Collinsella sp.
GATTCAATCTCGAAAACAGCATTGCCCAGTTGACAAAACTATAGGAACACCCCCCTGCATCGGTAACACAGAGCCCGTGCTGGACTTAGTTTTCAGAACATTCCGCAGACCAGGAAACCCCCTTATCCACAGCTCCGAAGGAGCAGGATAAGGGGGTTTCCATGGTCGAGGACGTTCTGAAAACTAAGTCCAGCACGGGCCCGAACGATAACAACCGACTACAGGTCGATGTGCGATTCCTTGATCGGGAACGGCTCGGCGAAGTGGCAGGCGCAGCAGTGGCCCGGGGCAACTTCCTTAAACTCAGGAAGCTTCTCGGAGCAGATGCCCTGCGCGATCGGGCAGCGCGTGTGGAAACGGCAGCCGGTCGGCGGATCCAGCGGCGACGGCGGATCGCCGGCGAGGATGATGCGCTTGCGGGTCTTCTGAATATCCGGATCGGGAACCGGCACGGCAGATAGCAGCGACTGCGTGTACGGATGGTGAGGCTCGCTATAGAGCGTCTTCCAGTCCGAAACCTCGACCATCTTACCCAGATACATAACGGCAACGCGATCGGAGATGTGCTGCACGACGGACAGGTCGTGGGCAATGAAGAGATAGGCCGTACCGAACTTGTCCTGAAGTTCCTTGAGCAGGTTCAGAACCTGGGCCTGAATGGAAACATCCAGAGCGGAAACGGGCTCGTCGCAGATGATCAGCTTGGGCTTCAAAGCGAAGGCGCGGGCGATGCCGACACGCTGACGCTGACCGCCCGAGAACTCGTGCGGATAGCGGTTGATGTGCTCGGGGTTGAGGCCGACGACGTCCAGCAGCTCACGGACACGCTCAATGCGCTCCTCCTTGGTGCCCACGCCATGAATAGTCATGGGCTCGGAGACGATCTCGCCGATGGTCATACGAGGATTGAGCGAAGCATAGGGGTCCTGGAAGATAAACTGCATCTCGCGACGCATGTCCTTGATCTCATGCTTGCTCATCTCGGCAACGTCTTTGCCCTGGAAGAACACCTTACCTGCCGTCGGCTTGGTCAGGCGCATGATGGTGCGGCCCGTGGTGGACTTACCGCAACCAGACTCGCCGACCAGGCCAAAGGTCTCGCCCGGATAAATCTCGAACGAAATGTCATTCACAGCAGAGACGACGCGCTTGGAAAAACGCTTGGCGAACATGCCGGACTCTGCGGGGAACTCCTTAGAAAGGTGCTCGACCTTCAGCAGCGGAGTGCGCTCGTTATTGTCTGCCATTTACGCCTCGCCTCCCTTCTTGGAATCCTTGCGCGTGCGGGACGTCTCAGGCGCGTTCTTGAGGAACTCGGGGTCACCGGAATAATGGCACGCAGAATAGTGGCCGGACTCGGTGACAACGCGCTCGGGGCGCTGCTTGCGGCACTTGTCCGTCGCATAGGGGCAGCGAGGAGAGAAGACGCAGCCCTCGGGCAGGTTCATGAGCGAAGGCGGGTTGCCGTGAATCGGCGTCAGCGGCTTCTTCTCCTCGATGGCCTGCTCCGGAATGGAACGAATAAGACCCCAGGTGTAGGGATGGCGGCTCTCGTAGAAGATTTCCTCAGCAGTACCGAACTCGACGGGACGGCCGGCGTACATAACCATGATCTTATCGGCCATATCGGCAACGACGCCCAAGTCATGGGTAATCATGATAATGGCGTTGCCGTTCTTCTCCTGCATTTCCTGCATCAGCTCAATAATCTGAGCCTGGATGGTAACGTCCAGAGCAGTCGTGGGCTCATCGGCAATCAGGATATCGGGATCGCAGGCAAGCGCCATGGCAATCATGACGCGCTGACGCATGCCACCGGAGAACTGGTGCGGATACTCGTTGACGCGCTTCTCGGGCTCGGGAATGCCAACGAGGTCCAAAAGCTCGGTGGCGCGCTTGAGCGCCTCCTGCTTGGAGTAGCCACGGTGCAGACGAAGTCCCTCGCCCACCTGCTTGCCGATCTTATAGACCGGGTTCAGGGAGGTCATAGGATCCTGGAAGATCATCGCGATATCGTTGCCGCGAATATGCTGCATTTCTTCCTCGGTCATCTCGAGGATCGAACGACCGCGGTAGCGAACGTCGCCGCCCTCAATCTTTCCCGGAGGCATCGAGATGAGGCCCATGATGGTCATGGCGGTCACGGACTTACCAGAGCCGGACTCACCGACGACACCCAGGGTCTCACCGCGATCGAGCGTGTAGGACACGCCATCGACAGCGCGAACGACGCCATCCTCGGTGTGGAAATACATCTTAAGGTCATCGACCTCGAGCAGATGCTGGCCCTCGGGAACCGGCTGGTCCTTCAGGTCCACATAGTTCTTGTTCTTCTTCATCCTTATGCGTCCTTCATCTTGACGTCGAGGGCGTCGCGCAGACCGTCACCCAGCAGGGTGAAGGCGAGCACCGTCGAGAGAATTGCCAGACCGGGCATGATCATCATCCAGGGAGCAGTCAGAAGATACTGCTGGCCGTCCTGAATCATGGAGCCCCACGAAGGCGTGGGCGGGATAACGCCCATGCCGAGGAAGGACAGAGCGGACTCGGTCAGAATAGCGCCACCAATGTTCATGGTCGCGTAGACCACGATAGAAGCAACGGAGTTCGGGAAGATATGGCGCATAACGATACGGGCATCGGATGCACCCATAGCGCGAGCGGCGTCAACATAGTCGTTCTCTTTGACCGTCAGGATCGCGGATCGGAAGACGCGCGCAATCGAAGGCCAGCCGAGAATGCCGATGGCGATAAAGACGTTCTGAAGACCACGACCGATAACGGCAATCATGGCGACGACGAACAGCACGTACGGGAACGCCAGGAAGATATCCGCACAGCGCATGATGATCGTATCCCAGATGCCGCCATAGAAACCGGCAAGGGCGCCCATGACCAGACCGATTACTGTGGAGATGGCAGTGGCCATAATACCGACGGAAAGCGAAACGCGTGCACCGTAGATAACACGGACGAGAATGTCACGACCAAGAGAGTCGGTGCCAAACGGGTGCTCGGCACACGGAGCCAGCAGCGAGGTCTCGGCCATGGTAGTCGAGTCGGAAGCCGTCGGCGAACCGAGCCAGGGCTGAGCCCACAGATCGGCGGTCAGGGCGACCACAACGACGATGATGATCCAGCAGACACCGATAACGGCGAGCTTGTTCTTGCGAAGACGCTTAAAAGCGTCGCCCCACAGCGTGCGGGACTTGGCGGGAGCAGATGCGGCCTTGGTGGCGGTAGCCTGCTCCTGAGACTGAGAATCAGTTTCCTGCATGAGACGTACCTCCCTTAGGCCTTATCCGACGGACCGCCAAGGCGGATGCGCGGGTCGAGGAATGCATAGCTAATGTCGACGAGCAAGTTAATCACCATAACGACGACAACGATGAGCGTAACGCCGCCCATAACGATGGGCCAGTCGCGCATGCTAATGGCGCGGTAGACCTCGAAGCCGATGCCGGGCCAGTTAAAGACCGTCTCAGTCAGGATGGCGCCCGAAAGCATGCCGCCGAAGTCGACACCAATATAGGTAACGACGGGGATGAGCGCATTCTTAAGCGCATGCTTGATGATGATCGCGCGATTGGAGAGACCCTTGGCCTTTGCCGTGCGGATGTAATCCTGGTTCATGACGTCGAGCAGCTGCGAACGCATGATGCGGGCAGCATAGGCGGTCGAAACCGAAGCCAGCGTGATGGTCGGAAGCACGTAGTGCATCCAATCCTGATACTGGGAGCTGGCACCGCCGGCACCCGAGATCGGCATGGAGAATGCGCCGCCGGTGAGATCCTTAAGGATGACGCCAAAGAACAGCTGCAGCAGCATACCGAGCCAGAATGCAGGAACGGCAACGAGGATCGACGTGGTCAGCGTTACCAAAATATCCCAGAAGGAGTAACGCTTGACCGCCGAAATAATACCCGCACCGATACCCATGATTGCCTCGAGCACGATAGCGCACGCGGCAAGTTTGACCGTATACGGATACTTCTGGGCAAAGATATCCGTAACCGGCAGCTTGCGCTGGTACGAATTGCCCAGATCGCCATGAAGCAGACCGTTCATGTAATACAAATAACGGTCCACGAGCGACGTTTGAACGGGATCGCCGTTCTCGTCAAGGATCGCGTTGCCGTCCTCGTCCGACTGGACCAGGTGATAGCGCACGCGAAGCTGAAGCTCCACCTCGGGGGACAGAGCCTTGTCTCCACCGATCAGCTTGATCGGGTCTCCCGGCACGATATTCTGGAGGGCGAACAGAATCAGCGTAACGCCCAAAAATACCGGGATGAACTGAAGCACACGTTTAACGATGTACTTACCCATACCACTCCCCTATCTAGGGATTAACCTAAATGGGATGCCGATCGCCAGACCGGCATCCCAAAATTACCATCAGCCAGTTTACCCCAGGTTAGGGGGAACTGTATGTTTCCCATGAGGTCTACGTAAATACTTGACCCTCACGGAAGCTGCAAACTCTTAAGCGAGCTCAGCGGTACTCAGATCGGCGTGCTTCTGCGGATCGACATAGAGGTGCTTGACACGGTCGGAGCCAGCGATGGTGTGCGTGTAGAACATCACCGGGATAACCGGGCAGTCGGCAGCGACCATAGCGTCGGCCTCCCGCATCTTGGCGATGCGCTCGTCGTCGTCAACCGTGGTGCGGGCCTCGTCGACCTTGGCATCGAACTCGGGGTTGCTGTAACCGGAGCGGTTGTCGCCACCGAGGGAGTCGGAGTGGAACAGCGGGTACAGGAAGTTGTCCATGATCGGGTAATCGGCGATCCAGCCCAGACGACCGAACTGATAGTTGAAGTTCTGATACTGCTCGAGCAGGGCAGACCACTCGGGAGTATCGGAGACCGCGGTGACGCCCACCTTGGCGAGGTCGCCGATGATGGACTCCATGATCTCCTTGTGGCCACCGTCCTGGTTGTAGGACAGGGTCACATTGATGCCACGATCGCCGTTAGCGCCAGCGGGAGCGACCTTGTCGAGGTACTCGTTAGCCTTGTCGACGTCATAGGCGGAGAACTCCCATGCGCCCTCCTTGTAGCCGGCGATTCCCGGAGGAACAATACCGTCGGCGGGGGTACGGGTACCCTTGAAGATGGTCTTGCAGATGGCCTCACGGTTGATGGCCAGGGAGATGCCCCTGCGCAGGTCGGCGTTATTGAACGGCTCGGCCGTGGTGTTGCAGGTCAGATAGTACGTGGAAGGCTCGGCACCGAGCAGCATATGCTCGCCGTCACCCATGGTGTAGCCGTCCTTGGACTCGCCACGGTCCTTCTTGGCGGCGTCGATCTGAGCAACGGGAACGTCGCAGACATCGAGGTTGCCGGCCTGGAACTCCTTGTAAGCGGTCTCCATGTCCTTGATGACCTGGAAGTGGATGGCGTCGATCTTGGCCTTGTCGCCATAGTAATCATCGAACTTCTTGAGGTTGATCTCCTGGCCATCCTCCCACTTACCGTCCATCATGAACGGGCCGTTACCGACCGGGGCAAGGTAGAAGCTCTTGACATCGGACTCGGCGCACTCGGGAACCGGGGACAGAGCCGGGTGAGAGGCGACGAAGGGGAAGTCGGCGTAAGCGGAAGCCAGCTTGACGACGAGGGTCTCATCGTCGGGGCAAGTAACACCGCTGAGCTCGGTAGCGTTGCCGGCAAGCAGATCGTCGTAGCCCTCGACCATGGAAAGGTGATAGGAGACCTCGGAAGGACCATACTCGGTGGCGATGGCCGACTTGGTGTTGACTAGACGCTCCCAACCGAGCTTGAAAGACTTGGAGGTAACGTCGTCACCGTTGTGGAACTTAGCCTTCTTGATCTTGAAGGTGAACTCGGTGGCGTCGTCGTTAGCCTCAAAGGACTCGCAAGCCAGCGGAACGATCTCGCCCTTCTCGGGGTCGTACTCCGTCAGAGCGTCGAAGAGCTGGTACTCGACCTGAGTGCCCTGATCCTCCTGGACGTTGTAGGGGTCGATGCAGACCGGGTTGTTGATGTAGAAGTTCAGCGTCGAACCGGAGTCAGATCCGGAAGCGTCGCCGCCCTTCTTGCCGCATGCGGCAAGAAAAGCCATGGAGCTCGCAGCGAGGGTGCCGCCAACAAAGGCGCGACGACCCATAACGGGCTGGTGGAACATAGAATCAGCCATGCCATCCTCCTTATGAGATAGGACAAAGTGAATTCGATCGGGCAACGTCGAGACAGCCAGATCGAACCATTCAAACGCGGTCCACCGTTATGGCTGGTTATGCAATGCGGACCAACGTTTCGCAATACAGTAGCGCATTTTATGCACAATTTGGGGCTAATTCCGGTTAACGGTCGAGAATTTCTTTAGTTGGGCGAAGTATGTGGGGATATTTTGACTCTGTTACAAGTCTGTAAACAAAAAGGGCCCCGCACATGCCGGACCCTTTACAAACGTATATACGCCGATGCTTAGTAGCCGACGATGCCCTGCGGGAAGAAGAACATGCACAGAACGACACACACAGCAAAAACGACGGCCATAATTACCGTCAGGCGATCGAGGTTCTGCTCCATGACGCCCGTGGCAGAGCTGGAGTTATACAGCGAGCTAGCGATCATATCCGAAACGCCGGTGCCCTTACCGGAATGCATCAGAACGAGAATCGTCAGCGCCACGGCAGAAACAGCCCAAACGACAAACAGAAGAATCTGAAACGGACCCATAGATAAGCTCCTTAATAGAACAATTCAAACTCCAGTACTGTACCACAACCTTCAACACTCCCCCACCTGCCATTTAGGGACGGGGTAGAAATGGCAGAAATACCAAAAAGGGGGTCGTCCGGTTGTGGACAACCCCCTTACTAGAAAACGGTATTTGTTTTCTATTAGGCCTCGGTGGCGAGCACGCGACCCGTCATCTCGGCGGAAGGCTCAAGACCAGCCATGGTGAGCATGGTCGGAGCGATATCGGAGAGACGGCCGTCCTCGATACCGGTGAGCTGAGCCTTCTCATCAACGATGATGAACGGCACGCGGTTGGTAGTGTGAGCCGTGAACGGATGCTTGGAACCATCGGAAGCGACGTCAAACATGTGGTCGGCGTTACCGTGGTCGGCGGTGATCAGCGCAAAGCCGCCCTTGGCGAGAATCGCCGGGACAACCTTGGACAGAGCATCGTCAACAGCCTCGACGGCCTTAACGGCGGCGTCGAATACACCGGTGTGACCAACCATGTCGCAGTTCGCGAAGTTCACGATGTAGAAATCAGCGCGATCCTCGTTGATAGCGGCGACAAGCTTCTCGGTAACCTCGGGAGCGCTCATCTCGGGCTGCAGATCGTAGGTAGCGACCTTGGGGGAAGCGACGAGCACGCGCTCCTCGCCCTCCTTGGGCTCCTCGATGCCGCCGTTGAGGAAGAACGTCACGTGGGCGTACTTCTCGGTCTCGGCGGTGTGCAGCTGCTTCAGGCCATTGGCGGCGATAACGTCGGCCAGGACGTTCTCGGGGAACGTCTTGGGGAAGGCGACCTCGACGTCAAACGTCGGATCATACTCGGTCATCGTCACAAAGTGCGAGAGCTTAATCTGCTCGCTCTCAAAGCCATCGAACTCCTTGTCCGTGAACACGCGGGTCATCTGACGAGCGCGGTCGGGACGGAAGTTGAAGAAGATGGCCGCGTCGCCCTCGTGGATGCCCTCGTTGTGGGCCGCGAAAGGCTCGACGAACTCGTCGCCGCGCGGATCCTTCTCGTAGTAGGCCTTGATACCGGCAACGGGGTCGGTATCGGCATCGGACGCGTTGACCATGACGTCGTAGGCACGCTGGATGCGCTCCCAACGGTTGTCGCGGTCCATGGCCCAATAGCGGCCCGAAACGGTGGCGACGCGAGCGTCGCAACCGGTCTCCTCGGAAATCTTAGCCAGGAAGGCGCAGAACTCGCTCATGTAGCCGGCACCGGACTGCGGGTCGACATCGCGACCATCCATAAAGGCGTGGACGCGAACGGTCTTGACGCCATGCTGGGCAGCCATCTTGACCAGGGCCTCGACATGGTTCATGTGAGAATGAACGCCGCCGGGGCTCATAAGGCCCATGAGGTGCAGGGTCTTGCCTTCGGCCTTGACATCGTCCATGGCCTTGACGAAGACCTCGTTCTTGGCGATAGAGCCGTCCTTGATGGCATTGTTGATGCGCGAAAGCTCCTGGAACACGATGCGGCCGGCACCGATGTTGAGGTGGCCTACCTCGGAGTTGCCCATCTGACCGTCGGGAAGGCCCACGTCCTCGCCCGAAGCACCGAGCGTGGTGTGGGGATACTGAGCGTACAGGCTATCAAGGAAGGGCGTCTTGGCAGCGGCGACGGCGTTCTCGCCATCGGCCGGAGCCAGGCCACAGCCGTCCATGATGATCAGAAGTGCAGGAAGATGACGCTGTGCCATATGTCCTACTCGCCTGCCTTAACGACCATAGAGGCGAAGTCGGCAGCCTTGAGCGAAGCGCCGCCCACGAGGGCGCCGTCAACGTCGGGCTTGGCGACGAGCTCGGCAATGTTGCCGGGCTTAGCGGAACCACCGTACAGGACGCGGATACCGTCGGCGAGCTCCTCGCCAAACATCTCCTTGAGGGTCTCACGGATAGCGCCGCAGACCTCCTGAGCGTCCTCGGCGGTAGCGGTCTTGCCGGTGCCGATGGCCCAGATGGGCTCGTAGGCGACGACGACCTGCTTGGGGCAGGTGATCTCAAGACCAGCAAGGCCAGCTTTGACCTGGTTCACGACGTGCTCGACATAGGTGCCAGCCTCGCGGACCTCGAGGGACTCGCCGCAGCAGAAGACGGGAACAAGACCGGCGGCAACGAGGGCCTTGGCCTTCTTGTTCTGGTCCTCGTCGGTCTCGTGGAAGTAGTCGCGACGCTCGGAGTGACCGATGATGCAGTAGGTGCAGCCAGCGGACTTGAGCATGTCGCAAGAGGACTCACCGGTGAAGGCACCCTTGGCCTCCCAGTACACGTTCTGTGCACCGAGGGCGATGGGGGCAGCCTGAATGCGGTCATGAACCGTGGTGATGTCAATGGTCGGAGGGCAGACGAGCACCTCGACGCCAGCCGGAACCTCGGGCAGAGCCTGAGCCAGCTCGTCGGCGAGCTTGGCGGCCTCGGCGACGTCGTTGTTCATCTTCCAGTTACCAGCGATAAGAAGGGTGCGATTAGGCATCGAGAAGCGCCTCCACTCCGGGCAGGGCCTTACCCTCGACGAGCTCCATGGAAGCGCCACCACCGGTGGAGATCCAGCTCATCTTGTCGGCCAGGTTGAACTTGTTGACAGCCGCGACAGAGTCACCACCGCCGATGATCGAGGTGCAGTCGGCCTCGGCGACGGCCTCGGCAATAGCCTGGGTGCCGTGAGCGAAGTTGTCGAACTCGAAGACGCCCATGGGGCCGTTCCAGAACACGGTCTTGGCGCCCTTGACGGCCTCGGCGTAGAGCTCCTCGGTCTTGGGGCCGATGTCCATGCCCTCACGATCGTCGGGGATAGCGTCGGAAGCGACAACCTCGGGAACAGCGTCCTCGCCAAAGTGATCGGCAACGCGGTTGTCGATGGGGAGCAGGATCTTAACGCCCTTTTCCTCGGCCTTCTTGAGCATCTCGCCGGCGCGCTCGACCCAGTCCTCTTCCTTGAGGGACTGACCGACGGTCAGGCCCTGAGCCAGGAAGAAGGTGTAGGCCATGCCGCCACCGATGATCAGGGTGTCAGCGGAGTCGATGAGGTGATCGAGAACGCCGATCTTGGAGGAAACCTTGGAACCGCCGACGATAGCGACGAAGGGGCGCTCGGGCTCGGCGAAGATGCCGGTCAGCGTGTCGACCTCCTTCTCGAGCAGGAAGCCGGCGACGGCAGGCAGGTAGGCGGCGGGGCCCACGACGGAACCCTGGGCGCGGTGAGCGGTGCCGAAGGCATCGAGAACGAAGACGTCACCATAGGAAGCGAGCTTCTTGGCGATCTCGGGATCGTTCTTCTTCTCACGCTTGTCGAAACGGACGTTCTCGAGAACGAGGACCTTGCCCGGCTCGACGGCGGCGACAGCCTCAGCAGCCTTCTCGCCGTAGGTGTCGGCGACAAAGGCAACATCGAGACCAGAGAGCTCAGCGAGCTTCTTGGCGACAGGCTCAAGGGAGAGCTCAGGCTGGAAGCCGGTGCCCTCGGGACGGCCGAGGTGGCTCATGAGGATGACGCGAGCGTTGTGCTCAACGAGGTAGTTGATGGTGGGCAGGGCAGCCTTGATGCGGGTGGTGTCGCCAACGACGCCATCCTTGATAGGCACGTTGAAGTCAACGCGGACGAGAGCGCGCTTGCCGTCGACATCGATGTCGCGGACGGTCTTCTTGGTAAAGGCCATGTTTGCTTCTACCTTTCGTACGTGTCTGCCTCCCATTACGGCAGACGATTTCCTATAAAAAGGGCGCGACCCTAGGGTGTAAGCCCTATAAGGCCGCGCCCTTCTTTAGACGCTCAACGAGCTATTCGCTAAAAGCTAAATTAAGCAACGAACTTCTCGAAGTACTTGATGGTGCGGACCATCTGAGAGGTGTAAGAGTTCTCGTTGTCGTACCAAGAGGTGACCTGAACGAGGGTCTGGCCGTTGCCGAGATCAGAGCACATGGTCTGAGTGGCGTCGAAGATGGAGCCGTGGGTCTCGCCGATGATGTCGGTGGAGACGATGTCGTCCTCGTTGTAACCGAAGGTCTCGGAGATGGTGGCAGCGTAGGCCTTCATAGCGGCGTTGACCTCGTCGACGGTGACCTTCTTGTCAACGACAGCGTAGAGGTTGGTGATGGAGCCGGTCGGCGTCGGGACGCGCTGGGCGGCACCGATGAGCTTACCGTTGAGCTCGGGGAGAACCAGGCCGATAGCCTTGGCAGCACCGGTGGTGTTGGGGACGATGTTGACGGCGCAGGCGCGGCTACGACGCTTGTTGCCCTTGCGCTGCGGGCCGTCGAGCGGCATCTGGTCGCCAGTCCAGGCGTGAATGGTGGTCATGATGCCGGACACGATGGGAGCGAAGTCGTTCAGACCCTTGGCCATCGGGGCGAGGCAGTTGGTGGTGCAGGAAGCGGCGGAGATGATGTTGTCCTCAGCGGTCAGCGTCTCGTGGTTGACGTTGTACACGATGGTGGGCAGATCGCTGCCTGCCGGAGCGGAGATGACGACCTTCTTGGCGCCAGCGTTGATGTGGGCCTGAGCCTTAGCCTTGCTGGTGTAGAAGCCGGTGCACTCGAGAACGACGTCGACGTCGAGGTCGCCCCAAGGCAGGTTGTTGGCGTCGGCCTCCTTGTAGATCTTGATCTCCTTGCCGTCAACGGTGATGGAATCCTCGCCAGCAACGACCTCGTGATCGCGAGCGTAGTTGCCCTGCGTGGAGTCGTACTTCAGCAGGTAAGCGAGCATATCGGGAGAGGTGAGGTCGTTGATAGCGACAATCTCGGAGCCCTCATGACCGAACATCTGACGGAAAGCCAGACGACCGATGCGACCGAAGCCGTTAATAGCAACCTTTACTGCCATTGTGTCTCCTTTCGTAAGGCCCCCGCAAGCTACAGCGCCCGCCGTTGAGGCCCACAAACTAACCACTCGCCTAATATACCTTTTTTTGGACTTGAATTTCACGAGAATAGTCGAAATTGAAAATCAAATTTACGTTAAAACGTTTTAAAGAATAAAATAGCAGCTAAATCCGTGTATAAGTCGATATTTTAAACTACCCGTTTGCTTCAATGAGCTTTTCAAGCCGTAAAACACGATGGTAGAGGGCCGACTTCGACAAGGGAGGGTCAGCCATCTCCCCTAAATCACGCAGCGACAGATCGGGATAGCGCTCGCGCAGGTCGCAAAAGACCGCCAAGGCATCCGGAAGCGCATCGCGAAGGCCGCGCTGCTCGAGCTCATCGATAAGCGCAAGCTGATGTTGGGCAGCACCGGCGCTTCTGGTCTGGTTGGCGAGCTCGGCGTTCACGCGACGGTTCACATCGTTCTTAACCAACTTGACCGCGCGCGCCTCCTCAATCTCGGCAACGCTGCGCTTGGCACCAATCAGCTTTAATAGATGCTCGATTTCCTCGGCGCTCTTAATGTAGACAGCAAAGGACCCGCGCCGCGCGTTAACGCGCGCATGGACCCCAATCTGCTCCAATAGATCGCAAAGTCCCCGAGCATACTGCTCGCCCTGCACCGCGATCTCCAAATGAAAGTCGCCGCGGGGATCGGCCACGAAACCGCCCGCAATGAGCGCGCCGCGGATGTAGGCAAGCCTGCAGCAGGGACGGGCAACGATGTGCCGGGGAACACCGGCGACGAGCCCTCCCCTGCGGTCGAGAATGCCCAGCAGCACCAGAGCCTTGTCCAGGTCGGGTTGATCGGGCAGGGTAATGAGATAGTTACGGACCTTATGCAAGACCGATTTACGAACGGTGAATTCCGTTTTGAGCTTAAGGATGCGATGCGTCAGCGTGATCATCGTGCGCGCGACGGCGCCCGTCTCGGTCGCCACCGTCAAACGATACCGCCCGGAGCCGGCCAGCGAAAGTGTACCGCTCACACGCGTCAGGGCGGCAAGCGTCGACAAATCGCAGTATTCACATTCGGGTTCGCAGCGCGCGAGCTCGTCACGCACCTCGGCGGTAAACGACATGCAGGCCTATGCTTTCGTGTTCGCGCGTGACAGGTCGCGATGGGAAATGCTCACGTGATACTGGGCACCTTCCAAATAACGTGCCGTGGCCTCGGCGATGGCAACGCTGCGGTGTTGACCGCCCGTGCAACCGATGGCAATAGAAAGTTGCGGCTTGCCCTCCGCGATATAGCCGGGCATGACCGTATCGAGCAGCTGCGTCCAGGCCTTCCAGAACTCCTGGGTTTTGGGATGGTCTAAGACAAAATCGGAGACCTTCTTATCGAGGCCGGTCATCGTGCGCATCTCGGGATCGTAGAACGGATTAGGCAGGAAGCGGACGTCGATCATAATGTCCGCCTCGACGGGCATGCCGTGCTTAAAGCCAAACGAGAACACATGGACGTCCATGAGCTGTTGGTCGGACAGTTCGGAAAATGCCATACGTAGCTTGTTGCGCAGCGCAGAGGTGCGTAGGCGGCTCGTGTCGATAATCATATCGGCTCGATCGCGCACACCCTGCAGCTGCAGGCGCTCGCGCTGAATCGCATCGGCCGTAGTCTCCCCCGGCTTGGCAATGGGATGACGGCGGCGATTTTCGCTGTAGCGACGAATCAGTACCTCGTCAGAAGCCTCCAGGAACACGATGTCGCAGCTCATCTCGCGCTCTTCGAGCGCGGCGACCGCATCGAGCACGGCGAGATGCCTGCCCACGCCCGTATTAATGCCGACGAGCTCGGCAAGCTGGGCGATCAGACGCGGAGGCAGGTTATCGATGCAAAAATAGCCCATGTCCTCGAACACGTGCATGGCCTGCGTGCGGCCCGATCCGGACATTCCGGTGATGATGACGATATCGGGGATGCGCTCCGAGCGCTCCGCCGCATCCATGGCATCTCCCTTTTGCATGTGCTGCCTCCCGAAAACAAGCGCGGGACCCAGCAACCCGGATCCCGCGCGGTCAATTGCCTTTATTGAGTATACCGCCCCGAGCGGATACGAGGCCTGTCTTACGCCTCAAGCGCAGCCTTGAACCAACTTGTACTACTCGTGGGGTGCGTGATGGCGGTGCCGACGACAACGGCCCAGGCGCCAGCATCGATCGCGGCGCGAGCCTCCTCGGGCGTATGCACGCGACCCTCGCAAATGATGGGAAGGCCGGGGAATTCCTCGGTCGCCTGACGCAGGAGCGGCAGGTCGGGGCCATCGGCCATGGTGCAGTCGATGGCGGCGACACCGTGAGAGAGCGTGGTAGATACCAGGTCGAAGCCCATATCAACCGCACGGCGAATGTCCTCGATGGTGGCACAATCCGCCATCAGGAGCACACCCTCCTCGTGCAGCGGACGGAAGGTATCCTCGACCGTCTTGCCATCGGGGCGCGGACGATCGGTGGCATCGATCGCCACGATATCGGCACCAGCAGCAACGCAGGCGCGGGCGTGACGCAGCGTCGGCGTGATGTAAACGCCCTCGTGTCCATCCTTCCATAGGCCAATAACAGGAACCTCACAGCGACCCTTAATGGCGGCAATGTCGGCAAGGCCCTGGCAGCGAATGGCGGCGGCGCCGCCGAGTTCGCAAGCGCGAGACATTTGAGCCATGGTCTCGGGCGTACGAAGCGGCTCGCCCATATACGCCTGAACGCTCACGACGAGCTTACCCTTCAGGGATTGAATCAAAGGATCGACGGTCATAAGGCTGCAACCTTTCTCAGAACAGCCTCCCGAGGCGTGTTGTCTCGGGAGGCTCCTACAGCAGATACGTTTACTTTAACGAAGCGAGAAGATGCTCGGCGGCACCGATGAGCGGAGCATCGCCCTCCAGAGACCCGATGAGAATCGGCGTGTCCTGGAGCGGATCGAGCGCCTGGCTGGCATAGCCCTCGTGCACCGAATCCTTCCACGTCTGCGAACGCCAATCGGGACCCTGATGAATTACGCCGCCCGAAAGCACGATGACCTCTGGATCCAGAATATTGGCAAGCGAGCCCAAGCTGGCGCCCAGCGCAAAGCCGGCGTCATGGATGACCTCGGTCGCCTTTGCGTCGCCAGCACGACACAGGTCGTTCACATCGCGACCGACCGAAGGACGGCTGGGGTCGACGCGGCCAAAACGCTCATCGTACATTCGACCAATGGAAGTGCCCGAAGCAACCGACTCCAGATGGCCGGAACGCCCGCAGGCGCAGGGAATGCCGGCGGCAGCCGAGCACTCGATGTGGCCCATATGGCCGGCAGCACCATGGAAGCCCTGCATCACGCGGCCGTTCTCGACATATGCGCCGCCGATGCCCGTGCCGATGCCAAGACACAAGACGGAGAACTTGCCCTTGCCGACGCCCCAGTGGGCCTCGCCCAGAGCATGAGCCTGCACGTCGCCTACGACGGCAACGGGAAGACCGAGGTCCTCGCGCAGACGCGGCCCCAACTGAACGCCGGACCAGCCGGGCATGATCTCATTGGCATACGCGATGGCGCCCGTCTTGGGATCGACGACGCCGGCGGCACCGATACCGACGCCAAGGACCTCGACATCGGGATTCGACTCGAGAGCAGCCTTGATGGACGCCTCGATACGCTGGAATACGGCCTCGCCGCCCTCCTGGGCCTCGGTAGGAACCTCGGCCTCAAAAACGGGATGGGGCACGCTGCCGTCAGCCGGGTACTCCATGATGGCAGTCGCGATCTTAGTTCCGCCGATATCGACAGAGCAGACGTACTTGTTCTCCATGTCGCTCTCCTTCGGAGATAAAAAACAACTATAGGAAATGCGCCGTCAGGCTAGCCGTCACAGCGCAGTAAAGGTTATCCAGGTGCCCAAGATCGCCGAGAAACCGTGTGGCCATTGACCTAATAGTCATGGCCACACGGTTGAACGGCGAGGTCGGGTGCCTGGGAAGCTTTACAGGAGACCGTTGTCCTGAAGGACCTTCCTAATCGCCTCGACGTTCTCGCCGGTCATGGCCTTCACCGGGCGCGGCATGGTCGGGCTGTCGAAGATGCCCATGAGGTTCATAGCGGTCTTGAAGGCGCCGACGCCACCGGCATAGCCCTGGACGCCCGAGGTGACATCCCAGATGTGGGAGATCTCGTTGAGGCGATCCTGCTCGGCCTTGACGGTAGCCCAGTCACCGGCCTGAGCGGCCTTCCACTGACGAACGTAGCCCTCGGGCTCAACGTTGGCAAGGCCCGGGACAGAACCGTCGGCGCCACCGAGGTAAGCGCCGTCGACGACAACCTCGTGACCGGTGAGGATACTCATCGGATGGCCGTTCTTCTCGTTCTCCTGAACGAGGTAGCGGAACGAGATGTCATCACCCGAGGAATCCTTGACGCCAGCAAGGACGCCCTCGGCGCCGAGCTTGGCAAGGAGCTTCCAGGGGAGCTTGGTGTGAACGCAGACGGGAATGTCATAGGCAAAGATGGGCAGGTCGAGCTCCTCGTGCAGGATGCGGAAGTGCTCCTCGACCTCGGTCATGCCCTGCAGGGCATAGAACGGGCAGGTGGCGACAAGCGCATCGGCGCCCAGCTCCTGAGCGACCTTACCGTGCTCGATCATGCGCTCGGTCTCGGTATCGATGATGCCGACCAGAACAGGCACGCGGTGATCGACGATGCGCACGGCCTCGGCGATAATCTGGCGACGGCGCTCGTCGGTGGAGAAGACGACCTCGCCCGAGGATCCCAGGAAGAACAGGCCATCGACGCCGGCATCGATCATGCGGTTGATGCTGCGCTCAAAGGAGACAACATCGAGCTGGTGATCTTCGGTATCGGGAACAACGACGGGAGGGATAACGCCGGTGAATTTCTGAGTTGCCACAAGAATCTCCTTAGTTGTCTGGCGGGCGGCCCTATGCCACCCACTCTTGTTGGCAGTGTCCAGGCCGTCTAGGCCAAAGAACACGGGTAGAACGTTTGGTTAAAAAAGTCGATGACTTCGTTTTCGAACGCATTGATGCGCTCATGAGCGTATTTGGCATAGATGACATGCCTCCGGTCACACTCAAGACCGTTGAATACGGCAAACTGGCCCTTGGGATCGCTCACGACATCCATGAGCGATGTGCCAATGAGCACCGATCCACGCACCCGAGACGACAACGCCTCGAGGCCACCGGGAATTGGATTGGCAACCGCCGTGCAGGCGAGGCCCCGCTCGTCCAGAGCAGAAACCGCCAGCGCGACTCCGCCGCCAAGGCCCTCGCCCCATGCAAAGATGCGGTCGGGGTCCACGCCATCAAGATTGCGCGCCACCTTCGCCATCGCGCAACCCCAACGGACGCGCTTGACAAAAGCAGGAGAGGCAATCCCCTGCTGCAGCTCGCTGGATCCAATCGCCTCATCGTCCAGCGCAAGCACGGCATATCCCATGGCCGCAAACCTCGTCATGTGATGCCATCCCCGCACGGGTCGGTCGATGTCGTGAAACATCAGACATAGCGGCACAAGCTCGGATGCTCGGGCGCGACCGGCAGGCTCGATCAAACGTGCGTGGACCACATCGCCACTAAGCTCAAAGGAAACCTCGGAGTAGCGGGCATACGGATTGGCGAAATCGATCGCCGTAATACTCGGCCCGCAAACCTCAAGGTCCGAAGCGGCTATCTCTAATTCGGAAACATCCGCAGAAGCATCACCGCGCCAATCCCGGAAATCAGCGAGCCTTGACGAGACCGTTCCGGGAATCCCCACAAGGTCGGAGACAATCAGCTCATTGACATTGCTCTCGCACTTAGACATGAGCCTCCCCTCCCTTGCAGAAAAACGGAATGATCAGATCGTCAAAATCCTGAATCTCCTCGTGGCCAAAGCCTTCAAAGAACTCATGACGCTTTTCACAGGTCAGGTTGTTATAGACCGCAAACTGCGTCGCTGGCGGACAGACGGTATCGGCTGTGCCGGTGCCAAACAGCACGGGGCATTTGACCGTAGGGGCAAAGTTCTTGGAATCGAAGTACGCCAGCTTGGCATAGGCTTCGTCGATACGAGTCGAGTCCTCGTCAAACCAGCGAGACCAATAGCGCAGGCCCTCGTAGGCAATGTCGTCGGCATCCAAATCCCAGACCAGGCGGAAATCCGACAGGAAGGGATAGAGGATGGCGGCGCGATTGATAAGCTCGCTGTTAAGTGCACAGGTCGCAATGCCCAAACCGCCGCCCTGCGACGCGCCGTTCACAAACACACGGGCAAGATCGATGCCCTCGAGCTCGCGAACGATGCGGCACAGGATGCGAATATCTTGGTGCAAGCGGACATAGTAGAGGTTGGCCGGATCGCCGTCGATACCGGCGACGATATGGCCCGCGACCGTTGTGCCCTCAAATCCACCAATGTCCTCGGAGGGACCTCCTTGGCCGGGGCAGTCGAGGGCGATGAGTGCCATGCCCATGCCCGCAAACGACGCCTGCTCAAACCAGCTGCGGCTTGCACCCGGATACCCATGGAACTGAAGTACCAATGGCACGGGCTCGTCCGAGACGGGTTTAAGGTACTTGGCATGCAGGCGAGCGCCACACATGCCGGTATACCAGAGGTCGAAAAGCTGGCAGGTCACGGCATCGGTGACCGATGCCGTCTCGATCGCATAGTCAAGTCCGACGGCGTCGGCCTCGGCCATGCGGTCCTTCCAAAAGAGATCGAAATCCGATGGACGGGGCATGGCGCCCCGATACCCACCAAATTGCTGTTGTAGCTCCTGAGCACTTGGCATGGCTCGTGAACCCAACCTTTCGAAATCGCAACGGAGGTGCGCCCGGCAAGGGAACCGGGCGCACGGGAGGGAAAGCGAGGCTACTCGCCGAGCTTGGGATGCAGCAGCGACGGCGCAGCACCGAGCAGCATCTTGGTGTAGGGGTCCTGAGGGTGCTGGAAGACCTGCTTGGCCTCGCCCTGCTCGACGATCTTGCCGCCATTCATAACGATGATGTCGTCAGAGATATAGCGGACCGTCTGGATGTCATGGCTGATGAACACCATGGCCAGGCCGAGCTCCTTCTTAAGGTCGGTCAGCAGGTTCAGAATTTGCGCGCGAACCGAAACGTCCAGAGCCGAGGTGGGCTCGTCGGCGATGATGGCATCGGGGTTCAGCGACAGGGCACGGGCAATTGCGACGCGCTGGCGCTGGCCGCCCGAAAGCTGGCCGGGAAGAACCTCGGCGGCGGAGCTGGGCAGACCGGTGAGCTCCAAGAGCTCCTTGACGCGCTTCTCCTGCTCGGCCTCGGTACCCAGGTTGTGGACGCGCATGGGGTCGAGCAGTTGCTCGCGAACGACCATACGGGGGTTGAGTGCCGTGGCCGGGTTCTGGAACACGACCGAGATGACGCGACCCATGTGGCGACGGTCCTCGGCGGTACGTTTGGTAACGTCCTTGCCCTTAAAGTAGACCTTGCCGCTCGTGGGGGCCTGCAGGCCGCACATGACGTTGGCGGTGGTGGACTTACCGCAACCGGACTCGCCGACGATGCCGATCGTCTGACCGGGCATGAGCCTAATCGTTACACCCTGGACGGCGTGAACCAGGTTAGGGTGCAGAATCGAGCCGGTACGGGTCCTAAAGGTGACGTGGACGTCATCAAGGAAGATGATCGGCTCGACGCCGTTGACTGCGGTCTCGCTCATCTACATCACCTCCGCGTGAGGGGTCAAACCATTTGCCTTGAGCACCTCGTCGGGGAGCTCGGAATAGAAGTGCTCGGTGCCGGGCACGCGCTTGAAGACCGGACGGGTGTCCAGGCCAATACGCGGATGGCTCGAGCGGGGCGCGAAGCGATCGCCCTTGGGGAAATCGCGCGGGCTCGGAACGGCGCCGGGCACCTGGTGCAGGCGGCCCGAACCGCTCTCGATGGACAGAACGGAACCCAGAAGACCGCGGGTGTACTCGTGGATCGGGTTGGTGAGCAGCTCCTTGGTGGGCGCCTGCTCGATAACCTGACCGGCGTACATCACCGTGATGTTATGGGCGACCTCGGCGACCAGCGCCAGGTCATGCGAGACGAAGATCATGGCAAAGCCGAGCTTGGCCTGAAGGTCGTTGAGCAGCTTGATGACCTGCTTCTGGACGGTAACGTCCAGAGCGGTCGTAGGCTCGTCGCAGATGACCAGCTTGGGGTCGCGGGTAAGGGCCATAGCGATCAGAACGCGCTGACGCTGGCCACCGGAAAGCTCATGCGGATAGCTCTCGAGCGTACGCTTGGGGTCGAGGCCCACGAGCTCCAGGAGCTCCTCGGCGCTTCGGGTGCCGCCGCGCTTGGTGAGCTGCTTCATCTGGGCGGAAATGAGCATGGAGGGGTTGAGCGAGGACAGGGCGTCCTGATAGACCATGGCGATATCGGTACCGCGCAGGCCGAACCACTCCTTCTTGCTCATCTTGAGCAGGTCGCGGCCCTCCCAGAGAACCTCGCCGGAGAGATGCTCGTCATCGTCGGTCAGGCCCATGATGGCAAGCGTGGTGATGGACTTACCGCAGCCGGACTCACCGACCAGGCCCATGGTCTGGCCGGGACGGACATCAAAGTTGACGTGGTCGACGACGTTGATATCACCGTGATGCTCAAACTGAATGCAGAAGTCACGGACCGAGAGAATCGGTTCGACAGACTCGTCGGGCACATGGCGATCGTCACGCTTGAGCTCGACATCGCGCAGGGCGCCAAGGCGAGCGGAGAGGGACTGGGCCTGCTCCTTGTAGGCGCGAACGGGGTCGGAGACCAGCAGGTCGGCCTCGCGACGCTTGGAGGAATCGGTCGGATCCAGGGCGGCGGAGGGGGCAGCGGCCATGGCGTCGGTAATGCCTTCGGAGAGGATGTTGAGCGCCAGGCAGGTGATCATGATGGCCAGGCCCGGGAACAGCGCCTGCCACCAACGGCCGGCGAGCACGCCGCCGCGGGCGTCGGCGAGGATGTTGCCCCAGGTAGCGGTGGGCTCCTGGATACCAGCGCCGATGAAGGTCAGCGAGGCCTCGAAGATGATGGCGTCGGCGACCAGGGTAACGGTGAAGACCATGATCGGGGCGATGCAGTTACGCAGAACATGCTTGATCAAAATCCACGGAGCCTTGGCGCCGGAAACGATGACCGCGCGGACATAGTCCTCGCCGTACTCGGACACGATGTTGGCGCGCACGATACGGGCAATCTGCGGAGTGTACATAAAGCCGATGGCGAAGATGATCGACGGCACGGAGTTGCCCAGGATGGAGACGAAGACGGCCGCGAGGGCGATGCCCGGGATGGACATGATGATGTCCAGGATACGCATGATCGTCTCGGAAACGGCCTTGCGCGAAACCGCCGCAAGGGCGCCCACGACCGAGCCGCAGACCAGAGCCATGGCAGTGGCGCCAAAGCCGATAATCAGCGAGTAACGACCACCGTAGAGCATGCGCGACAGAATGTCGCGACCCTTATCGTCGGTACCGAAGATAAATCCGTTGCCGGGAGCCTGGCGAGCCGTAAAAATCTCGACCGGGCTATAGGGGGCAAGAAGGGGCGCCAGAATCGCAGTCAGGGCGACCAGCACCAACACGACGGCGGCAATCTTAGAAGACAGCGTCATCTTCTTCCAGCCACCGAGCTTGAGCCCCTTGGAGGCAGCCTTCTCGAGCTGCTCGGTTTGCTTCTCTCGAATCTTTACCATAATCTACACCGTCCTGATGCGCGGGTTGATGAGCAGGTAGAGCATGTCAACCACGATGTTGATGATGATGAAGGCAAGAGCAACGACGATAACGACGCCCTGAACCAGGTTCGCCTCGTTGCCCTGAACGCCCTGCAGAATCGCGGTGCCCATGCCGGGGAGGTTGAAGATAACCTCGATGACGACGGCGCCGCCCATGAGGTAACCGATCTTAAGACCGAGGGTGGTGACCGGGGTGATCAGCGCATTGCGAAGAACGTTGATGCCGACGACGACCTTCTCGGGAACGCCGGCGCCGCGAGCCATACGGACATAATCCTTATCGAGCTCCTCGACCATGGCGGTACGCACGATACGAGTCATCTGGCCCGTCAGCGGAAATGCCAAGGCGATAGCGGGCATGATCATACGTCCCAGATAGCCAGCCGGATTCGTGGTGAAGTGAGGCAGAGCACCCGATGCCGGAAGCACCTTAAGGTAGGAAGAGAACAGCAGGATCAACAGAACGGCAAGCCAGAACGACGGGGTTGCCAAGCCGGCGATGGAAAAGACGCGGATCACTTGGTCCGGCCATTTGTCGCGATACAGTGCCGCAATGACGCCGAGTAAAAACGAAACGACCGCACCGATGGCAAGGCCGATGAAGGTCAGCTGCATCGTGACGGGCAGGGCCGTGGAGATGCGCTTGGCAACGGAGTTGCGAGCAGCACCATAGGTGCCCATGTCGCCATGGATCAAATCGCCCATATAGCGCACGTAGCGCACAGGCCAGGGGTCGTCCAGACCATACTTCTCATGGTACTCGGCAACCGCCTCGGGCGAGGCACCGTCACCCAACGCCGTGTAGGCGGGGTCGGTCTTGGAGAACGACATAAGGAAGAACACCAGGACGGTGACGCCCAATGCCATGATCGGCAGCGCCACAAGACGCCTTCCAATCAAACGTAGCAAGTTGTTCACGTTCTCTCCCCTTTCTTTTGTCGGTAGGACCAACTGGTATATGAGTACGGATACTCATTACAAGACCCGAGCGACATCGAGGTCGCCCGGGTCTTTGTTTCAACTATGAGGATACGGTCCCAACGACCGACATCCTGCATACAGACTCAAGCGAGTCTTACGCCTTGACGGTCGCAACGCCCCTGAAGGACATGCTCGTCGTGCCGATGCCCTTGAAGCCATCGAGGGCCTCGCCGTTGGGCGCAGTGGACGGATCGTCCCAGGAAGCGGAGACGGTCTTGACGTGGACAACGGGGTACAGAACGGCGTTGTCGGCAATGATGTCGAAGCACTCGTTCCACTTCTTCTGCTGCTCATCGCCCTCAGCGGCAAGAGCCTCGTCCATGAGACCGTGGAGCTTCTGCCACTCAGCGGACTCCTTCCACGGGCAACGGGTCTGCATCCAGACGTTGTCGCCGTACCACCAGTTGAGCAGCAGGTCGGGGTCGGCGCCGAAGCAGGAAGGATCGCCAGGGGCAAGGAGGATATCGTAGGCCTCGCCGCCGTCGATGGCAGCGTAGGTGGCCGGCGAGGTATCGGTCTGGATGGTCACATCGAAGCCGAGAGCGTCGAGGTCATTCTTGACCTGGGCGGCCATGCCCTTAATCTGCTCGTTGTCGGTGGTGCGCAGGGTGATGGCACCCGGGGTGATGCCAGACTCCTCGATGAGCTTCTTAGCCTTCTTGGCGTCGGTCTTGTACACCGTGGAAGCCTCATGATAGTTGGTGAAGCTCTTGGGCAGGTAGCAGCTGGCAGCGGTGGCAAGGCCGGCGAAGGTGTTGCTGACCATCTTCTCGGTGTCGAGCGCATACATGACAGCCTGACGGACCTTGACGTTGTTCCAAGGCTCCTTGGCGACGTTGAACATGATGAAGCGGGTGCCGAAACCCTGAACGTTATCGATCTTGCAGCCGGCGCTCTCGAGCTGGTCGACGGCGTCAGCGGTAACGAGCTCCATAACGAGCGTGGAGCCCTCCTGCTGAGCGGTAACGCGAGCGGTGGGGTCGGTCAGGATGCTGTACTGGATCTTCTTATCCTCGGCAGCATACTCACCGTTGTACTCGGGGTTGGGAACCAGGGTGATCTCGGTATCGGAGATAGAGTCGTACATCCAGGGGCCGGAGCCGATCGGCTGCTTGGCGCGATCCTCCTCGGTCTGGGTGGCCGGGGTAACGCGGACGATGGCCAGACGGTCCTTGAGCAGGGAGAAGTTGGGGACCTTGGTCTTGACCGTCACGGTGCTGGCGTCCTTGGCCTCGATGGACTCGAAGGGCTGGAAGAACGGAGCATAGGTAGCGGAAGCGGCGCAAGCGGTGTAGGAGGCAACGACATCGTCAGCGGTGACCTCGGTGCCATCGGAGAACTTGGCGCCCTTGCGGATGGTGACCTCGAAAGTGGTGTCGTCCACAGACTTGGGATCGTCGGTGGCGAGCTCTTTGAAGGTGCTGTAGTCGTGGTAATCGATGCCGTAGAGGCCCTCGACGACGTGCCAGTTAGCACCCAGGCCCACAGCGGAGCCGGTGCTGGCGGGATCGAAGCTGGACGGAGCGTAAGCGGAACCAGCGGTGATCACGCCGCCGCCACGGTTGGCGGAATCGGTGGAACCGGAAGCGGAACCCTCGTCGCTAGAGCTGCCACCGCAGCCGGTGAGACCAAGCCCTGCGACAGCAGCGACGCTGCCGGTGAGGCCGAGGAACGAACGCCTGGACATACCCTTGTTGATGATGGCCATGTCTTCTCCTATCAATAGAGAATCTTACCCGGGAGCGCCTAGACGTGCCCCCGCGCAACTTGCGGACGATATATACCTTACCTACCGACGAACCCAACTGAGGTGCCGCGCTCGGCGACCGATACATACATACGCTTGAACGGTATTTGCTACCGTTCACCGAATTCATTGACAAACGATTCGCCAGACAGTATGTATCGACGAGGTGAGATATCAGTCTTCGTCAACCCGCAGGATAGCAGGGTTTTCACTTGGGTTAGTCAAACGTTTTAGCGTTAATAAAACCCGAAACCAGCAGGCAATCATGGCGAAATAAATGGTTGAAAATCGCGCAACCATGTATATCAGTTGTTTAGGCTCGTGTTTAGCTATCGGAATGGCCAGCCGCCGCCTCGGCGCGCTCGGCATTCCATGCAACGAGCGCCTCGTGAACCGCTTTGGCGACATCGGCAGGAATGCCTCGAACTTCCGCGATCTCTTGCTCGCTCGCCGCGCGCAAACGCTTCATCGAGCCAAAATGGCGCATAAGGGCACGTTTTCTGGTGGGTCCCACGCCTGGAACGTCATCGAGTACCGAAACCGTCATGGCTTTATCGCGCAATTCGCGATGGAACGTGATGGCAAAACGGTGCGATTCATCGCGCACCTGTTTAATTAGATAGAGCGACGCGGACCCGGTCGGCAGCACGACGGGAGTCTCGTCCCAAGGCACGAAAACCTCCTCATCGGCCTTTGCCAAGCCACAAACTGGTATATCGAGCCCAAGAGCCTCAAGTTGCTTGATCGCAGCGGTCAATTGCGGCTTACCGCCATCGACAACGAGCAAATCGGGGCGCGAGCCAAAGCGCTCGTCGGCCATGCGCTCGGGAGCATAACGTCGTCCCAAAACCTCGGACATCGACACGAAGTCGTTTGCCTCGTCCAATTCGGCCTGAATTTTAAAACGACGATACTGACTCTTGTCGGCGCGCCCGTTGGTAAACACCACCATCGAGGCGACCGTAAAGGTGCCATGCAGTGTAGAGATATCGAAGCACTCGATACGCAACGGCGGCGATGGCAGCGCCAACGCGCTTTCGAGCTCCAGGAGCGCTTGATTGGTGCGGTCGTCAGCGTACCCCGTTCGCATCATGTAGCGCATGAGGGCATGGCGCGCATTTTTGGATGCCATATCGAGCAGACGGTGCTTTTCGCCACGCTGCGGCCTATGGAGATGGCAGGAACGCTCACGCTTGCCCGCAAGCCACTCCCCCAGCGCTTCCGCATCCTCAAGCTCGACGGAAAGGTTGACCTCAGCTGGAATATCAGCCGTCTCGTCGTAATAGCGCTTAAGAAAGCCCGACTGGAGCTCTTCCTCGTCAACATCAAGACCCTTGTCGAGAATGAACTCGCAGGTGCGAACTGTTCGGCCCTCGCGAACGACGAAGACGCAAGCGGCGGAGATGGTCTCCTCGCGATAGAAACCGATGACATCGATATCGACACTGGAGGGAAAAACGACTTGCTGACGATCGTCCAGACCCCTGATGACCTCCAAACGACGTTTGACGCGTGCCGCGCGCTCAAAGTCGAGCGCCTCAGCGGCATCCGTCATCTCGGAGGTCAGCTCATCGACGACATCCTTGCGATGGCCCGACAAAAAGCGCTCGACACGCTTGACGTTCTTGGCATAGTCTGCCGGGGAAATCGCGCCGACACACGCACCCGGGCCGCGCCCGACATGGTAGTCAAAACAGGGGCGCCCGTTTTGCGTGCAAATCATATTGACGATGTCTTCCTCGCCCTTGTGGGACTCGACGATACGGCGACAACGACGCCACTCCGCACAGGATGCGGAGCAGATGGGGATAACCTTGCGCAGCGTATCTATCGTCTCACGTGCCGCGCGGCTATCGGTATAAGGTCCAAAATAGCGCGTTCCCGGCTTATGACGCTCACGCGTGTATTTGATAGCGGGATACAGGTCGCCCTTTGTAATGGCGATAAAGGGGTAGCTCTTGTCATCCTTGAGGTCGACGTTAAAGTACGGATGGTACTGACCAATCAAATTGCGCTCGAGCACCAACGCCTCGTGCTCGGTCTCCACCACGATATAGTCAAAGCTCGCCACCAGCTGCATCATCAGCGGGATCTTCTGGCGCTCGTCCTGCAGCGTCACGTACTGACGCATACGGGCGCGCAGGTTTTTCGCCTTGCCCACGTAGATGACATCGCCCTTGGCGTCTTTCCAAAGGTAGCAGCCGGGCTGCGTGGGAACGCGCGAAACCTGCTCGGCAAGCGTTGGAATGTTGTCGTGACCGGCCACGCGCACCTACTTGCGACGAATCAGCGCCGAGACCTCGGGCATCTTAAGGACGACGGCAAGGCCAAAGGTAACAGCAAGCGAGACGACACCCGCAACGCAAACGTAGCCAAGAGTAATCAGAATCGAGCCGCCAAGTGCCCCGACAAAGTGCTCAAGCGCCCACATGACGCCGGCGCCTGCGGCAGCACCCAGGCCACCGAGCAAAAGGCCAAAGAAACCGCCATGCAGGATAGATTTAACCTGAAGACCACGCAGACGACGACGCAGCCACCACAGCGAGCAACCGACCAAGATCACGTAGTCGACGACATGCGAAAGCGCGATTGCGGGCATACCGAAGCCCAGCACAACGCCAAACAGCAGAACCGAGCCGGCCTGGCCGATGGCGGAATACAGGCAATAGCGGCTATAGGGCTTCATGTCGAGCAAGGCAGAAAAGCTCTTCTGCATCAATACGACCACGCCGTAGAGCGGCAGCGAGAACGCCAGGTAAACAAGGAACTCGGACACCAGCGCCACGCCGGACTCATCAAACTTGCCAGCGCAGTAGATCATGTTGAGCGGACGCGCGAAGACAATCAGGTACAGCGCGAATGGAATCAGGAAGAAAAGCATCTGGGCGACGCCACGCGAAATGCCCGTGCGGACGCTGTCGTAATCCTTCTCCTGTGCGTCGTGAGAGAGCTCGGTATAGAGCGCCGTCGAAAGCGAGGCGGCAATCAGCGCGTAGGGCAGCGTGTACCACAGGCGCGCATAGGCGATGACGGAAGGACCAGTCTCGGGCTGGACCACCAGCGCAGCAGCGTTGGTGATAGAAGTCGAGACAAACATGCACACCGTGGCGAGCAGCGTCGGGATACCGAGCGCAATCGTCTGGCGCAGTGCGGGGTCCTTAAAGTCGATATGGATATGGGGATGCACGCCGTGCTTGCCAAGCGCGGGGATCTGACATGCCATCTGAACAAAGACACCGAGGGTCGTACCGGCCGCAATCAAGATGATGCCGGCACGTTCGCCAAACTGTGCGGACACGGGCGCAAAGCCCATAAAGCTCGCAATGACGATCACATTGTTGAGGACCGGGGCAAACGTCGACCAGAAGTAGTCGCGGTGTGCGTTGAGGACGCCCGAGAACACCGAGCCCAAACCATAAAACAGAATCTGGATGGCAAAGAAACGGAACATGAACGCAGCGGTATCCATGCTGCCGCCGTCACCCGAAAGGAACGATTGCGTCCAGATAAAGCCCGGGGCGAACACGGTCCCCAGCAACGAAATGCCACCCAGTACCAAAAGCAGAATGCCGAGCAGGTTGCCCACGTACTCGTTCGAGGCCTCGCGACCCTGCTCACGCCTCACGCCCATGTACACGGGCAAAAACGCCGTCACGAGCATGCCGCCCATCACGAGTTCGTAGAGCATATTGGGCAGGTTGTTGGCGACCTGATAGGAAGACGAGAGTAGCGACATGCCGATAGCGGCCGCCATTGCCCACGTGCGGATAAAACCGGTGACGCGAGACACGATGGTCAGGATGGTCATAAGCCCGGCGGAACGACCAACCGTGGAGTAGTCCGACGAGCCCATGTCGTCAGTGTCATCTCGCGACGAAGAGGCTTCGGATGAGGGTGCCTGAGACGCAGATTCTTTTGCAAAATGAGCTCCGCGCTTCAATTCTTCCTGCGGCATCGCTCAGTCCTCTCTCGTAATCGCGGCAACCGTCGCCCCGCAAAATGCAATTAAATCATCGGGTGCCAGCTCGAGCTGATAACCACGCTTGCCTCCAGAAATAAAAATGGTATCCCAAAGGACACATGTCTCATCAATGAGCGTCCGGTAGCGTTTTTTCATACCGACCGGGCTGCAGCCGCCGCGAACGTAGCCAGTCGCCGCAAGCAAATCCTTCACATGCATCATGGCCAAGGACTTCTCCCCCGCGGCACGCGCGGCGGACTTTAAATCGAGCTCGTCGGCAACAGGGATGCAGCACACGACATAGTCGTTGGACGGCGTCACGCAGACCAAGGTCTTAAATCCTTGACCGGGCTCCTCGCCAAGCTGCTCCGAAATCGCGACCCCCAGGCCCACCGACTCATCACCATCGTCTTCGTACGTATGTAGAACATAGGAAATGCCGGCGCTTTCCAGCTCGCGCATCGCATTGGTTTTTGGCGTCTTTACAGCCTTTGCCATGGCATATCCTTTCCCTCGCATTCGGACGCAAATTTTAAGTATATGTCCAATTCGGCTGCATACGTCACTTCGACACAGCAAGCACCATCGAATCACAAGGAGTCGATGGCACCCATAAACTGAATCGCCTATTTATTGAGCATCAAGTTGAGCCTGACGCTCACGGTCACGCCTGAGCAACGGCGCCAAAAACTTGCCCGTATAGCTCTGCGGACAGTCCGCAACCTGCTCCGGTGTGCCCGAAACCACGACGGTTCCGCCGCCGTTACCGCCCTCGGGACCCATATCGATCAGGCGGTCGGCAACCTTGATGACATCAAGGTTATGTTCAATCACCAGCACCGTGTTGCCCGCATCGACCAAGCGCTGCAGCACATCGAGCAGCTGGCGGACGTCCTCAAAATGAAGACCGGTCGTCGGCTCGTCCAAAATATAGAACGTCTTGCCCGTCTGGCGTCGATGAAGCTCCTTGGCGAGCTTCACACGCTGCGCCTCGCCGCCCGAGAGCGTCGTGGCGGGCTGGCCCAGGCTCACGTAGCCCAAGCCTACATCGTACAGCGTCTGGAGCTTGCGCTTGATCTGCGGGATATTCCCAAAGAAGGCCAGCGCCTCGGCCACGCTCATGTCAAGTACGTCCGAGATGGTCTTGCCACGGTAGGTGACCTCGAGTGTCTCGCGGTTGTAGCGTTTACCGCCGCAAACTTCGCAGGGAACGTAGATATCGGGAAGGAAGTGCATCTCGATCTTGATCTGTCCGTCGCCCTTGCACGCCTCACAGCGCCCGCCACTCACATTAAAGGAGAAACGACCCGGCGAGTAGCCGCGCGCCTTCGACTCCGGCGTACTCGCAAACAGCGCGCGAAGATCATCCCACAGGCCGATATAGGTAGCAGGGTTGGAACGCGGCGTGCGGCCAATCGGCGACTGGTCGATATCGATAACCTTATCGATACACTCGATGCCCTCGATTTTCTTATACGGACCCACAGGGCGCGTCGAACGGTGAATGGCATTCGTAAGGGCAGGCGCAATGGTATCGGTAACCAGGGAGCTCTTGCCCGATCCCGACACGCCGGTAACAACCGTAAGCGTACCAAACTCGATCTTGGCGGTAACGTTTTTGAGGTTGTTGGCTCGAGCGCCCGTAATTTTAAGGCAGCCGCGACCGGGCTTGCGCCGTTCATCAGGCACCCGGATCATTCGTTTGCCGGTCAGATAAGCGCCCGTCATCGACTCAGGACAAGCCATGATATCGGCAGGCGTTCCCGCCGCGACTACGTGTCCGCCGTTGACGCCGGCGCCGGGCCCCATGTCGATCACGTAGTCGGCGGCACGGATTGTATCCTCGTCGTGTTCGACGACGATAACGGTATTGCCGATATCGCGCAGGCGCTCGAGCGTCTTAATCAGGCGCTCGTTGTCACGCTGATGAAGACCGATCGAGGGCTCATCCAGAATATAGAGCACGCCCATGAGACCCGCGCCGATCTGCGTTGCCAGGCGAATGCGCTGGGCCTCGCCTCCGGAAAGCGTCGCCGAGGCACGATCGAGGGTCAGATAGTCGAGTCCGACATCGACCAGAAAACGCAAGCGCTCCAGGATTTCCTTGACGATGCGCCCGCCGATAAACTGTTGGCGCTCGGTGAGTTCCAAGCCCTCAAAAAACTCGAGCGACTCGCGGCACGATAGGCAACAGACCTCGTAAATGGACTTACCGCCTACGGTAACAGCGAGCATCTCGGGGCGCAAACGAGCGCCGTGGCAGCTCGAGCACGGCTCCTCGCGGATGTACTTCTCCAAGCGCGCCTTGGTGTTCTCATTCGTCGTCTCGGTATAGCGCTCGTACAGGATATTGCGCACGCCCGAGAACTTGGTGTCCCACTGGCTGCGGCGCCCATCGAGCTTTTGATAGTCGACCGAAATCTTCTGGTCGCCCATGCCGTCTAAAAACGCGCGACGCACCCGCGGAGGCAGATCCTCCCACGGCGTATCGACGCTCACCTTAAAGTGTTTGCAGACCGCAGCGAAAATCTGCGGATAGTAGTTAGAGTTGCCAAACAGGCTGCCAAAGACCCCGTCGGCGATCGACTTCGAGGGGTCTTCGATTAGGGCCTCGGCATCGACCGTCTTCTTAAAGCCCAGGCCATCGCACTCTGGGCACGCGCCATAGGGCGCGTTGAACGAGAAATCACGCGGCTGCAGGTCATCGATGGAGTGCCCATGCTCCGGGCACGCTAACGCCAGCGAATACTCCAGCAACTCGCCCTCGGTCCCCTCGGGAGCGTCGCGGTCGGGCAGCAAGTATACGTTCACATTGCCGTGCGCCAGCGCGGTCGCCTGCTCAACAGACTCGGCGATACGGCCCAGAGAGTTCTCACGGATCACGATGCGATCGACCACGACCTCGATATCGTGCTTGAACTTCTTGTCCAGATCGATCGGATCGTCGAGCGAGCGCACTTCACCGTCGACACGCACGCGGCTAAAGCCCTCGGCGCGAAGGTCCTCAAACAGTTTGGTGTACTCGCCTTTTCGCCCGCGTACCACCGGTGCCAGCACAAACGCGCGGCGGCCCTCCCCCGCCGCCAAGACCTTGTCGGCAACCTGATCGGTCGTCTGACGCTCAATGACACGGCCACATTCGGGACAGTGCGGGGTGCCCACACGGGCGAACAGCAGGCGCAGATAGTCATAAATCTCGGTTACGGTGCCAACCGTCGAGCGCGGGTTCTTGGATGTCGTCTTTTGATCAATTGAGACAGCCGGCGAAAGGCCGTCGATTGAATCCAAGTCGGGTTTGTCCATCTGGCCCAAGAACTGGCGCGCATAACTCGAAAGGCTCTCGACGTATCGACGCTGGCCCTCGGCATAGATAGTGTCGAATGCCAGCGAACTCTTGCCCGAGCCAGAAAGACCGGTAATGACCACGAGTTGGTCACGCGGAATGGAAACATCGATATCACGGAGGTTGTGCTCACGAGCGCCGCGAATAACGATAGAAGAATCAGACATGGAAGCTCCTTGCCTCCTATTGCATCGAATCATACTGCCGATGAGTTTAGCGCACTCGACGCGCACAGATGTTCGTAATACAAGATTCGCAGACCTTTAGCTTTGCGTATCGGGCGCTTTGTTTCTCGAAATGCCGTGGAAAGGTTACAGTAATCTAATACTGAACTTAATTTGCTGTACCAGAGGAACGTCCATGACCGAAGATATCCCCCTTGAAATCACTTCGAGCGACATGGCCAATCTGCCCATATTCATCGCCGTCCTTATCGTGGCCACCGTCGTCGTGCGCGTGTTTTTTTCAATCAAACGCAACGAAAAGCCACCCATTGCCTGCGTCTTTTGGTGCGCGACGCTCCTCATCCCGCTCGGCGTGGTAGCTGCATGGGTTACGAATCAATTGCTCGTAAATGAGGGCAGCTCCCTGTGGGTCCTTTCTTATTCGGCGCTCGGTGCTGCCGCCGTCATGCTTCTTGTCGAGCCCTTGGTTTCGGGACTTATCGACCAAACCGACCTTGCGACGGGAACGGTTGCCTGTATTTGCCGTGACATCCTTGTCATCGCCGCTGTTTCAGCGCTCTCGTTCGTTTCACTCGAAATTGCCTGCAACGAAACGTTCTATCGCATTCCCGCCAACTCATTCGGGTTTTCCGTCGGGCTGCTCGCGACGGTTCTGCTCTCCCTTTATTTGCTGGGACAGCGTCATGGAGGCGTCATGGCTCTCGTGCCCGTCGTCTGCTGCATCCTTGGCATTGCCGAGCACTTCGTCATAACGTTTAAAGGCGAAGCCATCCTGCCAAGCGATATCTTGGCCCTTGGCACCGCAATGGAAGTGAGCGAGGGATACGAGTTTACCTTTACCGCCGGAATCGTAACCTCTCTCGCCCTGCTGGAGATTTCCCTGGGGCTTCTTTCGCTCATCCGACCGCGAAAGCTCCGTACGCCCACCCATGTCTTCCCCGCTATCGCCGCTAACCTCTGTGCTTTTCTGCTAGTGACCGTTGTGGGGCTCTCAGGCTTTTCCAACATCGACTTGGAGCAGGCGCTGGATTTTGGATTTGACCGTTGGCAGCCCATCACCACGTATGCGTCTCAGGGTTTTATCACTTCGTTCACCGAAATGGTCAACGAGTTGCCCATTGAGAAGCCCGAAGACTATACGCCCGATGAGGCGCAGAGCATCGAGCAGGAGCTCGCCGCCGCCTACGACAGCACATATGGCTCGAGCGAGCAGCGCGCGGCGGCCGTTGCCCAGTTCAATGAAATCAAGCCGACGATTGTTGCCGTCATGAATGAGAGTTTTAGCGACCTTTCGTGCTTTGAGCAGCTCCAGGCGGCCGGGTACACCGGCCCCGCATTCTACAACTCGCTTCCCGACACACTTGTTCGCGGCACCATGCTCGCTTCGGTCGCCGGTGGCGGAACGGCGAACTCCGAATTCGAATTTTTGACCGGAGCGACAACGGCCTTTGTCGGATTAGGCAAGATCCCCTATCAGCTGTATCAGATGAATGGCGTAAACAGCCTGGCAAAGGACCTTAAAGAGCTTGGGTATACCACTACCGCTATGCACCCGCAAAACCCCGTCAACTACCATCGAGATAAAATCTATCAGCAGCTGGGCTTTGGAGACTTTCTTTCAATCGGCGATTTCGAAGGTGCGCCCTATTACCATGCCGGCGTATGCGACTACGTCACCTACGACAAGATACTCGACCTGCTTAGAACCGACGAAGCGCCGCAGTTCATCTTTGACGTCACGATGCAAAATCACGGCGGCTACGACTATGGCACCGTTCCCGCCGAAGAGCTGACAAACTATTGGGTCGAGGGAGCCAGCGAAGGCGCCAACAGCGCGCTCAACACCTATCTCACCTGCATCAACGCATCCGACCGGGACCTCGAGTACTTTATCAACGAGCTCCGCAACATCGGCAGACCGGTTGTTCTTGTCTTTTTTGGCGACCATCAGC
>JAHYYL010000021.1:33509-41586 GCA_019424965.1 Collinsella sp.
TCTCAACGACGAGCTGTACCCTCAGGAAGATACGGCAAGCCACGCTTTCCGTATCTATCAGTCGACATATCTCGTCTGGGCTAACTATGAGATCGCCGGCAATACCGAGCTCAACGTCTACGACACCGTCGGGGCAAACGAGATTGCAGCCATTACCCTTAATAAGATCGGCGCCCCGCTCACCAATTACCAAAAGGCCCTGCTTGCGACAAGGTCAGATGTGCCCACCATCAATGTCGCCGGCTATCTCGGTGCCGACGGGCTGCGCTACGACTTGGAATCGAAAGACAGCCCCTACGCCTCGACGATCGACAAGCTGCAGCGCATGCAATACCTCGAGTTCGCCAGCAAAGTTCAGTAAGCCCGCCCATTCGCTTGGGCCCATCGTATTGCAAGCACGCTCGGCCCAAACGCATCGCAAATGACTCCCGCTCGCAAACGAGGGTACAATGACGCTCGTGTCACATCGCGGGGCCCCGGCCCCAGCATATACAAAGGAGTCATACATGGGTTGCGAACACGCACAGGCCGCCGGCGGACAAACGTCGCCGTCGCAATTTGAGGAGAACACGCTGTCCGAGGTCAAGCGCGTCATCGCCGTGCTTTCCGGCAAGGGCGGTGTCGGCAAGTCATTTGTCACCGGTGCCATCGCCACCGAGCTTGCCCGTCACGGCCACAAGGTCGGCGTCCTCGATGCCGACATCACCGGTCCCTCTATCCCCAAGATGTTCGGTATGAGTGGACGCCACGTCCATGCCCTTGGCAACCTTATGCTGCCCGAAATCTCCGAGCACGGCGTCAAGGTCATGAGCTCCAACCTGCTGCTCCAAAACGAGACCGACCCCGTCCTTTGGCGCGGTCCGGTCATCGCAGGCGCCATTAGACAGTTCTGGAGCGAGACCTCGTGGGGCCCCATCGACTACCTGCTGGTCGACATGCCTCCGGGAACAGGCGACGTCGCGCTCACCGTCTTCCAGTCGCTGCCGGTCGACGGCATCGTCATCGTCACGAGCCCGCAGGATCTGGTCTCGATGATCGTCGCCAAGGCGGTCAACATGGCCGAGAAGATGAACGTCCCCATTCTGGGCATTGTCGAGAACATGAGCTATATTGAGTGCCCCGACTGCGACAAGAAGATCGAGGTCTTTGGCAAGAGCAAGCTCCCCGAGGTCGCAGAGCGCTATAACCTCGACATCTTGGGCCAGCTTCCCATTAATCCGGCACTCGCCGAGGCCTGCGATAAGGGCGAGGTCGAGACCGCGCTGCCCGATGGCATGTTGCCCAAGGCAGTCTCTGCCGTCGAGGCTATTACCCCGCACGAGACCGACGAGGCCTAAGTGAACGCGAGCGCCCTCTATGACGTCTTGGTAATCGGCGGCGGGGCTTCAGGCCTCGCCGCCGCCATTACGGCCGCACGCGCTGGCAAAAGCGTCTGCATCGTTGAGCGCGATGTCGCCTGCGGCCTTAAACTCCTTGCGACCGGCAACGGCCGCTGCAATCTCTCAAACGAATCGATTGATCCTCGGCGGTACAACCATCCCGCTTTCGTCGAATCCGTCATGGGCCCCCGGCCCGAACAAGAGCTTATGGGCTTCTTCTCCTCGCTGGGCATCATGACGACCTCCGAGGAAGGTCGACTGTACCCACGCTCCCTCCGCGCCGAATCGGTGCGCGACGCGCTTCTCAACGTTTGTGATCGTCTGGGCGTCACCTTAATCTGCGGAGCCAACGTTGCCATGGCGCACAAAGCTCCCGAGGGCTGGACACTCCAAATAGACCGTCCCGCACGGGCGCTTAAGGCAAAAAAGCACGACGAACGAAAAACGGAGCTCCGCTCGCTTCGGAGGGCGCTCGCCGATACCCCGCGCAAAAACATGACCTTGCAGGCACATGCCGTAATTATCGCCACGGGAGGCAACCCCGCCGGCATCGCCGAGACGTTTAGCCTCCCCCTAACGCCATCGCGCCCCGTTCTCTGCCCCGTGTCGGCATCGGTCTTCGGCGACCGGACTGCGCTCAAGACGCTGGATGGCCTACGCGTTCGCGCCCGCTTGACGCTCACCCGCAATCACGAGGATCTCTGGTGCGAAGACGGCGAGGTGCTGTTCCGGACCTTCGGCATCTCAGGTGTCGCCGCCTTCAACCTCTCCCGACGCATCCAGCACGGCGACACGATCCTGCTCGACGTTTTCCCCGACCTCTCCAAAGACAAGTTGCTCGACATGCTCAACCGACGCGTTGAGCTGCTCGGCCGCTTTTCGCCCCACGACCCCCGCTGGTTCGATGGTATGCTCGCTCCTCAACTCTCCCACGTCGTCTGTACAGCGTTCGAGCAGTGCCATCCAGGCTCCAACGATGTCATCCATCTGGTCTCCATCCTCAAGCACTTTAAACTGCTTGTCGAGGGAACGGCCGAGGAGCGCTCGGCACAGGTCATACGTGGCGGCATACCCATCGAGACCGTCTCGATACCCGGCCTTCGCGCGAACGGCGCAGCCTATGCCCCGCTTTACGTCTGCGGCGAAGCGCTCGATATCGACGCCGATTGCGGAGGCTTTAACCTTGCGTGGGCCTGGATCTCGGGCATTCGCGCTGCAAGCAGCCTGTAGCCGCGCAGTCTATAATCAAAAACGCATTCGGGCCGTCTGGGATACCGGACGGCCTCTTTCTTGCCTCTAAGGAGACCTCGATGATTGAAATCACCCAAGTCAACGCGTCGCTCGATGAAGCCGGCGATGAAAATGCCTGTCTCATTGTTGGCAAGCGAGTCGCCAAGCGCGTCCTACGTTGCAAGGACTCCGAAATCAAGTCCATCGAGCTCCACCGCAAGTCAATCGACGCTCGCAAAAAACGAGACGTCCATTTTATCCTGGGCTTTCGTGTTGAGCTGACTAGTCCCCACCTCGAGCGAGAAGCAGTCGACAGCGTTGTCGAGCGTGACCGCTCGCGCGTACGCGCGATAGAAGACGATGAGCCTTCATTCCCCTCCCCCACCTCCGACGCACCTCAAGAACGCCCTGTCGTTGTCGGCGCCGGATGCGCCGGCCTTTTCGCTGCGCTTACGCTCGCCGAAGCAGGTCTTAAGCCCTTGCTCATCGAGCGCGGCGACCCGGCATTTCGCCGCTCGCAGGCGATCGACCTCTTTCTAAAGGAGCGCATCCTCGACCCCGAGAGCAATATCCAGTTTGGCCTGGGCGGCGCGGGAACCTTCTCGGACGGCAAACTCAATACGGGAACCAAAAATCCCGCCCATCGCCTTATCCTCGAAACCTTCGTCGAGGCGGGCGCGCCCCGCGATATTCTATGGGATGCCAAGCCGCACATTGGCTCCGACATCCTTCCCACGGTTGTCACCGCTATATCCCAGCGCATCGAGCAGCTCGGAGGTGTCGTCCGTTATCGAACGAAGCTCGTCGACATTCGCATCGACGCGTCTGGCGCCATCACCGGTATTGATGTCCAATCGTCCCAAGACGCCGCTTGCGAGCCAATCGAGACAAATCACCTCATCCTCGCCTGCGGGCATTCTGCTCGCGATATTTTTGAGCTCCTTAAGGGCCACAACGTGGCCCTCGCACAAAAGACCTTTGCCATGGGCGTGCGCATCGAGCATCCACAGCGCGACATCGACCGTGCCCAATATGGCCCTTCGGCGGGGCACCCGGCACTCGGAGCAGCCCCCTACAAGCTTGTCGCCCATCTTCCCAACGGCCGCAGCGTGTTCTCGTTTTGTATGTGCCCCGGCGGGCAGGTTGTCGCTGCCTCTTCCGAGCAGGGCCACCTGTGCGTCAACGGCGCCAGTCTCAATGCCCGCGACGGACACAACGCAAATGCCGCCCTGCTCGTTAACGTCACGCCAGAGGACCTTCCCGACGATGACCCGCTCGCCGGCATCGAGCTCCAGCGTGCCTGCGAGGCGGCCGCCTATCGCCTGGGCGGTTCCAACTGGAACGCACCGGCACAGCTCGTCGGAGATTTCCTCGCAGGACGCGCCAGCAAGGCGCCCGGAAAGGTAAAGCCCACCTATCCGCTCGGTGTGACCTGGACGGCAATTGACGAAGCCCTGCCGCAGCATATCGTCGAGTCGCTCCGCCTGGGACTTCCCCTACTCGGAAAAAAGCTACGAGGCTACGACCGCCCCGATGCCGTTCTTACCGGCGTGGAGACTCGTTCGAGCTCACCGGTCACTGTCACCCGAGACCGAACGTGCCATGCCGTGTCGACCCCGGGCCTCTACCCTTGCGGTGAGGGAGCTGGATATGCCGGCGGCATCATGAGCGCGGCCACCGACGGCATACGTTGTGCCGAAGCCCTGATCGCAGACCTCTAACGCACGAATTCCAGCGCGCAAAAGACACAGGCCCCAAGCTCCACAGGGAACTCGGGGCCTGTTCGCTATTTCTTAAACCGTGCACCCTGGCGTTTTCTGCCCGATGCGAACGTGGAACCCTTGCGGGCCTGCGAACGTAAGCGCTCGATCGTCTCGTCCTCAGACGCACCCTCGAGCATCGCCCGAATCTGAACGACGGCATCGCGCAGGCGCGCCGCCTCCTCAAAGTCCATGGCGGCAGAAGCGTTACGCATATCCTCTTCCATGGTTTCGACGATCCGCACAAGCTCGTCATGCGGCAGTTCTTCCAACTGCTCCGCAAGTGTCTGCTCGGGCGCCACCGTTTCCGGCACGCCGCCCTCGCCCGACGCATCGGGCGTATAGAATGCGCCATGGCCAAGAGAGTCGCCCTTCGAGCGCCCCTTGGAACCCACGGTTTTTTCGGCCTCGGCAATAAAACTTGAGATGTCGTTGATGGCCTTGCGCACCGTCTTGGGCACAATGCCATGCTCTTCGTTATATGCCATCTGAATCTCGCGACGGTGCTGCGTCTCCTCGATGGCCTCTTTCATCGAATCGGTCACAACGTCTGCATACATGATGACTTCGCCATCGGCGTTACGGGCCGCACGGCCAATCGTCTGAATCAGCGAACGGCGGTTGCGCAAGAAGCCTTCCTTATCGGCATCGAGAATTGCCACCAGTGAGACCTCGGGAAGATCCAAGCCCTCGCGAAGCAGGTTGATGCCAACGAGAACATCGATCTTGCCCTCGCGCAGCGTTCGCAAGATCTCGACACGGTCCATTGTCGCCGTATCAGAGTGCATGTAATTGACCTTAATGCCCGCGTCGAGCAGATGGTCGGTCAGGTCCTCGGCCATGCGCTTGGTCAACGTGGTCACCAGCACGCGCTCCTTGCGGGCAACGCGCTCGCGAATCTCGTCCTCAAGATCGTCAATCTGGCCTCGGACCGGACGAACGTCGATCTTGGGATCGAGCAGACCGGTCGGACGAATAATCTGCTCAACGTCGTTCTGGCTAACCCGCAGCTCATAGTCGCCCGGCGTGGCCGAAACATAGATAAACTGGGGGATCCTTGCCTCAAACTCATCGAAACGAAGCGGGCGGTTATCGAGCGCCGAGGGCAGGCGAAAACCGTGTTCCACCAGCGTCACCTTACGCGAGCGGTCACCTTCGTGCATGCCGCGAATCTGCGGCACTGTCACATGGCTCTCATCGATGATGCAGAGCATATCCTTGGGAAAGTAATCGATCAGGGTAAACGGCGGCTCGCCCGGCTTGCGACCGTCCAGATGACGCGAGTAGTTCTCGATGCCGTTGCAAAAGCCCATCGTCTCGAGCATCTCAAGATCATAATCGGTGCGCTGCTGCAGACGCTGCGCCTCGAGCAACTTGTCGGTCGCCTTGAGCTCCGCCACGCGCTTCTCGCACTCTTCGCTGATCGATTTCAGAGCCGCCTTGACCTTCGGCTTCTCGGTCACGTAGTGCGATGCCGGCCATACGGGGATGGCCTCGTACTCACGCAGCATCTCACCGGTGACCTCATCGATCTCGGCAATCAGCTCGACCTCGTCGCCAAAGAACTCAAACCGCAACGGATGCTCGGCATAAGGCGGATACACGTCGACAACATCGCCGCGCACGCGGAACGTGCCGCGTGCCAGGTCATAGTCATTGCGATCATATTGAATGTCGATAAGTGCATGGATAAAGTCATCGCGCTCGAGCGGCACCTTCTTGTCGACGTTCGGGGCTAGGCCCGCATAGTCCTCAGGAGAGCCAATGCCATAGATACACGAGACCGATGCGACGACGATCACATCTCGTCGAGAGAGCAGTGATGCGGTCGCCTGATGGCGCAGCATCTCGACCTCTTCGTTAATCGATGAGTCTTTCTCGATATATGTATCACTTTGCGGCACATACGCCTCGGGCTGATAGTAGTCGTAGTACGAGACGAAGTAGACCACAGCGTTATTGGGAAAGAACTCTTTGAGCTCGCTCGCAAGCTGAGCGGCAAGCGTTTTATTCGGAGCCATGACCAGCGTCGGCTTTCCCAGGGCCTCAATAGTCTTTGCCATCGTGAAGGTCTTGCCCGAACCAGTCACGCCCAGCAAAACCTGATAGCGATCTCCGTCCCTCACGCCCTGCACAAGCGACTCAATGGCCTTGGGCTGGGAACCGGCAGGCTCATAGGGGGAAACGACTTCAAACGGCACCTCAGCGCCCTCAACGCCAAAGCGCTTAAGTTCACCACCAACGCGTTCTACTTCAAATTCCGCCATGGATACTCCTAACTCATACATCTGCAGTATACGCAGGCGGTGGGCTTAGTCCTATACGAACCGATCGGGATAGAGAGTCTTATATCGAACCCAGGCATTATTGACGCGAATCAGATAAGCCTGAGTTTCAGGGAAGGTAATCGCATTATGGAGTGACGTGTTCTGCTGCGCCCATCCGTCGACATTGCCCATACCGGCGTTATAGGCGGCGATGGCACTATCCGTCGACCCGTTGAAATAGGTGAGAAGATACGAGAGGTATGCGCAGCCAAACTCGATATTCGTAGCCGGATCGTTAAGATTGTCGGCCGAATACACCTCTCCGTCGACAAGGCCCTTGGCGATCATATCCTGGGCAGTCTCGGGCATCAGCTGCATCAATCCCTGAGCACCCTGATTCGACTCGGCCTCGGGATCCCAATTCGATTCCGACTTAATGACAGCGCACACCAGATACGGATCCAGATTATGCGAAATACTGGATTGCTTTACATATGCCTCGTAGTCAATCGGATACAGTGGCTTAAAGAAAGCGGCAGGAGCACACGAGTAGACGAGCGAAATAAGGCCGAAGACGAACACAACGGCAAGTGGCGCCACGCGATACCACGTAAAGAAACGTGCCTTAGGCATCGGCCTCCTCCTTGTCCGCAGTATCTATAAACCCGTGGCATGCAAGCCATGAGTCAAGCTGCTCAAAGAGCGAATTATCGCCAGCGGCATTATCAATCACCGTTGTAGCGAGATTGCAGAGCGCAGACTCTTCGGGCTGGCAAGCAGAACGAGCATCGAAATCGGATGGCTCCATGCCACGTTGAATAGCGCGCTCGCGACGAACTGACAAAGGGGCGCTAATGACCAGAATTTCATCAGCCAAGCCAAATGCATCCTCAAAACCAGTCGGAGCAGAAACCTCGACCACCGCAAAGGGATAACGGGGAGATGAAACCGTACAACAAACCGGATCGAGAATCCTAAGCGAAAGCTGTTCAATCAGAACGGGATGCACGATGCCATTGAGCCGTGTGACCGAATCAGGAGAAGCGAAAGCTCGAGAAGCGAGGATGCTGCGGCGAATGCCGCCTATCTCATCCAAAATGTCCCAACCGAATTCATCCGCAAGAGCGTTAACGATATCAGAGCCCGGCACATACAGCGATTTTGCAAGCTCATCCAGATCGATAAGCATAGCGCCACGAGATTCGAAATAGCGGCAGGCAGTCGACTTACCCGAAGCAATATTGCCCAAGACAAAAACGGTAAACATCAAGTCCTCCCTTACGCCAATGGGAGTTATTATCGCGCAAATAGAAAAGAAGGACTCAAAATACAGCCAAACAGTAAGACAAGCTAAACGAAGGCAAGTTCTTGTATTACAGCTCTCTATCAAACGCAAAAAAGGGGGAGGCCGCGAGGCCTCCCCCTTCTAAGTCCAATGACG
>JAHYYL010000022.1 GCA_019424965.1 Collinsella sp.
GCAATGATGGACGAGGGGCTGAGCGGCTCTCGTGCCGTCGCCTGACGCTGCTCGCGCTGGGCAAGTCGGCTGGTAATCCAGGCGCTGTTGCGCTTCACAAACGCTTCGATACGCTCGCGGGTGGCGCCGAGCGGTGCGCTGGCGTGGACCTCACCGCTCGAAGTGACGCGTAGGTTGAAGTTCTTGACGCACTTTTTGGTAACGACGACGGGGATGGGCGTCCCATCCGGTCGGGATGCGGAAATCGTAAACTGCTGCGTCAAAAGCGGTCCTTTGGATTGGGGACGGGCCGGCATGTCGACCGTTCGGCATGCCGGCCCGCTCAAGGGATGTGAAATTAATAACGCTCAAAGAAGGCGAGCGCGTTGTCGCTGCAGAGCTTTTGCATCACGGTCTTGCCAAAATGCTTGGAAAGCATGTTCTGGAACTCGGGCATCTTGCTGGCATCGGAGAGGAAAGCGGGCACCGTGGCGCCGTCCCAGTCGCCGCCGAGCGCGATGACGTCCTCGCCGCCCAGGTCGAGCCAGTGCTCGATATGCGCCGCCAGCTGGTCGAAGGTGACGTCTGCGGCGGTCTTGTCGGTTGCGTCGTTGGAAAGGAACTCGCTGCAGTAGTTGAGGCCGACGATGCCACCCATGTCGCGAATGGTGCGGAACTGGTCGTCGGTAAGGTTGCGTTTGACACCGCAAACCGCACGGGAGTTGGAGTGGCTGGCGACGAAGGGACGCGTGGCGCGGGCGGCGACCTCGTCAAAGCACTCATCGTTGAGGTGGGAGACGTCGAGCACCATGCCGGCGTGCTCCATCTGCGTAAGCGCCTCGATGCCGGCGGCGGTGAGGCCGGCGTGGGTGTCGTGGCCGCTCGCGAGCGGTCCCTGCGCGTTCCAGCTGAGTGACGACATAAGCACGCCCAGGCTCTTGAGCACCTCGATCAGCGCGGGGTCCTCGGCAAAGAACGTGGCGTTTTCGATGGTGTGGATGCAAGCGACCTTGCCGTCCTTGAGCGCGGGGCGAATGTCTGCGGCGCTGCGCACGTTGACCATACGGTCGTGGTTGAGCATTGCCTGGCCGCTCATATGCGCCATGATCTGCGCCTGGAAGCGCGCGGCGTGGGCGGTGGGAATCTCGTCGGGGACAAACGTGGCGAAGCACTGTGCCCACGGCGTGTTGCCGATCTTTGCGAGCGAGATGGCACAGGCGTTACCCTCGATGAGGTCGAAATCTTGCGGATGCGTTTCGTCGCCGGGGAAATAACCGTCGGTGCCGGCGGTAAAGCGCAGGTCGAGATCGAGCGTGGCCCAGCCGATTCGGTCGGCAGTGTCGCAGTGTAGGTCAAATACGGGATATGCCATGGTTCCTCCGGTTGCAGCGTTTCTTTGCAAACTGTCTTTGAATTGTATGACTAGGGTATAGTTAGCGCCATATGTTCACGGCGGCCCGCGTTGTGCGCCGCCCTTATCGCGGAGGTTACCATGTCCAACCAGGGCAAGAAGGTCAAGACCCATTATCGTGGCACGCTCGACGACGGCACGCAGTTCGATAGCTCTTACGATCGCGGCGAGCCGCTGGAGTTCACCTGCGGCGCCGGTCAGATGATCAAGGGCTTCGACGCCGCTGTTGTCGACATGCAGGTGGGCGAGAAGAAGACCGTGCACATTCCCGCTGCCGATGCCTACGGCGAGCACAACCCCGAGATGGTCCTGACCTTCCCGGCTGAGCAGGTCCCCAATATCGAGCAGATCGAGAAGGGCATGAAGCTCTTCCTGTCCACGCCGAGCGGCATGCCCGTCCCCGCCGTCGTCATCGACGTGACGCCCGAGGTCGTGACGCTCGACGCCAACCACGAGCTCGCCGGCAAGGATCTCAACTTTGATATCGAGCTCGTCGAGGTCGAGGACTAGAGTATGCCTGAACGCTTGGTTTCGACGACATGCTTGGGAAATCTCAACGATCCGTCCTATGAACTCCTGCTTCGCCGGAAGTTGGGCGGCGTCTTTGAAGTTGACGAGCTACTGCTCGATTGGGACCAGGCTGATGCATGCGCGTTTGTGGGCGTGACGGAACTGGGGCGCACGATCGATGTTCGGTTGGATACTGCCGACGGCGGTCGTCTTGCCGATGGCGACGTGCTCACCATTGACCGTTCGGGCATGGTGCCCGTGGTGGTTGTCGTGCGCCTGCGCAGCGCCGAGGTCTATTTGGTCGAAGTCGACCGCATGGATCCGATTGCGCTCGCGCATGCGTGCTGGGAGATCGGCAACATGCATGCGCCGCTCTTCCGGGGCGACTCGGACGAGCATACCGTGCGCATGTATACGCCGGTGCAGCCGGTTTTGGGCCGTATGCTTCGCGGCGTCGAGGGAGCTCGAATCTCGATCGTTTCGCGCGAGCTCGATGCGGGCCGACGCTTTGCGTCGAGCGCGGCCGATGTTGTCGTGAGCATGGCTCCGGACTTTACCATCGTTAAAAAGACGCGCGACTAAGCGCGCGTATGCGCAAGACGGGCTTTGAGGGGTGACCGATCAAGGTCCGTCTTGCTGTTGATAGGAGGCTTTGGGGGAAGCATATGGGTCTTGAGGGAATCAAGCTGATTGCATGCGATTTGGACGGCACGTTGCTGCACCCGGGGGAGCGCGAGCCGCGTTCCGAGGCCTTTGAGCTTATCGATGAGCTACATCGTCGCGGTATCGTGTTTATGCCGGCGAGTGGCCGTCAATATGCGAGCCTGCGCTACCTGTTTGCCCCGGTGGCCGATGAACTCGCCTATGTATGCGAAAACGGAGCCCTGGTCATGAGCGAGGGGCGTGCCGTGGTCAAGCGTTCTATGGAGCGTGGCCTGGCCATGGATATCGCGAATGCCGTGGTTGCGTACCCCCATGCCGACGTGACCCTTTCGTGCGAGGGACACCTCTACACCATGAGCAGCAACGATGCGTTTGTTGACCACCTGCGTTATGAGGTCCATTGTGATGTGGCGGTAGTCGACCGTCCCGAGGACATCGACGAGGACGTCATTAAGATTGCCTTCCAGACGCCCGAGGTGGAGCAGCCGGCGGCGCTGGAGTATTTTGTGCGTCGCTTTAGCGACCGGGTCGATGTGATGACGTCGGGAACCGAATGGACCGACTTTATCGGCTTTGATTCGGGCAAGGGGTCCGCGCTTGCCGATTATGGTTGTGCGCTGGGGATCTCACCTAACGAAATGATGGCGTTTGGCGATAACGAAAACGATCGCGACATGCTCAACGTGGTGGGCCATCCCTATCTGATGGAGAGCTGCAATCCCAGCATGCGCGGTGTCAATGACCGTGTCCGCTACGTGCGCACGGTCGAAGAGGAGCTGCGTCGTCTACTTGCTGAGTAGGCATGTCCCAAACATCTACCGGCAGTCGGGGCAGAGACCCTCGAAGATGGTGTAGTGCGACGTGACGTGCCAGCCGATTTGCTCGGACGCCTTGGCGTCGAGCTGGGCATCGAAGGGGAGCGGTACGTCGATGACGCGGCTGCATGAGGTGCAGATGATATGCGCATGCGGCTCGATCGTGCGATCGAAGCGGCTGCCGCCCGGCGTCTTGATGGAGAGGATCTCGCCGGCGTCGGCCAAGAGATTGAGATTGCGGTAGACCGTACCGCGGCTGATTTTGTCATCCTGCGCGCGCACGACGTTGTAGATTTCGTCGGCGGTGGGATGGTTATAACTTTGGCGCACGGCGTCAAGAACCAGCTTTCGCTGCCTGGTATTCCTTCTTTGCACCGCCATGCGCCTCGCCTCTTTTCTATCAACGGTCGTAGGTAAATGATACCGTATTTAGCACACAATACTAATAACGAGGAATGAAACTGTCTTCATTGGCAAGTGGGGCTTGGGCCTGGGCTTCTACGAGGCGAAAACGCGTTCCCATGCGCTCGTAGGAGGCATGAAGCGCCTCGAGATGAGATAGGATGTTTGCCGGAGCTCCCTGTATCTCCATCTCGACCGAGCCGTCTTCCATGTTGCGCACCCAGCCGGTGAGTGCGCGTGCCTGCGCGAGGTTGGTGTTGGTAAAGCGAAAACCAACGCCCTGGACTTGCCCCGCCCAGCGCAGGAAATAGCGCAGGGGAGTGTCTTGAGTGGCCTCGTCGCTTGCGAGCACAGTAAGCCTGCGGCGCAACTCGAGCTCGATGTTTGATGGTTTTTGAGGCTCTCGACTGCCGCCGGTGACGCTGGAGAAGAACGCATCGAAGAAGCCCATCGCTAGGCCTGCTTGCCTGCGTCGGACGGGAAGGTAATGCCGGCCTGCTGGCGCACGGCATCCATGATGCGCAATGAGACGAGCGTGACATCGCGGTAGTGGCCAAGTTCGTGACGTCCCGCCGGGGTCTCCCAAATCTCTTCCTTAACGTTATCGATGCCGCCGATGGCGGTGATAAAGTCTGTGAGTTCGTATTCCATAGTGTTGCTCGATTTGGGCAGGTCGAGCACGCGGCCGTTGTCGCCCTGTTCGCGCGGTGCCTCGGTCGCCGAGCCGCGTACGACATCGCCGCGATAGTCGATGCGGACATTGCGGGGCGTGGACAGATGGTCGATCTGGATAGTGCCACGCTCGCCTTCGATCTGCGAGGGCAGCAGGTCATTCGTTATTTTGGAGTGCGCGAGCTCGACGGAGATACGGCCACCGCCGTAGCTGGCGAGGATGGAACCGCAGCCGTCGATGGGGCCGTGCGTGAGCTGTCGCGTGGCGGGGTCGAGCAGAGTAGCCATGCTCGTAAGGCCGGAGGGCATGCCGAAAATCTCGACCATGGGCTCGACGGTGTAGACGCCAATGTCCATGAGGGAACCCGATGCCATATTGCAGTCGAAGATATTGGTGGCGCGTCCCGCGAGAATCTCGTTGTAGCGCGAGGAATATTTGCCAAAGCGCAATGAGGCGCGGCGGATGGGGGCGATCTCGCCCAAGGTGTCCTCGATGGCGTGGAAGGCGGGGTCGTGGAGGGGACGCATGGCCTCGAGGGCCACGACACCTGCTGCCTCGGCAGCGCGGAAGACTTCCAGCGCCTGCGCTTCGGTGGCGCAGAAGGGCTTCTCGACGATGACGTGCTTGCCACCGGCGATGCAGGCAAGGGCCTGCTCGTAGTGAAGTGCGTTAGGGCTGCCGATATAGACGGCGTCGACGTCGGCGGCTGCCGCGAGCTCATCGAGTGAAGTAAAGTTTCGCTCGCCACCGCGCTCGGCGGTAAAGGCGGCACCGCGATTGGCATCGCGTGAAAGCGTGCCCACAAACGCGGCTTGGTCGTTGGCGTTGACGACTTGGATAAAGTCGTCGGTGATCATGGATGTGCCGATGGTCGCGATGCGCAGCATACGTCCCCCTTGCGTTGTTTGGTCTACAGGATGAGTGTAGCGCGTGGGGATATAAAGCTGCGCGAAAACGCTATTACAGGTCGCTCTCGTTAAAGCCGGCGTCGATATCGAGGTTGCTGCCGTCGGCCGCCGTGGTGGCGAGCTCATCGCAGCGCTCGTTGAGCTCGTGACCGGCGTGACCCTTAACCCAGATGAAATCAACCTTGTGCTTGCTTTTGGCGGTGAGTAGGCGCTCCCACAGGTCGCGGTTCTTGACGGGTTGCTTGTTGGCGGTTTTCCATCCGCGCTTTTTCCAGCCGTCGATCCAGTGCTTGTTAAAGGCGTTGACGACATACTGCGAATCGGAATGGACTTCGACCTCGCAAGGGCGGTTGAGCGCCTCGAGCGCCACGATGACCGCCATGAGTTCCATGCGGTTGTTGGTGGTCTTGGCATAGCCGCGCGAAAGCTCGGAGGTGAAGGTCTTGCCGGCGGGGTTGGTGTATTTGAGCACGGCGCCGTAGCCGCCGCGTCCCGGATTTGATCGGGCCGAGCCGTCGGTATAGATGATGACCTTCACGGGCTTCCTTTCGTTGGGTACGTTTCGTGTGAGTGACCATTGTAGCGCCATGCCCGCCGGGGGGCAGCAATCTACGATTTCTACCCCGTCTTCGGACTGTTAGTTGGCATGGATGATGCGGTTGAGCTCGTCGAGGTATTGCTGCAAGAGGAGAGAGGGCTTGCGCTCGTCGTGCATGATGTAGCCAACGTGCATCGTTGGGGCGTCTGCTAGCGGGATCGATGCCATGCCCCATTGCATTTCATTGGAGAGGACACCGGTCGACAGGGTGTAACCGTTCGACGTGATAAGTAAGTTAGTAAGTGTTCCGCGGTCCGAGATTCGTATGTTGCGGTCGCAAGGGATATAGCTAAAAGGTTCCTCGGCGTAATAGAAGGAGTTTGAGGTTCCCTGCTCAAAGCTGTAGCGCGTATAGGGCGTGAGGTCGGCAAGGGACAGCTGCGGGCGGCGTGCGAGCGGGTGGCGCTCGCTAACGAAGACGTGGACCGTCGCGTCGAATAGGGGATGGAAGCTTGCGCGGGCATCGGCGAAGGCCTTCTGCAGAACGCGGGCGTTAAAGCCATCCAGATACAGAATGCCGATATCGCTGCGAAACGCACGGACGTCATCGATGATCTGCGATGTGGTGGTCTCGCGCATGATGAACTCGAACTTGCTGTCGCGGCAGCGCTCGACTACGTTGACAAAGGCCTCGACCGAAAAGGCGTAGTGCTGGGCGGAAATGGCGAGGCGGGCTTGCGGGGTGCCACCGTCCTCGTAGCGTGCCTCGAGCATGTCGGCCTGCTCTACGACCTGGCGCGCATAGCCCAAAAGCTCGGTGCCGTCGTTGGTGAGCGTGACGCCGCGGCTGGAGCGCGTAAAGATCTCCAGATGGAGCTCTTGTTCTAGGCTTTTGACGGCGTTTGAGATGTTGGACTGAGCGGTATAGAGGCGCTGAGCTGCGGCGTTGATTGAGCCGGACTCTGCCACGGCGATAAGAAAACGAAGCTGCTGGAGTGTCATCGGTGCCCGTCCTTTCGATAGCTATCTAAAAAACCGATAACAAGTTAGCGCTTTTAAGTGATTGACCGAGCGAAACAATGCTCGTACTATTCAAAACACACAAAGGCGGTAGGTAATTAAGCCGACCACGGAACCGGGATGTCAAAAGGAGGACCGCATATGAACTGCTTACCAAGACGAATGCCGGGCTCCTGTTTGCGCCCGTCGGCGTGATCAGGAGACAGCGACTTACTTCTCTCTTATTTATTTACTTTCGTTCGATCAAGGAGATCATCATGAGCCAGTTCATCAACAACCCCAAGCACACCTTTGGTTTCGATACCCTGCAGCTTCATGTTGGCCAGGAGAGCGCCGACCCCGCATCCGACTCCCGCGCCGTGCCTATCTACCAGACCACGAGCTATGTGTTCCGCAACTCCCAGCACGCCGCCGATCGCTTTGGTCTTGCCGACGCCGGTAACATCTACGGCCGTCTGACCAACTCCACCCAGGGCGTCTTTGAGGACCGTATCGCCGCGCTCGAGGGTGGCGTGGCCGGTCTTGCCGCCGCCTCCGGTGCCGCTGCCATCACCTATACCCTGCAGGCTCTTGCCCAGGCTGGTGACCACGTGGTGGCTCAGAAGAACATCTACGGCGGTTCCTACAACCTGCTCGAGCATACGCTCTCCCAGTTTGGCGTCGAGACCACGTTTGTCGATGCCCACAACCTGGAAGAGGTTGAGGGTGCCATCAAGGACAACACCACGGTCATCTATCTCGAGACGCTCGGCAACCCCAACTCTGACATCCCCAACATCGACGCCATCTCCGAGATCGCCAAGAAGCACGGTCTGCCGGTTGTCGTCGACAACACCTTCGGCACCCCGTATCTGTTCCGTCCGCTGGAGCATGGTGCCAACATCGTCGTCCACTCCGCAACCAAGTTCATCGGCGGCCACGGCACCTCGCTGGGCGGTGTGATCGTCGACGGCGGTAACTTCGATTGGAAGGCGAGCGGAAAGTACGCCCAGATCGCTGAGCCCAACCCCTCCTACCATGGCGTCTCGTTTGCCGAGGCTGCCGGTCCCGCCGCCTTCGCAACCTATGTCCGCGCCATCCTGCTGCGTGACGAGGGTGCCTGCATCAGCCCGTTCAACGCCTGGGTCCTGCTCCAGGGCACCGAGACCCTGTCGCTGCGCGTTGACCGTCATGTCGAGAACACCAAGAAGGTCGTTGAGTTCCTTGCCGGCGACAGCCACGTTGCCAAGGTGAACCACCCGAGCCTGCCTGAGCACCCCGATCACGAGCTCTATCAGAAGTACTTCCCCAACGGCGGTGCCTCGATCTTCACCTTCGAGATCAAAGGTGGCCAGGAGGCTGCCTGGAAGTTCATCGATCATCTGCAGGTGTTCTCGCTGCTCGCCAACGTGGCCGACGTCAAGTCGCTCGTCGTGCACCCGGCTACCACCACGCACTCCCAGCTCTCTGCCGAGGAGCTCGCCGAGCAGAACATCACGCCCTCCACGATCCGTCTTTCCATCGGTACCGAGAACGCCGAGGACATCATTTGGGATCTGAAGCAGGCCTTCGCCGTGCTGGACGAGTAAGGCGACTTGTGCAAGGACCCCTTGCGACTCGATAGGTATAACTGCATAAATGCCTGCTCAAGGCGCCTGCGCAAGCAATGGTTGCGCAGGCGTCTTTTTTGCATAGGAAGGGCGCTATTACAGGGTTTTTGGCATGCTTTATGCATTTGAGTTGTGGAAAACTCCTGTTGAGAGGATGTGAGTTTTACGCAATTGACGTGCGCCTTTTGAGTAAAACCGCAGGTCGCGATTTGCTCGAGGTACTATGCAGCGCGATCGAATCACACGCAGCTCAAACGCAGCAAAAACGCACTACGGAGGTTTCCAGCTACATGAGGATCGATTCACGAAAACCGAAAGCCGCTGCCCTTTCCGCCGCTCTGACCGTGGCACTTTTGGCAGGCGCCGGCGCAACTGATGCCCACGCGGCAACACTGTCCGATACGGTTGGATCTACGCCGTCCGAGGCGACGCTGGTACAGCCCGTTGATTATCGCGGCGATGGTTATGGTTCCATGCAGGAGTGGAACGCCTCGATGGAGGCCAAGCGCGATTCCCTTGAGATGCGCGCTCAGATCATTATGAATATGTATGGCGACTATGCTACCGATGACGAGCGCGCTGTGCTGCAGGGTTGTATCGACGGTGCGGGTAGTCTGTTGACGATGGGGGAGGTCGACACGAAGTCGACCGAGCTCGATGAGCTGCGCACTGCGCTTGAGAATGCCAAGCGCGAAGCGCTCGAGGCCGCTGCCGCCGAGGCGGAGGCTGCCGAGGCCGCCCAGGCTTCGTATTACAACGCCGGCTCCGGCTCGTCTTACACGTCTGCTGCGTATTACGCGAACGGCTCGGGTCTGACGCGCTCGAGCGGCGTCAATAGCTATAACGGCCGCCGCGAGACTTATTACAGCAGCAACGTGTTGTATCACCACCGCACGGGCGAATGGACGCAGGATTCTGAGGGCTTCTGGCGCGATTCCGACGGCTATTACGTTGTTGCCGCGGGCGATATGGCCCAGGGCTCGACCTTTACGGGCTCCAAGGGTGATTGCAAGGTCTATGACTCCGGCTGCGCCGCCGGAACCACCGACTACTACACCGGTTGGTAATCTGCCATCAGAGCAAAATAGGCACATGATGGGCGGGCGTCTTTACTGAGCTTTTAGGCAACGTAAAGCCGCCCTTTCTTTATGTGCGTTTGAGTTAACAGAGCCCTTACCGTGGCGGTACGCTGGGCGTATGCATGCGGGGCACACTGGTTCATGAGAAATAAGGTCTTTCTCGTGGAGGAAGTGGTCTCATGAATGCTCGAGATATCGCTATCGCCGCCGTCGCATTGGTACTTGGCTGTCTTGGCCCTACAGCTGCGTTTGTCGCAGGCATGCAGGGCTCGTGCGGGGCTGCTCCTATTGTGGTCGGCGCGCTCATCGCATCAGCGCTGCTGGGAAGTGCGGGCGTGACCCTTTGCCGCGATGACGAGGACGAGACGCCGCAGGTGCGGCGCTAGCCGTTGTGAAGCTGGTTTTGCCCATAGATGAAGAAGGAAGCCGCCGCAAGGGGAGTGCCCTTTGCGGCGGTTTTTGATATTGAGACTGTTGGATGCGGTGCGGCGGCGTTACCAGCTTGCCTCGATTTCGCGGATGCGCGAATAGAGCCATTCGTTTTGCGGCACCTGGATACCGTGCTTGGCCGCGAGGCGGCAGATGGTACCCGCAAATTCCTCGACCTCGGTTCTGCGTTGAGCGATGCGGTCTTGCGCCATCGAGGGCATGCCGGCGGGATCGAGCCCTTTTATGAGACGCACCATCTGCGTTAGGTCTGCCTCGGTGAGCTCGATGCCCTCGGCATTGGCGACTGCAAGCGTCTCGCGCATGGCGGAGACAAAACTGCGGAGCTGCTCGGAGCCCTGCTCCGTAGCGCTTCCGTAGGTGCCGCCGTAGGCCATACAGGTCTGGTTGATGCCGTCGTTGAGCATGAGTTTGGCCCACATGCGATGTGCGATGTCGTGCTCGACGGTATGGGCGATGCCGCAATGCGTGTAGAGCTCGTCGATGGCGATAACGGTTGCGGGGTCGGTGCCCGCTGCCGCACCAAAGCGGATCTCGCCGGCATTGGTATAGGTGAGCTCCCCGTTGAGGAATACGGCGTCCATGCCCTGGCAGATACCAAGGACGGTGTGCTCCCAGCCAAAGCGCTCGGCAATCTTCTGCTCGCTCGTGATGCCGTTGCACAGCGACGCGATCAGCGTGTCGGGTCCCACGACGCTTTCCAGGGTTTTGAGCGCCACATCGAGCCCGGTTGTCTTGACCGTGAGGATGACCAGGTCGACGGGCGTCGCCTCGCTCGCGCGGACGGACTTGAGCGCGCAGGGCTTGCCGTTGACGGTGAGCGCATCGTTCGCATGGCGCTCAAAGCGCGCGTCGTCCATAACGTATTCGACGGCGTCGTTGCCGAGCGCTTGGGTGATCATGCTGCCGTAGAGCAGGCCCACGCCGCCCTTGCCGATGAAGGCGACCTTGTTGATCTGCATGTGAATCATCTCCCCATAAAAAGGCGCCCGCGTATGGGGCGCCTGATGGATTGTATGCCGCCGGGCCATGTCGCGTGCACCGGATGGCCGTATTTAGAAGAACAAACGCATGGGAACTTATGACGCGGGGCAGACCGCAAAGACACGTGCGGGATATCCGACGCCATCACGCACCTTGGGGAAGGTGCAGAAGATGACGGCGCCCGTGGCGGGAAGCTCGTCTAGATGGTCCATGACCTCGATCTGATAGCGGTCGACCGAGAGGATGTACTGTTCGCCGGGGTAGGGGTAGGCGTCCTCACGCGTGGTCACGCTCGCCGGGTCGGTGTCAGCCGGCTCGTGGCCGATGGCGCCGATGTCGCGCTCTTCAACGAGCCACTTGATGGCGCCGAGGTCCCAGCCGGGGTAGTGGGGCTGGCCGTCCTCGTCCTTGTTCTCGAGGTCGGCGAGCTTGGACCAGTCGGAGCGGAAGGCGACGAAAGCGTCCTCGGGAATGCGACCGTGCTCATCCTCCCAGGCTTTGAGGTCCTCGATGGTCAGGATAAAGTCGGGATTCGCGGCGCACTCCTCATGCTTGTCGATCACGCAGAGCGGATGCATAAACTCGATGGGTTCAATCTCTCCAAGGGAACGACCCTCGACATGGAAGTGGCGCGGCGCGTCGACGTGGGTGCCGTACTGCGAGGCGACCGAATACTGGAAGCAACGCATGGGCGCGAGCATGTCCTCGGGCGTGCCGGGCAGGTAGTCGAAGAGCTTGGTGGACTCAAATGGCTTAAAGCCAAACCAGTGCGGGGTGTCGCATGAGAGCGTGTGGGTGAGGTCGACCCAGCGATAATCGTTGCTTTTGAGCTGGGAGGCGAGGTTCCAAAGGTCGAGCGCGGGCATGGGCGGCTCCTTTCATCGGGCTTTTTGCTGATGTTAAAGCGGTGCCGTGACAGCTCGATTTCTGCTGCGTTACGATACGTTCTCGATTGCGATTCCACGATGTTTCGGCCGCGTGACCATTGTGTTTCGCCTTGCCGGGGCGCTGATGGCGAAAGGAGGGGCCGTGCAATATCGCGTTGACCCCAAAAGTGGTAACCGAATATCCGCTCTGGGTCTGGGCTGCATGAGATTTCCCGGTGCGCCGGGACACCCCGATGCGAAGACAGCCGATGCCATCATTTCCCGTGCGGTGGAGCAGGGGATTAATTATCTGGATACCGCGTATCTCTATCCCGGTAACGAGGTGTGCGTGGGCGCCTCACTTGAGCGCTTGGGGCTGCGCGACCGGGTGTTGCTGGCGACTAAGTTGCCGCACGCTTCGTGCAAGTGCGCGGAGGATTTCGACCGGTTTTTCGACGAACAACTGCGCCGCCTGCGGACCGATCATATCGACTATTACCTTATGCACAACATTACCTCGCCCGCCCAGTGGGAACGCGTGGTGGCGTTGGGTATCGAGGACTGGATTGCGCACCAAAATGCTGCGGGGCGTATTCGCCAGATAGGTTTTTCGTATCACGGCAGTGCGGCGGACTTCCTGACGATGCTCGACGCGTATGACTGGGATTTTTGCCAGATTCAGTACAACTACGCTGGAGAGCGCTACCAAGCGGGAACGGCGGGACTTATAGCAGCCGCCGAGCGCGGGCTCGCGGTGTTTGTGATGGAACCGCTTTTGGGCGGACGCCTGGCGGGCAAGCTGCCTCCGCGGGCCCGCGCCGTGCTCGATGACGCCCGTGACCCGCATTTGCGCACTCCTGCCGCCTGGGGACTTTCGTGGGTGTGGAACCATCCTCAGGTCACGATGCTGCTTTCGGGCATGACCGATACCGCACAGGTGGACGAGAACGCGGCATTGGCGGATCGCGCACTTCCGAATTCGATGACGACAGAGCAGCTCGACACCATCGCACGTGTGCTGGGAGAGTTTGAGAAATCGAATCGCGTGCCCTGTACGGGGTGCGGCTACTGCATGCCGTGCCCCAAGGGCATCAATATTCCCGGCTGCTTTGGCGCCTACAACGCGAGCTACGCGCATAGTTGGTTTACGGGGCTGTCTCAGTACTTTACGGCGAGTGCGGTGCGAACGAACGAGCCCAAGCTGGCGAGCAATTGCGTCAAGTGCGGCAAATGCGCACGTCACTGCCCGCAGCACATCGATATTCCCGAGCGTCTCGACGATGTGCGCCGACGTTTCCAGCCTGGCCCCGTAACGGCTGCGCTTAAAGCCTTTTGCAAAACGCGCTCCTCATGACCCTTTTATAACTTGCGGTGGAATAGTTCCTGTTTGCGGCAGAATGGGGCTTAAACAGGAACTATTTCACCGCAACTGAAGGGGGCTGTCGTGGGCCATCGGGATTCATATGATGATTTGCGCGAGGTTCGTTGGGGCGTTTTGGGCGCTGGGCACATTTCGCACCGATTTGCATCGTCGCTCAAGGAGGTGGACGGGGCACGGCTTGTGGCTGCCGCCGGTCGCACCCCTTCGCATGTTGAGGGGTTTTGCAGGGCGTTTTCGATTGATGCCGCGCACAGTTATGCCACGGCTGACGGTAGCGGCGATGCGGCTTATGACGCGCTGATTGCCGACCCCGATGTCGACGCAATCTACTTGGCTCTTCCGCATGGCATGCATACGCGTTGGGCCTGTCGCGCGCTGCGCGCCGGAAAGGCCGTGCTGTGCGAAAAGCCGGCCGTTTTGAGTGAGGAAGAGGCTCTCTCGATTTCCTCCGCCTCTCGCGAGCACGGCGTGCTGTTTATGGAGGCGATGAAGAATCGGTTTTGCCCGATGCGCACTCGCGTGAAGGGTTTGCTTGCGTCGGGCGAGCTCGGCTGTATCGTCTCGATCGAAAGCGTGCAAAAACTCGATTATGGTGAGCCCCCTTCGAGTTATCTGCTCGATCCGTTGCAGGGTGGCTGTCTATATGACATGGGCTGCTATGCGGTCGGGTGGTTTGAGGATCTGCTTGCGGGTGCGTGCGATGTTTCGTCTCGTGAAGTTCGCTGGCGTGACGTATCGGGCGGCCGCGTGGATTGGGCCGATGAGATCCATATGAGTGTCGGCGGTATACCCATTCATATGGTGTACGACGGCAAAGCAGCATATGAAAGCCGCTTAACGATTGCCTGCGAGCGGGGCTCGTTGGAAATCGAGCGCCTCCATCGCCCCGAGCTCGCCCATGTGAAGTACTCCGACGGTCGAGTGCTCGAAATCGACGCCCCATTTGAGGTCGATGATTTTTACGGCGAAGCTTCGCATGCGACCCAGCTCATCCGGGCGGGGAAACTCGAGAGTCCCGTCATGCCCCTTGCCGCCACACAGCGCTGCGCGCAGATCATCGATGCGATTCGCTTGACGCTCTAGGCTGCGGTGCTGGTGCTCAAGAAGGCTCGGCGGACCGTGCCCCCGATGCCCCTTTTATATCTTGCGGTGGAATACGGTCTGTTTGCGCCAAAATAAGGCACCAATAGACCGTATTTCACCGCAACTGATGAGGGGGAGTTGGAGATGCTGGCGATCGGGTGTCATCTTTCGACGACGAAGGGCTATCGGGCGATGGGGGAGACGGCGTTGTCCATTGGCGCCAATACCTTTGCGTTCTTTACGCGCAACCCGCGCGGTGGCAAGGCAAAAGACCTTGACATGGATGACGTGGCGGCCCTGTGCGAGCTTATGGAGCAAAACGACTTTGGCCCGCTCGTGGCTCATGCCCCGTATACCTATAACCCCTGCTCCGCTAAGGAGCGGGCGCGCGAGTTTGCCCTGGAGGCCATGGCCGAGGACCTGCGGCGCATGGAGGCGCTGCCCGGCAACTACTACAACTTCCATCCCGGTGCGCATGTGGGGCAGGGCTCCGACGCCGGCATTCAGATGATCGTCAACACCCTGTGCCAGGTGATGTTTGAGGGCCAGCAGACGACGGTGCTGCTCGAGACCATGGCGGGCAAGGGTACCGAGGTGGGCCGTAGCTTTGAAGAGCTGGCGCGCATTATCGAGGGTGCTGCCGCCAGGCGTCCAGAGCTATCGGACAAGCTGGGCGTGTGTCTGGACACCTGCCATGTGAGCGATGCCGGCTACGACATCATCCATGATCTGGACGGCGTACTCGACGAGTTCGACCGCGTGGTGGGTATCGACCGCTTGCGTGCCGTACACATCAACGATTCGAAGAACCCCTGTGGTGCCCATAAAGATCGTCACGAGTGCATCGGCAAGGGATACCTTGGCAGCGAGGAGTTTGGCGGTGGTATGCAGGTTATGCAGATTATTGTATCGAATAGCCGTTTGCGTGCATTGCCGTTCATTTTGGAGACGCCGAACGAACTTGCAGGTTATGCAGCTGAAATCAAACTTTTAAGGTCGTTACAGCAGTAACGACTGTCACAAAGTGGAGTGTTCCATTCACGTTATGTGATTGTTTCAATCAGTTTTCTAATTGCAGATTCGCACTTACAGGTGCATAATAACCAACAGTTTTTGCAGACCTCTGAATCAAATGGGGTCACTGGAAGGAGACTGATTATGAAGCTCAAGAAGCTTGGTGCATTTGCCGCCACGGGCGCCATGGCGCTCGCTCTTGCACTGACGGGCTGCGGCTCGTCCAACGCCACCTCTGGTTCTGATGCCAGTTCCAGCAGCTCTGACGACGCTAAGGTCGAGAAGGTCGACGGCTCCAAGGAGTACGCGCTCGTCAAGGACGGTACGCTCACCGTCGGCACCTCTGCCGAGTACGCGCCGTTTGAGTACAAGGATGACAACGGCGACTACCAGGGCTTTGACCTTGAACTCATTAAGGCTATCGGCGATAAGCTGGGTCTGGATGTCGAGTACGTCAACAACGACTTCGACACGCTGGTTCCGGGCGTCGCTTCGGGCGCCAAGTACGACGTCGCCATCGCGGCTATCACTGACACGCCCGAGCGTGAGAAGGAAGTCACTTTCTCCGACTCTTACTACATGGACGATCAGGCTATCGTGACCAAGGTCGATAACACCGACATCACGGCCGACAACTTCAGCGAGAAGCTCAACAACGCCGACGCTACCATCATCGTCCAGTCTGGCTCGACCGCCGAGGCCTTTGCCCAGGAGAACTTCCCCAAGGCCAAGATTGTTCCCTACAAGGACGCCACCGAGTGCTTCAGCGCCCTGCAGTCCGATAAGGGCGACGCAGTAGTCACCAACCGCTCCGTTGCCAGCCAGCTGACCGCCGAGCAGTTCAACACCTGCCAGACCATCAAGCAGATTAGCACCGGCGAGGAGTACGCCATCGCCATCAACCAGGGCAACACCAAGCTCAAGGACGACATCAACCAGGCCATCAAGGACCTGACCGACGACGGTACCGTTGACGCCCTCATGGCTAAGTACAGCATCAAGTAAATTAATGCTTGATTGCGTGCGGGCCCTTTCCGTTTTGCGGAGAGGGCCTTTGCGCTTCTCTCGACGGACCGCGTTTCCGTCTTGTTTTGCCGGCAACTTCTACGATAGGAGCCACCTTGTCTCGATTGAACAAAGGGGCCACGGAGCAGCGTTTTTCACTGTCCGCCTTGCTCCAAAAGCTAGCCTGCGTCATGGCCGTGGCGCTCGCGCTGGTGTGCGCGGGGGCATATGCGCCCACGACCGCCCAGGCGCTTGAGACCGCAAAGATTACCGCCCGACCCAACACCGGTTCGGGCAGCGCTGTGGTCGGCGGCACCGAGACGCGCATTACCTGGGAAGTTCAGGCCGATGCCGACGAGGAGCTGAGCGGTCTTTCGCTGACGTTTGTCGACGGCGCGACGTTTGGTACCGATGACACGCGATTGACGATGCTCTCGGGCGAGGACCTCATGGACCGTACGCCCATGAAGCCCACGTGCAAGGCCGATGGCCAGACGCTCAAGATCGACTTTGGCGAGACGGCGCCTGCCGGCGGCTTTTTCCGTGTCGAGGTTTACGGCGTGACGTTCCCCGTCGAGGGCGGCGACGAGGCCTTTAGCGGAACCTACATCTTGGCTGACGGCTCGACCAAGAAGATCTCCAAGATTCCGTCGGTGGAGATCAAGGGCGTGACGGCATTCGATAACTTCCTGGCCGACCTTAAGGAGCAGCCGTGGATCGAGGCATGGAACTCAAATATGTTCCTCCGCCTGTTCCTGAACCCGGTTATTTTGGTCCAGAGCCTGCCGATCGTCTTCAAGGGCTTCCTCATGTCGCTCTCGATCGTGCTTGTGGCGTTCCCGTTGGCAATTCCCTTCGGTTTTGCGTTGTCGCTCATGCGCATCTCCAAGTCGCGCATCCTGCGCTGCCTTGCCGGCATCTACGTGAATATCATCCGCGGCACGCCGGCGTTCCTGCAGATCTATATCGCGTTCTTTGGCCTGCCACTGGCCGGCGTCAAGGTGGATGATTATGTCCTGGGCGTCATCGTCATGGCCATGAACTCGTCTGCGTATCTGTGCGAGATCTTCCGTGCCGGTATTCAGTCGATTCCTAAGGGTCAAAACGAGGCTGCTCGCTCGCTGGGCATGAATGCCTTCCAGACGCTGCTCTACGTTATGATTCCGCAGACGTTCCGCAATGTCCTGCCTACGCTGACCAGCGAGTTTATCCTGCTTTACAAGGATACGTCGCTGCTCGCGGCCGTGGGCGTGGTCGAGATCGTCATGAACGCCCGTACCATCGTGGCCACGACGGGTTCCATTACGCCGTATGTGGTTGCCGCGCTGTTCTACCTGGTCATCACCCTGCCGCTTGCTCGCTTGGTGAGCGGTCTTGAGGCGAGGCTTCTGGGGACGGCCGAAACCAAGAAGAAGCGTCCCGCCAAGAGCGCCGGACAGGTTGTCGCGACGCCCGCCGACCACATCGCCGGTCTGTAAGGAGGTCCTATCATGAGCGAAACCAATAACTCGAACGAGGTCGTCGTCAGCATCAAGAATCTCCAGAAGGCCTTTGGCGACAACGTGGTCCTGCGCGATATCGATCTGGATGTGCACAAGGGTGAGGTCGTTGTGGTCTTGGGCCCCTCGGGCTCGGGCAAGTCGACGATGCTTCGCTGCATCAATCGTTTGGAGCATCCCACGAGTGGCTCGATTATCGTTGAGGGCGTGGATGTGTGCGCCAAGGGTGTCGACCTCAACAAAGTGCGTACGCACCTGGGCATGGTCTTTCAGCAGTTCAACCTGTTCCCGCACCTGTCGGTCAAAAAGAACGTCATGCTTGCGCAGCAAAAGGTGCTCAAGCGCAGCAAGGAAGAGGCCGAGAAGATCGCCGTCGAGGAGCTCACCAAGGTCGGTCTGGCCGAGCGCATCGATTTTATGCCGAGTCAGCTTTCGGGCGGTCAGCAGCAGCGCGTGGCCATCGCCCGCGCCCTGTCGATGAATCCACACGTGATGCTCTTTGACGAGGCCACGTCGGCGCTTGACCCCGAGCTTGTCCGCGACGTCCTGGGCGTCATGCGCGACCTGGCACGTGACGGTATGACCATGATCGTGGTGACCCACGAGATGGGCTTTGCCCGCGATGTCGCCGACCGCGTCGTCTTTATGGACGGCGGCGTCATTGTGGAAGAGGGTACGCCGAGCGAGGTCTTCGACCACCCCAAGAGCGAGCGCACCAAGGCGTTCTTGGGCAATATCTCGTAGCTGGTTCATGCGGCTGGCATTACAGAAAACGGGGCTGGACATGAATCCAGTCCCGTTTTTTGTTGGGATGTCGATAATGTAGCGTGAGCCCCTTCTGTCGGGCTCGGTGGTGCTGCTAGGCCAGCTCGGCGCCAAGGGCACGGCAGGCCGCCTCGCCCTCATCGTCGGGCGCATCGTAGCAAATGACGGAGTCCACGACGTTGACTCCGGCCTCGTCGGCGTCGGCCTTCCAGTTGTCCATCCACTCGCCCTCGGCCCACGAATAGGAGCCAAAGAGGACGACCTTCTTGTCGCCGAGGGTCTCCTTGACCTCGTCCCACATAGGCTGAAACTCGTCATACTCAAGCTCCTCGGAGCCCATGGCGGGGCAGCCGAAGGCGAAGGCATCATATTCGGCGGCCTTGTCGGCAGAGAAGTCGGCGCAGGGGATGACCTCAGTCTCGGCACCCGCGGACGTGGCGCCTTCGGCGACGAGGTTTGCCATGGCCTCGGTGTTGCCCGTGCCGCTCCAGTAGACGACGGCGATCTTGCTCATGTTGAGTCCTTTCAGTTGTGCGGCAGGTTGCCGCGGCTTCTATGTTCTATCGGGTTGCCTGGGCAAGTTGCGCCAAGCTGCAGCCCTGCTGATAGACAAAGGTGAGGTATTGAGTGCAAGCACGGTAGGCGTCAAACATCGCAAGCGCTTGCTCGACATTCGTGTAGACCTTCCAAGCTCCAAAGACCTTGTAGTTCTCGCCGCGCTGGACGATAAACTCGTGCACGTCGTCGTAGGGATATCCAAGGAAGTAGCCTATTTCGTGCGGAAACTCGCAGGTGCAGTCGTTGCTGCAGCTAGCTTGCTGGGGTAGTGCGCATCGAGTCTGGCTGCAGGCGCATTCCGCGACGTTATTGCTCGCGAGCGTGATGCGTGATGCCAAATGCACAAGGCATGTCGAAAGGTCTCTCGTGTCGTAGCCTTCCGAGGCGAGCGCTGTTTGGGCGCGAGGGTCTGCGAAATAGGTGGAGAGGCTTTTGGCTCGGTACACGTACACGAGTGCTCCGCAGGGCCGCCAGACCAAAACACTCAGGTGGATGCCGAGCGGGTCAAGCTCGCGATTGCACTGGGCGATAACGTTGAGCAGGCGTGCTCGACGTTCTGCGATGGTTTCGGTTGTGGTCGAGCCGTTCCCGTGGGCGTAGATGCCTGGATAGGTAAAGAGCGATGCCGGCTTGATGCCCGCGAGCGTGGGAGAGCAGTTGCGCACGACTGCCGCCTGAAACGTTGGGATGTCTATGGTTCGAGTCACGGCGCTCCTTACGGATCTAAACTGTTAGCCTAGGAAAACTTATACACGAAAGTAAGCCATGGTCAACAAAAAAGTTTGAAGAGGGAAACTAATTGACCGAACAGACATGATTTTGGGTTAAGATGGGGGCACCCCATGGGGGTATCTAGATAGTGCTACTTGAAAGGGGAGCGCATGAGTGACTTGCTCAACCCTGCGAATCTCATCGTGCTGGCCGTCATTGCCGTCGGCATGTTTTTTGGACTGCGTCGCATTGCCGCTTCGACACACGGGAAGAGTTGCTGCAGCGATGGTACGAGCGGCAAGAAGGCCAAAAAGGTTGTTGTGGTGGATACCGATGCGTCACACTATCCCTATAGCGATGAGCTGCTCATCGGCGGCATGAACTGTGACGGCTGCGCTCAGAACGTAGCCAATGCCCTCAATGCGCTGGATGGCGTGTGGGCAACGGTGACGTATGCGGACCACACGGCACGCGTGCGCTCTAAGCAGCCGGTTGATCGTGGTGTCCTCGAGACGGCCGTGAAAGACGCGGGCTACTACGTCATGACGCTGTAAGTGCCGCCCTGGATGCGCTTCCTTGGCTAGGCTCGTCCGCGCAGTTCGATGTCTTGGATGTCGTCGAAGTCGATGGCGATGTCTCGGAGCTTGAGGAGCTTGAAGGCGGGGAGCGCCTCGTCGAGGATGCCGGTGCGGCTGCGATAGCCGTATGTATCGTAATAGGTGACACGAACCAAGTCGCCACGTTTGAGACCCTCGAGCTTTTTAGAAAGTACGAGGGCTTTTTCTTCCGTGAGCTCACGTTTTGACTCGACGGTGATTTCCTGCTTGCGCACGAGTTCGTAGTATCCCGTGAGGGCGGCAAAGGGCATAAACTGTGCGGCGCGGTTGGCGCGCACGGCACCGTTGGCAGTGAGGTTGGGGTCGGCGGCGCGGCGTCTGCCCTCGGGGTCCGCCAGGCGCTCGAAGGCGGTCGGCGGGCGCACGGGCTGCTGCTTGGGTTTAGGCACGATGTCCTCCAACTTGGCCGTTGCGTTCGCGCGCGGTGGCGCCGGCGGTAAAGCTTAATCCCTTGACGAGCGCGTTCTTGCCGTACTTGCCTTTCACGGCCAGGACGGCGCGCGCCAGGTCGCGCTCGCGCTCATCGGCCTCGATATCGCTGAACAGATCGATGGTGGCAAATTCCTCGGGCACAAGATTGCCAAATCCCAGGTTGATGCGCTTGACCGGTCGTTTGGGATCGACCGTTTGTGCCCAAAGGTCATCGAAATACCCCATGATTTTCTTAAACGAATTAGTGCGCTCGGGCAGCTTTCGCGAGGCGTTGGAGTGCGCAAAGAGTGCGGCATAGCCACCACGCGGTTTGCCGCCATGCTCTCCCACAAAGATGCCATCGATTGCCTGCGCTTCGCGCACCAGGCGACGCCTTTCGTCATCGCGCTGGACGGGCTTGGGAGCACGGGGCGCGAGCTCGGGGCCGTCGGTCGCTGCGGGCTCGATGCCCGAGGTGCTCGAGCGCAAGTGTCCGCAGCCGTCTATATACTGCGCCGTGCCGCTGGCGTTGAGCCGGCGTATGTCGGCGCGCTCGCTCGCGTAGCCCACAAAGAGCGAGATGCTGTCGCAGACCACGTGCTTATCGACTAGATCCAACACGGCGTTGTCGACCATTTCGCGCAAGACGGTGTAGGCCTGCTCGTAGGCATAGCCCTTCGAGAGCACCTGTCCTGTGGTGGTCGAGGTCGCTTGCGGGCGATAGGCTTGGATATCGGCGATGGTTGTCGGCTCGCGCCCGAAGGCGTGGTCGATGAGATATTCGGCATTGACGCCGAGTTCGTCGTAGAGCAGGTTCTCGTCGAGTGCGGCGACGCCCATCAGGTCGTAGACGCCGTATTTCTCGAGACGGGCCGCCACGCCGGGGCCGATGCCCCAGATGTCGGTGATGGGGCGATGGGGCCAGATCTCCTTGCGAAAAATCTCGTCGTCGAGTACGCCAATGCGGCTGGCTACGTGCTTGGCGGTGATGTCGAGCGCCACCTTGGCCTGGAATAGGTTGGGGCCGATACCGACCGTCGCCGTGATGCCGGTGCGCCCCAAGACCTCGTCGCGCAACATGCAGGCGAACCCTTCGGCATCGGTGTGATAAAGGTCCAGATAGGGCGTCACGTCGATAAAGCACTCATCGATGGAGTAGACGTGCACGTCCTGGGGGCTGACGTATTCCAGATAGACGCCGTAGATTTGCGCCGACACCTCCATGTAGTGTTGCATGCGCGGCACTGCTTTGATGTAGTCGATGCCGTCGGGAATCTCGAATAGACGGCAGCGGTTGTGTATCCCGAGGTCCTTCATGGTCTGCGTGATAGCGAGACAGATGGTCGTGCGTCCGCGCGATTCGTCGGCAACGACCAGGTTGGTGGTGAGCGGATCGAGCCCACGATCGACGCACTCGACGCTGGCATAAAACGTCTTGAGGTCGATGCAGATGTAGGCGTGCTGCTCGTGCTCCATCCGAGCCTCCCATCAAACACATGTTCTTATCGAATACCTGTTCGATAATACCTGCTCGACCGGACACCGTCAAAACCGGCCCCTTTTTGGCAGGTATGGTCGTGCGGCTGCATCGGGTTTTTAACGCAGCCCTAAAGAGTGCGTAACAGCTCGGAAAAGCTCGCTTCGTAGCATGAGGCTAACGATTGATACCACCATAAAGCACGGAAGGGTTGTGGGGATAATGGTCAACTATGGGTTTGGTATGCCGACGCGCTTGGTTGCGGATGGGGATGTGGCTCGCTGGTGCGGGCGATTGGTTGCCCACTATGGCGGCACCAAGGCACTGGTCGTGCTGGGAGGCGACAAGCACACGCGTGATGAGCTCGTTTCGGCGGCGCTGGGCTCGGTTGATCGCGCCCTGCTCGAGCGCGTGCTTTTCCGCTGCGGCTCGGTTGAAGGCGACGGAGGAGACGAGCTGATCGACGAAGCCGTGGCCCTGGCGACCGACGAAGGCGTGGACTTTGTCTTGGCGATTGGCGATGCCGATACTGCCGGCTTTGCGCGCGAGCTCGCCCGTCGCATGGCGGCGCTCGATGTCGGCGAAGACGGTTTTGTCCCTTATGGATGTATCGTCTCGGAGGGCAAGGTGCCTGCCGTCGTGGGGGCCGGCGAGGTTCCCGTTTTTGCCATCATCGCGCCCGAACTGCTGGAGGGCATCGGGTCTCCTCTGCGTGAGTTGCTCGGTAGCGTCTGCGCTGCGGCCTAATATTTGGCATAAAGGGATAGGTTATTTTTGATTGGTAAAGCGTTTGACCTGCCAAATTAAACCTGTCCCTTTTTGGTCGGTTGCCGTTTGGGGGCCGATTGGCAACGCTCGCTGATTATAGTCTTGACCTGCGCTAGAATAGTGGCATCTGAATGTCCGGGCGCATGGAGGCGTGCGCCCGTATGCTGAGGAGGACTCTATGGCAACTGTTGCCGCACCTATCGATGCTACGTCGACTGCCGCTTGGAAGGCGCTCGAGGCCCATCAGGAGAAGCTCGAGGCCGAGGGTATCGACCTCAAGGCCTGGTTCGCCGCCGATGCCGAGCGCGTGAACAAGCTGAGCTTTGACGCCGGTGACCTGCACTTCGACCTGTCCAAGAACCTGGTGACTGATGAGACCGTCAAGCTGCTGTGCGATCTTGCCCGCGAGGTGAAGCTCGAGGAGCGCCGCGACGCCATGTTCTCCGGCGAGCACATCAACACCACCGAGGACCGCGCCGTCCTGCACACCGCGCTGCGCCGCCCGGCAAGCGAGAAGGGCCAGCTCATCGCCGACGGCCAGGACGTCGTCGCCGACGTGCACGAGGTTCTCGATCGCATGTATGCCTTCGCCGAGCGCGTGCGCTCCGGTGAGTGGAAGGGTGTTACCGGCAAAAAGATCGAGCACCTGGTGTCCATCGGCATCGGCGGCTCCGATCTGGGCCCGGTCATGGCTTACGAGGCCCTGCGTCCCTATGCCGACGCCGGTATCGATTGCCGCTATATCTCCAACATCGATCCCAACGACCAGGCCGAGAAGCTCAAGGGTCTGGATCCCGAGACCACGCTCGTGATCATCGTCTCCAAGACCTTCACCACGCTCGAGACCCTCACCAACGCCCGCGAGGTCAAGACCTGGATGCTCGAGCAGCTCAAGGCTCAGGGCGCCATCGATGGCTCCGATGAGCAGAACGCCGAGGCCGTGGCAAAGCACTTCGTCGCCGTTTCCACCGCGCTCGAAAAGGTCGAGGCCTTCGGTATCGACCCCGCCAACGCCTTCGGTTTTTGGAACTGGGTCGGCGGCCGCTATTCCGTCGACTCCGCCGTGGGTCTGTCGCTGATCGTCGTGCTCGGCCCCGAGCGCTTCCAGCAGTTCCTTGAGGGCTTCCACGCCATCGACGAGTACTTCTGCAACACCCCGCTCGAGAACAACGCCGTCGCGCTGATGGGCCTGCTCAACGTCTGGTACGTCAACTTCTTCGGTTCCAAGAGCCACGCCGTGCTGCCGTACTGCCAGTATCTGCACCGCTTCCCGGCCTACCTGCAACAGCTCACCATGGAGTCCAACGGCAAGCACGTCCGCTGGGACGGCAGCGCTGTGACCTCCGATACCGGTGAGATCTTCTGGGGCGAGCCCGGTACCAACGGTCAGCACGCCTTCTACCAGCTGCTGCACCAGGGCACCGTGGTGGTCCCGGCCGACTTTATCGCTTTCGCCAACACTGCCAACCCCGCAACCGACAGCGGCCAGGACGTCCACGAGCTGTTCCTGGGCAACTTCCTGGCCCAGACCAAGGCGCTCGCCTTTGGTAAGACGGCCGACGAGGTTCGTGCCGAGGGCACGCCCGAGCAGATCGTCCCGGCCCGCTGCTTTGAGGGCAACCGTCCGACGACCTCGATCTTCGGCGACACGCTGACCCCGTTCGCACTCGGCGAGCTCATCGCCCTGTACGAGCACATCACGTTTGTCGAGGGCACGGTCTGGGGCATCGACTCCTACGACCAGTGGGGCGTCGAGCTGGGCAAGCAGCTTGCCAAGCAGATCACCCCGGCCTTCCACGACGACGCCGCCAAGGCCGAGCAGGACGCTTCGACCCAGGCGCTCATCGAGTTCTATCGCGCTCATCGCAAGTAGTTTTTACGGCCGAGTTGGCTTATGGCTGAAAGGGGCCCGTATCCGTTGGGATACGGGCCCCTTGCTATTTGGATAGGATGGAATGTATCGGGAGGCGCCTCGACGGGCATCGCAATCGTCGAAGGCGCGCCGTTCATGTTTGGGACAATATGACATTTTTCCCGTTGCAAACAGCGCCGCCGTGGGTGTTCTGTATGATGGCTCAGACAAGGTTGTTCAATGACAGGGAGGCATATATGGCAATCAAAGCCATCGCAATGGATATCGACGGTACGCTCACCAACGACCAAAAGGTCATCGGCCCGCGTACGCGCGAGAAGCTGCTCGCGGCGCAGGAGTCGGGCATTAAGCTCATCTTGGCTTCGGGCCGTCCCGCATGGGGGCTGCGCGCCTTGGCGCAAGAGCTCGACCTTCAAAACCATGACGGTCTGCTGGTGGCCTTTAACGGCGCACACGTCGTTGATGCCCAGACCGACGAGGTGCTGTTCGATCAGGCTATGCCTGCCGACGAATTGCATCGCCTGATTGATCACCTGCGTAATTTTGACGTGATCCCTATGATTTCGCTCGGTCGCGATTTGCACGTCGAGGACTCGTACCATTGCATGATCACGCTGCCTGACGGCTCACAGAAGAATATCGTCAAGTATGAGCGCGACGCGTGCGATCTTAAGATTCGCGAGGTGGAGAGCCTGCATGAGGTCGCTGATGCTTATCCCGTGGACAAGCTGCTGACGGCGGGCGATCCGGCCTACCTGCAGGCGCATTACGAGGAGATGTATGCGCCCTTTAAGCAGACGCTTTCGGGCATGTTTACGGCCGACTGGTACTTTGAGTACACGGCGCCCGGTATCGACAAGGCCCGCGCACTCGAGGGTGCCCTGCCCAAGCTCGGCATCGATGCCAGTGAGGTCGTATCGTTTGGCGACGGCCAGAACGACAAGTCCATGATTGAGTGGGCCGGCACCGGTGTTGCCATGGGTAACGCCGTCGATGAGGTTAAGGCTGTAGCCCAGATGGTGACCGCCGATAACAACGAAGATGGCATTGCGGTGGCGCTGGATAAGCTGCTGGGTTAGAATCGCCGATTAATGCATGGCTCGGGCGCCTGCTTGCGGGCGTCCTTTTGTTAGGGAGGGTGCCGTGTCCGCATTTCCGTTCGACGCCGTTATCTTTGACATGGACGGCGTCATTGTCGATACCGAGTATTACTACTTGGGCGAGACTGCCGCGTTTGCCAAGGAGCTTGGGCTTAATCTGACTCAAGAGGAGTTGAATGGGCAGGTCGGTACCTCGCATCAGTTCTTCCTGCATATGCTGGTCGATTGGTTTGAGCGCGCCGGTAAGGGGCACTTCACTGGCGAGGAAGCGTTGGCCCGTTGGGACGAGTGGGCGCATAAGCGTCCGCGTGACTATCAGGCTTTGATTAACCCAGGCGCCGTGGATACGATTCGGGAGCTGCCGCGCCGCGGCGTTCGCGTGGCGCTTGCCAGCTCGTCTCCCATGGTTAGCATCGAGGAAGTGCTCAACGCATGCGGGCTGTCTGATGCCTTTGAGTATGTGGTGAGCGGCGAGCAGTTTAAGGAGAGCAAGCCCGAGCCCGACATCTACCTGCATGCGCTGGACCTGCTGGGGCTGCCCGCGAATCGCTGCTGCTGCGTTGAGGATTCCGTTCCGGGCATTACCGCAGGTAAGCGCGCCGGTCTGACGGTAATCGCCAAGCGCGAGGAGCGCTTTGGATTTAGCCAAGATGCTGCGGATAAGATTATCGACCAGCTGCCCGATTTGTTGGAACTCGCGTAGGGCCGGGGTGGTACGGCGGCTATTACAGCGATCTCGTTGGGACGAGAGGGGAGCGGCACTATGACATTCAACGTTAGCGCTCTTGGGTTTGGCGATAATGTCGTCGATCGTTACGAGCATATCCACACTATGTATCCGGGTGGCAATGCGGTGAACTTTGCCGTGTATGCCAAGAAATGCGGAGCCGCGCGCTCCGCGTATATGGGCATCTTTGGAAACGACGCCGCGGCTGAGCATATCATCGCGAGCCTTGAGGACGAGAGCGTCGAGCTCGCCAAATGTAAACAACTCATCGGCGAGAACGGTGCGGCTCGTGTTACCGTGGTCGATGGTGACCGCGTGTTTCTGGGGTCGAACGAGGGCGGCATCCGTGGTGATGCGCGCTATGTGCTCGATCGCTTTGACCTTGCGTATATGAAGCAGTTCGACGTGGTTCATTCGGGCAACTATTGCTTTACCGAGCGCGAGCTGCCCAAGTTGAAGGCAGCGGGCGTCACGGTCTCTTTTGACTTTTCGGACGACTCCACCGACGAGTACTACGAGCAAATTGCGCCCTACGTCGATTTTGCTTTCTTTAGTGCGGCGGATGCCGCGGGTGAGGACGAGATTCGCGAGCGTCTGGCATGGGTGCAGGGCTTGGGTCCGCGTTTTGTATCGGCCACGGCTGGCGCTGAGGGCTGCATTGCCTACGACGGCGAGCGTTACTATCGGCAGCATGCCAAGCCTGTGGCAGATATGAAGGACACCATGGGAGCGGGTGACTCGTTCCTGACTTCGTTCCTGATGTGCTATCTCGACGCTGTCAAGCGTGGCAACGATGACGCTAATGCTATTGAGCGCGCGCTCGACTTTGCGGCGGGGTTTGCCTCGACTGTATGCGGCATGGAAGGCTCCTGGGGCCATGGAGCGCCGATTTCCGAATAGGTGAGCAGTCCCGGGAAGTCGAATCGTTGTCTTCTCGGGACCCTGTGGGCAAAAAATGCCAAATATGAGTACTGTCACTATTTTAGTAACAGCGAAATTAAGCTTTTGAGGCCCTAGTTGAATGTCCGAGAGCGATAAAAGCCTGTTATACGCGGCTTTAGCCATGCTAAAACACCCTGATAATGAACGGTTGTGCATTATCATGGTGTTGTTTTGTCGCAAAATGATGTGACTAGCTTTGCAACAGTACTCATATTTGGCATTTTTTGCCCACCGGGATCAGCGGAAGTCAAATATGGAGCGCGAATTTCCTAAAACGGTCGATTCGACGCTCTCCTCGGCGCAGTTTTTAAGTTCGGCGATGTGCAGGGAGGCGCTTTTTAGCGATGTGATGAGCTGTCGCGCGCTTGCATCTGCTTGCGGTTCGGCTGGAGCGTCGGTTTCGAGCAGCAGACGGTCGAGTGGAATCTGTCGGGCGTATTCACGACCGCGCTTGGTAGCGAGCATCCGCTCGTTCACGGAAAAATAGCAGCCTGCGTTTCGCGTACGGACGAACTCGTTCGAGGCGCCGCTAAACCAGTGAAAGATGATGGCGGGGGAGTTGGGGCTTGGGGTGAGTAATCCATATGACTCAAGGGCGTCCAGTACGGTTCCTGCTGAACGAACAGCGTGAATTGATATCACGCGCCCGGCGAGAGGGTGCTGCACGAGTGCATCGCAGAGACGGTCAAGTGCCTGTATTTGAAGCGGTTCGCTTCCGGCAAAGCGCGCAGAAAAGTCGAGTCCTACCTCGCCGATATAGCGCTCTTGGTCAGCAACTTCGCAAAGCAGATTGACTTCGGCAGGACCGCAGCGGCCGTCGGCGAGCCACCAGGGATGGAGGCCGGCGCCCGCGATAATGTTTGGGTATCGGCTGGCCCGCTTTTTTGCTGCCGCGAAGTCGCGTGGGTCGACCCCGCAGTCAAAGAGCCCCAGACCCAACGCCGCCGACTCACTGGCTGCAGCATCGGGGCTGAGCATCAAATCAAGATGACAATGCGTGTCAAAGAATCGCGGTTCCATCGCAGGGCATCCTGCTAGTCCAAGCGCTGGCCATCGGCGCGCACGCGCTCGCACCCGCGCCCACTGATCTGGCGGATAACCTCGCCGGCAATCATCTGACCCATGATGGGCGGCATAAAACTGGCAGTTCCCAGCTCGGTGCGCTCGTGGATGTTGGAAGGGTCGCGGGGCTGTGTCTTAACCGATTCCTCGCAGCTAAACAGTACATGTAGGCTCTTGATTCCGCGCTTCTTACATTCTTTGCGCATAATGCGGCTCATGGGGTCACGTACCGTATCGAAGATGTTGGCAAAGCGCAGGCACTCGGGATGGAGCTTGTTGGCCCCGCCCATGGAACTAACCAAACGAATGCCGTGGTCCTGAGCATATTTGGCAATGGTGAGCTTGGCCGAGATGGTGTCGATGGCGTCGACGACGTAGTCGAGCTTGCCGCCCGTCTGCTCCAAAACGCTCGCGAAGAAATCATCGATGTTGTCGCTCAGCAGGTATTCGGTACGTTTGATAACGGTGGCGGCAGGATTGATATCGTGGATCATGGCTTCCATAACATCGACCTTGCGCTTGCCGATGGTGCTGTGAAAGGCGATGGCCTGGCGATTGATATTGCTGGGCGCGATGATGTCCTTGTCCAGAATTACAAAATGACCGATGCCGCCGCGGGCGAGTGCCTCGCAGCAGTTGGAGCCCACGCCTCCGCAGCCGAGCACCAGCACCGTAGCATCGGCGAGCTTATCGAGTGCCTCGCGGCCCATGATGATCTCGAGCTTGGTGTCGCGTGTCTCGTTGGCGGCTGCGGCAGCGGTTTCGGTCATAGACATCCTCCGATGGGGAAGCGAATCGTGTTTTAGCTATTGCCATTATAGGTAATCGCCCATAGGTTGCGACGGCGCTTACTTTGATGTGGTTTGAAGCATTGAGATTAGATAGTTAGACAAACATCTAAATATCGAGTATAGTGTGCACGTCATGAGAGATGATGAGAGGAGGTCTTATGCCGGGAGAGGGTTTTAAGGCGCTTGCCGATCCAACGCGACGGCGCATTTTGGAGTTGCTGCGCGAGGGCAATTGCACGGCGGGGGAGCTTGCCGAGCATTTCGATATCAGTAAGCCGTCGCTGAGCCATCACTTGGCGACGCTCAAAAACGCCGGGTTGGTGACCGACGAGCGCCATGGCCAAAACATCGTATACAGCTTAAACACCACCGTCATGCAGGATTTGATTGGCTGGTTTATGGGCTTTACAAACACGGAAGGTGATAAGGATGAATAACGAAAACAAGGGCATTCACCCCACGGGGGTATCGTCGCGCGTGTGGATTGCGCTGGTCGCTCTGTGCGTCGCCAATGTCGTAGCGCACCTCATGGTGATGCCGAGCTTGCCTGCGCAGATTCCCACGCACTGGGGCGCGAACGGCGCCGTCGACGGTTGGGGTCCTAGCTGGATGGCCCCCGCGCTCGGCGTGCTGCCTCTGGCGCTTCTCGCAATGTTCTGCGTGGTGCCGCGCATCGACCCCAAAGGTGAGGCATATCGAACCTCGGGCAAGTTCTATCAGGGCTTCGTAATCGCCTTTACCTTGTTCATGTGTGCCGTAAGCTGGCTGGGAGAGCTTACGGTCTGGGGCGTGGTGCCGGCGGTCGGTTCGGTCAACGTGCTGATTTCCGGTGCTATCGGTTTGCTGTTCATCGGCGTAGGCAACTACTTGCCGCGTGTGAAGCAGAACTATACGCTCGGTATCAAGACGCCTTGGGCGCTTGCCGATCCCGAGAACTGGCGCCGTACGCAGCGCTTTGGCGGTGCCTGCTTTATGGTGCTGGGTGTTGGCCTGATTGCGATGGGCGTGGCAGGTGCTGTGCTTTCGAATGAAGTCGTCGCCGCGGTGATTGCGGTTTTGGCGTTTGGTTCGGTCGGAGCCGTCTACGTCTACTCGTATCTGCTGTGGCGCAAATCTCAGCGGGCTGTTCGTTAAGGTTGCGGAAAACTAGCGTACGCAGTTCATGGTATGTTCTGGGGGATTTTTCCCAGGTAGTATTAGGGGGTATGGGCAACCATGCCCCTTTTTCGTTACGTTTCAGAGCTAGTTTTCTCATTTCGTTTCCACTAAAGCGAATCAAGAATAGGGAAACAACAGGTAGAAAGGATAAAACAGACAAATGGCGGAGTTTATCTACCAGATGTATCAGGCTCGCAAGGCCCATGGCGACAAGGTGATCCTTGACGACGTGACCCTGAGCTTCTACCCCGGTGCCAAGATCGGCGTCGTGGGCCCCAACGGTATGGGCAAGTCGACCCTGCTCAAGATCATGGCCGGCATCGAGGAGGTCTCCAACGGCGATGCCAAGCTTACCCCCGGCTACACCGTGGGTATCCTGCAGCAGGAGCCGCCGCTCGACGACGACAAGACCGTCATCGAGAACGTGCGCATGGCATTTGGCGACATGATCGCCAAGGTCGATCGCTTCAACAAGATCGGCGAGGAGATGTGCGACCCGGATTGCGACATGGACGCCCTCATGGCCGAGATGGGAAAGCTCCAGGACGAGATCGACGCCGCCGACGGCTGGGATATCGATTCCAAGCTCGGCCAGGCCATGGACGCCCTGCAGCTGCCCGATTCCGACATGCCGGTCAACGTACTTTCCGGCGGCGAGCGCCGCCGCGTGGCCCTGTGCAAGCTGCTGCTCGAGGCTCCCGACCTGCTGCTGCTCGACGAGCCCACGAACCACCTGGACGCCGAGTCGATCCTGTGGCTCGAGCACTTCCTGCACAACTACCAGGGCGCGGTGCTGGCCGTCACACACGATCGCTACTTCCTGGATAACGCTGCCGAGTGGATCTGCGAGGTCGACCGCGGTCACCTCTATCCCTACAAGGGCAACTACTCCACGTATCTGGAGACCAAGGCAGCGCGTATCGAGGCTCAGGGCAACCGCGACGCCAAGCTCGCCAAGCGCATGGAGGCCGAGCTCGAGTGGGTGCGCAGCTCGCCCAAGGCCCGTCAGGCCAAGAACAAGGCCCGTCTGGCTCGTTACGAGGAGATGGAGGCCGAGGCCCGCGCAAGCCAGAAGCTCGACTGGACCGACATCCGCATCCCTGTGGGCCCGCGTCTGGGCAACAAGGTGCTCGAGGCCCATCACCTGCACAAGGAGTTCGATGGCCGCGTGCTCATCGACGACCTTTCATTCACCCTGCCGCGTAACGGCATCGTGGGCGTCATCGGCCCCAACGGTGTCGGCAAGACCACGCTCTTCAAGACCATCGTGGGTTTGGAGCCGCTGACTTCGGGCGAGCTCGAGGTGGGCGAGACCGTCAAGATTTCTTACGTCGACCAGAACCGTTCCGGCATCGACCCCGATAAGAACCTATGGGAGGTCGTCTCGGACGGCCTGGACCACATGATGGTCGGCGAGACCGAGGTTCCGAGCCGCGCTTATGTGGCGAGCTTTGGCTTTAAGGGCCAGGACCAGCAGAAGCGCGCTGGCGTACTCTCCGGTGGCGAGCGCAACCGTCTGAACTTGGCGCTTACGCTCAAGCAGGGCGGCAACCTGCTGCTCCTCGACGAGCCCACGAACGACCTCGACGTCGAGACGCTGTCCTCGCTTGAGGCGGCGCTGCTCGAGTTCCCGGGCTGCTCGGTGGTCATTAGCCACGACCGTATGTTCCTGGACCGCGTCGCCACGCACATTCTGGCGTGGGAGGGCACCGACGAGAATCCGGGCAACTGGTATTGGTTTGAGGGCAACTTCGAGGCCTATCAGGCCAACCGTATCGAGCGCCTGGGCGAGGACGCAGCCCAGCCGCATCGTATTCACCGCAAGCTGACGCGCGATTAGTAGCAAGTAGAAAGGCCGCCAGCAAGGGCGGCCTTTCTTGTAGCAATTGCACTGCAGCTATGCCCTGGCTGCTGGTTTGATTCATAATCAAAGTCATCTCTTTGGGATTAAAGCCCGTTTTTGCTATGAGTGATTTTCTAATTCCGTTTAAAACGTAAAGACGTATTGGGCTACAAGGACATAAGCAAATCGAATTGAAATATAACCAGTGCTGTAACGTTACAAAAAAGGTTATAGAATAGGAGTATCTTATAAGTCGCTCCTCTAGAAAGAAGAACATATGCTTTCGCGTCGTCGTTTTCTGCAACTTGTCGCGTCTTCAATTGTCGCCTTAGCCGCACGTCCGAAAGAGGTTTTTGCTTCGACGGGCAATATTGATGGTGAGCAGATACAATTTACTTCAGAAATTGCGCAAGAGCTTGCCGATAAATATATAAAGGGACTCCTCGGCTCTTCGTATACGCCCTCTGACCCTATTCCTTTTGTAGACGTTGATGGGTCCCCGCTTGGCTACATTGTTCCGGTTGTGACATTCAATAGAGCCGCGGGCTATTTGGTTTTAGATGCTTCAGATGATGAAATACTTACGGGATATCGTTTTGGAGACGGCTTAGTCAGCCCTATGGATCGGGGAGGAGATCTTGGTGTTGAGTCTTATTCTTTCAATAACCCAGTCGTAATGATCAATCCATTCGAATTCGGTGTGCAATCTTTGGACGGTTCAATAACAACAAATTGCGGAAGAACAATCCCGGCTGTTTCCATAGAAGGACGGCCTGTCGTTTTATCGAATAAACCTTCAAGCTGGAACGATGTCGTAATTTACGCAACTCAAATGCAGGATTACACAGTATCTGGATTTCGTTCCATTTCTCAGTTTATGTCATATGATGAAAGCGAGATTAAGAGGCTTACTGCCCACTATGCTTGTATGGTGACAGCTTTTTCGAACGTTGCGGAACTGTATGGCATTGCCAATTTATATAGCGACCCTTCGCAATATATGCAGATATGGAATTACACCAATACCCATGCTCTTTCCGATGAAGAACAGACTGTTCCCGGCGTTGTTTTGGGCGGAACGCCGATATCAACCTGTGCAACGGGGTTTACAAATTACTGCGCAAGCAGAGGAAGTACTCTTATCGCCCGCACTGTCTCCTCTCCGGCTATCGCGAGCATTCAAAATGAGATTAACTCTAATAGACCGAATGTTTTACATGCGAGTTTGTACAACGGATCAGCCCATTCTGTAACAGCGGAGGCTTACGCCACACTTACTGGTAAGAAAACTGGAGAGACAAGGCAGATGATTGGCATAGCGGACGGCTGGAATTCATCTTTATCCTTCCTGAAGTATGATCAGAGCTATTATGCGTGGACTTATGGAACGACTTTTTCGAAGTAGGGCGATTCGTCTAGCTCTGTCTTTGGTGCTGATGGCTTCATTGGTGGGCTGTTCAACAAAGGAAGAGATATCGCGCGGAGGTTCCGGAGAAGTGACTGCGACAGACTCAGGTTCATTAGAAATAGCTGGCGGGCATGCCGATGTGATGTTACAAGGAGAAGGCGTGCTTAGGTCGATTGATGCTGAAGACGCTGTCTGCTCAATAGAGGATTTGAAGACAGGTGAAACTGCATCGTACCGAGTTTCAGATAATGCTGCGAATATGATTGAGTCGATACCGACTGGAGCGCAGGTTTCTTTTAGATACTTTGCTCCGCAACTTGAGGATGAGCTTGCTTCTCTGGTGTCTATATGCGCCGATGACAACTAAAAGGCCTGAATTCAAACGGCCTCGGATGGTCAATTGGCTATCCGAGGCCGTTTTTTACTCGACCGGGGCTTCGACCTTGTCGATGGCCCAGGTGGCTCCGAGGCCGCCGGTGGTGTTGCGGCGAATGCGTACGGTGACTTCGTGGCGTTTGCCGGCCTGTGTGTAGCGCAGGGGGAAGCTCGCGCGGTTACGGCCGGCCTCGATGGTACCGCGCTCGCGAGCGATCCAGTAGTACGCGCCGACGATGCCGAGGGTGTCAGCGCCGTAGGGGAGATAGGTCGACAACTGGTGCAGAAGCGGGCCGGGGCAGAAGACCTCGGTTGCGAAATCGACGGGGAAGTCCTTGGGGATGGCGGGCGCTGCGGGTGCGGGGGCTGGGGCCGCTGCGGGTACCGAAGCCGGTGCGGATGCGGGTATTTGGTTGCAAGCAGCGGCGGGCATGGATTCGATGACGGGTGCGGGCTCCGGCGTTACTTTCGGCTTGATCTCGGAATCTGCGGGCTTCACGGTGACGGGTGCGTCTGCAACTGCGGTTTCAACCTCAACCTGCGTCGCGTTCTCATTCTCGACGTTCGGCTTGGCCTCGACCGGCGTGGATACCATGGTGGTGATGCCGGCGTTGGCGTTCTCGGGGTCGTAGACAACCGTGAGCGAGATGGCAGGCTGGGGCGCCTCGGGCTCCGGTGTTGCCTCGGCAGCATCTTGATCCGCGAGCTCGTCGGACTGATTGTCCTCGGTGTTGTCGCCAAAGACATCGTGGTTCTGGAACACGGGCGCCTCGGGCTGGCCAGCCGCCTCTTCGGTTGTCGACTTGGATGCCTCGTTGAGCTCCACAGCGGCTTCCTGCTCTGGCATGACTTCGGGATCGGTCATGGCGGCGATTTCGGTTTCGGCTTCTGCTGCCACCTCAATAGCGACTTCGATCTCTGTCTCGGGCTCGGGCTCCGGCACAGCTTCAACCGCGGCTTCTGGTTCGGGACGCTTAACGTGCTTGGGGCGCACAGCCTTGAGGTCCTTCTCACCGCGCTTTTTCTTTTTGTAGGACTGCTTAGCGCCCTTGGCGGTCTTGGGCTTGTCCTCGCCCTTGGCAAGGGCGGCATCCCAGGCCTCGTTGGCGATGACGGTGACATACAGGCGACCGCCCTTAAAGACGGTCAGCTTAATGCAGTCGTCAAGCTCTTCGAGCAGCTCGCGCGTAGATTCGAAGCCCAGGTCATAAGCGGTCATGTCGCCAGCGGCGAGCGCCTCTTCGACCTGCGTCATAAACGTTTGCTTGCCGCATCCAATCGCATCGCGCAGCAGGCGATACAGATAGATGTGGTTGCCCAGTGAAAGCGTGGGCCTAACTATTGTCTTGCTCATGGCAAATCTCCTCTTTACACATGTAAAGCATCTTACCATCGCATGGCGCTCGCCATGGCGGCGCCCAAGGCAAACGGGCGCGAACCGCTGTCGATTCGCGCCCGTTATACAGGTCGGTTATCTATGAGAGGCAAATGTGCCTAGTTGCCCGATGTCGCGCCTTGGCTTGAACTGTCAGATGCCGTGCCGGACGCGGTTCCGCTCGAGCTGTTGGTGTTGCTGTTGTCGGTAGATCCCGTACTCGGTGTATTGCCATTCGCCTGGTCGCCCGTGCTCGGTTGAGAGCCGTCAGTCGTTTGACTTGAGTCAGTCGTGCCGGATTGCGTGCCGCTGTTGTTCGCAGAGGAATCGACGCCCTGCGATTGGTTTTGGGTGTTCGAGGACGAATTGGCAGAGGTAGAACTGTCTTGCGTATCGTCCGTCTGTGCCTGCTGATCCTGCGACTGGGTGTTGCCATTTGCATCGCTCTCGGTCGTGCGCGACGAAAGGATTGGCTCGGGGCGCTCGCCCAGGCCCTCACCGGCAGTGGTGATAAGGATGGCGCCGGCGCAAGCGATGACCGCGACGATGGCGATGGCGATCGAGAAGACGATAACCTTCTTCTGCGTCTGGCTGCGCTCTGCCGCCGCCTTGGCGCGCAGGCTGTTGGGGGCGACGCGCGCCGTGGTCGCGCGCCCCGCAATCTGGCGCATCTCCTGCGTAGTCGCGGCGCCGCCCAGGTGCTCCTCGGCATTCAACTCAACGGGCTCATAGGCGCCGGCAGGGTAGTCGTTGGCGGCGTGCGTACCTTTGAGGGCTTCGGCGCTGGCAGAGATAAAGTGGCGGTAGACCTGCGAGGACACAACAGTGATGACTGAGCTCACAGCGGCACCAATCACCGAGCCGGCAATGCCGATCTTTGAAGCAAGCGCCACGCTCGTGGCGGCAGCTGCGGCGCCGGCGATGATCTGGGGAATGGAAATATCGTCGAACAGGCCCTTTTTGGGCGCGATGGCCATGGTCTGTCCGATGGAATGGTTCTCGTGCACGCCGTTGTTGAGCGATGCCGGCGTCATGACGCGCGTGCGCGGCGCGTCGGTGTACTTGGTTGTCATACGGGGTCCTCCCGGTGTAAATCTACTTCGTTTCGTGTAGCCATCAGGGTACCCACCAGATGTGAATCGTACGTGACATTTAACAGATACCATCAACTCATCAAGGGGGCCTGCTGTCTTTGGTGCAATAGCTTGATGCTAAACTGGATTTACTATTGCGAGGTGGTTTACGTGATGTACCCGTATATGACATTCGAAGATGGTACCGAGGTCATTCATTCTGACCTGATTACAGATGGCGATATCGAAAAGGTTATCGTGCATTTTGAGCGACCGACGGCAGAGGGCTTCGACTCCGCTCGTTGTGAGTTGCCTTCCTGTTCGTGGACTGACTGGGAAGGGCATTTTACTCAGAGTGAAAAACGAGCTTTCGAAGAGTGTCTGAGCAAATAATTTAGATTAGTTCGAGTTTAGTTCGAATAAAGAAGCTGAATGCGATGGCCTAAAGCGTATGCATTTTTAGTATTAGATGCGTATGAAATGGAGGATGTGAATGGATGAGCTAATAGACTTTAAAAAACGATTTCTCAAGAATGGCGAGCTGGTTTCAATTCCAAAAAAGGAAAGCTATAAAAGAATCATGCTACTATGGGCCGTCTCTTTCTTTGAATTAAATACAAGTTATACGGAGCTTCAGGTTAATCGTGTGCTGTCACAGCTCTATCCTGATTATGCCGTGTTGAGGCGGTACTTGGTTGATTATGGATTCCTATTAAGGGATGAACGAGGCCTGAAATACGAGGTTAATCGTGATGTTCACGGTATTGAGAGCTAGCCGTCCGGTTCGGGTCCTATATATTGCTAGAGGGATAAGCGAAATAGGCAATTGGTGTGCGAATATTGCTTTGCCAATGCTGATTTACGAGGTAACTCACGATGTTTCTGCAACTGCTTTGATGGTCTGCTGCAGATTTGCCCCCTCTCTGTTTTCAGTTGCGCTCGCGCAGCTGCCTCAGAAGATGGGTATCGGGACACTGCAGGCCATGAGATTGGCAGACTTAATTCGCGCGGGATTATTCGTTTGCTATATTTTTGTTGATAGTAAATGGAGTATGTTTGCTATTACGTGCGCGGTATCGCTTTGCCGAACGGTAGAAATGCCCTGCTTTTACTCGTTGTTAAGAGCCAATACGAATAGTATCAATCGCGACGTAATTAATAATTCGTTTGGGTTCCTGCAGAATTTGATGATGGTTCTGGGGCCAGTTGCCGGCGGTTTTGTTGTCGCTCAATTTGGGGCGGAGGCTGTTCTTGCATTAGACGCGCTTTCTTTTGCCGCGTCGTTCTGGTTGCTGCGAGATGTTCCGTCGGTTATCGAGGTTAATGATAAAGAGGGAATAAGCAAAAATGAAAAAAACAGGACTGCATTTAGTGATCTTAGCGCGAAGCACTTGGCAATTGGTTTCCTATTAATCGATATTTCTAGTGGCGTGGCATTCGGCTCTCTGAATTCTCTTTTGCCAGCTATAGCGCAATTGCAATTTGACTCGTCATCGATACAATATGGATTCCTTCAGAGTAGTCTTACAATCGGACTGTTGTTCGGAAATACAATATACGGTCGTTTAATCAGTGGTTCCGATTGCGTTAAATCATATTGTTTTGTGACGTATCTTGCGCTCGGTGCGTATCTGGCGTTTGGCTATCGCTATGCGTCTGGGATATCGTTTATTTTCCTTTTTATCGTCGGTGCCGGAAACGCCATTCAAGATGTGCTTCTCATAACATCGCTGCAGGATTTGGCGAGAGACGGATCTGAATCGATAAGCCTGTTTTCAATTAGGGAGTCTTTGCAATCGGTTGCTGTTGTTATTTCAACACTTCTTGTTTCGCTGTTCACGAGCATCGCGATGTTCTCAATTCTCGTTACAGGACTTGGTGTATTTTCAATTATGATGGTAGTTGTGTTTCAATTGAATTATTTGCGAAAGATGTGACGTTGATATGCCTAAAACGCTTTTAGTATTTCCCCCAGGATGGAGTCCAGTGGGGCCGTATCTTGCCTTGCCTGTTTTGAAGTCATATCTTCAAGAGGTTGAACAATACAAAGTTGACATTGTTGACTTAAACGTGGAATTTTACGATGACCTCCTATCTTTTAGACATGTCGAAGAGTGCTGTAAAAGGTATCGGGAATCAAAGGATTCGTTTAGTTCGAATGTTCAATTAACAATCGAGTTGATACAAAAGCCGGCACTTAATGTTGACGAGGCAAAAGATATTTTCAGATCGAAGAGATACTTTAATCTAAAAGAAAGACAATATGCTGAAACATTTTTAGAAATGCACTCTATATCATAAATCACGTCTCATATGGAGTTAAATACACGTTCAACTCCATAGATCTGCCCTATGATTATTATTCGACACCAGAAATAATGAAATCGCTTGCGGATACCTTGCATAATCCGTTTATTTCCTTCTATGAAACTGCCTTTCTTAAGCGTATTCAGAGGGAAAAAATCGAGTTTATTGGGATTTCGGTGAGCGGCTGTTTCCAATTGATTTCTGCAGTTACGTTAGCGAAACTGATTAAAGAAGAATGTCCATCTGTTAAACACGTCTCATTGGGCGGCAATTACATTACTCGTTTAGCAGATGACTGCATGAAAGAATGGCATCCCTTTTTTGAATACATTGATTCGATAATGATGTATGACGGCGAAGAGCCGCTTGCACGTCTTCTTGAGGCTCTTGACTCTGGTGATGACAATCTCGACTGTGTTCCAAACCTTTGCCATGCTAAAGGTGGAAAGATATATAAAAACCATCGGATTGAGCAAACATTTATCAACGATACAGTTCCCGATTTCGATGGCTTCGCCCTTTCCAAATACTTCATGCCTGAGCTAATATTGCCGGTTTATTCCTCTAGGCAGTGTTTTAATCATTGCGCCTTCTGCACCATTCCCGGTGCTACCGGTGGTTGTTACCGAAAGATGCCTATATCGAGAGTATTTGAAATAATGTGTCGGTTAAATGAAAAATACGGCACGAGAGTTTTCTCTTTTGTGGATGAAACATTCGAAGGCAAAAGAATGGAGCAACTCGCGGATGAAATAAACGCATCGGGAAAAACGTTTTTCTGGCATGGAGAAACGAGGTTCTCTCCAACCCTAAGTACAGACGTTTTTAACAAGATATACCAAAGTGGATGTAGGCAGATTCAGTTTGGCCTCGAGTCATACAACCAAAGAGTTCTTGATCTAATGAAGAAGAACACGAGAGTTGATTGGATTGATCGCAATATCCATGATTGTCTCAATGCGGGTATTCCTGTTCATCTATTTTTTATGATTGGCTTTCCGACCGAAACTAAAGAAGAGGCTCTGAACACCTTAGCTTATACAGAGAATGTTTTGAATTATTCAAAACAGGTATGTGGTGTTCCATATTCCACGAGAGGATTTACGTATTTTGGTCTCGTTATGGGGTCGGATGTTTGGAATCATCCCGATAAGTATGGTGTCTCTGTAATGCCGAAGTCCCAATATGAGGATTTGCGCCTCGAAGTGGATTATGTTTCAGGCACTGGTTTAACTTTAAATGAAGCAAAATCCTTATCTGATGAGCATCATATTGATTTTTATATGCAAGAGGTCATAAACGGTAGCGACACAATTGACTTGCCCCAGCGGCTTCATATTTCAGAGGTGACCTGGATCCTAGATTCTATTCACGCTGTCAGGTATAAGGGACATTTGACCAAAGTAAAGCGACGGCTAACTAGTCTAAATCCAGCTGATCGAATCTGGCTGGATTCCAAGACCTCTGTCGTGCTCGTTGAGCCATTTGCCTACTTCTATAATTCTGAATACCATCATGTCTATGCTGTTTCCCAGTTGGTATACCTTAAGTTGGCCCGTTTATTGGAGGCCGATTGTAGCATTTCTCTTATTCTTGATCAGGGCGACCTCGAGCTGACAAGGGCGATAGAAGAACTGTTGCATTATGGATTGCTGAATACAAATATCGATGCCGATTATGTAATGCACGATAATGGTTTTCAATTGGTTAAAAGTTCGTTTGTTAAAGAAGTCGGACGCTCAAAAGAGGGGTTAAGAGTACTGCTGAGTTGTGCCACCCATAGAATGTGTGCGGTTAATGATTTTTCGTTCGCTTTGCTTTCGTTGTTTGAAAAGCCGATCACTAAGAACGAGGTGCGCGACATTTTGAAAAAAGAGGGACTATCGACAAAGGTTGATTTTCAATCTCAACGCAACAGCCTGAACGGGCCCCGCGTTTCCGCA
>JAHYYL010000023.1:0-9054 GCA_019424965.1 Collinsella sp.
TGCGGAAACGCGGGGCCCGTTCAGGCTGTTGCGTTGAGATTGAAAATCAACCTTTTCCTGGTACGGGGCAGAAATAATCACTCTTCGAGCGCTTATTTCTATCCACCGTCCCGATAAAACCCTGATGCGATAGACCTTATTTGTAGAGGTAGGCGATGGCGGTGCCGGTGTGGACTTGGATCGTGGCTGTTGACCTTACGACGTTGCTGATGCCCGTGTCCGCCAACAGGCCCAGGGGGCTGCGGTCTAACTCCCATTCTAGGCCGTGTTCGCTTACTACCGTCCCGGGGGCTATGGCGATGATGGAGAACGTCTTGCCTTCGGCGCTCTCGATGGTCCACGACTCACCTCCGTGAAGGATGCGGGCGACCACCTTGTCCTCGACAATCCAGACAGGGGCATCCTCGTAACCCGCGAGCAGCCCCAGTACGGATAACGCCATATCAGGACGGCCGCCAGTGGCGCAGGTTACAACCACTTCGGCACCCGGCCAGCGGCGGCGGACGGAACAGAGCGCCAGCGCCAGATCGGTATAGTCCTTGTAGGGGTCGTGGCGTTCTACCTCAAAGGCTTCGGCGGCATCGACTAACGCACGACCCGCATCGCTCACCGTGTCGGCATCCCCCACATAAACGTCGCAGCTCAACCCCGCGCCCAGCAGCGCATCGAGCCCGCGGTCCACAGCTACGATGTGGTCGCACTCCCCCGCTAGCCTACGCAACAAATCCGCACTCGCCACCACGGGCGAGCCGCAGACCACTAATACCTTAAAAGCCACAGCCCTCGCCTAGCCCTCAAACTCAAGAACGCGGGCCAGGTCCAGCTCTTCATAGCTATCGATGAAGATATCGCAGTTAGCACGCACCTCGTCGCGCTCCATACGGCCGTGCGGGTCATAAATGCCCACACGCTTAAAGCCGGCGACCCCAGAGCTCTTAAGGCCAAAGACGGCGTCCTCAAACACCCATGCGCGCTCAAACTTGTGCCCATGGTGCTCCTCCAGACGGCGCAGCGCCAGCTCGTATACGTCGGGGAATTGTTTGGAGCGTCCTGCCTCACCCGTCGTGGTAACAAACTCCATGTACGCGTCGAGCCCGGCTCCCGCTAGCGCAGAACTAACCAGCTCGGCCGGCGTGGACGTGGCAACGCACATGGCAATGCCGGCCGCCTTCGCCTGCTCCAAAAATGCAAGCAGGCCGTCGCGCGGCGGCACCTTAGAGTAGCCATCGATCAGAATGTCGCTCAGCTCGCGATACAGCTCCTCGCCATTCGCTCCAATGCCCCAGGTGTCGTGGTAGGCCTGGCACTCGTCCTCGAGCGACAAATGCTCAAACTGGGCAAAATCGTCGACCGTCACGTCAGCTCCGTGGCGATGCAATAACTCGGGCTGCGCATAGGCCCAAACGGGAGTGCTATTTACCAGCGTGCCGTCGCAATCGAAAATAAAAGCGACATTGTGGGCGGCGGTCTGGGACATAAACGAACCTTTCGATGTCAAATGGTAAACAACCTGCTAAAAACGTTTTACCAAACGTCAAACTAACAATCTTGAAACCCTAATTGGTAAAACTGTCAAGAGTTTTACCATCGCAATTCTGCCAGTGGTCTAAACATGGCGCTTACCGATTAAACGCCGCCCTAAAACCACTTTCCTTCATAAAAGTAACGTACAGGTGTTATCGTAGTTTCTGCCGAAAGTTCCACCGAGCACGCGAGGTGGAACGAATCATAGAACTATCGCCGTCCCTTCGATTCGTGCAGCCTTGGACCTTTCGCATCTAGTCACCAAGGCAACACGCTGCCGCGTCATGATGGGATCAAACGTGAGCGATACAAAGCTAAAGCCAGCAACCAAAAAGCCCGCTACCCGTAAAGCCGCCCCGCACGCACCGGAGCTCTCTAAGGACGATGTCTATCTGTTTGGCATTGGCATGTGGGAGCGTAGCTGGGAAAAGATGGGCGCGCATCCCGACACGCAGAACCGTACGCGCGGCTGGCGTTTTTGCGTTTGGGCGCCCGATGTAAAGAGCGTCCACGTCATTGGCGAATTTAACGACTGGAATGAGGAAGCCAACCCGCTGGTGCCCGTGCATACGAGCGCTATTTGGGAAGGCTTTATTCCTGGCGCCGAGCAGGGCCAACTCTATAAATATCTCATCGAGACCAACGACGGCGAAAAGCTCTACAAGGCCGATCCGTACGCCTTTAAGGCCGAGTGCCCTCCGGGTACCGCGAGCGTACTGTGGACCCTCGATGGCTACAAGTGGAACGACACCGCGTGGCTCAAGCGCCGCGCCGGCCACAACCACATGTCGCAGCCGCTCAACATCTACGAAGTTCATATTGGCTCGTGGAAGCGCCACAGCGACGCGCCGCAGGGCGAGCCGGACGAGTACGGCAACTACCCCGGTCCCATGGATCCCTTCCCCGCGCAGCGTGGCGAGTTCTACACCTACGACGACCTGTCGGTGGAGCTCGTGGACTACGTGCGCGACATGGGCTACACGCATATCGAGGTCCTGCCGCTTATGGAGCATCCCTTCGATGGCTCCTGGGGCTACCAGACGACCGGTTACTACGCCGCCACGTCGCGCTACGGCAACCCGCAGCAGCTCATGCACTTTATCGATGCATGTCACGAGGCGGGCATCGGCGTGATCATGGACTGGGTGCCCGGCGGTTTTTGCGCCGACGCCCACGGCCTTGCCACCTTTAACGGCCACATGCTGTTTGAGCACGAGATTCACCCCAACTGGGGCACGCACAAGTTCGACTTCGCCCGCGGCGAGGTCCGCTCCTTCCTTGTCTCCAACGTGCTGTACTGGCTCGAGAACTTCCACGTGGACGGCATTCGCATGGACGGCGTGTCCAGCATGCTATACCTCAACTTTGGCATCGACGATCCCGGCCAAAAGAAGTTCAACAAGTACGGTACCGAGGAGGACCTGGACGCCAGCGCGTTTATCCGTCAGGTCAACTGCGCCGTGGAGGCCCATTTCCCCGACGTGATGATGATGGCCGAGGAGTCCACCGCGTGGCCGCTCGTGACCTATCCGCCGCAGGACGGCGGCCTAGGCTTCCACTACAAGTGGGACATGGGCTGGATGAACGACACCCTGCACTACATGCAGACCGATTTTCCGTGGCGCCCCGGCAACCACGGGCTGCTCACGTTCTCCATCATGTACGCCTTTACCGAGAACTTCATATGCCCGCTGAGCCACGACGAGGTCGTGCACGGTAAGTGCTCGCTCATCGGCCGTATGCCGGGCGACTGGTGGCGTCAGTTTGCCGGCCTGCGCACGCTGGCTTTCTACCAAATGACGCACCCCGGTGCCAAGCTCAACTTTATGGGCAACGAGATCGGCCAGTTTATTGAGTGGCGCTACTACGAGTCCATTCAGTGGTTCCTGACCGAGGAGTACGAGACTCACAAGCACCATCAGGCATTCATCAAGGCGCTCAACCACCTGTACACCGCCGAGCCCGCCCTGTACGAGCGCGGCTACACCGATGACGGCTTTACCTGGATCGACGCGGACAACTCCAAGCAGTCCATCGTGAGCTTTGTGCGCCAGGGCGAGGACGTCGATGACGACCTGGTGATCCTGATCAACTTTGACCCGGCGAGCTACGAGAGCTTCCGCGTAGGCGTGCCGCGCGAGGGCGACTGGGAGGTCATCTTTGACTCCGACCGTCCCGAGTTTGGCGGCAGCGGATACGCCGGCGAGGAACCCCATACCTGCTCGAGCGAGCCCTATCCCTGGAACGGGCAGATGGACTCCATTGAGATTAAGGTGCCCGGCCTGGCAGGCGTGGTGCTTAAGCGCCGCGGTCCCAGCAGCTATAAGCCGCCGGTGGTCGAGGAGCCCAAGGCTGCGCCCAAGAAACGCACGTCCTCGGTGAAGCCCAAGCCTGCTTCTGCTAAGAAGGCTCCGGCCAAGGCCAAGGCAACCAAGGCTGCCAAGCCCGCCACGGCCAAAAAGACGGCCGCCAAAACGGCTGCCCCCAAGGCCAAGACAGGCGCCGTTAAGGCATCTGGCAAGGACGCGTAACAAAGCCGTTACCAATGCAATCACCCGCCCCGCCGGGGCGTAGGATATAAGTCATAACCGTTCCGGGAGAAACATCCCCGGGGGAAAGGAACGTATGAATAAGATCTTCGACAACAAGCAGGAGTTTACCGAGCTCTATCGCGATGCCGTCATGAGCATCAGCGGCAAGAGCGTCGAGGCCGCCAGCGACCTCGACCGCTTTAACGCCCTGGCCAAGCTCGTGGCCGAGAAGGCGCGCACCGTTGCCACCAAGAGTGACGCCCGCGTCACCGCCGAGGGCAAAAAGCGCGTGTACTACTTCTCGATCGAGTTTTTGATCGGCCGCCTGCTCGACAACTACCTGCTCAACTTTGGTGTGCGCGACATGGTCGCCGAGGCACTCGACGACATGGGCTTTGACCTGTCCGTCATCGAGAACCAGGAGCCCGATCCGGCCCTGGGCAACGGTGGCCTGGGTCGTCTGGCCGCGTGCTTCCTGGATTCCATGGCAGCCGAGGGCATTGCCGGCTACGGCAACGGCATGCGCTACCGCTACGGCCTGTTTAAGCAGGAGATCGTCAACGGCAGCCAGGTCGAGGCCACCGACGAGTGGCTCACCCACGGCTATCCTTGGGAAGTCCGCCGTCAGGACAAGGCCGTGACCATTAAGTTTGGCGGCCGCGTCGAGGGCTTTGAGGAGAACGGCCGCACGTTCTACCGCACGGTAGACACGCAGGACATCCTGGCCGTCCCTTATGACATCCCCGTCGTGGGCTATGCCGGCGAGACCGTCAACAAGTTGCGCGTCTGGGCCGCCGAGCCGGTCGAGGAGCACTTTGACCTTGAGGCCTTCAACCGTGGCGACTACGCCCTGGCCGATGCCGAGCGCGCCGAGGCCGAGGCCATCAGCGCCATTCTCTACCCCAACGACGCCGGCGAGCACGGCCGTCTGCTGCGCCTGAAGCAGGAGTACCTCTTTGTTTCGGCCGGCATCTACAGCCTGCTCGACACCTTTGAGAAGGAGCACGGCGCTAACTGGGAGTTGCTGCCGCAGTTTGTAGCCATCCACACCAACGATACCCACCCCGCCATGTGCGGCCCCGAGCTCATGCGCATTCTCATCGACGAGAAGAAGCTCGAGTGGGATGACGCCTGGAACATCGTGACGCAGGTCGTGAGCTACACCAACCACACCATCCTGCCCGAGGCTCTGGAGAAGTGGCCCATCGGCACGTTCTCCAAGCTGCTCCCCCGCGTGTACCAGATCATCGACGAGATCAGCCGTCGTTGGCACGAGTCGTTCGACACCACGAAGGAGGGCTGGCAGGAGCGTCTGCGCCAGACCGCCATCCTGTGGGACGGCGAGATTCGCATGGCCAACCTGTCCGTGATCTGCAGCCACAGCGTCAACGGCGTGGCCAAGATCCATTCCGACATCATCAAGAACATCGTGCTCAAGGACTTCTATGCCCTGACGCCCGAGAAGTTCAACAACAAGACCAACGGCATCTCGCACCGTCGCTTCTTTGCCGAGGCCAACCCCACCTACGCCAAGCTCGTGACCGAGGCCATTGGCGACGGCTGGCTCAAGGACGCCTTTGAGCTGGAGAAGCTCAAGGAGTTTAAGGACGACACCGAGTTCTTGAAGGCCGTAGGTGCCTCCAAGCGCGCTAACAAGGAGCGCCTTGCCGCCTACGTCAAGGCCGAGACCGGTCTGGTCATTGACCCCAACACCGTCTTCGATGTCCAGGTAAAGCGCTTCCATGCCTACAAGCGCCAGCTCATGAACATCATGAAGGTGATGGACATCTACAACCGTCGCATTGCCGATCCCAACTTCCACGTGACGCCGACGACCTTCATCTTTAGTGGCAAGGCTGCCTCGAGCTACACCTTTGCCAAGGAGACCATCCGCCTCATTAACTCCGTTGCCGACGTCATCAACAACGATGCCCGCGTCAACGAGGTCATGAAGGTCTGCTTTATCCCCAACTTCCGCGTGAGCAACGCCCAGCTCATCTACCCCGCCGCCGAGATCTCGGAGCAGATCTCCACGGCCGGCAAGGAGGCCTCGGGCACGTCCAACATGAAGCTCATGATGAACGGCGCCATTACGCTGGGCACCCTCGACGGCGCCAACATCGAGATCGCCGATCTGGCCGGCCGCGAGAACGAGGCCATCTTTGGCCTGACCGCCCCCGAGGTCGAGCAGCTCTGGGCATCCAACAGCTACTTTGCGTGGGACACCCTCAACGGCGACCGCGAGCGTCTGGGCCGCGTGATGGACGAGCTCAAGGACAACACGTTTGCGGGTCTTTCGGGCAACTTCGAGAGCATCTACAACGAGCTCATGAACAACAACGACCCCGACCTGGTCATGGCCGATTTCCGCAGCTACGTGGATGCATGGGAAAAGCTCACGGGCAGCTACGGCGACCAGGAGACCTGGAACCGCAAGGCTCTGCTCAACACCGCCTCGAGCGGCTGGTTCTCGAGCGACCGTACCATTCGCGAGTACCGCGACGAGATCTGGCACGCGTAAAGGCGCGCGAGCTCCCTTTGCCGCACGGCATTACTCGACGGGCGCGACCGAGCGCCGCGTCCGTCGCTAATGGGTTTAGGAACATCGATGACAGAAGGAGAAATCGATGAGTAAGAAAGAATGCATCGCGATGCTCCTCGCAGGAGGACAGGGCAGCCGATTGGGGGCACTCACCCAAAAGATCGCCAAGCCGGCGGTTAGCTTTGGTGGCAAGTTCCGCATTATCGACTTTTCGCTCTCTAACTGCTCCAACTCGGGCATCGACACGGTGGGCGTTCTGACGCAGTACCGTCCCTACCTGCTGCATGCCTACGTGGGCTCCGGCGAGGCGTGGGATCTGGACAGCCGCGACGGCGGCGTGTCGATCCTGCCGCCGTATGAGACGCAGACCGGCGGCGCCTGGTATGCAGGCACGGCCGACGCCATTACGCAGAACCTCGACTACATCAAGGCCAACGACCCCAAGTACGTCCTGATTCTTTCGGGCGATCACCTGTATCGCATGGACTACCGCAAGATGCTCAAGACGCACACTGAGAGCAACGCCGACCTCACGGTGAGCGTTATGCCCGTGCCGTGGGAGGAGGCCAGCCGCTTTGGCATCCTGACCACCGACCCCGAGGACGGCCGCATCACCAAGTTCACCGAGAAGCCCGAGAAGCCCGATTCGAACCTCGCGTCCATGGGCATCTACATCTTCTCGGCCGACGTGCTGATCGAGGCGCTCGAGGAGGACGCTCTGGACCAGCGCTCGAGCCACGACTTTGGCAAGGACATCATCCCCAAGCTGCTCGGCGAGAACAAGCGCCTGTACAGCTACGAGTTCCACGGCTTTTGGAAGGACGTCGGCACCATCGCCAGCTTCCACGAGACCTCGATGGACCTGTTGGGCAACAACCCCGAGTTCGATCTGTTTGACAAGAACTTCCCCATCATGTCCAACATCACCACGCGTCCGCCGCACTACATTGGTCCGGACGGCCGCCTGGACGACTGCCTGGTCTCCAACGGCTGCAAGATCTACGGCACCGCTCGCCACTCGATCCTTTCGACCGATGTCATCATCGAGGAGCGCGCCGTGGTCGAGGACTCCGTGCTGCTGCCGGGTGCGCACGTTAAGAGCGGTGCGCACATATGCCGCGCTATTTTGGGCGAGAACTCCACGGTCGAAGAGGGCGTGAAGCTCGGCTCTGTCGATACCACCAAGGATACGGCCGTCGTTGGAAATGACGTCGTTATCGGGAAGGGGGAATGATCCGATGATCAATCGCAAGGCCATCGGTTATATCACCGCTAACTACTCTTCGTCCTACGGCAGCGTCCTGCTCAAGGACCGCCCCATCGCGTCCGTTCCGTTTTTGGGCCGCTACCGCCTGATCGACTTCCCGCTGTCCAACATGATGAATGCCGGCATTAAGACCGTCGGCGTCGTCATGCCGGGCAACTACCGCTCGCTGATCGACCACGTGGGCTCGGGCAAGGACTGGGGCCTGGACCGCAAGAAGGGCGGCCTGTTCATGGTGCCCGGCAACGCGTATGGCACCACCAAGGGCGGCATGCGCTTCCTGCTGCGCGACATCATCTCCAACAAGACGCTGTTCCAGCGCTCGGAGAAGCCCTATGTCGTGATGATGGGCACCAACATCATCTTTAACATGGACCTCAACACCATCATCGAGGCGCACGAGAACTCCGGTGCCCAGATGACCGTGGTGTACTGCAAGGCCACGCGCAACGTCGATGACGAGACCAAGCTCGAGATTAACGAGAACGGTCGCCTGACGGGCGTGAGCGCCGGCGTCGTGTACGGCGACAACGCCTCTATGGACTGCTGCATCGTCAACCGCGAGACGCTGCTCGAGATTATCGACCACTACCAGGCCGCCGACTATCTGGACCTGCTCGAGGCACTCCAGGGCGACTTTGGCAACATCGACGTGTGCAGCTACGAGTACAAGGGCGAGGTCGTGGGCGTGTTTAGCGAAAAGTCGCTGTATCGCCGCAGCATGGACCTGCTCGACCAGACCGTGGCCGACCAGCTCTTTGACCCCGAGCGCCCGATCCTGACCAAGGCTCACGACGTGCCGCCTTCGCGCTATGCGACCGGCAGCCACGCCTGCAACTCGATCATCTCGGCCGGCTGCATCATCAAGGGCACCGTGCGCAACTCGATCCTGTCGCGCGGCGTCGTGGTCGAGGAGGGCGCCTCGGTGACCAACTCGATCATCAACCAGAGCTGCATCATCAAGAGCGGCGCACGCGTTGAGAACGCCATCCTGGACAAGAACAACGTGGTCCCCACCAACACCGAGCTTCGCGGCACGCCCGAGAACATCCTGGTGCTGGGCAAGGCTCCGTTAACTTCTGACACCACCATCGTACGTTAACGTTGGCACCGCAACATCGCTCGTAACATGTAGAATAGCCGCCCGGTTTGTGCCAGGCGGCTATTCTCGAATTGCAACATGGGAGACAATA
>JAHYYL010000023.1:9064-31527 GCA_019424965.1 Collinsella sp.
CAAAAAGATGCAGATCGTGTTTGCCTCGGCCGAGTGCGCACCGTTTGTGAAGACCGGTGGCCTGGGCGACGTGGCGGGCTCGCTGCCTGCGGCGCTTGTGCGCGCCGGCGCCGAGGTCATCGTCATGGTGCCCAAGTACGCCACCATCAAGGACGAGTACAAGGCGCAGATGGAGCACTTCTCCGACTTTTACGTGAGCCTGGGCTGGCGCAATGAGTACTGCGGACTCGAGAAGCTCGAGCACGACGGCGTCACGTATATGTTCATCGACAACGAGCGTTACTTTGCGCGCGACTATCCGTACGGCTTCTTTGATGACGGCGAGCGCTTTGCATTCTTCTCCAAGGCCATCACCGAGAGCCTGCAGCACCTGCCGGCCGGCTTTGAGTGTGACATCCTCCACTGCAATGACTGGCAGACGGCACTGGCGCCCGTGTTCTTGCGCGAGTTCTACCAGGGCCTGCCGCTGTACGACCGTGTCAAGACCGTGTTCTCGATCCACAACGTGGCGTTCCAGGGCCAGTTCAGCGACACCGTGATGGAGGACATTCTGGGTGTGGCGCATATTCCGGCGGCCGCCTCGCAGCTGCGTTGCGATGCCTGCAGCATCAACTACATGCTGGGCGCGCTGCGCTATGCCGATGCCATCACCACGGTGAGCCCCACCTATGCCAACGAGATCCAGACGCCCGAGTTTGGCGAGGGCCTGGACGGCGTTCTGCGCGAGCGCTCCTATGCGCTGCAGGGCATTTTGAACGGCATTGACGTGGCGGGCTTTGACCCGGCGACCGACAAGCGCATTGCCGCCAACTACACCGTGGAGGACCGTTCCGGCAAGGCCGTGTGCAAGGCCAAGCTGCAGGAAGAGCTGGGGCTCGAGGTTCGCGACGACCGCCCGCTCATGGTGATGGTCACGCGCCTGACGCGCCAAAAGGGCATGGACCTGGTCATGTACGCGCTCGACCGCATTCTGGCCGGCGGCGTGCAGGTGGCGGTGCTGGGCACCGGCGACCGCGACTACGAGGACGGCCTGCGCTACTTCCAGGACAAGTACCCCGGCACCATGGCCGCGCGCATCGAGTTCGATCCTGCGCTGTCGCAGCGCATGTATGCTGCCGCCGACATGTTCCTGATGCCGTCGAAGTTTGAGCCCTGCGGCCTGTCGCAGATCATTGCCATGCGCTACGGCACCCTGCCTATCGTGCGCGAGACCGGTGGTCTGAAGGACACTGTGATTCCGTATAACGAGTTTACCGGCGAGGGCACGGGATTCTCGTTTAGTAACTTTAACGGCGACGAGATGGGCGACGCCGTGTTCCGCGCGGCGCGTCTGTTCTGGGATAACCGCGACGCCTGGAACCAGCTGGTAACGCAGGCCATGAGCCAGGACTTTAGCTGGACGCGCTCGGCCGACAAGTATCTGGACCTGTACTTCTTTATGCATCCGGAGATTGAGCGGCCGGCGGCTGTTGTCGACGAGCCTGTGGTTGTGGCTGAGAAAGTTGAGGCCGAGCCCGAGCCCAAGGCCGAGTCGGTTGTTGAGGCGCCCGCTGCTGCTGAGGAGCCCAAGGCTGAGGAGAAGCCGGCTGCGAAGCCTGCGGCAAAGAAGACCACGACTCGTAAGACGACGACTAAAAAGGCCACGACAACAAAGGCCGCTGCGAGCAAGACCACCACTGCCAAGGCAACTACCGCCAAGGCAGCGACCACGCGCAAGCGCACCACCGCAGCTGTCAAGAAGGCCGCCGAGGCCGAGGTCGTTCCCGAGGTAAAGGCCGAGACCGCTGCAGCCGAGGTTAAGCCCGCGGCAAAGGCTCCGGCCAAGACCGCCGCCAAGAAGACGACCGCGTCCAAGAGCACAACCAAGACCCCTGCCACCAAGAAAGCTACAGCTACCAAGGCCACTGCAACGAAGGCTGCCGCAAAGCCGGCCGCCAAGGTCGAGGAGACGCCTGCCGAGTCCAAGGCGGAGGCAACCGTCGAGGCCAAGCCTGCCGCCAAGACCACCTCGCGCAAGCGCACGACGACAGCCAAGAAGACCATGGCAAAGACCGCAACTCCCAAAGCAGAGACTAAGCCCGCTGCTGCCAAAGAGGAGCCCAAGGCCGAGGTAAAGGCCAAGCTGACGCCGAAGGCCGCTGAGGTCAAGGCCGCACCGAAGGCAGAGGCTAAGCCCGAGCCTGCCAAGGAGACTCCGGTCTCCCCCGCCACTCCGGCCGAGGAAAAGGCTCCGACCAAGAAGACCTCCGTCCGCAAGGCAACTGCCACCCGCAAGCGCCGCTAATCCTGACGATTAAAACTTAATCCTCAACGCAAAAGAGGGCGCCCCAAGCAGGCGCCCTCTTCTTGGTTGAACCCCGCATTAAAAAGAGGGCCGGTTTACTACGACAAAATGGCTCCGGCCGACCACGGCGAGTAATCATCGAAATTGGCAACGCTTCTACCTGCAGTTTTAATATCACTAAAATGACTGTGGTTGAGATCATTCAATTCGTCGTAGTAAACCGGAGCTGTTTTGTTTGGCTACAAATACTATCTACATAGCCGTTTTCGAGTATCGCGATAATGTGGATGGTAAAACGATTTTCTAGGACAACCGTTCGCCGATAATGAGCGGCTGTAGTTTATACAACTAAAGTGCAACGATATACTTAAGTACTGTGCGTTTAGCCCATGGCCCGTTGGCCATGACTGTATAGAACTGGACCGTACTATGAGATTGATTCACAACAGCCGCCTGCCGCAGTTTCGCACTCCGTTTGGCGCTGTGACCACTGGAACTTCCGTTGCACTCTCGGTGATTTTGGAGGATGCCGACCCCAACCAGGCAACGCTTACGCTGCGCACCTGGGTCGATGAAATCGGTGAGTCTCTGTATCCCATGACGCACGAGGGCGACGGCATATTTACTGCAGAGCTTGAGTGCACCGAGCCCTGTCTTATCTGGTACAGCTTTATCTGCAATATCGAGGGCCAGCCCGAGGTTCGCCTAGGCGCGCCGCAAGGTCGCACCGGCGGCGAGGGCGTAACCTACGACTACGCCGAAGTGCCGTCGTTCCAGGTCACCGTCTACAAGCACCGCGAGAACCGTCCCACCTGGTACGAGCGCGGTATGGTCTACCAGATCTTCCCCGATCGCTATGCTCGCGACGAAAACTGGCGCGAGCGCACGCTGGCCGAAGTCGAAAAGCCACGCAACGGAATCCAGCGCCGCATGGTCGAGGACTGGAACGAGCCGCCCGTGTACGAGCGTGCCGAGGACGGATCCATCAAGACCTGGGACTTTTACGGCGGCTCGCTCAAGGGTATCCAAAATGACCTGCCCCGCATCGCCGAGCTGGGCTTTACGGCCATCTACCTCAACCCCATCTTTGAGGCCGCGAGCAACCACCGCTACGACACGGCCGACTACACCAAGATCGACCCAATCCTGGGCACCGAGCAGGATTTTACCGAGCTGTGCCAGGCAGCCGAGAAGCTGGGCATCTCCATCATCCTGGACGGCGTCTTTAACCATACGGGTGACGACTCCATCTATTTCAACCGCTACGGCAACTACCCCGGCGTGGGCGCGTGGCAGAGCGAGGACTCGCCGTGGCGCGATGCGTTTTACTTCCACGAGGACGGCTCGTACGACTGCTGGTGGGGCGTGGGCAACATGCCCGCCATCAATGAGAGCTCCGAGCTGGTACGCGAGCGGCTTCTGGGCAAGGACGGCGTGATCCGTAAATGGCTACGTGCCGGCGCTCATGGCTGGCGCCTGGACGTCGCTGACGAGCTTTCCGACGACTTCCTGGCCGAGATCAAGAAGGCCGTACTTGCCGAGAAGCCTGATGCACTGTTGCTCGGCGAAGTCTGGGAAGACGCCTCCAACAAGATCAGCTACGGCCATCTGCGTCGCTACCTACAGGGCTCCGAGTTGGACTCTGCTATGGATTACCCCTTCCGCGACATGGTCATCGGCTTTTTGATGGGCTACAAGAACGCCTACCAGGCAGCCGAGGAAATCGAAACCCTGCGCGAGAACTATCCCCGTGAGGCCCTGTCCTGCGCACTTAATCTGCTTTCGAGCCACGACCGTCCGCGCATTATCTCGGTGCTCGGCGGCGGCCCCGACGAGTCGCAGCTGCCCGAGTGCGAGCGCAGCAAATGGCGCCTGGACGAGAACTCGATGGGCCTGGCCAAGAGCCGTTTTTGGCTCGCCACGCTCATGCAGATGACCTTCCCCGGCGTGCCTTCGATCTACTACGGCGACGAATACGGCCTGGAGGGTCTAACCGATCCGGGCAACCGCCGCACCCTGCCGACCAAGGACCAACTGCACGACTTCGACACGCTGGCTATTGTCAAAAACGCCTCCGCCGTACGCCGCGCACTGCCGTTTATGATCGACGGCGAGATCAAGGCCTTCGCGCTCAACGACGAGGTGCTGGCATACAACCGCACGGGCAGGGACGGCGAGTCCGCGACGGTTATCATTAACCGTAGTCTGCGCAATTCGCACCGCGTGACGATTCCGGCGCTCGACGAATGCGCGAGTGACGTGATCAGCGGTCACGAGTGCGAGATCCACAACGGCACGGTCACGCTCGATTTGTATCCGCTGGGCTCGTCGATCATCTATCACCATGCCGAGCAGCGCCTGCAGGAGCCGCTCGATCACGGCGCGGGCGTTGTGTGCCATATCACCTCGGTACCGACCGATGACGGCAAGCCCGGTACGATCGGCGCACCCACGCGTCGCTTTATCGACCATCTGGCCGCTATGGGCATGCGCTACTGGCAGGTCCTGCCTGTCAACCCGACGGACTTCTTCCGCTCCCCTTACGCCGGTCCTTCGGCCTTTGCAGGTAATATCGACCTGCTGCCCGAAAGCCACGAGGAGCTGGCGGCCGACTTTGAAACTTGGAAGGCCCGTGGCGGCGAGGATGCCGATCCGCTGTACACCGCGTTTAAACATCGCAATGCCGATTGGCTCGAGAAGTACTGCGTCTACATGGCCGTTAAGAAGTACTTTGAGGGCGAGTCGCGCCACGATTGGCCGGCAGATGTTGCGCGCTACAACGAGCACCTGATTGACGACAAGCGCTTCCACGACGAGGCCGAGCTTCAGGCGTACATGCAGTACCGCTTTGACCTAGCCTGGTGCGAGCTCATGAACTACGCGCACAAGAAGGGCATCGAGGTCATCGGCGATATTCCTATGTACGTGTCCGACGATTCGGCAGATGCGTGGAGCGAACCCGAGAACTTCTGGCTATCCGATACCGGCAAGGCAATCGAGATCTCCGGTGCGCCGCCCGACAACTTTGCGCCCGAGGGTCAGGTGTGGGGCAACCCGACGTTCCGCTGGGACCACATGAAGCAGAACGGCTATAGCTGGTGGATGGATCGCCTACGTCGTGCGTTCTCACTTTACGACCGCGTGCGTCTGGATCACTTCTTGGGCTTCCACAGCTACTTCAGTATCCCCGCTGGCAAGGCTTGCGCCGAAGGTCGCTGGCTGGCGGGACCGGGCAAGGACCTGTTTCAGACCGCCTATGACGAGCTGGGTCTGCTCAACTTTATTGCCGAGGACCTGGGCTATTTGACGCCCGGCGTTCGCGCCATGGCCTCGACCTGCGGCTTCCCCGGCATGGACGTGCTGGAGTTTGGCGACTACGACGTCCGTTGCGGCGTGCACCCTACGCCAGGAAAGATCCTGTATACCTCGACGCACGACACGTCGACGCTCGCGGGTTGGTGTACGCGTTCCTTTGCGGGCGGCGACGAACCGAGCGGTGTTGAGGTGGCGGCCAAGCTGATGAGCGATGCGCTGGCAAGCGACGCTCCCCTGGTGATGATGCCGCTGCAGGATGTCCTGGGGCTGGGCGACGACGCGCGCATGAACGTACCGGGCGTGGCCACGGGCAACTGGACCTGGCAGGCTGACGAGGCCGACGTTGCGGCCGCCGAGGGCAAAACCGCACAGCTCCTGCGCAACACGCATAGATTCTGGGGCGAAGCGTGATAAAACGCCCGATATAGGGTACAGTTACAGACGTTTGAATTTTTGCGGGCAGAGTAATCTGCCCGCTTTGTGCTGAAAAGGAAGTATTATGGCGCGCTACGATTACAAGTGCTCGAGCTGCGGCAACGTGTTTGAGGTTGAGCATCCTATGTCCGAGACTCCCGAGGTCGTGTGCCCCAGCTGCGGCGCTCCGGCCGCCAAGACGTTCTCGGCCAGCGGTATTAAATTTGAGGGCAGCGGCTTCTACAACACCGACCAGCGAAGCGGCGGCTCCAGCACCAGCGCCACCAGCGGCTGCTGCGCCAACTGCCCACACAACCACTAACAGGCAAGTAGCCCCGCTCCCAAATTGACTACTCTGGAGTTGCGCCACGAAAGCGGCCCATTTACTACGTTTGACCCGTATTGGTCGAGCATAGCAGCGTATTTGCAAAAACGGCAAGCCGTCTACCTGCGGTTTTGATTTCACAAAATTCGGCATGGATGAGGACAGCCGGTTTAACGTAGTAAATAACCGCATTTCATGGCGAACGGATCGAAGAGGCACAAAGTAGCTAAAATAGTCCCGTCCCAAATTAGCTGATTTGGGACGGGACTTCGATTTACTGGCGGACCAGCCTGGCGCAGAAGTGGCCGTCGTAGGAGTCGGCGTTTACCGGCACGCTTTGGAAGAGGCCTCGATCGTTCTGGCGTACGGATACGAGCTTCTTGGCTTGTTCGAACTCGGGTAACTGCAGAATCTGCGCCTCGGAGAGGGGTGCCAAGCTAAAACCTGCGCCCTCGGGAGAAGCCAAAAACGCATCCACGACTTGCGTGTTCTCTTCATCAAAGACCGAGCAGGTGGCATAGATAAGCTCGCCGCCGGCAGCCACGCGCTCAGCAGCCTCTTTGAGCATCGTCAACTGCAGCTTGGGCAGCTCAACCGTCACATCTTTTTCGGTCAGGCGCCACGGGATCTCGGGATGACGGCGCATGGTGCCGGTGCCAGAGCACGGCGCATCGATAAAGACCGTGTCGAACTTAACCGGCTCGCCAAGCATGGCATCAAACGATGTGAGCACCTCATCAAGCTCGCAAGCATCACCCGAAACCGTACGAACGCCCTGAATACCAGCCTTATGCAGGCGAGCGAGATTCAGATCGCACTTGCGATCATGCAGATCGAGCGCCGTATGCTGACGCTCATAGCCCGCACGCTTGGCCTGGCACATCATCACATAGGTCTTGGTGCCACGGCCGGCACCAATCTCAAGGCAGCTACCAGGGCGCGTGGCAGCTGTAGCGATAAGCTGGGCGTTAAGGTCCGAGGCCACGGCAGCAGCACGCTCAAATACGCCCGACGCAACCGTAACCTGAGCATCGACCGGAGCATGACAGCCAGGGAACACAGGCGCCACAAGCTGCGATAGGTGCGGATCAGGTTTGGTTGCAAAGGCGTTCTCGTGCAAAGCGAGCGGCGCGGGCGCCAGATTGCCGGCGAAGCCGAGCGCACCCTCTGGAGTGTCAAACGACGCCATAATGCGAGCGCATAGCCAGCGCGGAAGACCCATCAGGCGCGACAGACGAACCAAGCGTCGCTCGGACTCATCCACGTCGGATGCCGTGGCAAAGTCCTCAACATTGTCCGCAACCTTATGCAATACAGCATTGGCTAAGCCAGCGGCGGACTTAGCACCACTGCGAACGAGCTCAACTCCCTGACTTACGGCAACGCGGCCCGGCGTATGCAGATAGAGCATCTCGAAGGCCGCGATACGAAGCCCCATGCGAACACGCGGCGCAACCTTTTTGGGCTTATCGAGAAACTGATCGAGCAACTCGTCCAAAATACCCTGCGTGGCGGCAACACCGAGCGCCAGGCGAGCGGCAAACGCAGAATCGCGCTGGTCAATGGCCTTGGCCGATGCGCGAGAGGACAGCACGTCGCGCGCATACATGCCGCGGCGATCGGCCTCCATCAGCACATCGAGCGCAAACTTGCGCGCGGGAGACAGCTTGCTCATGACAAAACACTCCAGATAAGATCGGCACCCTGCAGGCCAGCAGCCCAAGCAGAAGCAGTCATAGCACGCTTGCCATCAGGCTTAACCTCGAGCAGTTCAACCGAGCCATCAGAAAGGCCCAGGTAAACACGCTTGGCCTTAACGAGAACCTGACCCTCGCCGAGCGACACATCAGCCGCCGCAGCATCGAGCACACGCACGGTCTTGCCGGCAATCACGCAACGAGCAGGCGCGGTATCGGACGAAGCCAGCACATGACGCACGCAATCAAGCGCCGCCATCTGCGGATCCAAGCGCATCTCCTGCTTGGAAATCTTGGCAGCATGGGTGACGAGCGCCTCATCCTGTTCAGTCCACACGGCGGTGCCATCGGCAAGAGAAGGAAGCGTATCAGCCAGCAGTTTGCCGCCAAGCTCACCAAGCTCCATGGTCAGCGCCTCAGCATGCTTACCGGAAACCAACGTGGAAGCCTGAGCACAATAAGCATCAGTATCCACGCCGTGCCCAATGCGCATGATAGAAACGCCAGCAACCTCATCACCAGCGAGAATCGCACGCTGAATAGGAGCAGCCCCACGCCAACGAGGCAGCAGCGAAGCATGAACATTCACAATACCAAGCGGCGCCATATGCAGCACCTCATCGGGCAAAATGCAACCATAGGCAGCCACACAGAAAATATCAGCCTGGGCAGCCTGGAGCACCTCAACAACCTCAGGCGTCATACGATTAGCCTCAACAACCGGCAACCCCAGCTCAAGCGCCTTGGCCTTAACAGGAGAAGGCTCAAGCTTCTTACCACGCCCACGAACAGCATCAGGACGAGTAACAACAAGCGCAATCTCGTTCCCAGCCTCAACAAGCGAAGTCAACGAAGGCACAGCAAAATCAGGCGTACCCATAAACACAATACGCATAAAAGTTAGTCTCCTCTCAATAACGAGCCGAGACGGCTACAAAAGAAGCGTTCCAGGCCGCATGCGCGCCCAGCCGCAAGAACAATTCAACAAGAACAAATATACCCAAAAACAAAGAAAGAGCCGCATGAAAGCAGCTCCCTCTCAACAAAGTCCTATCAGCAAAGACGCCCATCCCTGGCCCAACGGCACCCGGGCGAACCGAGCCAGAACAACGCAGTCCCCGGTGCTGAGCGCCCACATATCGTCCCGCGCGCAGTTTCGCAGCGAAGCGAGAATGTTTGAGCACGGGATGATATGTGGGCGCTCAGCACCGGGGACGGTGGGACCTACTCCGTCTCTCCCGGTCGAGCGCCGCGGGCCAGGGCGTCCTGGTACTCCTTGACTGCCTTGATCCTCTGCATCGGCTTCAGTCGCTCGAACATGGTGTTGCCATGCAGGTGATCAATCTCGTGCTGCAGGCACACGCAGAACAGATCGCCCGAAGCCTCATAGCGAATCAGGTTTGCGTCCAAGTCGTACGCCTCGACGACGACATGGTCGGGACGCTCGATCTCGCAGCTAATGCCAGGGATGGACAGGCAGCCCTCGCTAAACGGCACCAGATGGTCGCTCTGCTCCACGATCACGGGGTTGATGAGCACGTACGGGTCATAGTCGTTCTTGTCGGTATAGTCGCAGTCGATGGTGACGAGCTGGATGAGCTCACCGATCTGCGGGGCAGCAAGGCCGCAACCGCCGTTGTCGAACATCATCTTCTTCATCTTCTCGGCAAGCGCCTCGATCGCCGGGGTGATCTCCTCGATGACGGCGCACTCCTGGCGCAGACGAGGGTCGGGCGACAGTACGATTCCGTTGGCTTCCATGGCCATCCTTTCGGGTTGTTACATCAAATCATAAGCGTCGACGTCAACGCTCACGCTCACGCCGCGCACGGAGCCCACCTCTTTGAGGCAGGCGTCGATATCATCAGAAACATGGTACCCCACGGGCGACTTCACAAGCAGATGGAAGCGGTAACGGTCCTTGGCTCTCTCGATTACACACGAAGCCGGACCCAGCACCTGCGGCACGGCACTCCCCGCCCGCAAAAAATCGGGCGCGGCGGCATGCCAGCGGCGCTTAAGAAGCTTTGCGATACGCCCGATGTAGTCCCGCGCGTCGTCTCGGGTCGCCGACCACACCAAGATGTTGACCAGGCGCACAAACGGCGGGTACAGCGCGTCGCGACGCTGGTCCAGGTCGTAGTCGGTAAAGATCGAGCGATCGTGCTCGGCGACGGCGCGAATGACCGGATCCTCGGGCAGATACGTCTGGATGATGACCTCGCCAGGGCGATCGCCGCGACCGGCGCGACCGGCGACCTGCTCAAGCAAATCGTAGGCGCGCTCCCCTGCGCGGAAATCCGGCAGCTTGAGGGCGAAGTCAGCATTGACCACACCCACGAGCGTGACCTCGGGAAAGTCAAGGCCTTTGGCGATCATCTGGGTGCCCAGCAACACGGCGCAATCGGCAGCATCGAACTGCTCGAGCAGCTTTTTGTGCGCATCCTTGCCGCGCGTGGAATCGGCATCCATGCGGATGATGGCGACGTCCTCGGGCAGCATCTGGTGCAGTGCGTCCTCGATCTGCTGCGTGCCCAGCCCCATTTTTGCCAGGTAGCGACTGCCACATTTGGGGCAACGACTCGTGGGCGCGGGATACGGCTGCACGCGCCAGGAGGATCCGCATGTGTGACATTGCAGCGTGTGCGTGCGCTCGTGATACGTAAGCGCGGTGGAGCAGTGGTTGCAGGTGGGAACGCAGCCGCACTCGCGACACATCAGGAACGGCGCAAAGCCACGGCGGTTATGCAGCAGCACGGCCTTCTCGCGGTGCTCTACAACGCGCTCCAAACCTTCCATCAGCGGTTTAGAGAACATTGAACGGCTACCGTGCGAAAACTCGCGGCGCAGGTCGGCAATGCGGACCTCGGGCAGCACGGCGTGTCCCGGGCGCTCGGGCATCTCGACGCGCGTCCAAGTGGTGCCGTTATACGTTCCACGGCGGCAGTGGTCGAGGGCCTCGGCCGAGGGCGTGGCGGAGCCCAACACGAGCGGGCAGCGGTAGCGCCGCGCCATCTCGGCCGCCACCTCGCGCGCGTGGTAGCGCGGACTGGACCCCTGCTTGTAGCTGGTCTCGTGCTCCTCGTCAATGATGATGAGGCCCAGGTCGCCAAGCGGGCAAAAGAGCGCCGAACGTGCGCCGACGACCACGCGGGCCGCACCGCTGGCAACCATATCCCACTGGTCCAGGCGCTCGCCGGCCGAAAGCCGCGAATGGAACACGGCGACCGTCTCGCCAAAGCGCGAACGGAAGCGGCCGACGGTCTGGGCCGTCAGCGAAATCTCGGGCACCAGCACGCAGGCCGAGCGACCGGCTGCGAGCACGCGCTCGATGGCGGAGAGGTAAACCTCGGTTTTGCCGGAGCCGGTGACGCCGTCGACCAGCACCACGTCGCCATGAGCGTCCAGACGGGCGCGCTCAATCTGCGCGAGTGCCTGTTGCTGGCCACTGGTAAGGGAGACCGGCGCTTTGCCGCTTGCCGAGGACAGCGTGGTCTGCTCGCCGCAGCCACGCCAGGCGCGGCGCTCTTCCACCACCACAACGCCGCGTTTTTCGAGCGCCTTGATGGTCGCCGACATGCTGTTATAGAGAAGGTTGAGGTCGCGCGTCGTGACCGGTCCGCACTGGAGCGCCTCGATGAGTTGGCGCTGGCGGACCGCGGTCTTGGGTGGCGTGTAGTCAAAGCCTTCGGGCGTAAGCATCACCCAGCGGTTTTGGATGGGTTTGACGGCTGGACGTTCAACCGTCCACACGCCGTCGTCGCCCTTGACCACACGCGGGCTGCCGCCCGGTGGCAAAAACAGGCGCAGGCACTCGGAAAGCGTCGCGACATACTCGCGGCTCATCCAGCGCGCAATGCGTGCAGCCTCGGCGGTAAAGAGCGGTTTGCTGAGGATGGCTTCGACAGGCTTGATGCGCGAAAGGTCAAGGGCGTTGTTGCCTTGCAGGTCGCCCAGCTCGGGCGCAATATCGACGATGTAGCCTGCGGCGGCACGGTTGCCAAAGTGGACCAGGACCGTCGATCCGACCTGGGCCTCGTTGGCAAGGGACTCGGGAATGCCGTAGGCGAATGGCTCGGACAGCGCTCGGGTAGGAATGTCGAGAACCACGCTCGCGTAGGCAGCGATGGGCTCAGGTGCAGGCTTAGGCTGAGCCGAGGCAGCGGCAGGCATGAGCTTCACCAGAGCCTCCTCCGGTTCCGGTGAACCAAACAGCGACAGTTGTTGAGCCATACACCACCTCTAACGAACGGACCTGAAAGGGGTGGGACAAAATAATCAGTAGAGTTTGTCCCATGGCCGATACGAGTGTCGAGCTCGTTGCGTCACTCGAACATGGGACAAACACTACTGATTATTTTGTCCCAGCAACCCACTCATCGGTACAGAAACAAGAGCCCCGCTCGGGTGAACGGGGCTCGGATACAAACGTTTGCGCAGCGATTACAGCGCCATCGTGCGGGCGCGGTCGATGCGTGCCAGGCAGTCATCGCAGCCGACGAGCGCCATGGTCTCGCCCAGCGGAGGGCTCACCATGTTGCCGCAAACGGCGACGCGCACGGCCTGGAACACCACGCGCTTCTTGAGGTCCATCTGCTCGGGCAGCGGCTCAAGCGCGGCGTCGATGTTCGCGGCTGTCCACTCGTCCACGCCCTCGAGCGCGGCCTTGGCGGCGTCCAGGATGGCGCCCATGCCTTCCTTGGCCAGGCCCTTGTTAACGGATTTCTCGTCATACTCGAGCGTCTCGGCCGTAGCAAAGATGGGAGCGGCGACGGTCACGGCGTCGGCTGGCATCTTGGTGCGCGGCTTGACGATGGCAGCGAGTGCGTCAATCCAGTCCTCGCCGTACTCGACGTTGCCCTCGATGAGACCCGCCTCGTGCAGCTCGGGGACCATGATCTCGTCGGCAAACTGGGCATCGGACATGCCGTTGATGTACTCGGCATTGACCCAGTCGAGCTTCTTGGGGTCGAAGGTCGCCGGGTTCTTGGAGATGCGGTCGAGTGAGAACTTGCTGGCCAGGACATCGCGCGGGATGATCGTGGTCTCGCCGTCAAGCGACCAGCCGAGCAGCGCCAGATAGCTGACGAAAGCGTCGGACAGGTAGCCGGCGTCGCGGTACTCCTCTACTGAGGTGGCGCCGTGGCGCTTGGAGAGCTTCTTGCCGTCGGCGCCCAGAATCATGGAGATGTGGGCGAACGTGGGCACGGGCGCGCCGAGGGCCTCGTAGACCATGACCTGGCGCGGGGTGTTGGAGAGGTGGTCGTCGCCGCGGATGACATGGGTGATCTTCATCATGGCGTCGTCGACGACGGTCGCAAAGTTGTACGTGGGCGTGCCATCGGAGCGGAAGATGACAAAGTCGTCGAGCTCCTTGGCGTCGAAGGTCACCTCGCCGTGAACGGCGTCGTGGATGACGACGTCGCCGCGGTCCTCGGGCACCTTGATGCGCAGGACGAAGGACTCGCCGGCCTCGATGCGACGGCGGGCCTCCTCGGGATCAAGGTCGCGGCAACGGCGCTGATAGCCCTGGAAGGGGTCCTTGCGCTCCTGCGCGGCCTTGCGATCGGCGTCGAGCTGCTCCTTGGTGCAGAAGCAGGGATAGGCCTTGCCCTCGTCCCAAAGCTTCTGGGCGGCCTGCTTGTACAGGTCCAGGCGCTCGGTCTGGGCGTAGGGGCCAAAATCGCCGCCCACCTCGGGACCCTCGTCCCAGTCCAGGCCCAGCCAACGCATGGCGCGCAGGATAATCTGCGTGTTCTCGTCGGTAGAGCGGGTGGGGTCGGTGTCGTCGATGCGCAGGATGAACGTGCCGCCGTTTGCACGGGCGAAAGCCCAGTTATAGATAGCGGTGCGGGCGCCACCGATGTGCAGCTTGCCCGTCGGTGAGGGTGCAAAGCGGACGCGAACGTCTGATGCCATGGAAATCTCCTCGATTGCAGGATGGATGTCTAACCGCATTAGTATAAAGCAACAATGCCCACCTCCGCACAAAGGGCACCGACCCACTCATTGGGGACAGACTTAAATGATCAGTCTTTGGGCAACCTGTCGGCACTTAGGTAAGGCTGATCATTTAAGTCTGTCCCCAATGAGTAGGTGCGGAAAGGGTGTGAATGTTTGATTTACGCGCTATGATGTGCCCTTGCATAGAGAGCCCGGCGGAATGGTAACGGTCGCCGGGACACGTTTTTGAAAGGACAATCATGTCAGAAGAACTTCGTTCCATCCCACCCCAACACGGGTCCTTTGTTTTTACGTCGGAGTCGGTGACCGAAGGTCATCCCGATAAGATCGCTGACCAGATCAGCGACGCCGTCCTCGACGCAATCCTCGCCAAAGAAATAGAGCTGCAGGAGCAGGGCTACATCGCCCCCAACGGCGTGCCCGCCAACGTGGAGAACGTCCGCTGCGCCTGCGAGACCCTCGTGACCACCGGCACCGTCATCGTCGCCGGCGAGATTCGCACCCAGGCCTACGTCGACGTACAGGAAATCGCCCGCGGCGTCATCCGCCGCATTGGCTACAACCGCGCCAAGTTCGGTTTTGACTGCGACACCTGCGGCGTTATGAGCCTCATCCACGAGCAGTCGCCCGATATCGCCCAGGGCGTTGACGAGTCCTTCGAGACCCAGACCGGCGCTACCACCGACCCGATCGACCTGATCGGCGCCGGCGACCAGGGCATGATGTTCGGTTATGCCTCCAACGAGACCAAGACCCTCATGCCCATGCCGCACTACCTGGCAAGCCGCCTGGCCGAGCGCCTGGCCGCCGTGCGTCACGACGGTACCCTCGCCTATCTGCGTCCCGACGGCAAGACCCAGGTCACCGTGCGCTACGAGGAAGGCAAGCCCGTCGAGGTCACGACCATCGTCATCTCCACGCAGCACGCCGCCGAGATTGAGGACATGGGCAAGATCAAGGCCGACCTCATCGAACACGTCATCACCCCGGTCATGGCCGCTGAGAACATGCCGTGGGACAACGCAGACATCTATGTGAACCCCACCGGTCGCTTTGTCGTGGGCGGCCCCATGGGCGACACGGGCCTCACCGGCCGCAAGATCATCGTCGACACCTACGGCGGCTACGGCCGTCACGGCGGTGGCGCCTTTAGCGGCAAGGACTGCACCAAGGTGGACCGTTCCGCCGCGTATGCCGCGCGCTGGGTCGCTAAGAACGTGGTCGCCGCCGGTCTGGCCGACCGCTGCGAAGTCGAGCTTGCCTACGCCATCGGCGTTTCCAAGCCCCTCTCAATCATGGTCGACACCTTCGGTACCGCGCATGTTGCCGAGGACAAGATCGTCGAGGCCGTCGAGAAGACCTTCGACCTGCGCCCGGGCGCAATCATCCGCGACCTAGACCTGCGTCGCCCCATCTACGAAAAGACGGCAGCCTACGGTCACTTCGGCCGCGAAGACGCCGACTTCACCTGGGAGAATACCGACCGAGTCGAAGAACTCAAAGCAGCCTGTGGCCTGTAGGCCTACGAGAAAAGCCACAGCCAAATAGAAACACGCCAAAAAGAGGTACCGGAACAACCGGTACCTCTTTTTTATTAACCGGTGGCGAAGATGAGTCGACATGGGACGCAGAATAGGTTCCCAGCTGATGAATTTTGCAGCAAGCGTGCCCCTACCATGTATCCTAAGTTCCGAGGGCTTTAGTATTTGGTCGATCGCGAGTTCCGCACGAGCCGGAGAGCACTTAATGTGCTCTCCGTGCGAGTCAGGACTGTCCGAGCAGGCGACCAAATACTAAAGCCCTCGGAACGGCGGGACAGAGTATGCCCCGACCCTAGGGACGACGAGCCACGTAAAGGAGCACCCATGGCAGGCAAGCCGCAAACACTAGCTACGACCTCGGCATTCGAGATCTTGGGCCCCGTCATGGTCGGCCCCAGCTCATCGCACACCGCCGGCGCCCTGCGCTGCGCCCAAGTTGCCGCCAGCCTGCTGGAAGGCCGCATCACCAAAGTCACCTTTGGCCTGTGGAACTCCTTCGCCCACACCTACCGCGGCCACGGCACCGATCGTGCGCTCGTCGCGGGCATTCTGGGCCTCGACACCGATGACGAGAACATCAAGCAGGCCTTCGACCTCGCACGCGAGCAGGGCCTCGAATATCACTTTGACATCAAGGGCGACGACGCCTCCATCCACCCCAACACCGTCGACATCGACATGGTCGACGACACGGGCGCCACGGCACAGGTCCGCGGCGAGAGCCTGGGCGGCGGCAAGATGCGCATCAGCCGCATTAACGGCGTCGGCGTCGACATCTCGGGCATGTACTCCACACTCTTCGTGGCGCACTACGACGTCCCCGGCGTGCTCGCCGCGCTCACGAACCTGCTCGCCTACGCACACGTGAACATCGCCTTCTGCCGCACCTACCGCACCGAGGTGGGCGGCCAGGCCTACTCTGTCTTTGAGACCGACGGCGCGCCCGACGACACCGTTATCCCCATGCTACGCAAGCTCGACAATGTCGATTACGCGACCTTTATCGAGCTCCCCGGTTCTGCCTCATCGCTCTCCCCCGGCGTCTCGGCAAAGGAGATCTTCGACGACGGCGAGCAGCTGCTCGATGCGTGCGAGGAACTGGGGCTCAGCATCGGCGCCGTCATGGCCGTTCGCGAGGCACGTCTGACCGGCGAGGCCCACGCCGTCGCCGCCATGCGCCGCGTGCTCGACGTCATGCGCGAGGAGACCACGGCCCCCATCGCCAATCCGCAGCGATCGCTCGGCGGGCTTATCGGCGGCGAGGCCAAACTCGTCGATGCCACCGGCCGCAACGATTTGAGCACAAGCCTGATGGGCACCGTTCAAACCGACGCCGTAGCACGCGCGATGGCGGTGCTCGAGCGCTCCGCCACGATGGGCGTGATCGTCGCCGCCCCCACGGCAGGATCCGCGGGTGTCGTGCCCGGCTGCGTGCTGGCGCTCGCCGATCACCTTCAGCTCGACGACGAGCAGGTCCTGGACGCGCTCTACTGCGCAGCCGCCATCGGCCTCAACCTCACCACGAGCGCCTGCGTTGCCGGCGCCGAGGGCGGCTGCCAGGCCGAGGTGGGAAGCGCCGCCGCCATGGCTGCCGCCGCGCTGGTGCAGATGCTCGGCGGCACGCCCGAGCAGGCGCTCGACGCCAGTTCCATCGCGCTGAGTAACCTGCTGGGCCTCGTTTGTGACCCCGTCGGTGGCCTCGTGGAGGTGCCCTGCCAAAACCGCAATGCCATCGGCGTGGCAGCGGCCTTTAGCTCGGCACAACTCGCCCTCGCCGGCATTAAGAGCTTGGTGCCGTTTGACCAGATGGCACATGTCATGCTCTCAGTGGGCCACGCGTTGCCGGCCACGCTGCGCGAGACGGCAAAGGGCGGCATAGCGCAGGCTCCGGCCGCACTTTCAGCCTGTGCAAAATGCGGTGTGTGCGGATAACGGCTAAGAACGACTCAAAGGTGGGACAAATGTCCCAGCTCTTTCGAATGCCACCGTTTCCGTACCACAAACAGCAGGGCAATCGCTATAATGCAAGCCCAGTAAAAATACGATGAACCGCAAGGCGAAAATCGAAGGATATGCATACGATGTCGCAAAACGATCGAACTCAACTGATTCCCGATCCGCAGCAGCCGAGCAGGCACACCGGCGGCGTTCAGTCGCCGCGTCCTATCGCGCCGAGCCACGGTCAGCAGCGTGGTGCGGCAAACGCTTCGCAACGCCTGAACCAGCAGCGTCAGCAACGTCAGCAGCGCCAGGCAAACGGCAATGCGCCCAAGCAGCCCCCCACGCACGCTCGGGGCGATCGCGGCCCCGCGCGCAAACCCGCCGAGAACAATAAGTCGGGCAAAAAGACGACGCTCTTTGTCGTCCTGGGTCTTATCGTCATTGTCTATATCGTAGGCGTCGTAGCGTTTTCCCAGCTAGCCTACCCCAATACCACCATCGCCGGCGTCGACGTCTCGTTCTCCAACGCTTCGTCTGCCGCCACCAAGGTCAACTCGGCATGGAAGCACTATAAGCTCACCGTGACAGGCGATGACTTTAGCTGGACGTATCAGCCCGAGTCCGATGAGCCCATCGTCGATGGCGAAGCTGCCGCAAAAGAGATCATCAGCCACAACGAAGCCTTTGTATGGCCGGTCCGCCTTGTGGAATCCTTAAGCGGAAAGACCAAAACAACCGCTACCTCCAACGAAGTCGAGCTTGATCAAGACGTCGACCTGTCCATGCTCTCCGACACTTTTGACCAAAAGCAGTTTGAGAAGGATCTGGGCGCCGCCATCGACGAGTTTAACGAGGGGCGTTCGGGCACGTTCGAGGCCAATAGCTCCTATGACGAGCAGGCCGGCAAGTTTACCGTCGAGAAGGCGCGCTCCAACGAAAAACTCGACCGCGAGCATGTCATTAAGTATGCCGAACTCGAGCTTGCCTCGCTGTCCGAGACCGTAGACCTTTCCAAGCTCGGCAACGATGCCTATGAACCGCTCAATGGAACGCTGACTGATGATCAGATTCAGACCGCATGCGATGCCGCCAACAACTACCTGGGCGTCAACGTGACCCTCAAGCTCAACGGCGAGGATGCCGGCAAGGTTGATGGCAGCTCCGTGTTGCAGTGGATCAGCTTTGCCGATCCGGCCAACCCCACGCTCGATACGTCGCAGATCAGCAGCTGGGCAGCCGAGCTCGCCAACGGCTTTAACACCGTGGGCTCCACTCGCTGGTGGACGCGCGCCGATGGCAAGCAGTGCGCCGTCGAAGGCGGCGACTTTGGTTGGTGCATCGACAGCAGCTCGCTCGCCAAGCAGGTCGAGGACGCCATTAACAACAAACAGACCGGCGAAATCGAGATCAAGTACTCCCAGAAGGCCGACACCTTTACCGCAAAGGGAGAGCCCGACTGGAAGGCATACGTCGATGTCGATCTATCCGAGCAGCACGCGCGCTACTACGACGAGAGCGGCAATATCGTGTGGGAGGCCAACTTTATCTCGGGAAAGCCGGGTGAGGACGCCACGCCCGAGGGCGTTTGGCAGATCAACAGCAACAATGGCGCCAGCAAGCTCATCGGTGCCAAGGACCCCGAGACCGGCAAGCCCAAATACGAGAGCCCGGTCAGCTATTGGATGCCGTTTGAGGGGAACATGGTCGGTTTCCACGATGCAACGTGGCAAAACGACAAGAGTTTCGACGATCCCAACTCCTACAAGTGGTGCGGCAGCCACGGATGCATCAACCTTCGCCTGGCCGACGCCAAGGCGCTGCACGATTGCATCAAAGTCGGCCTGTGCGTGGTTGTCCACTCGTAGTGCAACGCGCACATTCATACAACGTGGAACTGCTGCGACCAATCTAACAATTCCGAAAGATACCGTCCTATGCGCCTGCCCCAACCGGCGGGCGCATATAATTATCGAGGTTCTTTCTATAAAGGAGACGCTATGCCGAATGTCCCCAACATCACCCCGGGCCCGGATGATACCGAGCACACGCCCGAAGGTGCCACCGAAACGCTTCCTCTGATCACAGACGTACATGCCGACGAGGAGAGCGGACTCACGAACGATACGGCCGAGATTTCCGATGAAGAGGCATATGCCAAGCTCAAGGCAAAACGTGCCGAACGTCGACGCAAAAAGCTGATTCGACGCGGCATTGCCGCCGGCATCGTGGGTGTCATCGCGCTCATTGCTATTGTTGCAACCCTGGTTATCAATGCGCAGCCACAGGGCGATAGCGGGCCTGCGACCGACATGGTGACCGAGGGCACGTTTAGCACAACGGTCGAGGCAAAAGGGCAGCTCAAACCCATTTCGTCCTCAGTGGTCTCCCCTTCTGTCGACGGCACGGTCGATTCGATCAACGTGCAGGCAGGCCAATCCGTCAACGAGGGCGACGTGCTTATGACCATTAAAAACGACGAGCTCGATCGCAACGTTGCCGAGGCGCAGCGTGCAGTTGCAGCCGCTCAAGAAGACCTCACCAACGCGCAGAAAGCCGCAGCTGCCGCGCAGGCCAACCCAACGATAGACGTCGACGGAGGTTCCGCAGCGGCGGCAGGCGCCCCCGCTGCGTCCGGCGACACGAACGCCGTATCTGCCGCGCAGCGCAGCCTCGCATCGGCCCAGGCAAACCTCGACCAGGCGAACGCCAAGGCCGCCAGTCGCACGATCACGGCCCCGAGCTCGGGTAGCATCGTGGAGCTCAACGCCAAGGTGGGCGCCACGGTAACAGGCGGCATGATCATGGGCGAAAGCGATGCGAGCGGCGGCAAGCAGTGCATGCAGATCGCCGACCTGTCCAAGATGAAGGTAACCGTGCAGGTGGGCGAAAAGGACATCGCCAAGATCGCCGTTGGGCAGAGCGCCAACGTCACGTATCCCGCGTTTCCCGATATCGTGAGCCAGGGCACCGTCACGGCTATCGCGTCGGTGGCAAACTCCGACGCCGCTAACGGTAGCGGAGGCAGCGTAACCTTTAACGTCGACATCCTCATCGAGTCGCCCGATGCGCGCCTGAAGCCGCGCACGCCGGCCGCGGGCGCGGGGGTGCCCGAGCAGCTCGGCGACGTGGTGATGGTGCCGACGATGGCGCTCATGACCGAAGACGGCGATCACTATTACGTCAACGTGGCGACTGATGACGAGGGCAAGCAAACCCGTCGCGTGAAGGTGACCGTCGTGACGCAAAACGACAACGAAGCCGTAGTCGGCAAGACACAGGTCAAGCGCGACGACCAGGGCAACGAGATCAACCCCAACGTGCCGGTTACCAAGCTGCGCGATACCCTCGTCATGGACACCGGAGCGGACGCAACGGCTGACGGCGGCTACGGCGCGGATTCGGGCAGTATGTCTGCCGACGAGGGCATGTAATGCGTCCCGTTATCGACATCCGCAACGTACACCGCATCTTTGAGAGCGAGGCGGGGTGCGCCCACATCCTGCACAACGTGAGCCTGGCGGTAAATCCCGGCGAATTCATCGCTATCACTGGCCCCTCGGGCTCGGGCAAATCAACGCTCATGAACATCCTAGGCTGTCTGGATAAGCCGACGGCGGGCGACTACTACCTGCAAGGGCTCAACGTGGCCGAGCTTGACGATGACGAGCTCACCGAAGTTCGCGCTCTGAGCATTGGCTTTGTCTTTCAGAGCTTCAACCTGCTGCCGCGCCTGTCGGTTATCGAAAACGTGATGCTGCCGCTGGCCTACACCAATGTGCCCCGTAGCCAGCGCGAAATGCGCGCCGTGCACGCGCTGCAGGCTGTCACGCTGCCCGTCGACCACTGGGACCACCGCATATCCGAGCTCTCGGGCGGCCAGATGCAGCGCGTCGCCATCGCACGCGCCCTCGTCAATGACCCACCCATCATTCTGGCCGACGAGCCGACGGGAAACCTGGACTCCGCTACCGGAGCGCTTGTGATGGAGACCTTCCATAAGCTCCAAAAGCGCGGCAAAACCATCGTGCTTATCACACACGACCCCGGCATCGCCGCCGAGGCCGACCGTGCCGTGACCATCCGCGACGGTCGCATTCACGACGGCGCGTATATTCCACATGCACCGCGGACCCTGCGCAGCGCCGTAGATAGCCTGCCCATGATTTCCGCCTCCGCCAACCCGCCGAAAGGAGAGATGGCATGAGCGCCCGCGATCTCATCAAGGAAGCCCTTCACTCGCTCGAGGCCAACAAGGGGCGCAGCCTGCTCACCATCCTGGGCATTGTCATCGGCATCGCCTCGGTTATCGCCATGACTTCGCTCATCGGCGGCATCCAAAACAGCCTGGTCAACAGTCTGGGCCTCAATGCGGCACGCATGGTGCAAATCTATTCGTCGCAAGAACTCACCGAATCGGACATCGATAAGCTTCAAAAACTGGTGCCGAAGATAGAGCAGATCGGCATTGTCGACAGCGCGTATACCGAGTACAAGACCGGCGATAAAAGCTATACCGTCATGGCACAGGGTGTCGATAGCAACATGCTCGACGCCGTGGGGGCCAGCAAGCTCGTTGCGGGACGTGTCTATTCACAGGCAGAGTCTCAATCAGGCTCGCGCGTGGCGCTCATCAGCCGCGGCGGCGCCGATCAGCTTTACGGCAACGAACAGGACGCACTGGGGAAAACCCTCAAGGTGTCCAACGGCGAGGTGCAGATTGTAGGCGTGATTGATGGCGGCAGCGACTCCATGGGCTCGCTCACGCTGTATATGCCACGCGAAACCATCTCCGGCCTGTTTGGCGACGAGAATCCTTCATTCCCCAGCGTGACGGCACTTGCCGCCGAGGGCACAGACATGGACGAGCTCTGCAAGACCATCGAGTCTAAGGTGCGCGCGATGAAGGGCATCTCGGAGGATGATGAGTACGACAGCGTATCGGCGACCTCCATGAAAAGCGCCATCGATGCACTCAACTCGTT
>JAHYYL010000023.1:31537-36830 GCA_019424965.1 Collinsella sp.
CGTTTATGGGCGCCTTCTCGCTCATCATGGGCGCTGTCGCCAGTATCTCACTGCTTGTCGGCGGAATCGGCATTATGAATATGATGCTTACCAACGTGACTGAGCGCATCCGCGAGATCGGTATTCGCCGTGCCTTGGGCGCCAGTCGCCGCGATATCACCGCGCAGTTTTTGGCCGAGTCCTCGGCGCTGTGCGTCACCGGTGGCCTGCTGGGTGTCCTGATTGGCTATCTGCTGGCCTGGGGCCTCGCGATGTTTGCCGCAGGATCAGGGGTTCTCAACGAGCTCGGTGCCAGTGGGGAGATCACACCGAGCTTTTCAATCGCCACGGTGCTGCTGGCCTTCGGCGTCTCCGTCGGCATCGGCGTAATCTTTGGCTTCTACCCCGCTCGCCGCGCGGCAAAGCTCAACCCGGTGGAGTGCCTACGCTACCAGTAAGCCACCACCAACAAGTTGCGGTGAATTAGGGACTGAATATGCTATCTAGCAGCAAAAACAGACACTATTTCACCGCAACTTATTGAAGGACTGTTTGCGCCAGTTCTGGGCGTCGTCCTCGAGCTATTGATGGATGACGGGCTTGTACGGGTCGAGCTTGCTCGGGGCGCTCCTCCTCGCGGGCGGGAGGGCGCGCTAGGCGCGGCAAGCGCCTAGCGCGCGAACTCCCGTAAGAGCGCGTCTTCCACTTCCCGAAGCGAAAGGGCCCCGCCTCCCTCGGCGGGACGGGTGACCACGATGCAGCGCGCTCCCACGTCGCGCGCGGAGGCGAGCTTCTCGGCCGTGCCGCCTACGGTTCCCGAGTCCTTGGTCACAAGCCACTGGGCGCCCACCTGCCGAAGCATCGCCTCGTTGAGCTCGCGGGTGAAGGGCCCCTGCATGCCGATGACGTGCGACGGCGAAAACCCCGCGTCGATGCACTTCGTTATAGCACTGGGCAGCGGGAGCACGCGCACGAAGAAGCGCTCCGCGAAATCGGCGACGCGCGTGTAGGGAGCAAGCTCCTTGCTCCCCGTCGTGAGAAGAGCGCGACCCGGGTTCTCGGAGAGAAAGCGCGCCGCGCAGGCGATCGACGCGACCGACACGACGCCTTTGGGCAGCGCCTCGACCGGGCGCGCAAGGCGCAGGCATCGTGCACCCACGGCGAACGAAGCGGCCCGGATGTTGCCGCTTGCGAGCGTAGCGAAGGGGTGCGTGGCGTCGACAACGATGCGCGCGCCGGAAAGCTCGCGCTCCATGTCAGCCTCGTCGAGCCTGCCCGCATGCACCTCGATGCCTGGAAGCTCGCCCAAAAGCTCGCCTCCGTACTCGGTTGCCGCATAGGCACGGGCGGGGATGCCCGCCACGCTCGCCCATTCGCACAGAAGGCGGCCCTCGGTGGTGCCGGCGAAGATGCGCAGCGCCGGCGCGGATGCGGGCGCCGTCACTTCGGGCCGCCTGGGCGCGTGATCTGGTAGAGCAGCGCGTTCATAATGGCGGCCGCCACGGTCGAGCCGCCCTTGCGACCCCTCGCGACGATGGCCGGCACGCGTCGTGCGAGTAGCTCCTCTTTCGCCTCGACCACGTTCACAAACCCGACCGGCACCCCAACGACGAGCGCGGGCGCGATCTTCCCCGCGTCCATGAGCTCGGCGAGGCGCAGAAGTGCTGTGGGAGCGTTGCCGACGGCCACGATGAGTGGACCCTCGATGCCGCAAGCTTTGTTCATGCTCGCAACGGCGCGAGTCGTGCCCGCGGCGCGCGCAGCCGCGGCGACATCAGGGTCGGCCATGTAGCACACGGCCTTGCAGCCGAGCTTCTCGAGCGCGGGCTTGCTTATGCCTGCGAGCGCCATGTTCGTGTCGGTGAGCACCGTGGCCCCTGCGCGCAGTGCGTCGAGCGCACAGTGCGCGGCGTCATGGGTGAACACGAGAGAATCGGCGTACGAGAAGTCGGCAGTGGTGTGGATGACGCGCTTCACGACGGGCTCTTCGAGCGGCGGGAACGTGCGGCCGCCGAGCTCTTCGGTGATGATCTCGAAGCTGCGCCGCTCGATGTCGCCGGGCGCCATCTCCTTGGAATCCATCTAGTACTCCACTCCTTCCCTTGCACATATCCCCTGCTCGTAGGGATGTTTCTCGCACCGCATCTCGGTTATGTAGTCGGCCTTCTCCACGATCTTGCGGGAAGGCGCGCGCCCGGTGAGCGCTACTTCGACGCCGCGCGCGGACATATCGAGCGCGCGGTCCACGAGCGCCTCGTCGACAAGCCCCTTCGAAAGCGCGTCGAGCGCCTCGTCGAGCACGAGCAGTCCCTCTTGCGCGCCCTCGAGCTCGGCGAGCGCGGAAGCGAGGTTCCCATCGTGCAGCTCGCACGTCGCGGCAAGTTCTTCCGACGTCATCGACCAGGTAAACTTGTCCGACGCCTTCCCCGCGAACACGGGCACGCCGAAATGCTCGGCGAGCAGGCGCACCTCCCCACTTTCGCCGTCTTTCAGGAACTGCACGACGACGACGCGGCGGCCTGCAGCGAGCATGCGAAGGGAGAGGCCCATCGCCGCCGTGGTCTTGCCTTTGCCGTCGCCATGATACACGTGGATCATACGCCCTCCTCGATAATGCGGTAGACATACTCCATGTCGAGCGACCCGCGCACGACGTCGGCCAGGCGGTCGAACTCGCGCGCACGGTGATCGGCCGCGGACGCCGCGCCCGCAGCACCCACGACGTTCTCGGGCAGGCCGCGCATGCGCGCGAGTGAGCGCGCGAGGGCGAGCGCAACCCCCGGTTCGTCGAACAGGCCGTGGAGATAGGTTCCGAACACGTTTCCGCAGGCCGCGCCTTCTGGTTTGCCGCCAATTGTGCCCGCAGAAGCGCAGGAGACGGTCGTTTCGCCGTCGTGAATCTCGTACCCGCGCGCCGTCATGCCGTTCCACGCCGAGAACGCGCCTTGGGCGCCCGTGATGCGCAGCTCCGACTGGGCGAGGCGCTTTTCCTCCTTGAACACAGTACTTGCAGGGATGAGCCCGAGCCCGCGTGCGGTGCCAGCGCCTTCCCTGCCGTGCGGGTCGGAAAGCTCGTCTCCCAAAAGCTGGTAGCCTCCGCATATGCCGAGCACCGGCGTGCCCGTGCCCGAAAGCGCGCGTACACAGGCCCCGATGCCGCTAGCCGCAAGCCAGCGCGCGTCGTCGAGCGTAGTCTTCGAGCCGGGAAGCACCACCAGGTCGGGTCGGCCCAGATCGGTCGTCGAGGAAACGTAGCGCACGCCCACGCCGGGCACGCGCGAAAGCGGGTCGAAGTCGGTGAAGTTCGACAGATGCGGAAGACGCACGACGGCGACGTCGATGACGCCGCGCGCCTCGCGGGCAGATAGGCGCGGCGCGAGCGAGTCCTCGTCGTCCAGGTCGAGCGTAAGATACGGCACGACCCCCACGACGGGAACCCCGCACATCTTCTCGAGCGGGGCCAAACCCGGGCGCAGGATTTCCACATCGCCGCGGAACTTGTTCACCACAAGCCCCCGCAAAAGCGCGCGGTCCTCGGGCGCAAGGAGCGCGACCGTGCCGTAGAGCTGGGCAAACACCCCGCCCGGGTCGATGTCGCCCGCGAGCAGCACGGGGGAGGACACGGCGCGCGCGAGCCCCATGTTGACGATGTCGTTTTCGGCAAGGTTGATTTCGGCGGGGCTGCCGGCGCCCTCGATGACGATGACGTCGTTTTCCTCCGCGAGCGAATCGAACGCCTCCAAAATCTGCGGCATGAGCGCCTTCTTTCGCGCGAAGTAGTCCCTCGCAGCGAAGGCTCCCTGCGCCTTGCCGGCCACGATGAGCTGGCTTCGGTGGCCGCTTTCAGGCTTGAGCAGGATGGGGTTCATGCGCACGTCGGGCGCGATGCCGCACGCCTCGGCCTGCATGATCTGGGCGCGCCCCATCTCGAGCCCGTCGGCCGTGACACCGCTGTTGAGTGCCATGTTCTGGCTCTTGAAGGGAGTCACGCGCAGGCCGTCCTGCGAAAGTACGCGGCACAGCCCAGCCGCAAGCAGGCTCTTCCCCGCGTTCGACATGGTGCCCTGGATCATGATGGGCTTCGCCCTACCCACGGGTATCGACCTCCTTCGCCGAGCCTCGGCCATCCGCGCCCGCCATAGCGCCGCTGCAAGAAGCGCCGCCCCGTTCGTCGGGTTCGCCTTCGCCCGATGCGCCTTCCGCCCGAAGCGCACGGCTGAACGCCATCGCAAGCCGGGCATTCTCCTTGCGCGTGCGCACCGCGACGCGGCACCAGAAACGGGACAGTACCGAAAACGAGTCGCACGTGCGGACCAAAACCCCCTGTTTATACAGGCGCTCGGGGATGTCTTTCGCCGGCGTGCGGACTAAAAGGAAGTTCGCATCCGACGGCACGACGGAAAGCCCGAGTGAGGAGAGCTCGTGGGAAAGCCACGCTCGCTCGCCCGCCAATACATCGCGCGTGCGCGAGACGTATTCAACGTCCTCCAGGGCGGCGATGCCCGCGGCCTCGGCGACCGAGGAGACGGGCCACGCCTGCCCCGCCCGGCGAATCCCCTCGATGAGTTGGGCGTTTCCGCTGATCAGATATCCCAACCGCAACCCCGCCATTCCGTAGAGCTTGGTGAACGCGGAGAGCACGGCCACATGGCGCGAACACGCGGCGCGTGCGGCCACGCTCCTTTCGCAGGCGTCGGGCGCAAATCCGAGGAAGCACTCGTCCACGACGAGCAGCGCGCCCACCTGCTCGCAGCGGCAAGCCGCGGCCTCGATCACGCTGGGGTCGACGAGGCGCCCCGTCGGGTTGTTCGGATTGCAGAGGTACGCCACGTCTCCCGGCCCCTCGATCGCGCGGGCGAAGGAGGCGGGCACGTCGAAGTCGTCCGCTTCAGAGAGCGGGAACTCCTGCACGCATGCGCCGTAGTACGATGCCGCCTCAGCATATTCAGAGAACGTCGGCGCGCACACGACGATGCGTTTCGGGCGCACCGCCGCGGCGAGCCGCCAGATGATGTCGGACGCGCCCGCGCCGCAGACGATAGTATCTTCGGGAATGCCCTGGGCACGCGCCAGGGCGCGAACGAGGGCGAGGCTTTCCCTATCGGGGTAGGCGTCGATTCGAGAAAGCGCCTTGCAAGCTGCGGCGACGGCGCGCGGCGAGGGGCCTGCCGGATTCACGTTCACCGAGAAGTCAATGAGGTCGGAGGCGCCCCCTTCGCAAGCGATGCCGAGCGATTGCGCGCTGCCCCCATGCGTACGGGCGCGCAGGATTCCCCCGGCAGCCCGGGGCGCGGCGTGGTCTTCCCTCATGCCA
>JAHYYL010000024.1:0-25102 GCA_019424965.1 Collinsella sp.
GCATCGACCTGCGCCGATGCCCCTAAAGTAGACACACATTTTGTCCTATAAGCCTGGTCTGCCGAGGATGTCTCCAATGCAAACAGCGGGCATCTACTCAATATAGCTGGGGTTCTTCTTGATGATCACGCGTGCAGCGATGAAGGAGACGACGATGGCGATGATGGCGACAACGCATGCCAGCACGAAGTTGCCCATGGACCCATCGGGAGCGATAAAGATGAGTGCCGAAAGAAGGCCGGGGCATGCTCCCGCAACATACTCTTTCAGAACAAAGATGCCTGCAGGGAGTCCAGCGCAGAGCGCGCCGATTGCCGTGCCGACAAGCAGGCGGGGACGCTCGATGAGGCAACCGTAGAACGCGGGCTCGGTTACGCCACAGAGTGCGGTGACGGCAACCGTGGTGACCATACCCCTCTTCTCTTTGTTTCCCTTCATGGCAGTTGCCAGGGCGAGGCTCGTGCCACCAATGCAGAGGTTCGAGATGAATCCAAAGATAATGGGTGCCCAACCGAGCTGCGCCAAGCTCGTAACTTCGATTGCGATGTAGGCCTTATCAAGACCGAGCATGACAAAATAGGGGTTAAGGGCTGCAAGGATTGGAGTAGCGATAAATGCCACGTTATCCATGAGCCACGTGACGGCATCACTCAGCGCGTAGCCCATCATGCTGCCGGCGGGGCCGAGGATAATCAGCTCAACAGGCACGACGATGAACATGGTGAGTAGCGGCTTCAAGAACAGTTTGGTAACGTCCGGGATGATTTTCTGAAGACCGCGATCAACAAAGTACATGAACACAACGCCCAGTACGATTGGCACCACCGTGCTCGAGTAGTTATTCGTCGGGATGGGGATGCCAAGAAAGTCGAGACCCTCAGCACCGCTAATAGACGAGCTAATCATGATTGCGCCCAGCAGCGCGCCCATGATAGGCTGCATCTTCATGACGGCGGCGAGCTGGTAGCCTAGGTAAACGGGCAGGAAGCTAAATGAGGCACTGAAGATCGCCAGCAGAACCTGGGCAGTTCCGCTATCGGTGCTCAATCCACAATAATTGACCAGGAGATTCTTAATCGAAAGAATGAGTCCGCCTACGATGAGCGCCGGGACGATGGGCATGAATGCCTGTGCGGAGACATTTCCGAATTTCTCAACCAGGCTCATGGCAGTGTTGCCGCTTTTGATACCCTCTGCAAGATCCTTGGCGGTTTGGGCATCGTCGGCAACCGCGCCGCCGCCGACTTCGATTCCCGCGAAGTCGAGGAAGTCGTTGTAAGCCTCGGTGACGTTGGGGCCGATGATCACCTGAAGCTGGCCACCGCTGACTACTGCCCCGAGCGCCTGATCGGCCGATTTGGCGAGCTGGAGATCGATGATCGAGGTGTCTCGTGCGTCGATGCGAAGGCGCGTCGCACAATGAGTTACCGATGTAATGTTCTCTTTGCCGCCAACAGCCTTTAGGACTGTTTCGGACATTGCCTGATATTTCATCTCTTTCTCCTAACCTTCCTGCTCCTGATACTTCGAGATAAGGTCTCGGTACCAATACCAGCTCTTTTTGGGGGTGCGCTCCAGATTGTTCTCGAAGTCGATGTGGACAAGTCCGTATCGTTTTTCGTAGCCGTTGATCCAGCTATACAGATCCATCGTCGACCAGAGGTAGTAGCCCTCAACGCGCGCGCCGTCGCGCTTAGCCCTCATCATGTGCTCGATGAACTGGCCCAGAAGCTCGATGCGGTCATCATCGTGGATCATTCCGTCTGCGTCTGGTTGCTCATAGGCGCCATGTCCGTTTTCCGTAATAAAGATGCGGGGCGCGTCATAGCGCTCGTGGACATCCATGATGGTTGAATACATGCAACTTGGGAGTATTTCGCGGCCCCATTTATTGCGGGGAACATTGCTGTCGCGGGCGCTTTCAAACAAGGGCGCAATGCATTTTCCTTCGACTTTTTTGCTCGAACCGCCCTTATTGTTCGCCGAAACGGCAAGCTCTCCACCGTGCCAGTCGGTTACATACTCTCGGCAATACACGTTGAGTCCAATAAAATCGACTTTACCGTCTCTGAATTCTTCTACGTCATTTGGGGATCGATAGAGCGAGACGCCAAGTTTTTCAAGGATTTCGTCCATTTCTGGCGGCAGTTGACCCTGAAGCGCTGGTGCCAGAATCATGCGATTGGCGAAAAAGTCTGCGTATCGAAATACGTCATCAGGGTGCTCGGTTGCCGGGTCGAGTTCGACAACGCCGCCATCGTGGACGGCGCCGATGATGCCGTCGTAGCCCATTTGACGATATGCTCGGACTGCGAGTGCGCTTGCGCGCATCAGGTTGTATTGAAACTGCATGTACGACTGAACGTCGAGTGATCGATTGGGGGGATAGTTGCCCAACATGTTTACGCAGTAGCTGTAGAAATGCGGCTCGTTAACGGTAGCCCAGATTTTGACGCGGTCTCCAAAGCGCTCAAAGCAAATCTTGGCGTATTTGCAGAACCACTCTGCCATGTCGTTGTTCAGCCATCCGCCTTTGCAAGCAAGCGTGAATGGCAGATCGTAATGGAACAGCGTAACGTTGGGCTCTATGCCATTTTCGAGGCAGCAATCAATGACTCGATTATAAAAATCGATACCCTCTTCATTCACTTCGCCGATACCCGTGGGGATGATTCGACTCCATGAAAGAGAGAAGCGATAGGTGTTTTGTCCGCCTTCTTTCATCATGCGGATATCTTCTTCATAGCGATGGTAGAAGTCGCAAGATACATCACCGTCAACATGGTTGATGTTCTTATTGCTTGTGTGGTTAAAGAAATCCCACTCGCCGAGGCCTTTGCCGTCTTCGTTCCAGGCACCCTCGCACTGATAAGACGCCGTGGCGGAACCCCAGAGAAACGGCATGTTGTTCACGTTGCCCATGAATCCCCTTTCCATCATTCAACACGGTGGATACGTGTGACGGAATTACGATTAAGATGACGTCAACTGATTTGAATCATAGGAGAACGACCAAAGCTGTTTGATTCAATAAATGAACTATGATTTCGAGGAGAGCGGAAAGAGGGATCACGTGAATATCAATGACTTCGATGTGCTCAATCGCATTAGCTCCATCATCAACAGCGAGTTTGGGTCAAACGATGCCGCCATCGCTCGATATCTCATCGCTCACATTAGGCGTTCGAGCGAAATCAATGTTGCCGCAATAACCCGCGATGCATTCGTGACCCGTTCCGCTGTTCGTCGTTTCTGCAATCGATTGGGCTACCAGTCTCTTAGCGATTTGAAAGAATCATTTACTCAATCAGTCTTTCCAAGCGACTTAAGCCATCGAGAGGAGGAATTTGGCTACGAGGAGTACAGGGCAGAGCTCGACGTTCGCATGATCGAGATGTTCGCTGAGGTTGAAAGCGGCGTGTCCGATATCGCTATTAAGCACCTTGCCGACGAAATTGATGGCCATAAAAACGTTGAAATCTGGTGTACCAATAATGTGAGCGCCAATCTCGTACGATTTCAGCAGGAAATGTTTTATGCGGGCAAGATAGTTCGCATAGTTGCTGGGGCTAACGTCGCGGAATTGAAAAACATGGGAGACGCTTCGCAGTCATTGATAATTCTCGTATCGGTCTCCGGGCTATTTGCGTCACAGGCGCGTGAGTATCTTGATTGCCGTTCGGGCAGGAAGATTCTAATTACTGCGTTTAGCAACGATGACAAATCGAGGTCTTTTGACCGTGTATATCGTCTTGGTAATGCGGGAAACGGAATTGACCGACTCGGCGTTTATTCGAAATATGCCATGACTTATTTCTTCGACTTGCTATCGTCGTGTTACTTGAGTCGCTACCCCTGCACCAAGGGGGAGCCGCTCTATGGGTCTACTTTGGCCTGGCCCGAGTAGTTGCGGCTCTATAGTTCTCCCGCCTGGAGAATGAGCGTGGATAATCTGCCACTTTGGCCTTTGAGCCGCGCTAAAAGCGGGAGAAAGTCCACGCTCGATTTCAAACGGGAGAAAACCCACGCTCGATCAAGCCAGGGAAGCCCGATCGCGACCTATGTAATAGTGCAAGAGGGTCGTTACCGAAGGTCGATGCTGTAGGCGCACTCCACCGTGACAAAGTGTTCCCTCGGGAAATGTCACCAGCGCAGCCAAATCCACTGTCCTTCATATCCAAACTCAACAAAACCGCAGGTCAAAGGTATATAGATACGCCCGGGACCGTGTATCTAGAGGTTTTCGTTGACAGCCCCCAAGGTTGCATCGTATTATCTTTTTTGTTCGCGGGGGCGGCGGTCCAAAAGACCAAAGGACCTGCGGATACTTGAACGATTGGGAGTTTGCCCGAGTGGTTAATGGGGACGGGCTGTAAACCCGTTGGCTCTGCCTACATAGGTTCGAATCCTATAGCTCCCACCCGTCAAGTGCCTGTATAGCTCAGTCGGTAGAGCACTTCGTTGGTAACGAAGAGGTCACCAGTTCAAGTCTGGTTGCAGGCTCCATCCGGCGGTGTAGCTCAGTTGGTTAGAGCACACGGTTCATACCCGTGGCGTCACTGGTTCGAATCCAGTCACCGCTACCATAGGTAACACGGTGGCTTCTCAATAGTATGTTGAGAGGCCACTATGGTATAAAGGCAAAGTCCCGTCCGGGGACGACCTGTTAAGAGGAGGGCTTTATGGCCAAAGAGAAGTTTGAGCGCACTAAGCCGCATGTTAACATCGGCACCATTGGTCACGTCGACCACGGCAAGACCACGCTGACCGCCGCCATCACCAAGGTTCTCTCTGAGACCGAGGGCTGCAAGGCTGACTTCACTGCGTTCGAGAACATCGACAAGGCTCCCGAGGAGCGCGAGCGCGGCATCACGATCTCCGTCTCCCACGTCGAGTACGAGACTGCTGCCCGTCACTACGCTCACGTTGACTGCCCGGGCCACGCTGACTACGTCAAGAACATGATCTCTGGTGCTGCTCAGATGGACGGCGCTATCCTGGTCATCGCCGCTACCGACGGCCCCATGGCTCAGACTCGCGAGCACATCCTGCTCGCCCGTCAGGTCGGCGTTCCCTACATCGTCGTCTTCCTGAACAAGTGCGACATGGTCGACGATGACGAGCTCATCGACCTCGTCGAGATGGAGACCCGTGAGCTCCTCTCCGAGTACGATTTCCCCGGCGACGACATCCCCGTCATCCGTGGTTCCGCTCTGGGCGCTCTCGAGGGCGACGCCAAGTGGATGGACGCCATTCGCGAGCTCATGAAGGCCGTCGACGAGTACATCCCGACGCCTGCTCGTAATAACGACCTCCCGTTCCTGATGGCCGTTGAGGACGTTATGACCATCTCCGGCCGTGGTACCGTTGCTACCGGCCGTGTCGAGCGCGGTGAGCTCAAGCTCAACGAGCCCGTCGAGATCGTCGGCATCAAGGATACGCAGAACACCGTCGTTACCGGTATCGAGATGTTCCGTAAGTCCATGGACTTCTGCGAGGCTGGCGACAACGTCGGTCTGCTGCTCCGCGGCATCAAGCGCGAGGACATCGAGCGCGGCCAGGTTCTCTGCAAGCCCGGTTCGGTTACCCCGCACACCAAGTTCACCGGCGAGATCTACGTTCTGACCAAGGAGGAGGGCGGCCGTCACACCCCGTTCTTCGATGGTTATCGTCCTCAGTTCTACTTCCGTACCACCGACGTTACCGGTACGGTCAAGCTCCCCGAGGGCACCGAGATGGCTATGCCTGGTGACCACATCACCATCGAGGGCGACCTCATTCACCCGATCGCCATGGAGGAGGGCCTGCGCTTCGCTATCCGCGAGGGTGGCCACACCGTCGGTTCGGGCATCGTCTCCACGATCATTGAGTAAATTAGCTCTTTGATATAGCTGACTTAGAGAGAACCCGGCACTTATAGGGTGCCGGGTTCTTTTCTACGCAGGGCTTGTTCCCTGACGATTGCGCTTCGCTCGCTCTTAAGCCGAGCGTGAGGGATCGATTAGGTCTCGCTGGCTTCATTGATGTGTTCCAAATATGAATGGATCCAGCGAGAACCAATTGATTCGAGGTTTTCATTGACAGCACTTACGTAGAGCTGATAAAGTACCAACTCGTGCCCGTACGGGGCGGAAATGAAAGGTTCAGGATACATGCGTACACTAGTTACTCTTGCGTGCACTGAGTGCAAGCGCCGCAACTATACGACCACCAAGAACAAGTCGAACATGCCTGATCGTATGGAGATCAAGAAGTATTGCCCCTGGTGCCGTCACCACACGCTGCACAAAGAGACTCGCTAGTCTCTAGTCACATACGCCAGTAGTTCAATTGGTAGAGCATCGGTCTCCAAAACCGAGTGTTGAGGGTTCGAGTCCTTCCTGGCGTGCCAGTCATTATTCCGTAAGCTCCCAATTGGGGGCTTACGGTTTACTCATGTATAAGCGCATTGCGCGGAGGTAACCCAAATGGCCAACAAGAAGAACAAGAAGAAGGCTCAGCAGCCGGCACCTGCCAACAACGCTGCCGCCAACTCCAAGGTTGAGGCCAAGAAGGCCGTTGCCAAGAAGAACGAGAAGGCTGCGAAGTCCAAGAAGAACGAGAAGCCTGGTTTCTTCGCCCGCACCAAGAAGTATTTCGCTTCGGTGAAGTCCGAGATGAAGCGTGTCACGTGGCCCGATAAGAAGGAGCTCGTGAACTACTCGGTCGTCGTTTGCGCTTCTCTGATCGTCGTCGGCGTCGTCATCGCTCTGCTCGATGCTGGCTTTGGCGAGGCTCTTGCTCTGTTCTCTGGATTGAGGGGCTAAACCATGTCTAAGCGTTGGTACGTCGTTCACACTTACTCTGGATACGAGAACCGTGTTAAGTCCGATCTCGAGCATCGCATCGAGACCATGGGCATGCAGGACCGTATCTTTGATATCGAGATTCCTATGGAGCGCGTCACCGAGATCAAAGAGGGTGGCAAGCGCGAGACCAAGGATTCCAAGATCTTCCCGGGTTATGTCCTGGTTCGCATGGAGATGGATGACGATGCTTGGACGTGTGTTCGCAACACGCCCGGCGTCACCGGTTTCCTGGGTGGCAATGGCAAGCCCGCTCCGCTTTCTCGCGACGAGTACAATAAGATGACTCGTCGTCCCGGTAAGGGCGATTCGCCCAAGCGCACCTCGGTTGATATTGAGGTCGGCACGTCCGTCCGCGTCACCGATGGTCCGCTTACCGACTTTGATGGCAAGGTCTCCGAGGTTAACACCGAGGCAGGCAAGCTCAAGGTCACGCTGATGATCTTTGGCCGCGAGACGCCGGTCGAGCTCGACTTTAACCAGGTCGCTGTCATCGCTTAAGTTTTCGTCCGTTCGCGCGAGCGTGCTTCTTCTGTGACTGCTCATCTCAGGAGTGCTTCTAACACGTGCGTGCTTACGATATAGCAAGTACTTCACACTCGTGATTCGAAAGGAATGACCATGGCTGAGAAGAAGGTTGCCAACGTCATTAAGCTCCAGATTCCTGCTGGTGCAGCTAACCCCGCTCCTCCCGTCGGCCCCGCCCTGGGCGCTGCTGGCGTGAACATCATGCAGTTCTGCCAGGCCTTTAACGCCGAGACGCAGGACAAGAAGGGCGACATCATCCCCGTTGAGATCACTGTCTACGAGGATAAGTCCTTCTCCTTCATCACCAAGACCCCGCCGGCGGCTCACCTCATCAAGAAGGAGCTGAACCTCAAGTCTGGTTCCGCTAAGCCCCAGGCCGACAAGGTTGGTCAGCTCTCCCAGGAGCAGCTCACCAAGATCGCCGAGATCAAGATGCCGGACCTCAATGCCAACGACATTGACGCCGCCAAGAAGATCATCGCCGGTACCGCCCGTTCCATGGGCGTCACCATCGCTGAGTAGCGATTTCTTTTGGTAACGACGGGTGCTCCAACCGGGGCGCCCGTTAAATGTGTGCAATAGGGCACACGATACGATGTGGGAGGGCACGCGCCCGTTTAACCACAGGAGGTAATGCACATGGCTAAGCATGGTAAGAGCTATAACGCCGCTGCCGAGAAGATCGACCGCGCCACGCTCTACACCCCCCTTCAGGCTGCCAAGCTCATCAAGGAGCTCGACACCGCCAAGTTCGACGAGACCGTCGAGGCCCACTTCCGTCTGGGCGTCGATACTCGTAAGGCCGACCAGAACATCCGCGGCTCCATCTCCCTGCCCCACGGCACCGGCAAGACCATTCGTGTTGCCGTCTTCGCCGAGGGCGAGAAGGCCCGCGAGGCCGAGGCTGCCGGCGCCGACATCATCGGTTCCGACGAGCTCGTCGCCCAGATCCAGAAGGGCGAGATCAACTTCGACGCCGCTATCGCTACGCCGAACATGATGGCCAAGGTTGGCCGCATCGGTAAGATCCTTGGTCCCCGTGGCCTCATGCCGAACCCTAAGCTCGGCACCGTGACCATGGACGTCGCCAAGATGGTCTCCGAGCTCAAGGCCGGCCGCGTTGAGTATCGCGCCGACCGCTACGGCATCTGCCACGTGCCCCTGGGCAAGAAGTCCTTCTCCGAGCAGCAGCTCGTCGAGAACTACGCTGCACTGTACACCGAGATCCTGCGCGTCAAGCCCTCTTCTGCTAAGGGCAAGTACGTTAAGTCCATCTCCGTGTCTTCCACCATGGGCCCTGGCATCAAGGTTGATCCCGCTATCCAGCGCGACTTCCTGGCTGAGTAACTTTTAGTTACTGCCTGAGCAAAGCAAGCATTGCTAAAGAAACCCGGTTCTGTCTCGTGCAGGACCGGGTTTCTTGCTATCGCGTTAAAACTACCTCAAAGGGGACAGTGCCCCCCTTTGAGGTAGTTACCAGGGTGTTCTAGCGGTTGAGGACTCGATAGCCTCGTGGCGCTTGAGCTCGCGGCGCATGGTTTGCGAATTGAGCCAGGCTGCCTGCCAGCCACGGATGGGGTAACGCGTCTGGTCGAGCTCAAACTGCGTATAGCCGCTGGCGTTGATGATCGTTGCCCCGCATGCATGCTGACGCTCACGTTGAAAGTCGCGACCATAGCATTGGTGCACATGCCCGTGCACCATGTAGTCGGGGTTCCAGGACTCGAGCGCCGTGTTAAAGCATTCGAATCCTTGATGTGGTAGATCGTCCAAATCGCCCGCGCCGGCGGCGGGCGCGTGGGTGAGCAAGATGTCGCAGCCGCCGACCATCCTCACTTTGCGGGACAGCTTGCGCATGCGCTTGGCCATCTCGCGCTCGGTGTACATGTTGGCGCCATCTCGGTAGCGCATGGAACCGCCCAGACCCGCAATGCGAATACCTCGGTACACATATACGCTGTCCTCAACACAAATGCACCCGCCCGGTGCATGGCGCGCGTAGCGGTCGTCGTGGTTGCCACGAACGTACACAAGCGGTTTGTTGATGACAGTGACCAAAAACTCAAGATAGTCCGGATCCAGGTCGCCTGCGGATAGAATCAGGTCGACACCCTCAAAGCGTTCTTTGCGAAAGCACTCCCAAAGGCATCGTTCTTCGGTATCGGCTATGGCAAGGATTTTCATAGGGCGCGGACCTTCGGCTCATCGTCGGGCTGCGGAATGGTGCCCACCACGTTGTCTGCCAGCCAGTCCATCTCGACGATTTGCGTGCTCGGCAGTGGGGGAAAGCCTTCGATCTGCACCACGCCGTCTTGGCTATGGAGCTCGCCGCCAAATGGATTGATGGAGCCCTCGACAATGCCATTGCGCAGTAGCTGAACGAGCTTGCGCGTCTGATAGGGCAGGCCTGGAGCGTAGCGAATATCGATAACGCCCGAACTCATGCCATACCAGTAGTTGACGGCGCGAACCTGGCTGTCGTCACTGGTCTCATCCCAGGTGCCATGCAGCAGGCTTCGCACGATAAGCTCGTAGTAACGGCCCCAGTTCCATACCGGCATGGCAATGCCGGCAACCTTGCCATCGACCAAGCGGTGGAGTCCGTAGGCCGTGGGGTCTTCGAGCGGCTTTGACATGTCGGCGCCGGACATGACGCTTACGCCTTCGCGGCACATGCCCTCGGCAAGGCCACCGGCGGGCACATCGCCCCAGGTCAGGATAATTTGCGCACGGGGATCGAGTAGCGAGGCTCCAATCGCAAAGGCGTTGATCTCGCTGAGTGCGCCCGAGGCGAAGACCGACGCGTGGTAACCGATGCGGTGGTTGTCCGCCATGCTGGCGGCAAGGGCGCCCAGGAGGAACTTGGCCTCGTACATCTTGCCAAAGTACGAACGGACGCTTTGGTGGGGAAGGCCGATAGAGCAGTTGAGGAACCGAACCTGGGGATACTCAACGGCAGCCCTGAGCGTGTATTCCATCAGGCGGTGCGAGGTCGAGAAGATGACGCTGTCTCCATGTTTGACAGCCGTTTCCACGGCGGCGTAGAACACGTCCGGATCGTGGCAGTCCTCGAACGCCTCGGTGCGCACGATACCGCCAAAGTGCTCATCGAGATACTGACGCCCTTGGTCGTGCAGGCTGTCCCAGCTCGACGTCGCACAGGGGAACTCATGGATAAAGGCGATGCGCAGGGGATTGGCCGCCGAATAGACGGTCTTGCCCATAAAGAAGTTGAGCACGCCGGAGGTGGACTTGGCGGGCGACTCTTCCTCATCGACGCTCGGTGCTTCGACAAGATCGACCTTGTCCTCGTTATTCTTGCCGGCAATGACCAGCTCACGCCAAATCTTACACAGGCGGTTTACGACGATATCCGTCGGCGTATCCAGCAGGCGGTCCTGGTTGTACACATTGAGGTAGACGAGCATGGCGTCTGCGGGCGTAATGTCCAGGTGGTCGCCGCCCGCGCGAAAGTAGGCGCGCTTAAAGAGTAGGAAGGTGTGGCGCAGGTAGTCGACCTTTTTCTGCGGCCATTTTTCGATAAGGTCCTGACCGAGCATCTTGGCGAGCGTCTCGTAGCTTCCCTCGCGCGAGAACTCGATCTCGTATAGGGGGCAGACGCGCCAAAACGCGCAGAACTCACCGTACAGGCGGCTTTCGACGGAATCCCACGTGCCGGGGTAGAGACGGGTGACCTTGGCCGAAACCGTCGGGGCGTCCAGGAATTTGAGGACACTGACGCGCTTGTTGCCCTCTTGGACGTAAAACCGATGCATGAACTCGGTGACGATGACGGGATCGCGATAGCCCTCGGTCACCTGGATGTCGTAGAGGTTGGACCACTTGCGGGCGAACTCCGTGCTAAACGGCAGCAAGGGCATAAAGTTGCATGAAAAGGCCGACTGACGGCCCTTGGTAACCGTGCCGACGACCATTTCGAGCGGAATGTCTCTCAGGCCGACATTCTCTCGCTGGCCCAAGGGGAGCTGGGCAACCAAGCTATCGAGGTCCGTAAGGTACGGATGCTCGCTTTGACTAATGGCGCGTCGACGTCCTTGCTCGCCGCGCTTGCGTGCTTGACGATAGGCCTCTTCCATAGTTTTGCTCCCTTAGTCGTTTAAACAACTATATGAACCATGGTACCACGAATGAAAACCACCACAAAGGTGCCTGTCCCCTTTGTGGTGGTTTAGGCGATGATGGGGGCGATGGCGCGAATGCAGGCGTCGGCCGCCGTGAAAGTGGTGCTGTCGTCGCTGACGATAAAGATGATCTTGCCCTTAATGCCAAAGTCGCCGATCTCGCTAAAGAGCACGTAGGGCTCCTTGTCAAAGCTCGAGATGGGAAGCACGGCGGCCTTGGTGGCGCTGGTCAGCTCGTCTGCCAGCGCGTCGAGCGAGGCCCACTTGGATGTGTCCTTTACGGCAACGGGCACAGCCACACGCCCAAAGGGCATGAGATGCACGAGCGTGTTCTTGGAGATATTTGAGTTGGGGACGATGATGGTCTGCCCGCAGGCGTCCTCGATGGTCGTATGACGCCAGGTGATGTCCTGGACCACGCCCGACACGCCACCGACTTCGATATTGTCGCCGGGCTTGATGATGCCCATAAAGGTTACCTGCATGCCGCCGATAAGGTTTGAGAGCGTGTCCTGAAAGCCGAGCGAGATGGCGATGCCGCCGACGCCAAGAGCGGCGACGAGGGCGTTTGCGTTAATGCCAAAGCAGTTGTCGAGGATAAAGCTGCCGCCGATCATCCAGATGACGGCGCGCGCAATGTTGATGAAGATACTCGATGCCGGAAGCGGGTTGTCGTCGCGGTTGAGCAGGTGGCGCAGGGTCTTGGATACGACCTTGGTGGCGATGGCGGTGCCTATTACCAAGATGCCGGCCCAGATGATGTTGTGGACCCACCGTTGTTCAAAGAAATGAAGAATCGGTTCAAACAATTCCATGTTGGGAAAACCTCCTCATGATCGTCCAACCATGATACCCACCAAAAGCCCGTCCGATCACATTCGGACGGGCTTTTGCGCTCGATATAAGGTTTGTACGGCGGGGCTGCAAGGCCCGGCGGTGTAGCTTAGCGGCGGCGCTTCCAGATAATGCCGAGAACGATGATGACGATGCCGCCGATAAGGCATGCGCCGACCACGGTCGGCGTACGGTCTCCCGTTGCGGCAAGCTTACCGGCCGTCTTCTTGGTGGTGATCTGCGTGGTCGTCGTGCCGGGTTTGGGTGAGGGCTCAGGCGTTGGGGTCGGATGGGGTGCGGGGCTCTCAGCGGAGCTAAAGCTGATGGTGCCCGCGAGCGAGGCCACCTTGTGCTCCCAGTCGTCCTGCCCGATCAATGCCCTCAGCGCTGCCTCGCACGTACCCCACTCGGTGAGCTTCTTGGCGTTTGCGAAGGTGGGGAAGTCGGTCGTGTTGGTGATGATGTAGTTGTTGGTGGCGACGGTATAGGTCTTGGCGGGGTCGAGCGTGCTGCCGTCTTTGGTGAGCGTGGCACTCACGATGCGCTTGCCTTCAGACTGCGTCCAGTCGATTGTTACGTTGATGCCGCCAAAGGAAAGAACGCTGCCGGAGTCGTCGGGCCACTTGTACATGTCTTGGGCTTCCTGCTCGGTGTGGCCGGCTGCGACGTAGGCTTGTTGAAGTTCGTAGCTGTCATTGCATTTGTCGCTAATTTCCAACGAGTGCTCAAGCGCTGCGAGGAAGTCCGCGCCGGTCATGGTCCAGGTCTCCAAGGTGTTGCCGTAGGGCGAGATGGCGATGACGTCGCCGGCGGTCACGTTTCCCGCCGCGATGCCGCCGCGGATGCCGCCAGCGTTCTCAATAGCAAGGTCCGCGCTCGTCAGGCCAGGGTCCGCGCCCGTCAGGGAAAGATAGGAGCCGCAAATCACGTGGCCGATGGTCTGGGCCTTGGTGGTATCGCCTTCCTTGCTGGGGCGCAGATCGGTGGTGCGCACCATCTCCCAGCCATGCGTACCCGCGGCGTCCTCGCCGTAGAAATAGTTGGTGGAGGATGTGCCGAGCACCTTGTTCGATTCGCTTTCAAAGGCATCGTCGAGTGGCTTGATTTTGTTGTTGCGAACCTCGTCAAGGATGTTCTGGTTGTTAGAGTCTGCCAAAAGGTCGTCGACGTCCTTGGCGGTGTAGAGCTTCTCGTCGCTGTCGCCTGCGGAGACCGTCACCATGTCGTCGTTGGTGGTTTCGGTACCCCTGGTGTCGTACTCATAGGGAATGGAAAGCAGACCAACCTCGGCAAAGGCGCTGCCTGCCTCGACGACGCGGACCGGCTTGCCGTCGGCCCCCGTCACGTTTTCGTCTAAGTTGATGTGCTCGTGGCCCGCGACCAGTGTATCGACCCCAACGAGCTTTGCGGCAAAGGTCTTGGCGTTGAGCGTGTGCGCGATGCAGACGATAACGTTGCAGCCCTCATCCTCGCGCAGTCGCTTGGCCTCGGCATTGATGGCGTCCGCCGCACCCGAGAACGACGTGCCCGCGACCAGGTCCGCGCGTAGCGAGGAGCCCAGCGACTCATCCATGGCTCCGACGACGCCGACCTTAATCTTGTAGTTAAACGTGGGGCTGCCCTCGCCGTCCTTCCAAGTGCGATTGAGCGTCTTGGTGATGCTCGAGCTCCATACGCCGTTCGAGGACGTTGCATTCGCGCAGAGCATGGCGAAAGGTGTACTGGTGGCACCATTGCCGGCCATCGTGCGAAGCTTGTCCGCGCCGTAGCTCCAGTCATGGTTGCCCGGTGTGGTCGCGTCGTAGCCGTTTGCGTAGAAGGTGTTCATGAGTTCGGCGATGCTCTTGCCCTCGCTCATGGTGGCAAAGGACTGCCCGTGGAAGGTGTCGCCTGCATCGAGCAGAAAGTCGGGGGCGTTGCTTTGAGCGCTATAGAGAACCGCCAGCCCGTCAAAGCCAATGGTGCCCGTGCCCTTGCTTGCGTTGTAGCTGTACTTGTAGCTGCCGTGGATGTCGTTGGTGTGCATGACGGTTACGGCGCCGTCAATAGCGGCGGGCAGGTTCCCCGCGAAAGCGAGGCTTGGGATGCCTGTGAGCGCGCCGGCAAACAACGCGGCAGCTAACGCAAGGCGGGGGAGTCTTTTCATGGCTGTCTCCTTACTCTTTAATAAAAACCACCACAAAGGTGCCTGTCCCCTTTGTGGTGGTTTTCTAGGTCGTTAGCTCAGCAGCATGCGGTCGTTGGCGAGCTCGCCGCCCGAGACCTCCTCGAACTTCTGCAGCAGGTCGGCAACGGTGAGCGACTTTTTTTCGTCGCCTGCCACGTCGTAGATCACGTGACCCTCGTGCATCATGATCAGACGATTGCCCAGACGGATGGCGTCGTTCATGTTATGCGTGACCATGAGCGTGGTCAGGTGATGCTCGTCGACGATTTCCTCGGTCAGATTGAGCACCTTAGAGGCCGTCTTGGGGTCGAGCGCCGCGGTGTGCTCGTCGAGCAGCAGCAGGCGTGGCTTGGTGAGCGTGGCCATGAGCAGGGTGAGTGCCTGGCGCTGGCCGCCCGAGAGCAGGCCGACCTTGGCGTTGAGGCGCGTGTCCAGACCAAGGTCCAGGCGCTTGAGCAGTTCAACGTACTCGTCCTTCTCGGCCTTGGTGACGCCCCACGAAAGACCGCGACGCTGGCCGCGGCGCTTGGCGAGGGCCAGGTTCTCGGCGATCTGCATGTCGGCTGCGGTGCCGCGCATGGGGTCCTGGAACACGCGGCCCAGGTACTTGGCGCGCTGCGACTCGCTCAGACGCGAGATGTCGGTGCCGTCGAGCTCGATAACGCCCGAATCGAGCGGATATACGCCGGCGATCATGTTGAGCAGCGTGGATTTGCCGGCGCCGTTGCCGCCGATCACGGTCACAAAGTCGCCATCGTTGAGGGTAAGGTCGACGCCGGTGAGAGCGCGCTTCTCGGTGACGGTGCCCTTGTTAAAGGTCTTCTTGACGTGCGAGAGCTTAAGCATCTGCCTCATCCCCCTTCGTATAGGAGCTGCGGAGCTTATAGCGCTCCCAAACCACAGGCACGCACAGGGCAACGGCGACGATCACGGCGGAGAGCAGCTTCATGTCGTTGGCGTCCATGCCCAGCTGCAGCACGATGGCACGGATGAGGAAGTAGACCACGGAGCCAAAGACGGCAGAGGCCAGACGGACGGAGAACTGCGTGAGTCCGCCGGGCAGCAGGCGGCCGAGCACCTCGCCGATGACGATGGCGGCAAGACCGATAACGATGGCGCCGGTGCCCATACCAATGTCGGCATACTTTTGGCTCTGGCAGATAAGCGCGCCAGAGAGGCCGATGAGGGCGTTGGAGAGCACGAGGGCGATCATCTTGGTGGAGTTGGTGTTGACGCCCAATGCGCGGATCATGTACTCGTTGTTGCCGGTGGCGCGCAGTGCGGAGCCGATCTCGGTGCCAAAGAACCAGTACAGGATGGCGACGATGGCCACGGCCAGCACAATGCCCAGGATGATGGCGACGGTGGACTGCGGCAGACCCGTCATGTTGCTGACGGCCGAGAACACGGTGCCCTTGGCAAGGATGGGCGTATTGGATTTGCCCATGATGCGCAGGTTGATGGACCACAGGCTGATCTGGGTGAGGATTCCGGCGAGGATCGCGGGAATCTCAAAGACGGTGGTCAAAATGCCCGTGACGGCGCCCGCGATGGCACCGGCACACATGCCGGCCAAAACGGCGAGCAGCGGGTCGACGTTGTCATTGACGATGAGTACGGCGCAGACGCAGCCGCCGAGGGCAAAGCTGCCGTCGCAGGTCATATCGGGGATGTCGAGCAGGCGGAACGTGATAAACACGCCAAGCACCATAATGCCCCAGAGGACGCCCTGAGAAACGGCGCCCTGCAATGCAATAAGCATGCTTCATACCTCCTAGGATAGGGTGGACACGTGAGTCACCATGATAGCGGTAACAATGTATAAAAGAGCTGCGGCCGGATGTTTTGACTCATCCGAAACAAGCAGGGCGAACGCCGGTCTTTGGCGTTCGCCCCTGTGGCTCAGATATTGAATAACACGTCAACGGCGCGAGTGCGGGTCCTAGACGCGTTACCGCGCATGGCGCTACTCGTCCAGAGCGGAAAGGTCGATGCCCAGCGCCTCGGCCATCTCGTCGTTCTTGACGACGACCAGGTCCTTGCTCGAGAGGTGCTCGATAGCCATATCCTCGGGCTTGGCCTCGCCCTTCAGGATCTTAACGGCCATCTCGCCCGCGGCGTAGCCCAGGTCCTCATAGTTGATGGAGAGGGTGAACAGGCCGCCGGCCATGCACATGCCCTCCTCGCCGGTTACGAAGGGGAGCTTATTCTCCTTGCAGATCTGGCCGACCTGCGAAGCGCCCGCGGCGATGGTGTTATCGGTGGGGGAGTACAGCGCGTCGACCTTGCCCACGGCAGATTCGACGACGGACTGGATCTCGTTGGAGCTCGAGACGGTGAAGTCGGTGTAGTCCAGGCCCAGCTTGTCGAGCTCCTTCTTGGCGGCCTTGATCTGGACGTCGGAGTTGGACTCGGCGGTGCAGTAGAGCAGACCGACCTTCTTTACGTCGGGCAGGACCTTCTGCATCATCTCGAGCTGCTCGGCGACCGGGGTGAGGTCGGAGGCGCCAGTGACGTTGGTGCCGGGCTTTTCGTTGTCCTGGACCAGGCCCGAGGCGGCGTAGTCGGTGATGGCGCAACCCACGATGGGGATATCGGCGGTGGCGCCGGCGGCGGCCTGCGCGGCGGGCGTAGCGATGGCGTAGATCAGGTCGACGCCATCGCCCACGAACTTGTCGGCGATGGACTTACACGTGGACTGGTCATTCTGGGCGTTCTTCTGGTCGATTTTGACCTTAAGGCCGCTCTTCTTGATGGCCTTGACGAAGCCGTCGTTGGCGGCGTCGAGTGCGGAGTGCTCGGTGAGCTGCAGAATGCCGACGGTGTAGTCGGAACCGGCGGCAGCAGAGCCGGAACCAGAGTTGCCGCCGCATCCGGCGAGCGGAGCGAGCACGAGCAGGCCGGCAGAGACCAGAAGGCTCCTGCGGCTGATGGTGATGTCCTTCATATCGTTACCCCCAGTATAGAAATGGCTGGAAACACTGCACTCAAACAAAGTGCAAGTGGAACTATAGTAGCGCGGATGTCCATTTTTACAATAACCTGGCGGGTTTTTTAATACAGAACCGGATGGGCGGTACGGGTAGTCGAATGGACGGCGGAGGTTCTTATGCGGCGGAGGCGTCGTCCCCCTCCAGGGCGGCGAAGAGCTTCTTGCCGTCGAGGAGACGCGTGGTGACGTTTCTCATGCGCCCGATCTCTACGGTACGCAGCGTGTCATCGGCGCCTCGGGCGTCATAGACCGTTCCCAGCAAATACGAGATGCCGTCTCGTTGCTTGATGGCAAAGGGGCGGAGTGTCATCCGTGCTACTTCGGTTTCGCCACGTGTCGTGACGCTCGAAATATCAAAACTCACCGTGGTTCCGTGGTCGATGGCTTGCTCGATGAGCTCGCAGGTGTCGATGCGCTTGACGGGCGTGCGCGTGGCCTTGGTGGATTTGCCACCGGCGCTTGGAGCGGGCTCGGGCGCATCGAGGTAGCCGCGAACGTCGGCACTCGCCATGGCGACCAAGTGCTGCGCCATGCTTTTTCGAATGGCGATGGGCGTAGAGCGGTTACGCATGACCATGCCGTGGAGCCGGATGATCTCTTCGTCGGTGAGCGGACGGGTCAAGAGCCGATACCCCACGCCGCGTTTGTACTCAATTTCGTATCCGGCATGGCGAAGTGCGGAGATGGCGGTGTAGATGCTGCGCCGCGCCGCCGAGATGGGCATGCGGGCGGGGTCGTCGGGATGGGCGAGGTGCCGGATCAACTCATCGGAAAACATGGCCCTGTCCTCGCCGGTGTTCTCGCTTAATAGTTGCAGGATGCGAACGGCGCGATAGGCTGCCATCGAGGCGGCGCCTCTCGTTGTGGTGTCGTAGGTTTCAACAGCGGCTTCGGTCATGGTGCCCACGTCCTTTCTGTTTTGGGTGGCGACGGTATGGAGCCTAGGACGCGGGGTTTTCCCAGGGGCGCAGGGCGCTCTGGGCGGTCGGTAGTCGTCGGCAAACGGCGGTTCGAGTTTTCAACAGCCCTGTTCAACTGACCAAAAACTTGCCAAAAGCTTGACGGATGCTGTTGAAAAAAGCGTCTCTCGACCGATGTCGAGAGACGCTTGTGCGATGAGCGTTGTCGTGTGGCGACGCGAGCTAACGTCCGACGATTAGAAGTCGGCGTTGCCCACGGTGCGCGGGTGCGGCAGGACGTCGCGGATGTTGCCCACGCCGGTGAGGTACATCACCAAGCGCTCGAAGCCCAGACCGTAGCCGGCGTGCTTGCAGGAACCGTAGCGGCGCAGGTCCAGATAGTACTTGTACTGCTCGGGATTCATACCCAGGTCCTTGATACGGGCCTCGAGCAGATCCAGGCGCTCCTCGCGCTGGGAGCCACCGATGATCTCGCCGATGCCCGGCACCAGGCAATCGGCGGCGGCGACGGTCTTGCCGTCGTCGTTCATGCGCATATAGAAGGCCTTGATCTCTGCCGGGTAGTCGGTTACAAAGGTCGGGCGCTTAAAGTGCTCCTCGGTCAGGAAGCGCTCGTGCTCGGTCTGCAGGTCGATGCCCCAGCTGACGGGGTAATCAAACTGGTGACCAGCAGCGACTGCCTGCTCCAGGATCTCGACGGCCTCGGTGTAGGTGACGCGGGCAAAGTCGGAGTTTGCCACGTGGTCCAGGCGCTCGATCAGGCCCTTGTCCACAAACTTGTTGAGCATATTGAGCTCGTCGGGGCAGGTGGCCATAACGTCCTTAAGGACGTACTTGAGCATGGCCTCGGCGTTATCCATGTAGTCGTTCAGATCGGCAAAGGCCATCTCGGGCTCGATCATCCAAAACTCGGCGGCGTGGCGCGTGGTGTTGGAGTTCTCGGCGCGGAAGGTGGGACCAAAGGTGTACACGTCGCCAAAGGCCATGGCAAAGTTCTCGGCGTTGAGCTGGCCGGACACGGTCAGGCTCGCATGCTTGCCAAAGAAGTCCTGGCTCCAGTCGACCTCGCCGGACTCGGTGAGGGGCGGATTTTTGGGGTCGAGCGTGGTCACGCGGAACATCTCGCCGGCGCCCTCGCAGTCACTCGTGGTGATGATAGGGGTGTTGACGTAGACAAAGCCCTGCTCCTGGAAGAAGCGGTGGATGGCGGCAGCTGCGACAGAGCGGATGCGGAACACGGCGCGGAACAGGTTGGTGCGCGGGCGCAGGTGCTGCTGGGTGCGCAGGAACTCGACGGTTGCGCGCTTCTTCTGCAGCGGGTAATCCGGGGCGCTCGTGCCCTCGACCTCGATGGAGGTGGCAGAAAGCTCGAAGGGCTGGGGCGCATCGGGGGTCAGCTTGACGGTGCCGGTGCAGATGAGGGCGGCCGAGACGTTTTGATGGGCGATCTCGTCGTAGTTGTCGAGCGCCTCGCGGTTCATGACGACTTGCAGGTCGCGGAAGCAGCTGCCGTCGTTGAGCGTAACGAAGCCAAAGTTCTTCATGTCGCGGACGGACTTGACCCAGCCGGCAACGGTGACGGTTTGGCCGCCGAGCGACTCGGCGTGCGTATAGAGCTGCGCGATTTTGGTGCGGTTCACGTATCCTCCCATAACGGTTGTACGGATTATTTCCAAACAGTTAACCATTCTAACCCGCGAGTGGAGCGTAGCAAAACGGCAAGCTCGATGTATGGGCGTGACGTGGGCACCGCGCAAGCGCCGATTTTGCGGTGCCTAGTGCCCGCAGATGGCTTGGCGGATGAGGGCTGCGTAGGTGTCGATTCCCGCCTGGGTGAGGTGTGTGCCGTCGTCGACAAGGTATTCGCTGTGGCCCTCTGAGGCACCGTTCCAGTCGATGACGCCGGCGTTGTCGTTTTGGGCGCATACATCGCGGATCGTCTGGTTATTGCGGTCCTGCAGCTCGAGCGGCACGCGCACGGTCACAAAGTAGATGGGCTTGCCGCCCACGGCATTAATCACGTCCTGCACCTGCTGGGGGTCGCGGATGAGGCCATTGGTGCCAAGTGCACAGATGACCACGCTCGGGTCGTAGTTGGCGCTGTCCTGCGCGTAGACATCCTGGAAGGTGTAGAACTGGCGGCTCACGACGCCGTCGATGTACGCGTTGGGAAGCACCGCCTGAATGCCAGGTTGGGCACCTGCGGTGACCGAGTCGCCGATCATGAGCACGCGGGCGTCGCAGGTTCCGGTTGCCTCGTCGTAGGTAAAGCTCTTCCAGTCAAGGTTCTTCGGGACCTTTTCGGCGATAGGTCCCTCTTTGGGCTTTTGCTGAGCGGCGTCGTTGGGCTGAGCGTCTTGGTTGGATGCGGACTCGGCGCTCTTGCCGCCGGCGCCGTTGTCCTTGGGCGAGGTTGCGTTTTGGACAAGCTCGGGGCGGAGCTGCTCGGCGCGGGCGGTGGCGATGCCTGCCCAGTTAAGCGGCGCGAAGGCAAGTGCGGCGACGCATGCGGCGGCAAACGCAGGGAGCATCATGGCGGGCGCGAGGACGCGCTTTCTTGCCGTGCTGTCCTGTTGGGCCGGCTTGTGGGACCAAGGGCGTTCGACGAAGCGATAGAAAACCTCGGCTACCGCAAGGATCAGCACAAGCTGTAATACCTGCTCCCACCAGGCGATGCGGGTAGTGCGGGTTGCGGGGTTCATAAGGATGAGCAGGGGGTAGTGCACCAGATAGACCGAGAACGAGCGCTGGCCTAGCCAGACGAGCGGCTTGACCGACAACAGACGACGCACGATACATTCCGTGTTTTGCACGCAGATGATAAGAAGCCCGGTGAGCAGGGCGAGCAGCAAAAAGCCACCGCGGTAGAGCAGGGGGTTCTCTCCGGTCAGCGTGAACGCGCCGACTACGACGGCAGCGAGCCACGCGACGGAGACCACGTTGACCTTCGAGATACCCTTGCTGGCGCCGGGGGTACGGGCGTCGCCGCTCAGCATCTCACGCAGACGCGGCGCGGCGATGGCGGCTAAGGCTCCGCATAGAAGCTCGGCGGCACGGGCGTCGGTTCCGTAGTAGACGCGCGATGTGTCGGCCATGGGGTCGAACATGAGGGCCATCGCTGCTGTTGATATCAGTATGAACGTGATCGTGACGCCGATAGCGGTGTTGCGCGACCTAGTTTTGCTACAGAGCACCATAAGGATGAGTGGCCATACCAGATAGAACTGCATCTGGACGCCGCAGAACCACAGGTGCGTGAGCGGCGAGGGGAGTCCTGCGGCGGCAAAATACGAGACGTTGCGAAAGATATAGAACCAGTTGCTCAAGAACAATGCCGACGGCAGAGCGTCCTGCTGCACCTTAGGCAGCAGGCTCGGAGCCGCGATATAGGTGGCCACGGCGGTAAGCGCGATGGTTACAAGAATCGGTGGCATAAGGCGCGTGACGCGGCGGCAGATATAGCGCGGGTATGAGAACCCGTCGCGTGCCGTTGCTCGCATAATGCTTTTGGTGGCGAGATAGCCACTCAGCGTAAAGAAGAGTGTAACGCCCAAAAAACCGCCGGTCAGGCGGCTGGGGCGAAGGTGATATAGGGCGACGCCGGCGATGGCGAGGGCGCGGAGCCCGTCGAGCGCGACGATGCGTTGGCTGCGTTGAGGCGCGGCATGTGCGGCGCCCGTGGGTGTGTTTTGCATCGATCTTTCCTCCAATGTCGACCTAGCAGTCTAGCGCTCTGCGCGGACAAAGGAAGGGGGTTCGTGCGGTTGAACAACATGCCACAGGGCAATGCTTCGCTACGCAAAAGCCGCACCTGCGTTGATGCTCGGCTGCCTATATAGAAACGTTTCAGAACCTCTACATAGGCAAAACAACAACGCAGATGCGGCAAAGATGCACAGGCGGTTGGCCCGTTATGTGACAGCGGTCTGCTACTTGGTCTTGGCTACCAGCAGCGGGTCGCCCAGCTTGACGAGCGGATTGCCGCCGATAAGCGTACCGGACTCGCCGACATGGTCGATGCTCTTAAGACGATCGAGCTCGGAGACGATGACGGTCACGATGTCCTCGTGGCCAGCGGCCTTAATGGCGTCGCGGTCGAAGCTGATGAGCGGCTGGCCGGCCTTGACCGTGTCACCCATCTCGACAAAGCGGGCAAAACCCTTGCCGTTCATTTCCACGGTGCCCAGGCCAACATGGATGAACACGCGCAGGCCGTCCTCGGTGATCATGCCGATGGAGTGGTTGGTGACGGTGGTGGCGCCGATGCGACCGTTGGCGGGGGCGTAAATGGTGCCGGTAATGGGCTCGATGCCGTAGCCCTGGCCGAGCATGCCCGAGGCGATGGTCTCGTCGGGAACCTCACTCAGATTGACGAGCACGCCGTTGACGGGAGCGTAGATGACGCCTTCGCGGGTGGCGAAGCTTGCTGCGGGCGGAACGGACGCCTCGCCCGACGAAGTGAACGTGGACTTGAGCGAATCGAGCAGACCCATAGATGCCTCCAACGTATCAGGCGTGCATGTTGCACGCGTGTGGTTTGCCGGAAACGTTTCGTATGTGTTTCCCGGCACGGTCAGCGCTCCTATTTTACGCTGTGAAACGATAGCGCTGAGCTGGGATTATGTGATATATCAGTTGAAGGTGAACTTATTGCGGGAGTGTTTCTGTGCCCTGGGCCCAACTGGGGTACGCTTGAGAGCGAAAAATGAGTGCGCATAATCTGCGCGAAGGGAGCACATATGATTGTCGAGAATCACGCGCTGTGGGGCGAGGAGCCGACCGAGGATTATCCGGCGACGTTTACGTATTTGGGTGCCGAGCCGCTGCCCGACAAGCCCAATGGCCGCCGCCCCGCGGTGATCATCTGCGGCGGAGGCGGGTTTACGCATATCGCTCCGCACGAGCAGGATCCCGTGGCGTTTGCGTTTTTGGATCACGGTTGCCAGGCCTTTGTGCTCAACTATGTGACGAGTGGCACGGGTGACGTGAGTTTTCCGCACCCGCAGGCGGACCTCGCCAAGATGGTCACTACCGTGCGCGCCAACGCCGACGAGTGGCATGTCGATCCCAAGCGCGTGTGCATCGTGGGCTTCTCGGCGGGCGGCATGATTTGCGCTTCGCTGGCAACGCAATGGAAGACTGGTCCCTTCGCGGGCCTGGCAGGGGCGCGCGCGGAAGATATTCGCCCCGATGCCGTGGTGCTGGGCTATCCGTTGCTCGACCTTGCCTATGTGCGTGATATGCAGACACGCGACCCGCGCATCGACCTGCGCGTGCCCAAGACGGGTGGCAAGACGGGGCGCGATTTGCTCAACGACTATCTGTCGATGGTGACGGGCGGCGAGGCGACCGACGAGCACCTGGCCGACATTTGCCCTACCACGCATGTTTCGCGTCAGATGCCCCCGACCTTTGTGTGGGGCGTGTCCGACGACAAGACGGCGCCGATCGCGCAGGTTTACCCGTTTGCGCAGCGCATGGCCGAGGAGGGCGTCGCTTGCGAGATGCACGTCTTTGACCAAGGTGGTCACGGTCTTTCGCTCGGCAACGCCAATACCGCGGTCGACAACGAGGACAAGCAGGTGGCGGTCCGTCCTTGGATCCGCCTGGCCTTCCGCTTCCTGGAGCGCCACGGGTTTTAGTTACGGCGTTTTGCCAAACGCCGTAACCGCATGACGCTGCAAGCCCGCCAGAGCGGCAATCTGCCTTTCAACTTCGGCGGCATGACCAGAAGGTCAATGCCGCCTCGTTTCAAGGCACCTTGCTCGCCTTGGCGGGCTTTCGCTGTCTGCGCCAAAACATCGGCGTTGTCTTGGCTGCCAAAAGAATGATCCCTCGGGGACGGAGGAAAATGGATCAGTTTGGGCGGTGCTGGCGTCAAGGTTTAAGACCGATGTCGTCCCTTGTTGCTTTCCTACCAGACGGTGAACTGGGCGTTTTCTGTGTTCCAATGGACATCGCGAACGTAGTCGCGCGCGCCCGCCGCATCTCGTGCTTCGAACAACTCAAGAATATGAGCATGTTCGTTGTTGGCTTTATTGAGCAGTTCGCACGCCGTCTCCTGGTCGACAGTCTCGTAATCGCGCTTGATAAAGCAGCGCTCGAGTTGCGAAATCATGTCGCGCAGACGGTCGTTGCCGCAGCGGTTGAAGTACGTAAGGTGAAAGTCCCGCTGAATGTCGTCGTACTTTCGGATAAGACCGCCTTGGATCGCGAGGTCCATGGATCCAACCAAGAACTTTAGCTGCATGATGTCCTCTTCGGTCAGGAGGGGGCAGGCAAGGTATGCCGCCTGCCCGTCGAGCGGCCCCATAATCTCAAAGACTTCGACGGCGTTTTGCTGATCGAATCCACGGACGCGGAACCCACGGCGGGGGAGGTTGTCCAGATAGCCGTCGCTTGCCAGCTGGATGAGCGCCTCGCGAACCGGCGTGCGCGATACGCCCATGGCATCGCAGATCGCTTGCTCGCTCACACGGTCGCCGGCCGAAAGCTCGCCGGCGTCTATGCGACTCGAAATATAGTCGTATACATGATCCTTCAAGGGTCTTCTGAGTGTTTCCATGAGCTTATATACCTTAACTGTATATTTTCAAATTTAAATACGTTTGGTTTGAATAGGCTAATTGGATTATAGAACGACCAGTTAAATCGCGCTACCTGACCCTAGGAAG
>JAHYYL010000024.1:25112-36355 GCA_019424965.1 Collinsella sp.
AAGCAAAAATACGTTCACCGAGAAATATCTACCGTTCAGGATTGTATACAATATACAAAACAGTAAAGACACCATAAGATAAAGCCATCGAAAGGAAGGCGGGCGCAAGGAAGTCCGCTCTTCGCTAAGAGATCCAAGGAGGATCATCATGACCAAGTTCAGCCACGTCATCATCCGTCGTCCCGGCAAGTCCCTGAGCAATGGCATCACGAGCGCCCCCGAGCTTGGTCAGCCCATCTACGAGCGCGCTATCGAGGAGCACTACGATTACGAGCACGCGCTCGAGCAGTGCGGCGTTGACGTGTCAGTGCTGCCGGCGTTGGAGCAGTATCCCGATGGCTGCTTCGTCGAGGATCCGGCCGTTATTACTCGCTGCGGCGCCATCATTACCAACCCCGGTGCTGACAGCCGCAACGGCGAGAAGGACGAGATCGAGCCGGTCGTCCGTCGCTTCTTTGACGACGAGCATGTGAAGCACATTGCTTCTCCCGGCACGCTCGACGGTGGCGACGTCATGATGGTCGGCGACCATTTCTACGTCGGTCGCTCTGCCCGCACCAACGAAGAGGGCATCCGCCAGTTCTGCGAGATTCTCGAGGGCTGGGGCCTCGAGGGCTCCGAGGTGCCTCTGGAGGAGGTCCTGCACCTCAAGACGGGCGTCAACTACATCGAGGACAACAACATGCTCGTCTCCGGTGAGTTCATCGATAAGCCCGACTTTGCCCAGTACAACAAGATCGTCGTGCCCGAGGACGAGGCTTACGGCGCCAACTGCATCTGGGTCAACGGTACGGTCATCGTTGCCGAGGGCTATCCGACCGTGCTCAAGGCCGTGCAGGATCTGGGCTACAAGACGCTCGTCGTCGACACCTCCGAGTATCGCAAGGTCGACGGCGGCCTTTCTTGCCTGTCGCTGCGCTTCTAACGCGATAGCTGTAACAGTCTGATGATCGCTTGACCGATGGCCCGGCACCCGATTCGGGACGTCCGGGCCATCTTTCGTTCGATCACATGATGAAGGGGGTGCACATACAATGGCCTCTAAAGCTCAAAACGACGAGATTATCGACCCCAATGGTCTGGATCTCTTTCGTCTGACCATGATGGTCATCACTGCGAGCATTTGCGGCGGTATCTTCTCTCTTGCCGGCGATATGGCGGCGGGCGGAGCCAATACCGGTGCGGTTATCGTCTCGTGGGGAATTTGCTTTATTGGCGTCTTTGCGCTGATGATGGTGTTCAACGGTTTGTCTCAGGCCCGTCCCGACCTGACCGGCGGCATCTATGCATACGCTGCGGCCGGTTTTGGCGATTACATTGGATTCAACTCCGCCTGGGGCTACTGGATCAGCGCATGTCTTTCCAACGTGAGCTTTGCGCTCTTGCTGTTTAGCGCGCTGGGCTATTTCTTCCCTGCGTTTGGCGCGGGTAACAACCTGCTTTCCATCGTCTGCGCCAGCGTGTTTTTGTGGTTCCTTACCGCCCTTGTGCTTCGTGGCGTTAAGGAGGCTGCGGGCATTAACACGATCGTCACGTTGGCGAAGCTGGTGCCGCTGGGGCTCTTTGTGCTGAGTATCGTGCTCCTGGGTAAGTTCGACATCGATATCTTTATGGACAACTTCTGGGGAGAGCCGGCTGGTCCCGGCTTTGGCGAGCAGGTTGTCTCGACCATGATCGCCCTTGTCTGGGTCTTCACGGGCATCGAGGGCGCTGTCGTTATCTCGGGCCGTGCTAAGTACGTACGTGACGTCGGCCGCTCGACGGCGCTCGGATTTGCGGCCGTATTTACGCTGTATCTGATCATCTCGATGCTGTCTCTCGGCATTATGCCGCGCGAGGAGATGGCACAGCTCGCAACGCCCTCCATGGCGGGAATTCTCGAGTGCGCAATCGGTCCGGTTGGTGCTGCCATCGTAAACCTTGGCGTTATCCTCTCGCTGGTCGGCGCGCTGCTGGGCTACGTCATCATTGCGTCCGAGACGCCGTTCGAGGCGGCGCGCCAGGGATCCTTCCCGCTGGCGTTTGCCAAGACGAACAGGCACGACGCCCCGGTGGTAACGGTTCTTGTGAGCTCCGGCATCACGCAGCTCTTCTTGATCGTGTCGTATGTGGCGGCGAGCACCTACCAGTTCTTCTATAGCTGCGCGGTCAACACAATCCTGGTTCCGTACGTGTGCTCGGCAGCTTATTACATGGTGATTGGCTGGAAGAACGAGCATCTGGACGGGCCGCATGCGCCAAGCGTCGGCAAGGCGCGATTCTTCGGCACGCTCGGCTTCATCTACACATTGTTCCTTGTGTGGTCGACGGGTCTCCAGGGCGTCATGATTACGACGATCCTTTTTGCTCCTGCCATTCCCGTTTATATGCTGGGCGAGCGAGGTCGCGGCAAGCCGGTACTTCCGCATCTGCACGACAAGCTGATCGCAGCAGTGGTCATTGTCGTGGCAGTTATCTCGCTGTATCTGCACTTTGCCGGCATTGCGCCGATTGTCTAAGGCTACGGCGAGCTTCGTTGCTTGGTAAGCCAGCGGGCATCGCGCATCGGTGCTGCTCGGCATTCCATAACTGATGTGGGTCTCTGTAACGTGCCTTTTTGAACGCCCGCCAAGCCCGCGCAGGTGACATTTGTTGCCAGCGCGGGCTTTTGCAGTTGCGGTGAAATAGTTCCTGTTTTTGCTGGTTAAAGCATCAAACAGGAACTATTCCACCGCAACTTGTTTTGATTCGCTGGGGGACGGAGGAAGCGACGATCCGGAATCCACCCGCACGGTCGTCGCTCCGCATCCCGTCCGTTGGCGCAAATGGTGCCAAATGTAATCTGTCCCCCTTGCACGCTTGTTCCCCTTGCAGCAATCTGTTGATTGAACGTCATTGTGTGCTCGCGGTTTCTGGGCAAGCCGTCTCGCAGCAAAGTAGACTAGATTGCCATTTCAAAAAGCCTGCTCAGAGGAGGAGCCATGCTTGAGGGTACGTATGTGGTTTCGGCCCGGACGCCGGTGGGGAGTAAACGCGGCGAGGTGACGTTTTCACATGGGGTGAACGGCGCGCTCAGGGCAGTACTAAACGTCAGGGGTCTCAATATCGCTCTCTCGAGTGCCCGTGCTGAGGGCGATTTCTTTGAGCTCTTGGGTACTATCTCCCACGTCTTGATGGGCAAGGCGCCCTTTACATGCACGGGGTCGGTCGAGGGTGATCGACTCACTGCTACCGCGCGGTCGGGTTCCGTTTCGATCTCGCTGAGCGGTATGCGTAAAGAGCCTTCGGGGCGCACCGCATAAAGTTTGCGCAGGTAAACATCGGTATTTGACTTTATAAAATAGTTCAGAGCGCTATCATTTGTCGTTACGAGTTGGTTAACCCCGGTAAACGGTTAACCGCGTCTAACGAAAGGATGAGCGCGTGAAGCTCGATACACTCGAGATTGGAAAGGACGCCGTTGTCGCATCGGTGACATCCGACGACCAGGCGCTCCGTCAGCATATTTTGGACATGGGCCTGACGCCGGGCACCGAAGTCACCATGATGAAGTACGCCCCCATGGGCGACCCGCTCGAGATTCGCCTGCGTGGCTACGAGTTGACGCTGCGCAAGGACGATGCCGCTCGCATCGAGCTCGTGGGTATTCACGACACCGATACGGGTCCGCGCGCTAACGCCGCAATCGGCACGACGGAGCATCCGGCCCTGGGCGAGGGGACGTATTCGCCCCGCGCCGCGAAGACGGCCGTGCCCGAGGGCGCACCGCTGCATTTTGCCCTCGCCGGCAACCAGAACTGCGGCAAGACCACGCTGTTCAACCAGCTGACGGGCTCCAACCAGCATGTCGGTAACTTTCCTGGCGTGACGGTCGACCGCAAAGATGGCACCATCCGCAACCACCCCGAGGCAAGCGTTACCGACCTGCCCGGCATTTACTCCCTGTCGCCGTACACGGGCGAGGAGATCGTGAGCCGCCAGTTTATCCTGGATGAGCATCCCGACGCCATCATCGACATCATCGACGCTACCAACATCGAGCGCAATTTGTACCTGACGCTGCAGCTTATGGAGCTCGATCGCCCCATGGTCATCGCGCTCAACATGATGGACGAGGTGACGGCCAACGGCGGCGCCGTGGACGTCAACCTGCTCGAGAGCCTGTTGGGCGTGCCTGTTGTCCCCATTAGCGCTGCCCGCAACGAGGGCATCGGCGAGTTGGTTGATCATGCCTTGCACGTGGCGCGGTTCCGCGAGCGCCCCGGTCGCCTGGACTTCTGCGCGCCCGATGGCCCGGACGGCGGCGCGCTGCATCGCTGCATCCACGGCATCGCCAACCTTATCGAGGACCATGCCGCGACGGCGCATATTCCGGTGCGTTTTGCGGCGACCAAGCTGGTTGAGGGCGACGAGCTGGTAACCGAGGCACTTCACCTGGATCGCAACGAACTCGACGCCATCGAGCACATCATTACCCAGATGGAGGGCGAGGCCGGCACCGATCGCCTGTCCGCGCTGGCCGATATGCGCTTTAGCTTTATCGGCGACGTGTGCGGGCGTTGCGTCGTCAAGCCGCACGAGAGCCGCGAGCACGTGCGCTCCGTCAAGATCGACCGCATCCTGACGGGTCGCTATACGGCCATCCCGGCGTTCCTGGTGATCATGGGCCTCGTTTTTTGGCTGACGTTTGGCGTGATCGGCGCGGCGTTGCAGGGACTCATGGAGGGCGGCATCGCTGCCATCATCGCCTCGGCCGATGCGGGTCTCAAAGCGTTCGGCACCAACGATGTGGTGCGCTCGCTGGCTGTCGACGGCGTGCTTACGGGCGTGGGCAGCGTGCTGGCCTTCCTGCCGATCATCGTCGTGCTCTTCTTGTTCCTCTCCATTCTGGAAGACTCCGGCTACATGGCGCGTGTGGCCTTTGTCATGGATAAGGTGCTGCGCCGCTTTGGTCTGTCGGGCCGCAGCTTCGTGCCCATGCTCGTTGGTTTTGGCTGCACCGTGCCGGCTATCATGTCGACCCGTACGCTCCCATCCGAGCACGACCGCAAGATGACGGTCATGCTCACGCCGTTCATGAGCTGCTCGGCCAAGTTGCCGGTCTACGGTCTGCTGTGCGGGGCGTTTTTCCCGCAGGCGACGGTACCCGCCATGGTCTCGCTCTATCTGATCGGCATCGCGGTCGGTTGCATCGCGGCTTTGGTGCTCAATCGCACGGCATTTAAGGGCGACCCGGTACCGTTTATCATGGAGCTTCCCAACTACCGCCTGCCGAGCGTCAAGACGACGGTGATGCTGGCATGGGATAAGGCAAAGGACTTTATCACCAAGGCCTTCACCATCATCTTTGCCGCTACCGTGGTCATCTGGTTCCTTCAGACGTTCGACATTCGCTTTAATGTGGTCGCCGATCAGTCGCAAAGCTTGCTTGCCGGTCTGGGTAGCATCATCGCGCCGGTGTTGGCCCCGCTCGGTTTTGGCGACTGGCGTGCATCCACGGCGCTCGTCACGGGACTTATTGCCAAAGAGAGCGTCATCTCGACGCTCACGGTGCTTTTGGGCGCAACCTCTCCCGCGGCACTGTCAGCCATGTTTTCGCCGTTTACCGCCTACGTGTTCTTGGTCTTTACGCTGCTGTACCCGCCTTGCGTGGCGTCCATCGGCGCCGTCAAGAGCGAGTTGGGCGCGCGCTATGCCGTTGCCGTGTTCGCGTTTCAGGTGACGGTCGCCTGGATCGTGGCGTTTGTCGTGCATTCGGCGGGCATATTGCTGGGGCTGGCTTAGTTATTTATTGACGGCGCAACCTCTGTGTGCCGAATTGTTTTCGGCCCCGCATCTGTTGCTGACGGATGCGGGGCCGTTGCTATATAATCGCCTCCGCTCAAAATGATTGGAGATGTTATATATGACTCAGGCAAGACAAGATGGCATCTCACTCAAGCAGTGGCTCCCGCTTATCGGGCTCGCCTGCTGCGCGTTCGTGTTCAACACGTCGGAGTTTATGCCCATCGGCCTTCTGACTGATATCGCCGCGTCGTTCTCGCTCACCGAGGCCCAAGCCGGCATCATGATCTCGGTCTACGCCTGGGGTGTCATGCTGCTGTCGCTGCCGCTTATGGTGTTTGCCTCGCGCTTTGAGTTCAAGCGTATGCTGCTCGGTGTGCTCGCCGTGTTTTCTCTGGGTCAGTTCCTGTCCGCTGTGGCACCGACATATCCCATCCTGGTCTGTGCGCGCCTGGTGGTCGCCTGCGCGCATGCCGTGTTCTGGTCGGTCGCCTCGATCATGGCTTCGCGCCTGGTCGACGCCCGCCACGGGGCGCTCGCCATCAGCATGATCGCTACGGGCTCGTCCATCGCGCAGATCTTTGGCCTGCCGATCGGCCGCGCCATCGGGCTGGCCGTGGGCTGGCGCATGACGTTTGCCGTGGTCGGGGCCTTCTCTGCCGCCGCGGTTGTGTATCAAGCCGCGGTGTTCCCGGCCATGCCGGCGGGCGAGCGCTTTACCGTCAAACAGCTGCCCGAGCTGCTCAAGAACCCGTTCCTGATCGCGCTCTACGCGGTCACGGTCTTTATGGCGACCGGCTATTACGCAAGCTACAGCTATATCGAGCCTTTCCTGGCTCAGGTCGCGCATGTCGACGCAAGCGCTATCACCATGACGTTGACGGCGTTCGGCTGCTCCGGCTTGGTGGGCAGCTGGCTGTTCGGCCGCCTGTTCGACGGGCACCGCTTTCCGTTCCTTGCGATCACGCTCTCCGGAGTGCCGGTCGCCTTGCTGCTTATGGGTCCTGTCGCGTCGTCGCTCGTCGCGGTTCTTGGCGTTTGCGCGCTGTGGGGCTGCTGCGCCACGGCCTTTAACGTGGCGTTTCAGGCCGAGCTCATCAAGTACACGCCGGCGGATTCGTCGGCCGTCGCCATGTCGATCTTTTCGGGCCTGTTTAACCTCGGTATCGGCACGGGCACCGCGATCGGCGGCGCCGTGGTTTCGGGTCCCGGTATCTCCTGGATTGGCTTCGCGGGCGGGGCGATTGCCGTCGTGGGCGTCATCCTCGCCATCACCGTGCTGTTCCCCGCCATCCGTCGCGCCAAGCCCGTCGCCTAACCACGTCCCCTCATCAGTTGCGGTGGAATAGTTCCTGTTTAAGGTCTCTGAAGGCCCAAGCGGGAACTATTTCACCGCAACTTATTTTGGGGGAGAGGATACAAGCCGGGCATACAATGGATGTCGTTGTGTTGAGCTTACCGGGAGGTTGCTATGTGGGCATACGAGACGACGTTCTATCAGATCTATCCGCTGGGCTTTTGCGGAGCTCCGCGCGAAAACGCCGCCCCCGTTGCCGAGGATGAACTCGCCCAGGCTGCCAACGCTGCGCCCAACCCCGATGCGCCCATCATGAAGATCGCCCAATGGGCCGACTACCTGCAGGAACTCGGCGTTGGCGCCGTGCTCATCAATCCGCCGCTCGAGTCCGATAGCCATGGCTACGACACGCGCAGCCTGCGCCATATCGACCGTCGCTTGGGTGGGGATGCCGACTTTGCCGCCGTATGCGACACGCTGCATGCCCACGGCATCCGCGTGGTGCTCGACGCCGTCTTCAACCACGTCGGTCGTGGCTTTTGGGCCTTCCGCGATGTGCAAGAGCGCAAGTGGGACTCGCCGTACAAGGACTGGTTCCACATTAGCTTTGACGGTGATTCCTGCTATGGCGACGGCTTTTGGTACGAGGGCTGGGAGGGCCATTTTGAGCTTGTGAAGCTCAACTTGCAAAATCCCGCCGTGGTCGATTACCTGCTCGAGTCCGTGCGCCGTTGGGCCGACGTCTTTGGCGTCGACGGCCTGCGTCTGGACGTTGCCTATATGCTCGACCGCGATTTCATGCGTCGTCTGCATAGCTTTGCCCGTGAGCTCAAGCCCGACTTCGTGATGATCGGCGAGACGCTCCACGGCGACTACAACCAGATCGTCAACGACGAGATGCTCGACTCCTGCACCAACTACGAGTGCTACAAGGGCCTGTACTCCAGCTTTAACTCGGTCAACATGTTCGAGATCGCCCATTCGCTGCACCGTCAGTTTGGCGGCGATCCGTGGTGCATCTACCGCGGCAAGCACCTGCTGTCGTTTGTCGACAACCACGACGTGCCGCGCCTGGCACGCATCCTCACCGACACGTCGTGCCTGCGTCCCGCCTATGGCATGCTCTTTGGCATGCCGGGCATTCCGTGCGTCTACTATGGCAGCGAGTGGGGAATTGCTGGCGAAAAGGGCGGCCCCGATGGCGACTGGGCGCTGCGCCCTGCGCTCGATGAGCCTGCGCCTAACGAGCTGACGGCGTTCGTCACGCAGCTCGCGCACCTTCGCTCGGCAAACGACGCGGCGGCCCGCGCTCTCAACTATGGCGCGTACCGCAACGTGGTGATCCAGAACAAGCAGCTGCTGTTCGAGCGCGCCTGCGACGACGCGACGGTGCTCGTGGCGGTCAATGCCGTGAACGAGCCCTATACCTTTGGAGCCGGCGAGCTCAACGGCTCCTTTGTCGATTTGCTTGCCGACGGCGTGCCCACGGTCGAGCTGACGGGCTCCCTTGAGCTTGCGCCCTACGAGGTGCGCTATCTGTTGAGGGCCTAGGCCATGGCAGCGTCTGACGAGGGCTATCAACATATTGAGCATGGGTTTGAGCCCGTGTTTGACGAGCGCTCGCGCGTTTTGGTGCTCGGGTCGTTTCCCTCGGTGCTTTCGCGCGCCAATGCCTTTTATTATGGCAATCCTCAGAACCGCTTTTGGCGCGTGCTGGCCGCGTGCCTCGGTTCGCCTGTGCCGCCCAACGAGGGCGACGCTTTGGCAGGTACGAGCCAGCGACGCTCGACGCCTCGATTGCCGCCAAGCGATCCATGCTGCTGAACGGCGGCGTGGCCCTGTGGGACGTGATCGAGAGCTGCGACATTAAGGGCTCGAGTGACGCGAGCATTCGTAACGTTGTACCGGCAGATATCGAGCGCATTACCGGCGCAGCTCCCATTGAGCAGGTGATATGCAACGGTGGTACAGCTGGCCGGCTCTACAAGCGCTATCTACAAGAACGCACCGGGCTGCCCGCCATCGTACTGCCCTCGACAAGCCCCGCCAATGCCGCCTGGCGCCTAGAACGTCTTGTTGAGCGTTGGCGCGAAGCCGTTGGCTGGGCGGCGCTGTAATTTAGATATCTGATTGGGCGCGGGTGCCGAGGCGTTTCATGATGGCATGCCAGATCGGTGCGGGCAGTGCAGGCTTGACGCGCACCATGCCGTCGGCATCGACGCCACCGGCATTGCCACCGCCAAGCAACTGCGCATGTTCAATGGAGCAGCCCATGCGCACAGCGCCCACAAGCTTATCCATCGCTTCCGAAAAAGGCCGGCGCAAGAGGCCCATGCGCGGGGAGCGACGAAGCGCCGCAATGCCGCTGCCGGCGCAGATGACAACGCCGCCACACCACAATTGGCCCTGGCGCTCGCATGCCTTGTGCAGACGAACGGCGGCCCCGCGCGCCTGCTCAGCGCCCTCTTGTGCGGCTTGAATCATGGCATAGACACGCGTTCCCGTACCGCCAAGGCGATCGAGTATCTGCTCGACGGCGGTCATTGCCTCATCGTCAAATGCATCATCAACGGCGAGCACTATGCCATCGACTGCACCGACGTCATTTGTCTTCAAGTCAACCGGGTGGGGGAGTGCGGTGCCGGAAAGCCGGGCATAGGCCGCGATGGCATCCTGCAGGTCCCAAAGCAAAAACTCAAGATCGGTGCTCTCGGGAATACTGATATACGCAATGGTTTGCAACGTTTTTGGTACATCGCCGCGTGCGGTCGTCTCCATGCCGCCTCCTTTCCGGTTCGTTTCCGTTTAGGTTACACCGTCTGGCGGCGCCTCGCCGCGCTATCCTAGTGCAACCCTTACGAAAGGAACGCCATGCGTCTGCCTATGAACACCTCGCTTGCCACGCTCAAGCCCTCCGGCATCCGCCGGATCAACGCGCTCGCCGCCCAGCACCCAGGGTGCATCGCGCTTGCGCTTGGCGAGCCCGATTTTCCCACGCCCGATGTGATTAGCGCCGAGGTGACGGCCTCGCTCGACCGCGGCGACACGCACTATCCGCCCAACAACGGTCGCCCCGCCCTGCGCGAGGAACTGTCTGCCTACATGGGGGATGCGCGCCTGGCGTTTTCCGCCGACGAGGTCATCCTGACCGACGGCGCGACCGAGGCCCTGTCGGCAACATTCATGGCTATGCTCAACCCCGGCGACGAGGTTATTATCCCCACGCCGGCTTTTGGTCTGTACGAGAGCATCGTCGTGGCCAATCACGCCAAAGCGGTCTTTTTGGATACGGAACCTGCGCAATTTCAGGTTGACGAGGAAGCGCTTCGCGCCTGTGTGACCCCAGCGACCAAGGCCATCGTCATCTGCTCGCCCAACAATCCCACGGGCTGCATCCTCAACGCGGCATCGCTCGATGCCGTGGCGCGCGTGGCGGAACAGACGGGCATCTACGTGGTCTGCGACGACGTGTACAACCGCCTCGTCTATGTGGATGGCTACGAGCGCTTTGCCCAGCGCCACCCGGAGCTGCGCGAGCAGACGGTAGTCATCGAGAGCTTCTCCAAGCCCTGGGCCATGACCGGCTGGCGCTTGGGCTGGCTCGCAGCGGCAGCCCCCGTCATCGCCGAGATCGCAAAGGCTCACCAATACTTAGTATCGAGTGCTGTCTCCTTCGAAATGGACGCCGCAGCCCGAGCCCTGACCGTCGACCCAACCCCCATGCTCAAAGTCTACCGAGCCCGCCGCGAACGCGTCCTCGCAGCCTTATACGCCATGGGCCTCGACGTAGTAGAGCCCGCAGGAGCCTTCTACACTTTCCCGAGCATCAAAAAGTTCGGCCTAACCAGCGAAGACTTCTGCATCAAAGCCATCAAAGAGGCCAACGTTGCCCTAGTTCCCGGAAACTGCTTCGGAACCGAAGGCCACGTCCGCCTCAGCTATTGCGTTTCCGATAAAGACCTGGACGAAGGCCTCCGCCGCCTGTCCACCTTCCTTTCAACCTTGTAGCCATCAGGGACGCAACATATCAGCCCACCGACTTAAGGCTTATGAGTGGGGGCGCCGGCCAACGGGAAACCGGGCTGCCCCAAAGTCACCGCAGGCCGCGCCGCCGAAGGCCAGGCGCAAGGTTTTCGTAGATTCCGCACGAGCCGAAGAGCACTTAATGTGCTCTTCGTGCGAG
>JAHYYL010000025.1:0-30931 GCA_019424965.1 Collinsella sp.
TTCCGGCTTCCATCCGGAGAGATCGCTCATGCCGGTAAGAAGAAAGTTCTGCGGGCGTTTCTTTTCCATCATCTTGAGCTTGCTCGGGAAGAACGCAGGATCAGCGAAGTCGTCAATCATATGCCAACGTTTCACATTGTTACGGGCATAGCAATATGGACACCCCACCGTGCAGCCGATGACGATATTCATATTCTGAATCTGATTTTTGATGCAGATGCTCATAACGCCTGCCTACCTGCCTCTCCCGTAAACACGCAATCAGCCTCCCCCACCTTGCGGGCAAAAGCCTCGATATCTTGCTTGCAAGCAGCAGGCTCGCAATCGCTCAAATCGTATGACGTGCCGCCGTTTCGATAGACGGCCCGATGGGAAAACGATCGGCTGACAAGCCCGATGCCGAGCTTCTCGCACAGGGTCATCCGTGCTCCCTTCCAGATATAATAAACAGGTGTCTATAAACAGTATCCTTGTTGATTTTCGCAGGGGCAATGAACAAACGCGTGCACCTGTCGATAAACGAACAGCTACTGGACATTGTCAAACGACTCAGATTGGAGAGGCGATGGGAGAAACCAAGATCGACTGCCGGCGGCGCTACACCCTCTCGGTCATACAGGAGGCGTTCTTCGCGCTGCTGGTCGAGGTCGGCTTCGCGAAGATGACGGTGGCGGACATCTGCCGCCGCGCCGAGATCAACCGGGGAACGTTCTATCTGCATTACGAGGATAAGTACGCGCTGCTCGATGCGCTTATCGACGAGGCATTGGCAGCGGCTCCCCCGCTTGAGGGGGTTGAATCGGCAACGCTTTGCCAGCGTCCGCCGGCAGACGACGATTATCGCCTGCTTTATTCGGACAGCGACGCATACGCTCGCGTAGCCCAGCGCGTCATAGAACGCGGAACGGAGCAGATGGTTCCCTGGGTCATGGAGAAAACAGGGCTTTCACGCGAAGACGCCTTCCTGCTCTTCGTCCACAACGTCCAGGGCAATCTGGCCGTCAACCGCCTGCTCGGCTGGAGACGAGGCCCCGAGTTCGCCCATGCCCAGGAGCTGCTCAACGCCTATTCCGAAGGGGGCTTACTGGCGGTATCCGCTCTTCGCGATTCCGATAACCCATCGTGACCTGCGATTCAGGAATACCAGCCTCCGAGCCCTCTCGTTCGGAGGCTGCGGCTAAAACCTCATTGCGTGTCTACCGCTCCGCGCTACTCGTCGCCTGCCTGCGCCGCCGAGAGCAGTGCGCTCAAATCGGCCCGAATCGCCTCCGCCTTACTTCCGAGCTGCAACGGGGCTGAGTCGCTCGAGATGTTCACGCTCAGCAGGTGCGCATCCGGTAGCTTCGCGGTCATGCTCCAGAACGGGAGCGTGATGATGCCGGGGGTCATCTCGCCCACGCCGAGCTCCAGCAACAGCATGCTGCTGCTACTACCGCGCTCGCGCACGAAGCGCTCATATCGTTCGAGGCTCTCGCGCCAAGCCACGCCCTGCAGAAACGTGTCATCGCGCACCCACGGCACGAGCTGCCAGCCGCAATGCGGGCATCGGGGGACATCCTCGCTTCGGATCTCGAACCCCGCCATGCCCGCGAGCATGCGCTCGACGTAGGGGCTCGCGTCGAAGAGCTCGTCACAGCATGGCTGCTTGCACTGAAGGTGCGCGAAACTTCCCTGATAGTTACAGGTTCTCTCGTCGGGAAACGTCTTCTCGACCTGGGTGTCCACATTGGTGCTCAGGATGAAGTAGTCCTTATGGCCGATGAGGGACCGTAGGTCGAGATAGGGCTGCGAGGTCGGCTCGCGCAGCATGAAATCGATATATCGCGCGTAGTAGGCCCATTGCTGCTCGAGGCTGGGGTAGAGGTGGTAGAAGCCGTCGAAAAGGCTCTTGAAGCCAAAGGCTTGCTGCCAGTCCGCCATTCCTGCGCGCGCCATGCCCGCGCGGTTGTAATGGTTGAACCCGGCGGCGCTCGACATGCCCGAGCCGATGCCGACGATGATGGCGTCGGCATCGTCGATAAGGCTTCGAAGCCTACGCGCTTCTCTTTCTAGGGGTGGCATCGGGCGATCTCCTCGAAAGCCGGGGCCATATCGCCGTCAACGAGAATCGTCTCGCACGAAGCGTCGGGCGCCATGGCCTGGCCGTAGTTGAACACGATGTAGGTGGCGTGCTCGCAGGCGTTCGCGATCTGGGCGAGCATGCGCTTTATGACGCCGTTGTGCAGTCCCACGCCAAGTTCGAGGATGGCGACCCTGCCGTTGCGATGGGCTTGCACAAGACGCGCGAGCTCGTCGAGCTGGGTCATGGCGAGGGCGTCTGGATGGGCGAGGCGCCGCTCGTCAACCGACGTGCGCGTGCCCCCCTCAGTCTCGAGCACGCGCTCCTCGTCGAACCCGGCGCGCGCGAAGTGCCCGTCGATGTTGCATGTGACCACGAAGGTGTCGGCGTGCTCCGTAAGACGCCGCAGCCCGTTCATGAGCGAGCCGGGCTCATATTCGAGATACTCCTTTTGATGGAACCGCTCGGCCCATCGGCGTCGCACACTGGCATCCGGGGAAGCGAGCCCCTGCAGTATGCAGCCGATGCCGTCTGCCTGGGCGAGGTCCCCGTACGCCTCTTGGAAATGAGCATCGGCGCAGAAAAGGTTGAGCCCCTCCGCCATGTCGAGTCCGTTGCTAGCGCCGATGATGACAAGATCCGCTTCGGCTAGCGCCCTGCCTATGCGAACTGCTTTCGCCGTCTCCATGCGCTACCTCCCCAGCGTCTTGCGCGCGTCGGCGAGCACGTCGGCGATGTCGGCGCGAACGGCGAGCCCCCGATCCTCGATCGCGCGGGGGAGAAACTGCGGCTTGTTGTTTACGGCGATGTAGCTGGCCTGCGGTAACTGCGCCGTGAGGGCCCAGAACGGCTCCTGGATAAACGCTGGCGTCATGCGGCCCACACCCAGCTCGAGGAAGAGGATCCTCTGCCGTGCGTGCGCGTCGAGCCATTCGGACACCTTGCGGTACTGCTCCTCGTAGAGTTCGCCCTGCAGGAAGTTGCCGTAGCCGCGAACCCAGGGGAACGCCTCTGCCCCGCAGTGCGGGCAGCGCGGCACGAGCTCTGTCGGAACCTCAAGGCCGTCTCCCATGGCCTCTACCATGTTGGAGACCGGCTCGACCGTATCCCACACCGCGTCGTTGCAACAGCGGGAGCACTGAAAGAAGCGGTGGTCACCTTGGATCTCTGCCACTTTCTCCCAGGGATAGAGCTTCACAAACTGCGTGTCCTGGTTGGTGGTGAGCACGAAGAAATCCTTCTCGGCGAGAATGGCGTCGAGGTCCCTGTAGGGCTTGCGCAGCGAGGCGTTGAGCGTGGTGTCGAGGAAGGTGGCGAGGTATCCCCAGCGCGCCTCGGCGGTGGGCCAGCGGTAGGACGACCCCTCGAAAGCGCCCTTGAAACCGTAGCGCTCGGCGAATTTGCCGAAATGCCTGCGATAGGTTGCGTTGTCCTCGTAATAGAAGTCGCCGCCGCCCGCCGCGGAGAGCCCGGAGGCCCCGCCCACCAGCACGCAATCGGCTTCCTCGATCATGCGGGCGAAGTCCTCGATTTGCTGGTCGTAGGGCTCGGGCTCGCGGTCACTCAGCTCATAGGGCGTGCCGCCGCTGCGGTAGGCGGCCTGAAGGGAAAACGATTGGTTGGTGAGCTCGATAACGAGCTGCTCGTACAGGGTCACTGGATACCTTCTTTCAGCTATTATAAACACGTGTCTATAAAAAGTATCCATGTCGATTTGCTTAAGAGCAATGAACAGCTTCGGCCTGCTGTCGATAAACGAGCGTTTGCCGGGCATTGTCGAGCGTTGCAATTGGAGGGGTAATGGAAGCGGGGAAGATCGATCGTCGCCGACGCTATACACTCTCGGTCATACGGGAGGCGTTCTTCGCGCTGCTGGCCGAGGTCGGCTTCGCGAAGATGACGGTAGCGGATATCTGCCGCCGCGCCGATATCAACCGTGGCACGTTCTATCTGCACTACGAGGACAAGTTCGCCCTGCTCGACACGCTTATCGACGAGGCCTTGGCGGCGGTGCCGCCGCTCGAGGGAACGGAGGCGGGTGCCCTCTGCCAGCGTCCGCCGGCAAACGATGACTATTATCTGCTCTACTCGGATGACGACGCGTACGCCCGGGTGGCACAGCGCGTCGTCGAGCGCGGCGCCGAGCAGATGGTTCCCTCGATCATGGAGGAGACTGGGCTTTCGCGCGAGGACGCCTATCTGCTCTTCGTCCACAACGTCCAGGGAAATCTCGCGGTCAACCGCCTACTTGGTTGGAGGCGGGGACCCGAGTTCGCTCACGCCCAGGAGCTGCTCAGTGCCTATTCCGAAGGAGGCATGCGGGCGGTATCGGCTCGTCACGATCCTCGTAGCTCGTTTTGACCGCATGTCATTTCAGGCAGGCGACGTTGCTATGGCCCCTCTTTGGTTTTCGATGTTGTATAAGGCAATCGCAATCGCCTTGAGCTTCTTTAGGGAACTTGAGCAAGAGATATGGCCTGCTGGCGATTGATTAACCCCATTTGTTTTGGTTACAAGAAAAAATGCTGCGCGCCTGCAGCATGAAGGAGAGGGAGTCCTATGAATATCGTTGTATTGAGCGGCAGCCCGCGTAAGGGCGCCAATACCGATACCATGGTCGAGGCGTTTGCCGAGACCGCGCGTGAGGGCGGCCATACGGTCGAGGTCATCCGCGTTGCCAGCAAGAAGATCGCCGGCTGCTTGGGATGCCAGTACTGCTTCGCCCATGAGGGCGTCTGCGTGCAGAAGGATGACATGGTCAACGTGATTGAGTCGCTGAAAGACACCGACATGGTTGTCTTCGCTTCGCCTATCTACTGGTTTGATATCACTGCGCAGGAAAAGACCGCCATCGACCGCCTGTACGCCTTCGGTGCCACGGGTTTCCCGTTCACCAAGACGGCCCTTTTGCTCGATAGCCACAGCGAGGGTGTCTATGATGCGGCGATTGCCATGTACAAGTCAACCTGCGCGTACTGCAAGTGGGAGGACCAGGGCATTGTCACCATTAGCGGCATGACCGAGCGCGACAGCATGGCCTCCTCGCCCAAGTTGGAAGAGGTGCGCGAGCTCGCCCGCAAGCTCGCCTAAGGACAAGAGGAGCGCATGGCAATCAGCACAAGCGGAAATGCTTGCTGCCCTTACCAAGAGGATTGCTGATTGCCATGCAACGATGCTCCCGCGGACAATTCCGGTGTGCTAAAACGCCTTCTCGTTCAAGAATTCCCTGAACGCGGGGATGTCGAAGCCGACGAGGCCACGTCCACGTTCCCCGATAACGCCGTCCTCGAGGAGGCGGCGTTTGTATTGGCTTGCGTAGTTGCTGGCGACGCCCATGCGTTTGGCTATCTCCGAGACCCTGCTGGGGCCAGAATCGGGCAGCATCGCGAGCAAAAACTCAATGTCTTTATCGGAAAGCTCCTGATAGGTCGTTTCGAGAATACGATCGCGCAGCTCCATACGGGCAAGCAGAGAACCCTGCTGGACATCGGATGTACTGATTTGGGGCGAGTTTTCCGAAACATCCCAAGTGCGATATCCGACGAGCTGCATCATGTAGGGAAATCCGTCGACGGCCTTCACGGCATCCTCGAGCGCTTCTGGCGTGATTGAGCGTCCTCCTGCTTCAATGGTTTTACGAAATGCATTTGCAATCTCAACATCAGTGATTCGTCCCAGCTGATGATACTGGGAGCGTCTGAGGAACGAGACGGAATCGTTACGTAGCAACGCCGATACTTTGTAGGGCAGTCCTGCCATGAGTAGGGCCACTTTTTTACCTTCGCGTACAAAGTGCTGGTAAACAGAGGCAAATTGAAGCATTTCTTCGAGATCGACGGTGACTTCATCGATGGTGATGAGAAGTCCGATGTCATGTTTTTCGAGTTGCTTAAAGATGCCATTCATGCGCGTGCGCCAGTTGCCCTGAGCCTCTTGAGCGTATGTCCAATCGATGCCCACTGGGCCAATTTGAACACCGTTTATGCGCGCGTGAGGCTGTGAGAGGTAGCTATCTGCGGCTTCTTCGGTTCGCTCGATAATATCTTCGAGCATGCCTGGCATGGCGGAGACATTTGCTGCGATCCAGTCGTGTTCAAGCGCCGTTTCTGAAAGGAGCGAGAGAAGTGCCGTCTTGCCCGTTCCCCTTGCGCCAGTAAAAATGGTCGACAGGTTGGGATCTCCTGGGCCGTTGATAAAGCCACGGTTGATGTCGCGCAGGATATGCTCGCGACCCGCTAGAAAGGGAGGGACGCTTCCAAATGTTGGGGTAAAGGGGTTCTTGCTGTACTCCATGGTAGCTCCTTTGCAGGTTTTGCTAATTTTTGCAAGTTTTGCTAACTTTTGCAAGTTTTGCTAACGACTGACCAAAGGGCATCGAAGTAGTGACGCTGACATTTTTTACGCAGAAAAATAAGCAGAAATCAATTTATCTGCGTTAAAAAATAGTTGAGAAGAAAAACGACGAGTCCCGGGCGCAATGCCGTTGCGTTCCGGGCCTCGTCGCTTTGCGAAGTATCTAACGATCTCGTTGCCGTGGTACCTAGTCAAACAAACTCGGCATGTCGTTTTCTTTCATGAGGGCACCGGCGGAGGGCAGGCTCTGCGCGGTGAACTTCTCGGCCGAGACGCCGGCGCCAAGGATTTCCTCGGTCGTGCCGACGGTGGTGACCGAGCGGCCCTTCTTGGCCGTAAAGGCCTGGACGCCCTGCGTGTTGGTGGTCGTCTTGGTCTTGAGCAGCGACGTGTTGAAGTTCATCAGACGGTAGTCGCTCGAGACCAGCGCGATGTCGCGATCTTCCTTGAGCACCTGGGCATACAGCAGCTTGCTGCCACCATAGATGGCGTTTTTGAGGCGCTTGCGGTTGGTCTTGGTGACGTATCCAGAAAGCGCGACGCGCACCACGCGGCCGTTCTCAAAGACGAATAGCACGTCGGCTTTGTAGTCCTCGGGGTCGATGACCCAGATGACACTCTCGTCGGGTTCCATCTCAAGATCGGTCGGCAGGTACGAGCCCAGCTGGGCCGACTTGGTGTCCTCAAACGCTGCAACCTTGCACTTGTACACCTGGCTCTTGTTGGTAAACACGAGCAGCTCGTGCGTGTTGGAGGACGGGAACTCGATAAAGGGTTTGTCGCCGTCCTTGTACTTGAGCGTGGTCGCCTTCTTAAGCACGCGGTCCGTCATCTTCTTAAGGTAGCCATCGCGCGAGAGCATGATGGTGACCGGGTACTCCTCGACCTCGGGCTCCAGGCTTACCTCGATAACCTCATGGGGCTCAATCCTGCCCGTGCGGCGCGGCATCACGTACTTCTTGTTGACTGCGGCCAGCTCGTCGCTGATGACCTTCTTGATGTTCTCCTCGCTGGAGAGGATCTCCTCAAGCTCGGCAATCTCGCCCTCAAGCTTGGCAATGTCCTTGGTGCGGTTGAGGATGTACTCCTTGTTGATGTTGCGGAGCTTGAGCTCGGCGACAAACTCTGCCTGGGTCTCGTCGATGTCGAAACCCTTCATAAGGTTGGGCACGACCTCGGCCTCGAGCTTGGTGCCGCGGATGATGGCAATCGCCTTGTCGATGTCGAGCAGAATTGCCTCAAGGCCGTGCAGCAGGTGCAGGCGCTCGGACTTTTTGCCCAGGTCAAAGTTAATGCGGCGACGCGTGGACTCAATACGCCACTTGACCCACTCGTGCAGAATCTGGCGCACGCCCATAACACGGGGATAGCCGTCGACGAGCACGTTGAAGTTGCACGAGAACGAATCCTGCAGCGTGGTCGAGCGATAGAGCTTGGCCATGAGCTTGTCGGGGTCGACACCGCGCTTAAGGTCGATGGCGATACGCAGACCCGAAAGGTCGGTTTCATCGCGGATGTCTGCGATCTCCTTGACCTTGCCCTCCTTGGAGAGCTTGACGATGCGCTCGATGATGACATCGGTCTTGGTGGTGTAGGGGATCTCGTAGACCTCGATGATGCGCTCTTCGGGAATCCAGCGCCAGCGGGAGCGAATCTGGAAGCTGCCAAGGCCGGTCTCGACGATCTTCTCCATCTCCTCGCGGCGGTAGATAATCTCGCCGCCGGTCGAGAAGTCGGGCATGGGCATGTACTCGAGCAGGTCGCAGTCGGGATCCTGCAGGTAGTGCATCGTGGCGGTGCAGACCTCGTTGAGGTTGAAACCGCAGATGTCGGACGCCATGGCGACGCCGATGCCCTTATTGGCCGAGACAAGGATGTTGGGGAACGTGGTGGGCAGCAGGCGCGGCTCCTTCATGGCGCCGTCGTAGCTGTCGACGAAGTCGACCGGGTCCTTGTCGATGTCCTTGAAGATCTCGGCGCTGATGGGGGAGAGCTTGGCCTCGGTGTAACGCGAGGCGGCGTAGCTCAGGTCGCCCGAATAGTACTTGCCAAAGTTGCCCTTCGACTCCACGAAGGGGGCAAGCAGCGCTTCGTTGCCCGTCGCCAGGCGCACCATCGTTTCGTAGATCGCGGCATCGCCGTGCGGGTTGAGCTTCATGGTCTGGCCCACGATGTTGGCGCTCTTCTGGCGCTCGCCCTTGAGCAGACCCATCTTGTACATGGTGTAGAGCAGCTTGCGATGCGAGGGCTTAAAGCCATCAATCTCGGGGAATGCGCGCGAGACGTTGACGCTCATGGCGTAGGGCATGTAGTTGACCTCGAGCGTCTGCGTGATCGGCTGGTCGGTGACCTCGGAGTGCAGGCCGATGACGTTCTCGGCGTTGACCTGCTTTTTCTTTGGCTGGTTCTTCGTCTTCTTCTTTGCCACGATTTCCTCTTGAACTTCTTATGGGCCGTCGTTATCGATTTGCTGCTATTGCAGGTCCAGCTGGTCCAGGTATTCCTTGCCGTGCTCGGAGATATGGCGCTTGCGGCCCGCCTCGTCGTTGCCCAGCAACAGGTTGAACATGGTTTCCATCTTGGTGACGTCCTCGGGCTCCACCTTGATCAGGCGGCGCGTCTCGGGGTTCATGGTGGTGAGCCACATCATGTCCGGATCGTTCTCACCAAGACCCTTGGAGCGGTTGATGGAGCACTTCTGGTCGCCGATCTCCTTGAGGATGCCGTTCTTCTCGAGCTCGGTGTAGGCAAAGTAGGTCTTCTCTTTGCAGTTGATCTCGTAGAGCGGCGACTCGGCGATATAGACGTAGCCCTCGTCGATAAGCGTGGGCACCAGGCGATAGAGCATGGTGAGCACGAGCGTGCGGATGTGGTACCCGTCGACGTCGGCGTCCGTACAGATGATGACCTTGTTCCAGTTGAGGTTGTCCAGGTCGAAGGCACCAAGGTTCTTGATGCGCTTGTCCTTGATCTCCACGCCGCAGCCCAGCACGCGCATGAGGTCCATGATGATGTCGGACTTAAAGATGCGCGGGTAGTCCTCCTTTAGGCAGTTGAGGATCTTGCCTCGGACGGGCATGACGCCCTGGAACTCGGCATCGCGCGACGTGCGGATGGCGCCTGCTGCCGAGTCGCCCTCTACGATGTAAATCTCGCGACGGCTCTTGTCCTTGGAGCGGCAGTCGATGAACTTCTGCACGCGGTTGGCCATGTCGGTCTTCTGCTGCAGGTTGGTCTTGATGCTCTGACGGGTCTTCTCGGCGTTCTCGCGCGAGCGCTTGTTGATGAGCACCTGTTCCATGATCTTGTTGGCGGCGTCCTTGTTCTCGATCAAGTAGGTCGAGAGGCGCTCCTTAAAGAATGCCGTCATGGCCTGCTGGATAAAGCGGTTATTGATGGCCTTCTTGGTCTGGTTTTCGTAGGACGTCTGGGTGGAGAAGCAGTTGGTCACCAGTACCAGACAGTCCTGGACGTCCTGCCACTTGATGCCGCACTCGTTTTTGTTGTACTTGCCTTGATTCTTGATGTAGGCATCGATGGCGCTGGTCAGAGCGCTGCGGGCTGCCTTCTCGGGCGAACCGCCGTTCTCGAGCCAGGAGGAGTTGTGGTAGTACTCCTGCATCGTGAAGGTGCGCGAGAAGCACATGCACGCGGTGATCTTGACGTTGTAATCGGGCAGGTCCTCGCGGTCGCGACCGCGACGGTCAGCCTCGATAAAGAAGGGCTCGGTAAGGTAGTCGGTACCGACCTTTTCGAGCACGTAGTCCTCGATGCCCTTGGGATAGCAGAAGTCCTCTTCGGTAAACTCGCCATCGTCGCCCTCAATGCACAGACGGAAGGTCACGTTGGCGTTGACCACGGCCTGACGGCGCATGGTCTCGCGATACCAATCGTGGGGGATGCTGATGGAGGTAAAGACCTCAAGATCGGGGCGCCATTTGATGGTGGTACCGGTGCGGTCTTCGTCGCTGGGCTCAATCTCGAGTGCCTTCTTTTTGGCGCCGACGACCTTGCCCTTTTTAAAGTGCAGGGAGTATTTGTTGCCGTCGCGCCAAACCGTGACGTCCATGTACTCGGAAGCGTACTGGGTCGCGCAGGAGCCCAAGCCGTTGGTGCCGAGCGAGAAGTCGTAGTCGCCGCCCTGGTTGTTGTTATACTTGCCGCCGGCGTAGAGCTCGCAAAAGACGAGCTCCCAGTTAAAGCGCTTCTCGGAAGGGTTCCAGTCGAGCGGGCAGCCGCGGCCGTTGTCCTCTACCTGAATGGAGCCATCGCGAAAGACGGTAAGGGTGATGAGCTTGCCGTAACCCTGGCGCGCCTCGTCAACGGCGTTGGACAGGATCTCGAAGGCAGCGTGTGCACAGCCATCGAGTCCGTCCGAGCCAAAGATGACGGCAGGGCGCAGGCGTACACGCTCCTCGTCCTTGAGCTGGCGGATACTGTCGTTACCATAGTTTGCGGTGTTTTTTGCCATACTCGCTCTCTCGGTGCTCCTTTGCTGCGTTTAAATCATATAGATAGTCAAGGTAGCATAGCCCAGCCCACAGACGATTCCACCCAACACGAAATCCATCGAACAATAGTTCGATTAGATAATGGATGCTTGGGATGCGGGTGGGGTCTGTCCTATTCAAACATCTGCGGCAGGTCGATGAAGACGGTTCGATCGCTTTCGTCAGCTTCGAAGCCCGAACGGGAGAAGAATCCGTAGCGATGGCACTTGAGCCCCGTTGCCTCGACTTGGGTGATTTCCTCGTCGACCATTTTTTGTGTGACGGGGGATTTGCGGAACTTTGCTTCGTAGAATGCGTAGCCCTCGGGGTCTTGCGTTACCACATCGAATTCGCCGCTCGTTTTGTTTGCGGGATCGTCGTACCAGTACTTGCCTATGGCATCGAAAGCCGGTTCGATCTTGCCAGTCCTGTTTTGCCGTACGAGGTATTGACGGCAGATCTCCTCGAACATATGTGGAGTGTAGTTTTCCTCGAAGTCTTGGGAGACGTGACGATCATAGAAGACTTCCGGGTCGAGCAGCTGACGCGCAGAAGCATTGCGGAAGACGTAGCGATAGTAAAAGAGCGAAAGTGGGTCCACCACAAAGTAGCCAGACTTGCGCTTATTCGTAGGGTCGTTGATGGGTGCACGCTTTTGGACGATTTCGAGTGACATGAGCTTGTCGAGTACGTCTGCCATGGCCGGACCGCTCGAGACGTGCGACTGTGCCAGCACGTCCCCCCAACGGGAGTAACCTTGTGCGAGAGCCCCGAAAACTTCGTTGGCGTTGGTCATCTTCGAGATCTCGGCGTTGAGATAGGACGGCACTTCGCTTTCTAAGCGGGCGCCAGGTTCTGTGACGAGCTCGATGATGTTGTCGCGTACGCTTTGGGACTGATCGATGAGGCGATTGTAAAAGGGGATGCCGCCAAAAACGCTATAGAGCCGCACCTTGTCCTCGGGTGAGAACGCGGGATAGAACTTCGCAGCGTCAAAGTAATCCATGGGCTTAAGCTCAAGCGCGAGATCAATTCGCCCGTAGAGGGGGCTTTCATGCTCGATGAGGGATTTCATAATCTCAACGTAGGAGCCGCACAGGACAATGTTTAAACGCGAGCCTTCCCTGTGGGCGTCGATTGAGGTCTGGAGAATGCTGTCTAAGCCTTTGACCGCATCTCTCAAGTAGGGGTATTCGTCAAGAACGAGGGTAATGTGCTTGTCTTTGGCCTGGGCAAACAGAAATTCGATGAGCTCGCGGATGCCTGTGAAGGCGAGCGGTGGAAAGCCCAGTGCTTCAGCAACAAGGGCGCACAGACTCTCGAGGTTGTCCGCCTCGGAGGTTTGGCGGCACTCGTAATAGACCGTTGCGGCGTCCGCCAAATCGGTTAGCGCTTGCTTGATGAGCTCACTTTTGCCGACGCGACGCCTGCCGTAAATGAGAACATTGCGCTGCTCGGGTGCCTTGAGCGTTTTCTTAATACGGGCGAGTTCACGCTCCCTGCCAATGAATTCCACTTACTCGGTTCCTTCCGACTCGGTTTTGTCCGAGTTAATTGTATCGCATGAATCAGTTTATGCTCGAGTTTACTCGGACAAAACCGAGTCGGTTATGTCCGAGTAAATTTGAAAAGCGAATCGAAATTGTTATGTCCACATGGCGATGGCGAACATGGTTTCCATAAGCGCCGCGTTCGCGCTTGTTATTGCCGCAATGCGCTGTGTCGCTGAGGCGCAGATCGTACCGCTCGAAAGCGTCTTTTGGTTGGCGAACCTGGTCACGGGCGTGTTCTGCGGTGCGACGATTTTCGCGGCCACGTTTGCTGTCCTGTGCGCAACGTTTTTCACGGCGAAAAGACGCCGTGCCAAGCTCGAGGCAGAACTCGACTCCTCAGACGACATTTAATGTGCAATGGGCTGGCTCTGGGTATCCAGAACCAGCCCATTTTGATGTTCGATGAGCCGATTCAGCGTCTCTCACAAAAGTAACTAGGAGCTAGCGAGGCCTATCCGAATTGTCCTCATAGGCGGTGTCTTTTTCGAGCGCCGTGCGGCGGGCGCTGTAGGCGACGAGGCCGGCGCCTGCCACGGCGAGTGCTGCAGCGGCTGCCGTAAGGGGGGCGTTGACATCGCCCGTGCCCGCAAGCGCGCCCGCTTTTCCGGAGCACTTGTTATTGCCGTGGTCCTTGCCGCTGCCGGAGCTGCTTCCGCCGGAGCCGCCGCCCTCGTCAGCACCGCCGCCACTCGAGCCACCGTCGCCGTCCGCCGTCATCGGGGCGTCGTGAAGCCCTGTCGTATCCGCGCTGTCGCATACGCCGACCTGCACTTCCGAGCGTTCGCATGCTGCATCGGACACGTGAAGCTCGTGCAGTACGGCACCCAGTGCCGAGTTTGCGCCGGGTCGAATTTCCTCGAACGTTACGGGATCGAGCGCCACCAGATTACGTGCCTTCGCATACAGCGTTACGCGTTTGCCCACTTCGTCGCTCCAACTCTCGGGGATGGCGAAGCTCATGCGGAACTGTGCCGTGCAACCCGGTGCCAGCACGGCGTTGCCGTTGTCGGCTACCAGCGGGTGCGTCGCAAAATGTTCGCCCAGCGTCTCGAGTGCATACTTCACGTGTGCCATGTCGTTGGCCGAAGCGTCCTCGGCAAGCTCTGGATCGTAGATCGATGCCATACGTGCGTTCACTCCGAATCCGATGGATGCGCTGGAGAACGGCTGGCTGGAGCCCTCTCGATACAGATCGATCGTGCCGGCGGTCAGCAAGGTGTTGCCGTCGTTTCGCACCGTGACCATGAAGGATTCGCCTGCTGCTCCGGGCACCACTGCGCCCGAGGTGGCGACCGCGCCCGTCGGAGTGGCACATGCCACCAAGGGTACTTCGATGCCGTGCAGCTCTGCCTCGCTCTTCTCCGCGCTCACAATGTGCGTGGCGAGCGCGGAGAGCATGCCTCCCGACGTCAAAAAAGTCGTTATCTGATCGACGGGATGGTCCAGCTCGCACATCACGAACGGCTCCGTGAACAAATCGCGTGCCAAGGTGCTGGCGAAGATGCGGAAGTGCTTGCCCATCACTGCTACCGGGTTGCCTTCTTCGTCGTAGGTTTGTCCAACCTTGCCATCGGTGTTCTCCACATAGAGCACGCACCTGCCGTTGTTGCTTACGCTAAACGATGCCGGGCCACAGCCTGCGGCACCCACGGGCTGCTTTCCAAATGCCGATGCGCCTCGCGTCCAAGTAATATGCTGCAGTTGCTCGTTGACGGTTGCCAAAAAGCCCGTGTGCTGCGGCCATGGCACCGCACGGGGCACCGCGGCGTCCGGCGGCATAACGCCCCAGCCCGCAATGGACTGGCCGATCACGGCGTACGATGCGCAGCCGCAACCGTCTGCGGTCTCGTATGCAACGGGCACCACCATTTTGCCGTCGATATTCTCGGGCGCGCCCAGCTCGATGCTCGACGGTGCTTGCGTAAAGCGGAGGACCTGACGGAACGTGAGACTGTCGCCCGAAACGTCCGACCACAGGGTGAAACATTCCAGCGCAACCTCAGCCTCGCTGCCGAGCGCCTTTTCTGCGGTGGCTCCGCGGCGGTGAAGGTAGGCACCCGACAGACGTCCGTCGACAAGTGTCTTGCCCACCGTGATGCGTGGGCACTGCAGGCATTGGTAGCCGTCCTCCTGCAGGCGGCCGCGCGAGATGCTGCGCCACGACGTGTGCGATATCACGCGAACTCCGTCGTTGCTTATGCGCAAGCGCACAACGGACAGTATGCCGGATGTGCTCGCCGTATCGAAAAGGGTGTTGTCGCCGGCGGGGCGCTCGCCCGAGACCAGCAGCACGTAGGCGTCCTGGTTTCCTCTTCCGTCCGTATATTCCACCACGTCGAAGTCGTAATCGTATATGCCGTAGCGCTCCACGTCGCCCTCGCCAAACCCAAGGGGAAAGTCCACGGGCGTGGGGGCAGACCACGTGCCGTTCGCCTTTGTGTGTACCACCAGGCGCGAGCGGCCATTGTCGCCGTAGCGCACCGAGGCGATGCGGAACAGGCATTCTGCGCCGGCGATCATCGTTAGCCTCATGTGAGCTTCGCTGAGCACGCCGGAAAACAGCACACTGTCGCTCGAGGGTTTGATACCGCCACGCTCGTCCTCCGACACGCCGGCAGAATTGGCGTTGGGGTCCGCAACGGCGTTCGTCGCCTGAACGATGTAGGTATACTCATACATCGGCGCGGCGTTTTCGTCGTTCTCTATCAGTGCGTGGACGAAATGCTCGACCTGTCCCGTGTCGTCGCTCTCTGCATCCGCCTCGAGCTCAATGCGCGTGACCGCCCGGTCCCAATCGCGCACGACAGGCGCAACGTTTGCGGCAGTGGCATTAACCTCGGCGCGTGCGAGCAGCTCGGCGTTGGTGACGATGGTGGCCGATGCGATAAATTGCGGCACACAACCTGCCTCGGCGTTGCCGGCTGAGCCGAAGCGGGCATCCAGCGTGTAGGGCGTATCTCCACCCAATGCGAGCTCAGAGCGCTGGAGTACATACTGGTCGCCATTGTTCACCGACATATTCCACGAATCGAGGAGTGTGGGCCACGATCCCGACCAAGCTTTGGTGGTCCACTTGAACATGACGAACTGGAGTATCACATCGACATCGACGTCTGCACCTACGCGCAGTCGCGGAAGCTGGTGTCCATCCGCCTTCTCGTACCCAATGCACAACGTGAGGGACGCGGCGCCGCGCACGGCAGACGAGGCGACGCCTGCAACGCCGGCGCCAAAGGTGACGGCAAGTCCGATCTGGATGGTGAACGAGCCCGACGTGTTGGAATAGTCGAGCGAAATATTCTTGAAAAACGCCGCGCCGCTACCGTGCGTGTGGGCGCCCACGGCGAGCGCCAGCTTCGCTAGCACCCAGGGGTTGACGTTTAGGAAAAACGGCACTGGTCCTAGGGTAAACTGCTCGATCCAATTGAGGTCGGTTCTTACCTGGAAGAGGGCCTTAATATTGCCGTATGCAGGGTCGTTGTTATCACCCCAGGTTTTGCCCACCCAGTCGTAGGCGAGCGATCCGTACAGCTGCGTGGCGATATCCATCGTAAACAGCAGTGTGCAGTGATGGCGAAGCAGTTTGGTGTTCCTTGGATCGGTACCCGAACCGGCACTCATGCTCTTGTACTGATTCCACTTCCCCTCCATCTCGTCGAGGTAGCGGTTTGCCTGCTTGGCGCCCGACTCACGCGGTGACTTCTTCCAGTACTCCGGATCCGGATTGCCCGAATCGTTCATATAGCTGGCTGGTTTGTATCCTCCGCCAAACAGTACGTACCCGGCAAACGAGAAATCGAAGAGGATCGGAAATGTGGGCATCCAACACGTGAACTTATTACCGCCGATGCCGGGAAACGATGCGGGGAAATCAAATGGAGTGACCTCTTGGTCCATGGTGGTGGGAATGATGGTGGTCGAGCCCGATTCTGCTTTTGCGGCCGGCGCGGTGACAACGGCCATGGGGGAGGAGAGTGTATAGGTCTTGCCCTGGTAGTCGAGGACAAAGCGCAGCTTGCATCCTTCTTCCAGAAGGCCCGATGCCGCATCGAGGAACTTGTCTTCGAGTGTGAACGTTGCCAGATTATCTGAACCCGATGCGCTGGCCTTGATCTGACCGATCTGCGTGACGGTTTCGGGCGAGCTGCCCGCGGCAGGCGTCACTTTGTTGATGCGCAGCGTTGCCTGTCCACCCTGTGGCAGATGTGCCTGCACGGTAAAGGCGTGCGTATCGGGCTGCTCGTTTGCCGTGTCGTCCTTCGGCAATGTCATGAACGTAGCTTCAGCGTACTGGATGTCCCATTCGTCAAACGTGAGCTGGCGAAAGTACGGCTCGCCGTCGGAAAGCGGACGCGTGGGCGCGGTTATGGCGGTGCCGCCCTGGATACGCGCAAGGGGAATCTCGACATCGCGGTAGCCCGCCATGCTAATGGAGATGCCGCCGTTAAAGTCGTACGCGTCGAGAAGCGTTACCTCGTCCACGTAGCCTTCCGAAAGCGGCGCGACCTCAAAGATGGCGGTGCCTTCGTCATCGGTAGTGGCGGTGAGCTGCTTGCCTGCGGCATAGCGCGATGTGAGCGTGACCTTGGCACCTGCGATGGGATTCTTCTTATGAGCGACATCGACTACCACCACGCCAAACATGGTGCGCGAGAGCACCAAGACCTTGAAGGGATCTTTTTCGTCGGCATAGGCTTCGGTGGGCGTGAGCGGCAATATGAAGGCGTTTGCGCTTCCCGGCACGCGCGGCAACATAATGCTTGCCAGTGAGGATGCTCCGGCGATAAGTAACGAACGGCGATCAAGCATTTTGGGCTCCCATCCCGCAAATATCGGTGGAAATAATCCAATTTTGCGAGAAGGCGCTTCGTGGCGGTACTGCCGTTCAAGGGTCAAAATGTCCAAATTGATCGAGCGAAGCGCCGGGTTCCGGAACGCGTTCGATGCGCTTGGCAGCCCGGTCGCTAACGCAACATATGCGCGACCAGCTCGGCGCGTGTGCCGATGCCAAGCTTTGCGTATACGCCGGATAGGCGGTTTTTGACGGTACCCGGCGATACTCCCATATGGCGTGCGATTTCGGCGTTGGTCCACCCACGACAGGCGAGCATGGCCATGGTGAACTCTGTGGTCGTTAGATCGTCGGCCACGTCCTCGCCCGAATCGGGGTTGTGGATGCGCCGCCAACCGTAGCTGAATCGATACGTGATCTCGATGATGCGAGCGAAATCATCGGGGTATTGCGATTTTAAGCATGCCTCGATAAGCCCCTGCAAAAGGCCGTGGTGCTCGCCGATAAGCTCGATGAGGCCGTCGGGGCGCGCAATGTTCCAAGCAGCTCCGAAGTGCGTTTTTGCGGCGCCCACGTCTTTGAGACTCATGCAGGCCATGGAAGCCGACAGGTGCAGGAACAGCTCCGAGATGGGATAACTTCCCTGTTTCATGATCAGGGCGTTTTCCGCCATGCCTAGACTGCGGCCATATTCGCCGCGCAGGTACAGGGCATGCGCCATCACGTAGCTGGCGAACAGGCGCAGGCCTTCGGGCAGATGTGCCGCAAGCGGATAAAACTCTTCGGCGGAATACGGGGAAGGCAAGTGCAGCAGGACGCTCGCGGCGGAGGCGAACAGGATATGCGTGGCGTGGACGGCGGGCGATTCATCGTCAGTTGGTATTTCGAGGATGCCCGCAAGGCAACGGCGGGCATCGGCGATACGGTTGAGCGACAGACTGGCATATCCGCAGATAAGGCATGCGGAATAGCGCAGTGCGGGGGGGGTGGCGTCAAGATAGGGGCGTGCTGTCTCGGCGGCGAGTGTGGCCTGTCCGCGAAAGTACAGCGCTTCTGCCGAGGCGATGGTGCGTGAATCGGGGTCGGAAATGCCTGCAACCGCAGCGTCAATCTGCCCCGGCACAAAGGCAGTGCACATCAACGGCATGGGAATGCGCGGGTAGCCATCGCAGTCCATCTTCCATCTCCCATCAGGTGGCAACATTAGCAGCAATTGTACTCTTGTCGCTCGGGACTGGAATTTGTGGGTATCGCCTGCGATTATGCCGAACGTATAAAGGAAGAGTCTATTGGCGATGCTCCCAAGGTGGCTACCGAAGTCTAGCTGACCTTGGGATATAGAAAAACTGCCGCCCCTGCAAAAAGCTCTGTCGCAGCGATGGGAAACGCATCTCGTTCTGCATATAATGAGGTCATATGACGGTGCGTCTGCATACGCGCGGCGCATTTCCATCGAATCGAGAAGGAGCTCTGCATGGATCCCAACAAGCGTCCCGACGACATGGTGCGTATCACCACTCCCGAACTTGCCCAGGTGTTCATCGATGAGCAGGTCGCTGCAATCCGCGAGCAGATCGGCGACAAGAAGGTCCTGCTGGCTCTTTCGGGCGGCGTCGACAGCTCGGTTGTCGCGGCCCTGCTCATCAAGGCCATCGGCAAGCAGCTCATTTGCGTGCATGTTAACCACGGCCTGATGCGCAAGGGCGAGAGCGAGCAGGTCGTCGACGTCTTCAAGAATCAGATGGATGCCAACCTGGTTTACGTTGACGCCACAGATCGCTTCCTGGACAAGCTCGTGGACGTCGAGGAGCCCGAGGCCAAGCGTAAGATTATCGGCGCCGAGTTCATTCGCGTGTTCGAGGAGGAGGCCCGCAAGGTTGGCGATGAGGTCAGCTTCCTCGCCCAGGGCACCATCTATCCCGACATCCTGGAGTCCCAAGACGGCGTGAAGGCTCACCACAACGTGGGCGGTCTGCCCGAGGATCTGCAGTTTGAGCTCTGCGAGCCCGTCAAACTGCTGTACAAGGACGAGGTCCGCGTCGTGGGTCGCGAGCTCGGCCTGCCCGAGAATATGGTTGAGCGCCAGCCGTTCCCCGGTCCCGGCCTGGGCGTCCGCTGCCTTGGTGCCATCACCCGCGACCGTCTTGAGGCGCTGCGCGAAGCCGACGCCATCGTGCGCGAGGAGATCGACAAGGCCGGTCTGGCCATCTGGCAGTATTTTGCCGTCGTGCCCGACTTCCGCGCAACCGGTGTGCGCGAGGGCAAGCGCGCCTACGATTGGCCCTGCATCATCCGCTGCATCAACACCGTCGATGTCATGACTGCCGAGGTTCCCGAGCTCGACTGGGCGCTACTCAAGCGTATTACCGCTCGCGTCACCGCCGAGGTTCCCGGCATCTGCCGCGTGTGCTACGACCTCACGCCGAAGCCCGTTGGCACCGTTGAGTGGGAGTAAGCTAACTCACCTAGCCCCCGTTTCCGCTTGGAAGCGGGGGCTTTTTGCTGGCGCTTCGCCCAATTTCGCGCATCTTGGGCCTCACGTATCCTGCGAACTAACAGATGTGACAAAGGGGCAGTTCCTTTGTCGCATCTTCGATGTTATGCGCGGGAAGGGTCACGAGCATGGTCGTTCCGCGCTCCGAGCTCTCTTCGACCTCGATGGAGCCGCCGTGGAGTGCGGCAATCTCCCAGACCAGTGCAAGCCCCAGCCCCACGCCGCCATATGCCCTGCTGCGCGATTTGTCGACGCGAAAGAAGGGCTGGAAGATGCTCGTCTGGTATTGCTCGGGAATGCCCGGCCCCTGGTCGCGCACGCGTAGCAGCACGCGGTCGCCTTCGGCGCAGGCGTTGATTTGCACGGTCGAGTTGGGCGCGCTGTAACGTATGGCGTTTTCGGCCAAGTTGAACAGCAGCCGATAGATTAGCGTATCGCTGCCGATCGTTTGCGCGTCGCCCTCACTTGTAAGCGTGATGTCTTTTTGCTCGGCAAGGGGCGCCAGGTCCGTGAGTACTTCTTCGATCATCGGCGCCAGGTCAATCGCATCGTTGCAAGGGACACTGCGCAGCTCGCTCATCTCGAGCAGGGTCTTTGTCATGTGCGTCATCCGCTCGGTCTGCTCCTGCAGCAGCCCGAGCAGGCTCGCTGTATCGGCGTCGACGTCGGGGTGCTCGGCGCAAAACAGCTCAACCTGGGCCTGCATGAGCGCAAGTGGCGTGCGCAGCTCGTGCGCCGCATTGCCCGTAAACTGTCTTTGTGCGGAAAATCCCTCGTCAAGGCGGGCAATCATGTCGTTAAACGACGCGCTGCAGCGCCTGAGTTCAGAGGGCACGTCCTCGCTGATTTTTGTGTCGGCGAGGTTGTCGGGCCGCACGCTCTCGACTTGTGCCGCAAAGGAGCGCAACGGCTGCAACGCATGCCCGCTCACAAAGTAGGCCAGGACGCCTCCGAGCAGCGTCACCGCCGCAGTTATATACCAGCTCGTCGCGCCAAACGATTCTTGGGCGTCGTTCACGACGATGGTCAGCGCATCGTCGAGCTCTTTGTTTGTCGGGTCAAATGCGCTGGGCGAGGCCGCCTCCACCTTGCTGTGCGCCGACGCTTCTGCACCAATCGAGTCCATGTAGCGCATGCCGGAGTAGCCAACCAGGCAATTCATAAGTACGCAGGTCGAACATATCAGCAGTGCCGTCATCAACGTGATGCGCCACTGCAGCGACAGCCGCTTCATTTGCCGTCCTCCATAACGTAGCCTTCGCCGATTCGGTTGCGGATGGGGTCGTGCCCCAACGCACCGCGCAGCTTTTTTCGCAGCGACGAGATATGCACGCGGGTCGCGTTGCTAAAGCTGTTGACGCTGCTGTCCCATACATGCTCGATAAGCTCTTCCTGGCTCACCGGCCGCCCCTGGTTAAGCATCAGGTATTCCAAGATGCCGGTCTCCTTGCGCGTGAGGGATAGGGTCTCGCCGCCCACGGAGGCGAGGCGCGCCTTGGTGTCAAAGCTCAACAATCCACAGGCTAGAACAACGTCGTTTTGCGTAAAGCGCCTGAGCGTGAGACTGCGTATGCGTGCCGCCAGCTCGTCAAGATGGAACGGCTTGGTGAGGTAGTCGTTGGCGCCCGCATCGAGCCCCGCTACCTTGTCGGAGACCTCGCCACGTGCCGAGAGCACGAGCACCTTGGTCTCGCAATCGGTAATTCTGAGTTGCCTGAGCACGGTCATGCCGTCGACATGGGGGAGATTGAGGTCGAGCACGACAAGATCAAAGGTCTCGACATCGAGCAGATCGAGGGCCTGCTGCCCGTCGTAGCAGCAGTCGACGCTATAGGCCAAGTTGCGCAGGCTGCGTGCGATCGCATCGCACAGCGCCCGCTCGTCCTCGACGACCAAGATGCGCATAACGTTCTCCTTGCATAGTCATTCACGCTTAACACGGATTTTATAGTCGGTATGGTCCAATGGGTCGCGAAACGAAAGGAGTGGTCAGATTGTTCAAAGCGATTAAGCCTGTGGCGCAGGTGGCTTTGCTGATCGTTGGGGTAGCCATGGTTGGCTTTGGAATTATGCGCGGCGAGGCAGATGCCGTGCTGGCCAAGGCAATCAGGCTGTGCTTGGAGTGTATCGGAATTGGATAAAAGAAAAAACACTGCATCGCATCTTTTAGCTCGATTTCGTGGATTGATTCAGGCGGCGGCGACGCTTGCGACCAATATTCACCTGCCTAACTTTGCCAAGGGCGGCATCTACCAGGGAGCGGGCAAAGCCGTCTGCGTGCCGGGTCTCAACTGCTACTCGTGTCCGGCGGCCTCGGGTGCGTGCCCCATCGGGTCGTTTCAGTCGGTGGTGGGCTCGTCTAAGTTTAGCTTTTCGTATTACGTCACCGGAACGCTCATTCTGATCGGCGTGCTGCTGGGACGTTTTGTATGCGGCTTTTTGTGTCCGTTTGGATGGCTGCAAGGGCTTCTGCATAAGATTCCCAGCAAAAAGCTCTCCACGAAAAAGCTCAAGCCGCTCACGTACATCAAGTATGCCGTGCTACTGTTTGCCGTGGTGCTGCTGCCCGTCTTGGTGGTTAACGATGTGGGTATGGGCGACCCGTTCTTTTGCAAGTACATCTGCCCGCAGGGTGTGCTCGAGGGCGCGATTCCGCTGTCCATCATGAACGTGGGAATCCGCTCCGCGCTGGGAAAGCTCTTTACCTGGAAGCTCGCGATCCTCATTGCGGTTACGGTGCTGAGCGTGCTGTTCTACCGCCCCTTCTGTAAATGGATTTGCCCCCTCGGCGCATTTTATGCACTCATGAACAAGGTGTCGTTGCTGGGGATTCAGGTCGATCATTGTAAATGCGTCTCGTGCGGCAAGTGCGCCAAGGTGTGCCAGATGGACGTGGACGTTACGCGTACGCCCGACCATGCCGAGTGCATTCGTTGCGGCAAATGCGTGGGCGCGTGCCCCGTCGATGCTATTAGCTTTCGCTACGGGCTGGGTGTGACGGGTGACAAACCCGCGCAGTCCACGCAAGCCTGCGAAAACAAATAGGTACCTATATAAGTTTCGATATAAACGGAGGAACCATGAAACTGTCAAAAATTGCGGCTCTGTTGATGCTGCCCGTGCTGGCGCTGACTCTCGCGGCGTGCTCTGCCCCCAAGGGCGACGCGAAGGATGCCACGAGCGGCGATGCGCAGATTGCCGAGCTTGTGGCACAAAAGCCGTCGAGCGCCGAGGAGGCGGCCAAGCTGTACCGGCAGCTGCTGCAAAAGGAAAACGAGATCTTTGCGAGCGATAACGCCCTATGGGAAAAGGTGTTCCTTGCGGCCAACAAAGACACTCCCATGATTGAGGACGGCAAGAACTACGGTGACTTCTTGCTCGATACCATCGAGGGCGCCAAGGATCAGTTTGCGGCTGACGAGCTTAAGACGCTTAAGGCCGGCGCGCAGCAGGTCAAGGAGATCGAGGACAAGCTCATGGCGCTGGAGAAGGAGTTCCCCGGATGCGGCAGCGCGCCCGGCGAGGGGGAGAGCGTCGATGCCTCGACCGCAGGCATGGCCAACGGCGAGAGCGGGGAGACGAAGTTCCCCAGCTTTAAGGGCAAGGACTTGGACGGCAACGATGTAAACAGCGACGAGCTGTTCTCCAAGAACAAGGTCACCGTCATGAACTTCTGGTTTACCACCTGCAAGCCGTGCGTGGGAGAGCTGGGCGATCTGGAGAAGCTCAACAAGGAGCTTGCCGAGAAGGGCGGCCAGGTCGTGGGCGTTAATTCCTTTACGCTCGATGGCAACAAAGACGAGGTGGCTGATGCCAAGGACGTGCTTTCCAAGAAGGGCGTGACGTATAAGAACATCTGGTTTAAGTCGGACAGCGAGGCCGGAAAGTTCACCTCCAACCTGTACTCGTTCCCGACCACCTACGTGATCGACCAGAACGGTAACATTGTGGGAGAGCCGATCATGGGCGGCATCAACTCCGCTGAGCAGCGCGAGGCGCTCAACAAACTGATCGATCAGGCACTCGCGAAGAGCGAACAGTAAGTCCGTGGGACAGACAACTGAAGGGGAGTCGCTGGAAACAGCGACTCTTTTTTCTGCTTCGGGGTAGCATCATGGGTATACGTCGAAAGGGCACGCAGCTTTTCGTGCATTGCCTGAGCGGTGCGCGAAGCAACCAAGCTGTGAGTTTTCTTAAGCGTTCTGGGTATGGCAGTGTCAAGAATATCGGCGGCATAAGCGGCTACACGGGAAAGGTGGTGCGTTAGCTATGAAGGTGGTTATCGTTGGAGGCGTCGCGGGCGGCGCATCGGCGGCGGCACGTTTGCGCAGACTCGACGAGCAGGCCCAAATTGTCATCTTTGAGCGCACGGGTTTTGTATCGTATGCCAACTGTGGGCTTCCGTACTACATTGGCGGCGTGATAGAAGAAGAGAGCGCATTGACGCTGCAGTCTCCCAAGGGCTTTTGGGATCGCTTTCGCATTGCGGTCAAGACGAGTCACGAGGTGTTTGCCATCCATCCCGATTCGCATACGGTCGAGGCTCGCAATATGCTGACGGGCGAGGAATTTGTCGAGACGTATGACAAGCTCATCCTGTCGCCGGGTGCAAAGCCGATTCGCCCTGCGTTGCCGGGCATCGACTCGGATAAAATCTTTAGCCTACGCACCGTTGAGGACACGCTGCGTATTCACAGCTATGTTCGAGAGCGGCGACCGAGCAGTGCCGTCGTGATCGGCGGCGGCTTCATTGGCGTCGAGACGGCGGAGAATCTGTGTGAGCTGGGGCTCCAGGTGACCCTTCTGCAGCGTCCCGTCCAGCTTATGAACAACCTGGATTACGACATGGCGACCCTTTTGCATACCGAGGTGCGTGAGCACGGTATCGATCTGCGCCTCAAGGCCGATGTGACAGGTTTTGAGGAAGTTGATGGCCGCGTTGTCACCCATGTTGCGGGCGATGACCCTATCGGAGCCGATATGGTGCTGCTTGCCATTGGCGTGGCACCTGAGAGCCATCTGGCGCAAGAGGCGGGGCTCGAACTGGGCATCAAGGGGGCTATTGTGGTCAACGACCGCATGGAGACCTCTGCTGCCGACGTGTATGCCGTGGGCGATGCCGTGCAGGTCACGCATCAGGTGACCGGCGAGGACGCGGTCATTTCGCTCGCCGGCCCCGCCAACAAGCAGGGGCGTGTCGTCGCCGATGTCATAGCCGGCATGGACAGCTGCTACCGCGGATCGTTGGGCTCATCGGTTATCAAGGTATTCGACTTGACGGCGGCAAGCACGGGACTATCCGAAAAGGCAGCACGCGCGGCGGGAATTGACTGCGACAGCGTGGTCCTGTCGCCCGGTTCGCATGCGGGTTATTATCCGGGTGCAACGCCCATGACCATGAAGGTTGTCTTCGAGAAGCAGGGATTGCGCCTGCTGGGTGCGCAAATCGTGGGCATCGATGGTGTGGACAAGCGTATCGACGTTCTGGCGACTGCCATCCAGGCAGGCATGCGCGGCGATAGGCTTAAGGATTTGGACCTAGCATACGCGCCGCCGTATTCATCGGCGAAGGATCCCGTCAATATGGCGGGCTTTATGATCGAGAACCTCAATCGCGGCATGCTGGCGCAGTGGCATTGGGAGGATGAGCCCAACTTGCCACGCGATGGCAGCGTGCAGCTGCTCGATGTTCGTACGGAAGGGGAGTATGAGCGCGGGCATATCGATGGTTTCGTAAACATTCCCGTCGATGATCTGCGCAATCGCCTGGGCGAGCTCGACCGGGCCAAGCCGGTCTACGTGATTTGCCAGAGCGGCATTCGCAGCTACATTGCTTGCCGCATTTTGGCGCAGCATGGCTTTGAGTGCTTTAACTTCTCGGGCGGCTATCGCTTCTTTGTGGCCGTGACTGAGGCTCGCCGCGGCAGCGCTAACGTTATGCCGTGCGGGCTCGAAAAGTAGCGCGCATTGGAATGTGACAAAGTGACAGCCTCTTTGTCGCATCGGGGATGTTATATGCGGGATGGTGCGCCATGCGGCGTGCTGTCCCGTTCGTTTTTTGGCGCGGTTCGTTACACTCCTCACTGGTATCGGCCAAAAATGAGGATAGAGTAGGACAAACGCGCCGAACGTGAACGGCGGGGGAGCGGGCGAGCGCGCCCGCGCGAGAGAGGTTGCCGTCCATGCTGGATCTCAGAGTTATTTGCAAAAGGTACGTTACGCAGTCGTTTACGCAGGTAGCGCTCGACAGCGTAAGCCTGTCTTTTCGCGATAACGAGTTCGTAGCCATTCTGGGTCCCTCGGGTTCGGGTAAAACTACGATGCTCAACGTCATCGGTGGACTCGATCATTTCGATTCGGGCGATCTGCTGATCGACGGCATCTCGACCAAGGACTTCAACGACCACGATTGGGATGCCTATCGCAATAATCGCATCGGCTTTGTGTTCCAGAGCTATAACCTCATTCCGCACCAGAGCATTTTGGAAAACGTGGAGTTGGCGCTTACGCTCGCGGGCGTGGGGCATGCCGAGCGCCGCCAACGTGCGCGCAAGGCGCTCGAGGCAGTCGGTCTGGGCGAGCACGTTGACAAGCGCCCGAGCCAGCTTTCGGGCGGGCAGATGCAGCGCGTGGCCATTGCCCGCGCCCTGATCAATGACCCCGAGATTGTGCTGGCTGACGAGCCGACCGGCGCCTTGGACTCAACGACGTCCGTCCAGGTCATGGATTTGCTCAAGGACGTTGCGCGCGACCGTCTGGTCATCATGGTCACGCACAATCCCGAGCTGGCGTACAAGTACGCCACGCGCATTGTCAACCTGGCGGACGGCAAGGTCACCGACGATTCAGATCCCTTTGATGCTGCCGAGGCCGCGCGTCGCGAGGCCAAGCCCACGCGCAAAACCTCGATGAGCTTTGTGACGGCGCTTGGGCTTTCTGCCCGAAACCTCATGACCAAGAAGGGCCGCACGGCCATGACGGCCTTTGCAGGTTCGATTGGCATTATTGGCATCGCGGCGATTCTGGCGCTCTCCAACGGCGTAAACGGCTACATCAAAAAGGTCGAGGAGGACACACTCTCGAGCTACCCGCTTACGATTTCCAAACAAGATTATGACCTGTCATCCATGATGGGCGGGAATGGGGCCACGGATGACGATACGTCCAAGAACGAGGGTTCGTCCGACGACGGCACCGACGGCAAGGCTCAGGGGACCGATAAGATCCCTGTGGTCACGGCCGTAAAGGATATGTTCGCAAGCGTTAAGTCAAACGACATGACGAGCTTTAAGGCATGGCTCGATGCCGGTGGCGACGGCATCGATAAAGAGGTCAACGCCATTCAGTACGGCTACGGCGTGACGCCGGTTGTCTATCGTGCCGGCAAGGGCGATGAGAAGCCTGTCCGGCTGGTGCCCAACGCCATGACCGAGGCCATGAGCGGAGGCGCGAGCTCGGCGGCAACGGTGAGCATGGAATCCATGGGAACCTCGGTCTTTAACGAGATGATTGACGACCAGAGCCTGCTCGACAGCCAGTACGATGTCGTTGCCGGCCATTGGCCTACGTCCGCCAACGAGGCCGTGATGGTGCTTTCGAGCCGCGGAACGGTGGGCGACTACACGCTCTACAGTATCGGCGTGCTGGATATCGATGAGCTCAACGACCTGGTTAACAGTGCCATGACGGCCGACGGCAAGGTCAAGACGCCCAAGACCGGCAGCGACTTTACCTACGACGATGCACTGTCCACGACGTTTAAGGTGTTGTCGCCGGCCGATGCCTATCGCAAAAACGAAGAGACCGGCATGTGGACTGACATGTCTGGCGACGCCGACTTTATGAAAGCCAAGGTTGCCGACGGTATTGACGCGCGCATTGTGGGCGTGGTGCGACCCAACGAGACGGCAAACGCGAGCGCATTGTCCCCGGGCATTGTCTATACGCATGCGCTGACTCGCCAGCTTATGGAGCGTGCTGCCGATTCGCAGATTGTGCAGGAGCAGCTTGCCCACCCCGAGACGGATGTCTTTACGGGCAAAACCTTCGACGAGCTGCAGGGCGAAGCCAAGCAGGGCGTGGATTTGGGCGGTATGTTCAGCGTAGACGAGGCGGCACTGAAGAGCGCGTTCTCACTCGATACGTCTGCGCTCTCGGGCGCAGCCGGCGGTATGGACCTTTCTGGTCTCGACTTGTCCGGGCTGGACATTGACCTTTCGGGTGTTGGGAGGGACATCGACTTTAGTGACATCATGGCCAAAGCGCCGGCCCCAGATTTCTCGGGCATCTTTGATGGTCTTGAGCTCACGCCTGAGCAAATGCAGCAGGTGGGAGCACTTGCCAACCAGCTGTTTGAGGGCTTTATGCGCTCTGATCAGTTTAAGGCGCTGTCACCCGAAGATCTTAAGGATGCGTCAAAGCTTGCTGCCGCATTCTCGGCGTATCTTGAGCATGATGCCGCAGCCCAGCAAATCCTGGCCCAGCTCAAAGCGCTCGGCGGCGATGCCCTGGCCGAGCGCCTGCAGCAGGCGATGACCGACTATGTACAAAAGCAGCTGGCTCCGTATCTGCAGCAGGCTATGGATCAGGTGATGAAGACAATTAGCGAACAGATTGCGACGACCGTATCGTCCCAGCTCAAGTCGGGCGCGGCAGGGCTCATGGACCAAATGGCGACGCAGATGTCTTCGAGTTTTGCCAACCTGGCGAGCGCCATGCGCGTGGATGCGGGCGCCTTTGCTCGTGCCATCCACTTCAACATGGACGCCGAGGACCTGAGCTCGCTCATGATGAGCTATGCCAAGGCGTCGAAGCTCACCTACGACAACAATCTGACCACGTTGGGCTATGCGGACGAGGCGGACCCCATTTCGGTCAAGATTTTCCCGCGCGACTTTGAGGCCAAGGAGCGCGTGCTCGATTACATCGATGCGTACAACAAGCAGGTCAAAGCCGCTGGTCACGATGAGCAGGCAATCTCGTATACCGACTACATGGGCATCATCATGGGCTCGGTGACCGACATCGTGAACACCATCAGCTTGGTGCTCATCTCATTCGTGAGTATCAGTTTGGTGGTGAGCTCCATCATGATCGGCATCATCACCTACATCAGCGTGCTGGAGCGCAAAAAGGAGATTGGCATCCTGCGCGCGATCGGCGCGTCAAAGCGCAACGTGGCAAACGTATTTAATGCCGAGACCTTTATCGAAGGCCTCATTGCCGGCGTCTTTGCCATTGTCGTCGTGGTGGCCGTGAGCTTTCCGGTTAATGCCTGGGCGCTTGCGGCCAAGCAGGTGCCCAACCTGATGAGCCTGCCCGTTCAAGACGCGCTGATGCTCATTGTAATTTCGGTGCTGCTGACGGTCGTTGCCGGCCTGCTGCCGGCTCGCAGCGCATCCAAGAAAGACCCTGTGGAAGCCCTACGCTCCGAATAATGTGACAAAGGGGCAGTCCCTTTGTCACATTGGGGGCCCAATTACCGTTCGGCACGTTAAGGGTCCCCGCTCCCCGCTTAACACTTGACGAAGAATCTCCATCTTTATATACCTATCGGTAGGCATATAGGTTGCATTGCCGATAGAAACGGAGTAACCATGACTCTCATCGCACCAGCCGAAAAGGACCGCCCCCGTGAGAGCGGCGCATTTGCTTGGATTGTCGTTATTGCGCTCGGTTTAATGTCTGCGGGAACAACCGGCACCTACAGCATCATTGCCGGCTCATTCATCGCTCCTGTATGTGAAGACCTGGGCTTTGACTACACTTCTTTCTCTTTCTATTTCACCGCGATTCTTCTTGGCCTTGCGCTTGGGCTTCCGCTTTTGAGTCGTTTCATTCCAAAAGTAATCGGCAAACCATGGCATATTTGCGTTGAACTCGTCCTTATTGCCGCCGGCGCCGCAATGGCGTTCTACACCGAGGTCTGGATGTTCATCGTCTCCGCCGCAGTGATCGGCATCTGCTTTTCGTTCACAACGGGTGTCTGCATGTCCGATGTCATTGACCAATGGTTCAGTAAATCGTCTGGTCTTGCCATCGGCCTTGCGTGGGGCGTTAATTCTCTCTGCACGCTGCTATTGAGTCCTGTCATTACACTGGTCATCGAGCAGCAAGGCTGGCGTACGGGTTACATCGTACTTGCGGCCGTTTCTGCAGCCATGATATTGCCCACAAGCGCATTTATCATTCGCCTTAAGCCTTCTGATCGCAATATGCTTCCGTACGGAGAGACTACCTCCGAAACCCATGAGAGCTACAGCGCCGATGAAAAGGAAGATGTCTCTTCGGGCATGGCGCTCCGCGATGCCGCGAAAACGCCATCTTTTATTCTCTGTGCCCTTCTGCTCTGCGTGGCGCAACTCACCTGCTGCATGAACCAGCTGTTCCCGACCTATGCAAGCGAGGTCGGCTTCAATCCCATCGTGGGAAGCCTAATGGTTTCGGCGGCCTCGCTCTCCGATATTTTCCTAAATCCCTTCGTAGGCAAAACATGCGACAAGCTCGGTGCTATTAAAGCAACGGTCGCATGGACGGGAGTCAGCATTCTTTCATTCCTACTTCTCATCTTTGGCGGAAGCAACGAGACCGTTTCCATCATCGCGGCCGGCGTAAACGACGTCATGTTCGCCATCGTTGGAACTGCAATGCCGATGATTCTCCTCTCGCTCTTCGGATCACGCGATTTTGGAAGGATCTATTCGATTATTTGCTCAGCGGGCTATGTTGTCGGAGCTTTCGGAATGCCAGTCATGATGAAGGTTTACGGTATGGCAGGGTCTTTCCAAGGAGTATTCGTCTTCTGTATCATCTGCAACCTTCTGATTGCGACATTTGCTTTAGTTTCCGGTCTCCTCAATAAGACTACCGCGAAATAACCTGACCAACGAACTGCCCTTCAGCCCTGTCATTTGTCTCCGCAAGTTAAAACGAAATTGGGGCCGATTCCAACATAGCTGGAATCGGCCCCAATTTCTATTCAACAACTTTTGCAATCATCGCGAACACGGGTTTCGAACCATTCCGCGAACCCGCAAGTCGTCGCATCGCGCTTGCCAAGGTGCCTCTGTTATTACGCGCCTATTTAAACATGAGTTCGACGATCCCTGCCCAAACAGCCTTTTCATCGATGTCTTCATCTTGGGCAACGGTATTGCTCGCTCCCTCAAGTACGGTGTAAAGAATCTGCAC
>JAHYYL010000025.1:30941-35420 GCA_019424965.1 Collinsella sp.
TACAGCATGACGTCTGTTTCATCGGAAAACGCGCCAATTTCTAGGCCATGGAGAAGGATGTCTTTAAGCGCGTCCATAGTTCGGTTGATCGCCGTTGCCTGACGTTCCTGAACTGCAGGGATTCGATTTGCCTGAATACTGACCTCGGCCAGCACGCGACGGCGCTTTTCATCACTACGATAGCCACCTATAACCGAATTGCCGAGCTCGATAAGCGCCGCCTTGAATCCGTCCCTATCGACTATTAGCGAGTAGTCGCGCTGATAGTCGATAGTCGGAAACATACTATCTAAGAGCGTGGTGAAAATATCCTCTTTAGAGGGAAAGTAGTAGTACACCGATGGCTTGGATATACCGACACGGTCGCAGATTTTTCCAATGGACGCCTTGTCGTAACCGACTTCTGCCACAAGATCATACATTGCGTCCAATATTTTTCCCTTTGTGCTCACGCTTCACTTCTCCATTGCAAATCACTTCCGCATTGCCAACATTATTAAGAATGGCAACGGAACATCAATTCGTGTCCAAACACGACCACTATAAACGGTGAACGGTAGGTATCGACAGGCGAATGGCAATTATACAAAAACACCTACCGAACGGTAGGTATAGTAGTACTATAGCTGGTGTAACCCCGCTATTGTCGCGGCCGGACAGCATTGCGGGAAACCCGACGGAAGGACCAACCATGTACGAGAACTATCGTATGCCGGGCGAGTTTGAGAAGCGCTCCAACGTCTATGTGACATGGCTTCCCGATTACATTCGCGCAGAGGGCTTCGATAATCGCCAGCCCTGCGTTGACGTAATTAAAGCTTTGCTTGAGTATGGCGATGTTACGGTCAACCTCAACTGTGGCACCCCCGGCTCCTACGAGGAAGCCTGCTCGCGCCTTAAAGAAGAAGGGGTGGATCTCGACCGTATCCAGATTACGCAGTTCGAAGACTCCAACTTCTACGTTCGCGACAACGGCCCCAGCATCATGGTCGACGACGAAGGCCATTCCTATATGGTCAACCCCGCTTGGACCTATTATGGCGTGTGGGACAAGAACTCCCCAGAGTGCCAGTCCGCACGCAGGGCAGCTGTTCACATGGCGGTTGCGCTCGGGTGCTTCGATATCGTCAATTCCGAAATGGTTTCGGAGGGCGGCGACCGCGAGTTTGACGGTCACGGCACCCTGATCGCCATCGAGGACACGGAATGCCGCAAGCGCAATCCCGAGTTCTCAAAAGAGGAAGTGGAGGCCGAGTACAAGCGCATCTTCAACCTCAACAAGGTTATCTGGCTGCCGCAGCCTATGCTTGAGGACGACGACTATCGACTGGGCATCCTCGACGAGAAGGAAGATGGAACTCCTGTCTTCGGCATGAGCTTCGCCGCCGACATCGATGAGATGTGCCGCTTTATCACCCCGAACAAGATTCTTCTTGCCGAGGTATCCGATGAGGAGGCCGCCTCGAGCAAGGCGGGCGCGGAATCGCGTCGTCGCATCGACGCCGCCTACGAGATTCTACGCGCCGAGACGGACTGGGAGGGCAAGCCCTTCGAAATCGTCCGCATGCCCACTGCCGAGCCGATCAAGGTTGTCATCGCCCCCGGCGACGAGGACTACGAGCTGTATAAGGGCTTCATCGACGAAATGGGCGGCAAGTTCATGGATGGCACCCCTTGGCCCGAAGGCCCCGTTCACTTTTATGCCGCAGCAAGCTACTGCAACTTCCTCATCTGCAACGGCGTCGTTCTTGGCCAGCGTTATTACCACGAAGGCATGAGCGAAGTCGTGAAGGAGAAGGACGAGCAGGCCAAGGCGGTTCTTGAGAGCTGCTTCCCCGATCGCAAGGTCATCATGATCGACTCTCTCGCGCTTAACCTGTCCGGCGGCGGCGTGCACTGCTGGACCAAGGACGTGGCCGCCAGCTGCTAGCAAGTTCTTAAACTTGCGCTGCCTGATCCAAGCGCCACATTTACAGTCCCCGAGGGATATCCGTGTTTCCCTCGGGGGCGCATTCGACACTTACCCATCAAACAATTGAAAGGAAATAGGCATGAACAACAGCCTTCGCGGTCGCGACTACCTCAACATCCACGATCTTTCCTCTGAGGATTTCCGTTACCTCATCGATCTTGCCTGGAACCTCAAGGCCCAGAAAAAGTCCGGTGTCGACCAGCGCTACTTCCCCGGCAAGAACGTTCTCGCCAACTTTGAGTGGGGCTCGACCCGCACTCGTTGCGCCTTTGAGACCTCTTGCAACGACCTGGGCATGGGCTTCACCTATCTGACCAACTCCCACATGGGCGATTGCGAGACCATCGAGGATGCCATGCGCGTCTTCAACGGCATGTATGATCTCATTGTCTATCGTGCACAAAAGGACGAGCAGTTCCTCTATGATGTCGCCGACTTGGTCGATATTCCAGTCATCAATGCCCTCACCCTCGGCGATCACCCGACCCAGATGCTCGCTGACGCTCTCACGATGGAGGAGCAGTGGGGTGGTCTGCGCACGAGCCGTGGCAAGAAGATGGCCTTCGTTGGCAACTGCGCCGGCGCCCCCGTGTGGTATGGCCGTCTGTGCGCGATGCTCGACATGGACTTCCTCGCCATCGGCCCCGACGACCTCCGTCACCAGATGTGCAAGGAAATGATCGAGGAGGTTGAGGCCTGCTACGCCAAGTACGCGCCTAACAGGACCTTCACCATCACCTCTGACCTTGATGCTCTGGACGGTGTCGACGTAATCGTTACCGAGGAGTGGCGCTACATCAACCCCGAGTGCGGCGACGAGGTTCTGGACCCCGACGACTACAACTCTTGGCTTGGCGACGCCGAGTCCCTGTACCCCTATCGCGTCACCAGTGAGCTGTGCAAGCGCACCAACAACCCCGACATCTTCTGCATGCACGAGCTCCCCTCTGTTCACAACGCAAATCACCGCGTTGGCAAGATGTTGCTCGACCAGTGCAAGAACGACCTGCATCGTGAAATCATCACCGAGGGCTTTGAGATTGCGGACGAGTGCTTTGAGGCCAACGCGTCGGTCATCTTCCGTGAGGCAGAGAACCGTCAGCACACCATTAAGGCCGTTATGTGCGCCCTTCTGGGTCTCTAGGAGCTGTATCAATGGAAAATGCAAAGTTAAAGAGCAGCAAGGTTTACGCATGGGTTCTCGTGATCGCGCTCGGCCTCATGTCTGCCGGTACGACCGGATCCTATAGCGTAATCGCTGGCTCCTTCGTCGCGCCCGTGTGCGAGGAGTTCGGATTTGACTACTCCATCTTCTCGTATTACTTCACTGCAACGCTCATTGGTCTTGCAGCGGCTCTTCCGTTTGTCGGAAAACTCATCCCCAAGGTTGTTGGCAAGTTTTGGCTCCCCGTCGTCGAGCTTATTCTGCTCGCCGCTGGCGCAGGCATGGCCTTCTACACCGAAGTCTGGATGTTCATCGCAGCTGGTGCTTTGATTGGCGTTTGCTTCGCCTTCACTACCGGCGTCGCCATGTCCGATGTTATTGACCAGTGGTTCAAAAAATCTGGCGGCCTGGCAATTGGTCTCGCTTGGGCAGTGAACTCGATTTACATGCTCATCATGAGTCCCGTCATCACCTCTGTCATTGAGGCTGCTGGCTGGAGGACTGGTTATCTGGTGCTCGCTGGCGTCTCCGCCGTGCTCATTCTTCCCGCTTCCATCCTGATTATCCGCTATAAGCCCCAGGACAAGGGCATGCTGCCCTATGGCTATGTCGAAGGCGAGACGGTCGCCGAGACCGAGGAGACGACCGAGGATAGTGCACGTGGCGTTAGCTACGCACGCGCTATTAAGTCGCCTGCATTCTTTTTCTGCATCGGCTTCCTCTGCCTCGTTCAGCTTACTTGCTGCATGAACCAGCTGTTCCCCACCTATGCCGCCGAGGTCGGCTTTAGCCCCATGGTGGGTGGTTTCATGGTTTCCGCCGCATCGCTGTTCGACCTGTTCCTCAACCCGATCGTCGGTACCACTTGCGATAAGTTTGGCAGCACCAAGGCCATTCTGAGCTGGCTCGCCGTCTCGATTCTCTCCTTTGTCATGCTCATGATGAGCAGCGGCAACTCGACGCTCAGCATTCTTGCTGCCGGTGTTAACGACGTCATGTACGTCATCGCCGGCACCGCTCTGACCGTTTTGGTGATGGACGTCTTTGGCTCCCGTGACTTTGGTCGCATCTTCGCGCTCATCTGCTCCGTGGGCTATATCGTCGGCGCCTTTGGCATGCCCGTCATGATGAAGGTATACGAGCTTGTCGGCTCCTTCCAGGGCGTTTTCATCTTCTGTATTGCATGCAACGTCATCATCGGTCTGTTCTTGCTGCTGGCAAAGAAGACTGGTAAGAGCCTCTCTTGGGACGAATAGTTCGATTCGTCTTAGTCATACGCTGTAGGAGTTAATCTGCAGCAGCTTTAGGGCATCGGCTAACGCCGGTGCCCTTTTTCATGGAA
>JAHYYL010000026.1:0-1622 GCA_019424965.1 Collinsella sp.
TGTCCTTGCATCGTGGTCCGAGTTCCCGTATAGTACTTCTTCGCACGGGGGCGTAGCTCAGCTGGGAGAGCGCTTGACTGGCAGTCAAGAGGTCAGGGGTTCGATCCCCCTCGTCTCCACCCGAGCATTGAATGAGGCTCCAACGCAAGTTGGGGCCTTTTTTCATATAGGCACACAAGGTCAAAGGCGGCACCATGATCCTCCTGGTCGACAAGATCGAAAAAAGCTTCGGCGCGCGCGTCCTCTTTAGCGGCGCGTCCTTCCAGATCAACCCCGGCGAGCGCTTTGCGCTCGTTGGGCCCAACGGCGCCGGCAAAACCACCATGCTCAAAATCATCATGGGCATCGACAGCCCCGACGCCGGCCAGGTCCAGTATGCCAAAGACTGCCAGGTGGGCTACCTAGAGCAGGAAACCAACCTAGAGCACAAGGACACCACCATCCTTGCCGAGGTCATGGCCGCCGCCAAGGAAATCCGCCGCATGGGCGAGCGCGCCAACGAACTGCAGGCCCAAATCACCGAGCTCTCCGAGCAGGGCAAGGACGTCGACGCGCTCCTTAACGAGTACGGCCAGGTCCAGGACCGCTTTGAGCACCTGGGCGGCTACGAACTCGAGAGCAACGCCCGCAAGATCCTGTCCGGCCTGGGCTTTAAGGTCACCGACTTTGAGCGCCCATGCTCCGAGTTCTCGGGCGGCTGGCAAATGCGCATCGCGCTGGCCAAGCTCTTCCTGCGCCACCCCGACTTGCTTCTACTGGACGAGCCCACCAACCACCTGGACCTCGAAAGCGTCCAATGGCTGCGCGGCTTTATCGCCAACTACGACGGCGCCGTTCTCATCGTCAGCCACGACCGCGCCTTCATGGACGCCTGCGTCGACCACGTCGCCGCGCTCGAGAACCGCCGCGTGACCACCTACACCGGCAACTACAGCAGCTACCTCAAGCAGCGCGAGGACAACCTGGAGCAGATGCGCGCCAAGCGCGCCGCCCAGGAGCGCGACATCGCCCATATGCAGGTCTTCGTCGACAAGTTCCGATACAAGCCCACCAAGGCTGCCCAGGCCCAGGAGCGCATCCGCAAGATCGAGCAGATCAAAAAGGAGCTCGTCATCCTGCCCGAGGGTCACAAGCACATCGACTTTAAGTTCCCCGACCCGCCACGCTCCGGCGACATGGTCGTGGGGCTCGAGGGCGTCTCCAAGTCCTACGGCGAAAAGCACATCTACAGCGACATCGACCTCAAGCTCTACCGCGGCGAGCACGTGGCCCTCGTTGGCCCCAACGGCGCCGGCAAGTCCACGCTCATGAAGATCCTCGCCGGCCTGGAGCCGCCCACCACCGGCACCCGGGACCTGGGTACCAACGTGGGCGTGGCCTACTACGCCCAGCACGCGCTCGAGGGCATGACCGAGTCCAACACCGTCCTGCAAGAGATCGACACCGTCACGCCCAAGTGGACCGTGCCACAGCAGCGCAGCCTACTGGGCGCCTTCCTGTTTAGCGACAACGATTCCATCGAGAAGCAGGTTCGCGTCCTCTCCGGCGGCGAAAAAGCGCGTCTGGCCCTGGCCAAGATGCTCGTGGCCCCCGAGGCGCTCCTGTGCCTGGACGAGCCCACC
>JAHYYL010000026.1:1632-30698 GCA_019424965.1 Collinsella sp.
GCCCACCAACCACCTAGACATCGACTCGGTGGACATGGTCGAGAACGCCCTGCAAAACTTCCCCGGCACCATCGCGCTGATCAGCCACGACGAACACCTGGTGCGCGCCGTGGCCAACCGCGTGATCGACATCCGCGATGGCAAGGTCACGGTCTATGACGGCGACTACGACTACTACCTCTACAAGCGCGAGGACCTCGCAGCCCGTGCCGCCGCCGAGACGGCAGGGGAGAGTGCGCCGGCCACGGCCAAGTCCACCAAAGCCAGCGCCGCCCAGGCCGACACCCCCGCAGCTGCCCCCAAACCCGCCGAGGGCAAAAAGACCAAGGAGCAAAAGCGCGCCGAGGCCCAAGCCCGCGCAGCGCTCAATAAAAAGCTCAAGGGCGTGCGCAACCAGCTCAAGAAGATCGAGACGGAGCTCGACAAAAAGCGTGCCCGCTATGACGAGCTTATGGAATTGATGGCAAGCGAAGAGCTTTATGCCGATCAAGACAAGTTCAACGCCGCGCTGGGGGAATATAACGGCCTTAAGCAAGAGCTGCCCAAGCTCGAGGACGAATGGCTCGAGCTTTCCACCCAGATCGAAGAGGAGACCGCGCGTGAACTCTCGTAAGGCCGCTGCCGTGGCGATGAGCATCATCGCCATCGCCTGTCGCATCTGCGGCATCTTTATGAGCGCGATGACCGTGCTGCTGTGCTTTAGCGGCCTCACCGCCAAGCTGCAGATCGTGGGCTTTGTCGTTGAGCTTTCGCGCGCGCTGCCGAGCGCCATCGCCGGCTACGGCGTCATCACATCGCCCTTTGGCGGCGTGTTCCGCCTGGATTACGCCATCGTGGCCGTCATCCTGTTTGTGATCGACTACCTGCTCACGCACGCCTCGCGCCGCGTTCGCTAGGGGAGCGCCATGTCCAGCAGCTACATCATGAACCTGCTCGCCAGCGCCGTCGCCGTCATCGTGGGAATCGTGATCCACGAGAGCGCGCACGCCGCCGCGGCCTGGGCACTCGGCGATAAGACGGCCCGTTCGCGCGGCCGCGTGTCGCTCAACCCGCTTAACCATATCGACCCGTTTGGCACCATCATCCTGCCGCTGCTCATGCTTGCCGCCGGCGGCCCGGTGTTCGCCTTCGCCAAACCCGTGCCCGTGTACCTCAACAACCTCAAGCACCCCAAGCGTGACGAGGTCCTGGTGAGCGCAGCCGGCCCCGCATCAAACATCGCGCTCGCGTGTCTCGCTGCCGCCCTCATGCACGCAGCCTATGGCAACCTCTATGCCAGCATGTCCTTTGCCCTGGCGTCCCAGATCATGAGCTTCGGCGCCACGTTTATCGTGGTCAACCTGTCGCTCGCGTTCTTTAATCTTATCCCGATCCCGCCGCTCGACGGCTCGTCGATCATCGTGCCGTTCCTCAAAGGCAAGGCGCTCAACAACTATTACCGTCTGCAGCAATACGCCATGCCCATCCTCATCATTGTGCTGTACCTGCTGCCTATGTGGACCGGTATCGATGTGATCGGCCGCTATTTCGACGTTACCGTGTATCCGCTGGCCGAATGGCTGCTCAACTTCGCAATCGCCGGCATCTAAGGTAAACTTACAGGTCGACCGCGCAAAACGGTCGCAACATACACCCAAACCGCGCCGAGAAGGCGCCGTCAAAGGAGGTCGAAGATGTCGTATCGTGTGTCGACGCAGGTCTACAGCGGACCGTTCGACCTGCTGCTGCAGCTGGTAACCCGCCAAAAAGTTGATATCGGCGCCATCTCGATCAGCGAGGTGGCCGAGCAATACCTGGCCGAGGCCGAGCGCATCGAGGCGCTGGACCTAGACGTGGCGAGCGACTTTTTGCTGGTCGCAGCAACCCTTTTGGACATTAAGGCCGCCTCGCTGGTGCCGCAGGAGACCCCGCGTAAAATCGATGACGACGATGACGGGTTCGACGAAGACCTCGAGGAGCTCAGCACGCTCGACGGCGACGCCCTGCGCGAGGTCCTGATCCAGCGTCTGATTGCCTACAAGCAGTTTAAAGGCGCGGCTGCGGCCCTCGGTACCCGCATGCAGGCCGAAAGCCGCATGCACCCGCGTGTGGCCGGCCCCGATCCCGAGTTCTTGGGCCTAATGCCCGACTATCTGGCCGGCATTACCCTGCGCGGCCTGGCCGTCATCTGTGCCGACCTGGACGGCAAGCGCCAGACCTTCCTACTGGAAGCCGAGCACGTGGCGCCGCATCGCGTGCCGCTCGACCTGACCGTGGCCTCAGTCGACCGCTTTACCATGACACACCAAACCTGCACCTTCCGCGAGCTGTTGGACGGCGACGCCACCACCGAGCAGCTCGTCGTCACCTTCCTGGCCATGCTGGAGCTCGCCAAGCGCGGCTCGCTCACGCTGAGCCAGGACGAGATCTTCGGAACCATTCAAATCAACCGCGTCGAGGGCGCCGAGGCCTACGTGCCCGGCGAGGGCCCCGAGCTCACCGAATAGGAGCGGCAACCATGTCAACCCTTTCCACGCTGGAGGCAAACAGCCTCAAAGGCGCACTCGAGGCGCTGCTGCTAGTGTCGAGCGACCCGGTGAGTGCGCCCGCGCTCGCCGGCGCACTGGATATCGCCCCCGGCGAGTGCGCATCGCTGCTCGCCGAGCTCAAGGTTGAGTACGAGGAGGCCAACCGTGGCTTTCAGCTGCGTGAGGTCGCCGGCGGCTGGCGCCTGTTTACGCACCCCGCCTACCACGACGTGGTCGAGGCCTATGTGCTGAGCTGGGACACGCAAAAGCTGTCGCAGGCCGCGCTCGAAACACTGGCAGTCATCGCATACCACCAGCCCGTGACGCGCGAGGTGGTCAAGGGCATCCGCGGCGTCAATTCCGACGGCGTCATCGCGTCGCTCGTGGACAAAGGTCTGGTGCGCGAGCTCGGCCGCGACCCCCAGCGCGGTCAGGCCATCATCTACGGCACGACCAACGCCTTCTTGGAAAAGTTCGGTCTGCGCTCCGCCCGCGACCTGCCCGACCTGGAGCAGTTTGCCCCCGACGAGCAGTCGCGTCAGTTTATCCGCGAGCGTCTGAGCGGCCGCAGCATTCAGTCCACGCTCGAGGAGCAGGCCGAGGACCTGGACGAAGAGCGCGAACTGCTCGATACCGATGTTGAAGATGTTGAGGTGGTCGAGGACTTGGAAACCCTGGTCGTCGACGAGACCTCGGAGGTTATGCATGACGAGGACTAACGAAGTAGGGGAGACGCGCGCCACGGGCAACGCAGTACCCGCAACCGACGCTCAGCCCGTCTATCCGCACACCATGCGCCTGCAGCGCTTTTTGGCGCGCGCAGGCGTGGCGAGCCGCCGCGGGTCGGAGGACCTGATGACCGCTGGCCGTGTGACCGTCAACGGCCAGATCGCGACCGAGCTGGGCACCAAGGTCGATGTCGACCGCGACCATATCGAGGTCGACGGCATGCCCGTCAAGCTCAACCAGGGCGCCGTGTACTTGATGCTCTACAAGCCGACCGGCTACCTCACCACCATGAGCGACCCGCAGGAGCGTGCTTGCGTGGCCGACCTGGTCCCCCGCGACCGCTTTCCGGGGCTCTTCCCGGTGGGCCGCCTGGACCGCGACACCACGGGCCTTTTGCTCTTTACTACCGACGGCGACCTGTCGCAGGATCTGCTGCACCCCAGCAAGCACGTCTACAAGACCTACCAGGCACTCGTGGACGGGCAGCTGACCGACCGCGATCTAGACCCGCTCCGCCGTGGCATCGAGCTCGACGACGGCCTGTGCCAGCCGGCAATCTGCCGCGTCATCACCGCACGCGAGGCCGAGGCCGTGGCACCGCAAGGTGTGAAGCCCGGCACCACAGCCGTGGAGGTCATTATCCGCGAGGGCCGCAAAAATCAGGTCAAGCGCATGCTAAGCAAGATCCACCACCCGGTGATTCGTCTGCACCGCTGCAACTTTGCCGGCCTGGAGCTCAAGGACGTGGCCAAGGGCTCGTGGCGCGAGCTCACCGACCGCGAGGTGCAGATCCTCAAAAGCGGCGGCATCCCGCCCAAGCAGGCGAGCGCCAAGCGCAACGGCGGCAAGCCCCAAGACACGCCCGCCAGCCGCACGCGTCACCACGGCAGCCACGGCTCCGCACCCAAGCGCAACACCTACCGCGAGCGCTACACGGGCTAGGCAACCCGCCGTGCCCCAGCGCCCACGAACCATACCAGCACGTCAACCATCGAAAGGAAGCATTGCATGATCGTCGCCATCGACGGCCCCGCCGGTTCCGGCAAATCCACCATCGCCAAGGAGATCGCCCGCCAGCTGGGCTTTAACAAGCTCGACACGGGCGCCATGTATCGCGCCGTCACGTTCGCCGCGCTCGACCGCGGCATCGACCTGGACAACGAGGCGGCCATCGACGCCCTCGCCGAGCAGATCGAGATTCGCTTTACCAACGGCACCGGCGAGGACACGCGCCTGACCATTGACGGCCAGGACGCTTCGGCCGCCATCCGTACCCCGCAGGTCGACGCCAACGTATCCAAGGTCTCGGCCTACCCGGGCGTGCGCGCCGCCATGCTCATTCACCAGCGCCGCGCCGCCGAGGACCGCGATATCGTGGCCGAGGGTCGCGACATCGGTACCGTCGTATTCCCCAACGCGCAAGGAAAGGTCCTCCTGACCGCTGACCCGCGCGAGCGCCCCCGCCGCCGCGTGCTGCAGCGTCACCAAAACGACGCCCAGCCGCTTACTGCCGAGCAGCTCGAGGCCGAGGTCGACGAGACTCTCGACGCCCTTAAGCAGCGCGACAAGCTTGACAGCAGCCGCGAGGTCGCGCCGCTCGTGCCCGCCGAGGACGCCGTGCACGTTGACTCCACCGCCCATACCATCGACGAGGTCGTCCGCATTATCGAGGACCTCATCAACCAAAGGAGGTAGCCCATGCGCCTGTTTAAGCAGACGCCCGAGGATTATTACAACGCCCCCTATGCCGAGTTCCCGGCGCTCATCCGCGGCACCGTCGTCGTGGTCATGGCCATCCTGTGGGCCTTCTCCAAGCTCATGTGGCGCTGGAAGGTCGAGGACGCTGACCTGCTGTTTGAGCGCCAGGACGGACGCGGCAGCGTGGTCATCTGCAACCACACCTCGATGGCCGAGCTCTTGGCCGTGGAGACGGCGCTGTTCTTTGGCGGGCGCCGCATCCGCCCCATCTTTAAGTCCGAGTTCGCCAAGAGCAAGATCGTACGCTGGGCCTTTAGCCGCGTGGGCGGCATTCCCGTGGAGCGCGGCACCGCCGACATGAAGTGCCTGCGCGCCGCCCAGCATGCGCTGCAGCGCGGCGAGGACGTCCTGATCTTCCCCGAGGGCACGCGCATCCGCTCGCGCGAGATCAAGCCCGAGGTCCATGGCGGTTTTGCGCTCATCGCTCAGATGGGCAAGGCGCCCGTCAACCCACTTGCCATCTGTGGCTGGTCCGACATCACGCCTGCGGGCAAAAAGCTCATGCGTCCCAAGAAGTGCTGGATTCGTGCCGGCAAGGCCGTCTCGCTTTCCGATGCACCGGCCGAGCTCAAGCGCAAGGAGCGCCTGGCTTGGTTTGAGTCCGAGGCCATGAGCCGCGTATACGCCATGCGTGACGAGCTGTGCGCCGAACATCCGGGCAGGTTCTAGCCATGAACGAGAACGTGACGAATACCGCCGCAACTGCGTCCGACCAAGCCACCGCGCCTACCATCGAGATCGCCGCCCACGCCGGCACCTGCTACGGCGTGCAGCGTGCGCTCGATATGGCATTGGCGGCCGCCCCGCAGGCGGAGAAGAACGCTCAGGTCCACACCCTGGGTCCGCTCATCCATAACCCCATCGTGGTGCGCGAGCTCGCCGAGGCAGGCGTTGGTCTGGCAGACACCTTGGACGACGCCGCATCGGGCACCGTGATCATCCGCGCCCACGGCGTGGTGCCGCAAGTGATCGATGCTGCCCGCGAGCGCGGCCTTACCGTGGTCGACGCCACCTGTCCCTACGTGAAGAAGGTCCATGTGGCCGCCGAGCGCCTGGTACGCGAGGGCTACCGCGTGGTAGTCGTAGGCGAGCCGGGCCATCCCGAGGTTGAGGGCATCTTGGGCCACGCCGGCAATGATGCACAGGTCGTGAGCTGTGCCGCCGACGCCACCGCCTTGTCGCTCAAGGGCAAGGTAGGCCTCGTCGTGCAAACCACCCAGACTGCGCAGAACCTCGCCGAGGTCGTGGCTGCTATCACCCCGCGCGTGCAGGAGCTGCGCGTGATCAACACCATCTGCGCCGCCACGAGTGAGCGTCAACAGGCAGCAGCCACACTTGCCAACCGCTGCGACTGCATGGTCATCGTGGGCGGCAAGAACTCGGGCAACACCCGCCGCCTGGCGCAGATTTGCGCAGACGCCTGCGAGCGCACGCATCACATCGAGGAAGCTTCCGAGCTCCAGGCCGCGTGGTTTGCCGACGCTCACCACATCGGCATCACCGCCGGAGCCTCCACCCCGCAAGAACACATCGAACGCGCCGTCACGCGCATCAAGGAGCTTTGCCGCTAACCATGGACCAGACCGTACCCGCATACGCCGCCGAGATGGCCGATTACGGGCGCAGCCGCGACCCCGAGCCGGGTGAGGGCGCGCTCGTCAAGAACGTGCGTCCCGAATCGCCCGCGTGGGATGTGGGTATCGAGCCGGGCATGCGCGTGCTCACGGTCAACGGTGAGCAGCTTACCGACATGATCGTGTGGCTCTGGGAGGCCGACGATGATACCGTCGAGCTCGAGGTATTCGATCCGCGCGACGGCACCGTCACCCCCGTCGAGCTCGACCGCTTTCCCGGCGAGGATTGGGGTTTGGAGTTCGATGGCCCCATCTTCGACGGCATGCGTACCTGCGTCAACGCCTGCGTGTTCTGCTTTATGACCATGCTCCCCAAGGGCGGCCGCTCCACGCTCTATATTCGCGACGACGACTATCGCCTAAGCTTTTTGCAAGGCAACTTTGTCACGCTTACGAACCTCACCGACGAGGACGTGCAAAACGTCATCCAGCGCAACATGAGTCCCATGAACGTGTCGGTCCACGCTGTGAGCCCCGACGTCCGCCGTCGTATGATGGGCCGTAACGCTCAGCGAGGCATGGACGTACTCGAGACCATCATGGCCGCCGGCATCGAGATTCACGCGCAGATCGTGTTGTGCCCCGGCATGAACGACGGCGAGGAGCTGGAAAAGACCCTGCGCTTTTGCGAGGAGCGCGAGCAAATCACAAGCCTGGGCATTGTGCCGCTCGGTTTTACCAAGCATCAGAACCGTTTTAGCTGGTCCTACAGCGACAAGCCCGAGCTAGCGCGCGAGACCATTGCCATGATCCGTCCCTACCAGGACCGCGCCTATGAGCGCTTTGGCCGCCACACCTTCCAGATGAGCGATGAGTTCTATCTGGACGCCGGCATCGATCCTCCCGAGGCAGACTTTTACGACGGTTACCCGCAGTACTACGACGGCATCGGCATGATCCGCTCGTATCTGGACGAGACCGACGACGTGCTGGCTACCGATGCCGAGCGACTGGCCCGCGTCCGCGAGGCCATCGCCGCCCGCAGCCAGCACCTGCTGTGCCTCTCCGGCGCCAGCGCGCGCGACACCGTGGCGCGCTTTGTGGAGTCGCCGCATGGTCTCGGCGGCACTGTTACGGCCATCAAGAACCGCTACTTCGGCGGCAACGTGGACGTGACCGGCCTCATCGTCGCGTGTGACATTCTGGAGCAGCTGCCCCAAGACCTGTCGGGGGTTATGCTCTTTGTGCCTAAGCTCATGTTCAACGCTGACGGCATGACGCTTGACGAGTATCATCGTGACGATTTACTCGCAAGCCTTACCAGTCGCGGCGCCGAGGTTCATGTGGTGTCGACCATGCCGCATGAGCTGCTCGATACCCTGGAGCATATCCTTGGCATTGTGCCCGCAGACTCTACTAATTCCGCTGACCCTATCCATTAAAGGAGAGCAGATGAAACCAATCGTCGCCGTCGTCGGACGCCCCAACGTGGGCAAGTCCACGCTCGTTAACCGCCTGGCCCAAACCTCGGACGCCATCGTCCATGAGTCCCGCGGCGTCACGCGCGATCGCTCATACCACACGGCCGATTGGAACGGCCGCGAGTTCACCATTGTCGACACGGGCGGCATCGAGCCGCTCAAGAGCGATGACGTCTTTGCCACGTCCATCCGCGACCAGGCCCTCGCCGCCGCCGAGGAAGCCGCCGTCATCCTGTTTGTGGTCGACGGCCGCACCGGCGTCACCGAGGAGGACGAGTCGGTCGCCCGCATGCTCAAGCGCTGCGACAAGCCGGTCTTTCTACTGGTGAACAAGCTCGACAACCCCGATCGCGAAAACGACAGCATCTGGGAGTTCTATTCGCTCGGCGTCGGTGAGCCCACGCCCCTCTCGGCCCTGCATGGCCACGGCACGGGCGACCTGCTCGACGATATCGTGGCCCTGCTTCCGGAGGAAGAGGACGAGGTCGCCGATGAGTTCCCCGACGCCCTGAACGTCGCCATCATCGGCCGCCCCAATGCCGGCAAGTCGTCGCTGTTCAACCGCATCCTGGGCGCCGATCGCTCTATCGTGTCCAACATTGCCGGCACCACGCGCGACGCCATCGACACCGTCGTGGAGCGCAACGGCAAGCACTACCGCATGGTTGACACCGCGGGTATTCGCAAGAAGAGCACCGTGTACGAGAACATCGAGTACTACTCGATGGTCCGCGGCCTGCGCGCCATCGATCGCGCCGACGTGGCACTGCTCGTCGTCGACGCCTCTGTGGGCGTCACCGAGCAGGACCAGAAGGTCATGGGCTTGGCCATCGAGCGCGGCTGCGCCATCGTGGTGCTGCTCAACAAGTGGGACCTGCTCGACGACGACCGCAAGCGCAAGGCCTGCATGGAGACCGTCGACCGCCGTCTGGGCGTTATGGCTCCCTGGGCCCAGTACCTGCGCATCTCTGCCCTGACCGGCCGCAGCGTCGAGAAGATCTGGGCGATGGTCGACGCCGCCGAGAAGACGCGCTCGCAAAAGATCACCACCTCGCGCCTCAACACCTTCCTCACCGACCTGCGCGAGTTCGGCCACACCGTGGTGGACGGCAAGCGCCGCCTGCGCATGCACTACGTGACTCAGACGGGCATCAACCCGCCGACGTTCACGTTCTTCGTCAACCACAGCGACCTGGTCAACGACACCTACCAGCGCTACGTGGAGAACCGCATGCGCTCGACTTTCGATTTTGCCGGCACGCCCATTCGACTCTTCTTTAGGAAGAAGGAACAAAAGGATGCATAATCCGATTCTGCTGACCGCCATCTGCGCCGTGGTCTCGTTCTTTATCGGGGCGATTCCCTTTGGCCTGATCCTGGGCCGCGTGTTCAACCACACGGACATTCGCAAGGCGGGCTCCGGCAACATCGGCACCACCAACGCCCTGCGTGTGGCCGGCCCCAGGGTGGCCGCGCTCACCCTGCTGCTCGACTGCCTTAAGGGCGCCATCTGCGTTCTTATCGCCCGCCCGCTCATCGCCGATCTGGGCTATGGTTTTCCGCCGAACATCATGGCGCCTGGAGCCCCCGGCGACTGGATGCTCGGCGTCATCTGCCTCGCAGCCGTGTGGGGACACATCTTCTCGCCCTACCTTAACTTCCACGGCGGCAAGGGTATCGCCGTTGGTCTGGGCGTGATTCTTGCCTGGTACTGGCCCATTGGCCTATCGCTGCTGGGCATGTTTATCGTGGCCGTCGCCATCACCAAGTATGTATCGGTAGGTTCGCTCGCCGCTGCCATCGGTCTTCCCATTGCTGCTTGCGCGGTCTTTCCGTACAGCAGCCTGGGCCTCAAATTCTGCATGGCGATGATCGGCATCACCGTGGTGTGGGCCCATCGCTCGAATATCCAAAAGCTCATGGCCGGTAAGGAGTCCAAGCTCTCGTTTACCAAGCGCGTCACCGAGCCCGACGATAAGTAGGAGAGAGTCATGAATGTTGCGCTGATTGGCTCCGGCTCCTGGGGAACCGCCGTCGCCGGCCTTGCTGCCGCGCGAGCCGAGCGCGTGACCATGTGGGCCCACAGCGAGCAGACGGCCGCCGGCATCAATGGTGAGCACCGCAATCCCCGGTATCTGGTGGACTACGAGCTGCCCGACAACGTTGTCGCCACGACGGAGTTGGCGCAGGCGCTCGACGGCGCCGAGGCCATCATCTTTGCCGTGCCTTCGACGCATCTTCGCAGCGTGTGCCACCAGACGGCACCCTTTATTGCCGCCGACACCCCGGCGCTCTGCCTCACCAAGGGCATTGAGCCCGAGTCCGGCCTACTCATGAGCGAGGTCATCGCCAGCGAGATCGGCAACGAGACGCGTGTGGCGGCGCTTTCGGGCCCCAACCATGCCGAGGAAATCTGCCGTGGCGGGCTTTCGGCCGCCGTCATCGCCAGCAAAGATCCGCAGATAGGGGAGACCTTTAAGGAACTGCTCCTGTCCACGGCCTTCCGCATCTATCTGTCGCAAGACATGACCGGTGTCGAGGTCTGCGGCGCCATGAAAAACGTCATCGCCATCGTATGTGGCATCTCCGCCGGCACCGGTGCGGGCGACAATACGCTCGCCCTTATCATGACGCGCGGCCTGGCCGAGATCAGCCGTCTGGTGCATGCCCGCGGCGGGCAGGCTATGACCTGCATGGGGCTTGCCGGCATGGGCGACCTCATTGCCACCTGCACCTCGGAGCATTCGCGCAACCGCACCTTTGGCTACGAGTTCGCTCATGGCGTGTCGCTCGAAGAGTACCAGGCACGCACGCATATGGTGGTTGAGGGCGCCGTCGCGGCCCGCAGCGTCAGCGAGCTCGCCCGTTCACTGGGCGTAGACATTCCGCTCACCTTTGCCGTGGAGCAAACGCTCTACAACGGTGTTACTTTGGATAGGGCACTCGAGATTCTTACCGATCGCGTCCCTTCTCAAGAGTTCTACGGACTCACCGACTAACGCAGAAAGGCTTCTACCATGGGTTCCATTAAAATCGCTCCGTCCGTCCTTTCGGCCGACATGGCCAACCTCAAGGGCGAGCTCGACAAAATCGCCGGCGCCGACTACGTGCACTTCGACGTTATGGACGGTCACTTTACCGGCAACCTCACCTTTGGCGTTGACATCCTCAAGGCCGTCAAGCGCTCCACCAATGTACCGGTCGACGCACACCTCATGGTGTCGAACCCCGACGAGACGGTCGATTGGTACGCAGACGCCGGCGCCGATATGATCACCGTACACTACGAGGCCTCCACGCACCTGCACCGCACGCTCACCCATCTGCAGCAGCGCGGCGTTAAGGCCGGCGTGGTGCTCAACCCCGCCACCCCCGTGTGCGTGCTGGAGAGCATCATCGACGTCGTCGATATGGTGCTGCTCATGAGCGTGAACCCGGGCTTTGGCGGTCAGAGCTTTATCCCGGGCACCATCGCTAAGCTCCACGAGCTCAGGGCCATGTGCGAGCGTCACGGCGTTTCGCCCCTCATCGAGGTCGACGGTGGCATTTCTTCCAAGAACATTGTCGAGGTCGTCAAGGCCGGCGCCAACGTGCTCGTGGCCGGTTCTGCCGTATTTAAGTCCGAAGATCCCGCTGCCGAGGTTGCGCTGCTGCAGAAGCTGGGCAACGAGGCCGCACAGGAGGCATAAACCCTTATGACCGCAGGTCAAAACCGCATACCCGTGAATCTTGACTATGCCGCCTCGACGCCCATGCGCGCCGAGGCGCTCCTTGCGCAGCGCGAATACGACGACAGCGAGCTTGCCGGCGTCAACCCCAACTCGCTGCATTCGCTCGGCCGCAAGGCTGCCACGCGTCTGGAGGTTGCACGTCGCGAGATCGCCCGCAGCTTTGGCGCGCGCGTCCGCCCGTCCGAGATTGTACTGACCAACGGCGGCACCGAAGCCAACCAGCTGGCGCTGCTCGGTCTTGCCGAGGGCGCTCGTCAGCGCGATCGCAAGCGCAATCGTGTAATCGTTTCGGCCATCGAGCACGATTCGATTCTGGACAACCTGCCGTTGCTGCGTGCCGCCGGCTTTACCGTCGACCTGGTGAAGCCCTGCCGCATGGGCTACATTGAGCCTGCCACGCTTGTCGAGCTGCTAGGCGACGACGTGGCGCTCGTGAGCATCATGGTTGCCAACAACGAGACCGGCGTGGTGCAGCCCATCCGCGAGCTTGCCGCGGCCACGCATACCGTTGGCGCCCTGTTCCACACCGATGCCATCCAGGGGTATCTGCATATTCCGCTCGATGTCACCGAGCTGGGCGTCGACGCCATGTCCGTCGCAGCCCACAAGATTGGCGGTCCCGTGGCATCTGGCGCACTCTACCTTAAGAGCCGCACGCCGCTGCGCCCGCGCATCTTTGGCGGCGGACAGGAGGCCGGTCGTCGTGCCGGCACGCAAGACCTGCGAACGCAGCTCGCCTTTGCCGCTGCCGCCTCATCTCTGACGCCCCATGTGGCTCAGGAGCGCGCGAAGCTGCAAGCCCTTTCCGACAAGCTCTACGCCACGCTTACGGCTCATCCGCGTATTCATGCCACCATGGGCGACTACGCACAGGCCGATCGCCTGCCGGGCATGGTGTCGATCTACGTTGATGGCATGGACTCCGAGGAGCTCATCGTCAAGCTCGATGCCGCCGGCTTTGAGGTTTCGGCCGGCTCGGCGTGCTCGAGCGGCAGCATGGACCCGAGCCATGTGCTCAGCGCCATGGGCATTGGTCGCGAGCAGGCACTAGGTGCACTGCGCATTTCCTTTGACGACCGCGTGAATCCGGACGATCTGGACGAGTTTGCCCAGACGCTGCTCTCGATCGCAGGTGCCGCATGATCGTCGCCGAGCTCGAGCGCGCGCTACTGGCACGCTATCCCAAGACGGACACCGAGCCCTGGGACCACGTAGGACTCTCCGTTGGCGATCCGGCCGCGGAGATCACCGGCGTTGCCTGCGCACTCGATGCGACTGAGGCTAATGTTCGCCGCGCCCAAGAAGCAAGCGCCAACGTGCTGCTGACGCATCATCCCATATACATCAAGGCACCCGAGGCCTTTTGTCCGGCGGATGCCACACGACCCCAGTGCAGTGCGGCCCTCTACGAGGCTGCCCACTGCGGGGTGAGCATTATCTCGCTCCACACCAACCTGGACCGCTCGCACGAAGCCCGTGTCTGCCTGAGCAAGCTGCTGGGTGCCGCACCCGTGAGCTCACTGGAGCACGTGGACGACCCCGAGGCCACCGGCCTGGGCGCACTTGCAACGCTCAACGACCCGTGCACGCTGCGCGATCTTGCCACCCGTGCTGCCACGGCCTTTGGCAGCGACCCGCGTGTGTGGGGCAAAGCTGATCGCCCGTGCCGCACCGTCGCCATTCTGGGCGGCTCCCTCGGTGACTTTGGCGAGCTTGCCATCGCCGCGGGCGCAGATGCTATTGTGACCGGAGAGGCCGGCTACCACGTGGCGCAGGACCTTGCCTTGCGTGGCCTGAGCGTGATTCTGCTCGGCCACGACCGCTCCGAAGAGCCGTTCGTGGATATCTTGATGAACTCTGCGGTTGACGCCGGGGTCGACCCCCGTCATACGATTAAAATACTGAACCCTTGCCAATGGTGGACTGTGACAAAAGGAGAGAACTTATGAGCGCCGGCGCTACGCTACTCAAGCTGCAACAGATCGATTTGGAGCTCGCCCGCAACAAGAGCGAACTTGCCAATATGCCGGAGCTCAAGGAGCTCGCTTCCAAGCGTAAGACCTATGTAAAGCTTAAGTCCGAGATGACCAAGCTCTATGCCCAGCGCAAGGACCTGGATATTGAGTTGGACGATCTCAACACCACCGAGATCCAGACCAACAACGCCATCGAGGCCGCCAAGAAGCGCCACGTCGACGGCTCTGACTACCGCGAGGTCCAGGATCTGGAAAACGAGCTCGCCACCCTGGCAAAACGCCTGGACAAGATCGAGCACACCCGCAAGGACGTTGTCGTCGCACATAAGGAAGCGCTTGACCGCGAGGCTCGCGCGCAGGCCATCATCGCCAAGTTCGAGGAGGGTGTAAAGGCCGATACCAAGGCCGCCCGTGCCAAGGCTGCCGATCTGCAGGCTCAGATCGATGCCGCCACCAAGGAGCGCACCGCGCTTGCCGCCACGCTGCCGACCGACGTGCTCACCGATTACGAGCGCCTGCTCAAGCAGTTCCGCGGCCTGGCCGTCGAGACCATCAAGGGCAACATCCCCACGGTCTGCCACACCGCGCTGCAGGCGTCGTCCATGAGCGACCTCAACCATGACGGCAGTGAGATTACGCACTGCCCGTACTGCCACCGCCTGCTGGTGCTCCCGAGCAAGGAAGCTTAAACGATGGCGGCACCCAACAATTCAATGCAACTTGAGGGAAAAACGATCCTGCTGGGCATAACCGGCGGGATCGCCGCCTATAAGTCGTGCAATATCGTGCGCCTGCTGCAAAAGCGCGGTGCGCACGTCAAGGTCGTCATGAGCGATCATGCCACGGAGTTCGTGGGGCCGCTCACCTTCCGCGCGCTCACGGGTGAGCCCGTTGCTGTGGGCCTATTCGACGACCCCTCCGACCCCATCCACCATATCTCGCTGGCGCAGGAGCCCGACTTGGTGGTCGTGGCGCCCGCGACGGCTAATATCATCGCCAAGATGGCCAACGGCATCGCCGACGACCTCATTTCCACCACGCTGCTTGCCACGCCGCGCCCCATTGTGATCGCGCCGGCCATGAACAATGGCATGTGGAAGGCGCCGGCCACGCAGGCCAACATGGCCACGCTGCGCGAGCGCGGTGTCCACGTTGTGGGTCCGGGTAGCGGCTACCTTGCCTGTGGCGACGTGGACACAGGCCGCATGAGCGAGCCCCAGGACATCGTCGAGGCTGTCTGTGAGGTGCTCAACCCCGCGCCTCAGGACCTGGCAGACAAGCGCATCGTGATTACCGCCGGCCCCACGCACGAACCGATCGACCCGGTGAGATTCATTGGCAACCGTTCTTCAGGCAAGATGGGCATCGCCCTGGCGGGGGAGGCCGCACGCCGCGGTGCCGAGGTCACGCTCGTGTTGGGACCGACATCGCTCGATATTCCCCGCGGCGTGGAGTGCGTGCGCGTGCAGACCGCCGCAGAGATGCTCCAGGCGGCCCTGAGCGCCTTCCAGACGGCCGATGCGGCCATTTGCGCGGCTGCCGTCGCCGACTACACCCCCGCGGCCCCTGCGGACCATAAGCTCAAAAAGGCCAACGAGCGCTTGGATCGCATCGAACTGGTCGAAACGGTCGATATTTTGGCCGAGCTCTCGCGCCAGAAGGGCGAGCGATGCGTGATCGGATTTGCGGCCGAGACTGATAACGTTGTCGAGTACGCTGAGCGCAAATTGGCCCGCAAGGGTTGCGATGCAATTATCGCCAACGATGTCTCGCGCGCCGATTCGGGCTTTGGGACCGACACCAACAAGGCCTGGATTGTGAGCACAACGGGTACGCAAGAACTTCCCGTACTAACAAAACCCCAGCTCGCAGATACAATTTTGGACTTGCTTCCAAATTTGTAAAAAAGTTCTTGCACAAGTCTAAAGTTTCGGGTTAATATACTTCCTGTTGCGAGCGAGAGCAGAGCAACAAACAAAAGCTTCGGGACGTGGCGCAGCTTGGTAGCGCACTTGACTGGGGGTCAAGGGGTCGCTGGTTCGAATCCAGTCGTCCCGACCAGAAGTTTGCAGGTCAGGCACCTAGTGCCTGACCTTTTTTGTTTTAAGCAATTGCTTAGTTTTGATTAAGCAACAGGGTGCCAAAAATCTACCTACGCGATAATCGCCTTTTGCGGTTACTTGCGCGTTTTGCAAGCGCTTGAGCCGATTTATTAACGCGATATGAATCTACATACGCGTAGCTGGTATGCAGCCGAGTACAGGCTGTATTTATCGCGGCGATTAACACAGATATAGCGACTATAACGGACAAGCATGTCGCTGTATTTATTCCAGTAGTTCACTTGATCGGTGGACAAGTGGGCTGTTGCAACGAAACGCCAAGCGGGATGGGCTCTATACGAGGACGCCGCAGGGTAATGGCGGGGGAGTGCGGCGGGCGCTCTGAGAGCCGCTGTGTGACCCCATGTCTCCTTAACTCGATAATTTGTGTTTCAAGCCACGAATCGGTCGAGCAATTGCCAAAAGAAAGGCCCATGCAGGATTGCACGGGCCTTACATCAGATCAAATTTGAGCTAGAAGCACCAAATGGGGCAGACGCAACACCATCTCGTCGCGGCCTCGGCGAGCGACATATCGCAGTCGAGGTAGACATCGAGGAAATCGTCAGATCCCGCACAGGGGGACCGCGATGGTGACCACCGCGCCGCCCGAGGGGCTGTTGGCGAGCGAGACGGAGCCCCCGTGGGCGCTCGCGGCCTCGGAGGCGACGTGGAGGCCGAGCCCGTAGTGGCGGCCTCCGTCGCGCGAGGAGCGGGACGAGTCGTCTGTGAAGAGGCGCTCGCAGCCGCGTTCGAGGGCGGCGGGAGAAAAGCCCGGTCCGTCGTCGGCCACCTCGATGACGAGGTGTCCGCCCGCGACGTCGCAGGAGACCGCCACGCGCGAGCGCGCGTGCTCGGCGGCGTTGGCCACGAGGTTCGCGGCGGCTCGCGCCAGGGCGGTTCGGTCGAGTAGGGCCTCGGGCGCGCCCGCGACAGCGGGGCCCGTGGCCGCGTTGAGCGTCACGCCTCGCGCCCGGGCGATCTGGGCGGCCTCGGCGAGGACCTGTTCGCAGAGCTCGGCCGGCCGCATGGGGGCCCTCTCCGCCCCGCCGGACCCGCGCGAGGCCTCGATGAGCAGGCGCACGTAGTCGTCGAGCCTTTCGACACTGCCGGCTATGTCGCGCGCGGCGGCCGCGAGGTCGGCGTCTTTCTCGTCTTCCAGCTCCTCCGCCACGAAGTCGGCGTTGGCGCGCAGCACAGTAAGCGGCGTCTTGAGGTCGTGGGCGATCGACGTCATCTGCTCGCGCTGCCCCCGCTCCGCGGCCCAGCGGGCCTCGAGCGACTCGGCGAGGGAGGCCCGCATGGCGTCCATCGCGGCGAGGACGTCGTTCACCTCGCGCACGTTGGTGCTGCCGACCGCGAAGTCGAGCTCCCCCGCGCCGACGCGACCCGCCGCCTCCGCGAGCGGCGCCATCTTGCGCGAGATCACGCGGCTCGCACGGCGCGCCACGAGCGCGAGCGCGAGCGCGCTTCCCACAGCGGCGCCGACGAGCATGAGGTTCTGCGGGTTGGGAAGCAGGCCGGCGAGATCGCGCGAGACCCACTGCGGCAGGTACTCGCTGACGAGTGCGCAGGCCCCGCCGCCCTTGAGCGGGAACGCAGCGTAGGTGAGGCCCGAGCCCCCGCCCTCGATCTCCACTGTGCCCGGATCCGCGGCGAGTGCCGTACTGGCCATTTCCGTCGCATCCTCGAGCCGCGTGCCCTCGAGGTCTGTCATCAGCACGTATCCGTCCTTGTTCAGGATGAGGTAGCGGTAGGCCGTCGGCACGTCCTGCTGCCCGCAGACGCCGTCGCGTGCCAGGCCCTCCGCGACCTCGCGCGCATTGGCCGGCCCCCAGCTTGCCTCGTAGACGAAGCCCGCGTTGATCGCCACGGAGAGCACCATGAGCGAGGCGAGCCACGCCGTGGCGACCGCCGCGAACGCGTAGGCGAAGTAGCGCGCGATGACGAAGGAGAGCGGCATGCCCCCGCGACCTCGCGCCCCGATCCTCAGAGCTGCCACTTGTACCCCATCCCCCAGACGGTCGCGATCGGATCGGCGCCGGCCTCGGAGAGCTTCCTCCGGGCGCGGCTGACCTGCATGGATATGGCCGCGTCGTCGGCGTCGCTCTCCCAGCCGAGCACCGCCTCGCGTATCTGCGCGCGGCTCATGACCTGCCCGGGGTGGCGCGCGAGGTACTCGCAGATGGCGTACTCGGTGGGCGTGAGCGGCACGGTCTCGCCGCCCACGGCGAGGTCGCGCGCCCCGAGGTCGATCCGCACCTCCCCGAAGGAGAGAGCGTGCGAGCGCGGCCGGCGCTCACGGCGTAGATGGGCCGCGACCTTGGCGCGCAGTTCCGCGGCACCGAAGGGCTTGCGGACGTAGTCGTCGGCGCCCAGGCCGTAGCCGGCCACGGCATCCTCCTCGGCCACGCGCGCGGTCAGGAAGACGATGGGCCCGTCGAAGTCCGGGCGGATCTGCCGCACGAGCTCGAAGCCGTCGAGCCCCGGCATCATGACGTCGCAGAGCACGAGGTCGAAGCGCGAGAGGTCCATCCCCGGGACCGCCGTCGGGTCCGTCGCCCTGACGACCTCATGGCCGTCGCGGCCGAGGACGCGCGCGAGCGCGTCGAGGATAGCCCGTTCATCATCCACTGCCAGTATCCTCGCCATGTTCGACCTCCTGAAACTCTCGTCGGAATTGTACTAGCGCCGCACTCAGCGGTCCAGAGCCCTGCGCGCAGCTGCGGGCGCCTCAGCCGCTTCGCACGCGCGGTAGCGCACGCCCGAGCCGCCGCGCGCCTCGATCCCGAGCCAGCCCTCGCCGTCCGACTCCCGCCCGAAGAAGATGAGCTGGAGCTCTCGGACATTGCCCCTGTCGTCCGCCGCGTCCACCAGGTAGACGTAGTTTGTCCCCGCCCCGGTGGCGTCGGCGTAGGAGCTCGCGTGGCTGCCGGGCTCGGGCGCGGGCGCCCACATGGCGATCTCAGGGTTGGGCAGCACGCAGTCGGCGATCGAGCGCAGCGCCGAACCCCAGCCGGCGTCGAGCAGGGCATTCCCGCCCAGGACAAACGCTGCGGAGAGGGGGACGAGCACGGCGGCGAGCGGCTTCCTATGCATCTGCCCTCCCGTCCTCGAAGCGGCAGAACCAGGCGAGAAGGACGGCGGCGGCTGCCAGGGTGAGCACGAGGCCAGCGAGCGCAGTCGTGAGGAGTGGGCCCGCCGCGCGTACGGCGTCGATGAAGGCCTCCACCCCGAGCGACCCCAGGCGCGCGGGCCAGGCGAGCGGCACCCAGCCCAGGGGCGTCGCCAGGGCACCGGTGAGCTCGCCGATCATGAGGCCGTGCGCAAGCCCGCCCACTGAGAAGAACGCGAGGAGCATACCCGCAGCGCCGCCGCCGATGGCGGCGTTGCGGCCGAGGCGCAGGGCCACGCCGAGCCCCAGCGCGTAAAGGGGCAGGCTGCCCAGCACGATGCCCGCCCAGGCGGCCGCAAGCGGAGCGGGCCCGAGCGGCAGGCGCCCGGCGACGGCGAGCACGGCCCCGAACACGCCGAGCGCCACGGCCAGCGCGGCGGCGCCGAGCGCCGCAAGGGCGAGCAGCTTCGCCGCGACGGCGCGCCCGCGCGAGGGGACCGCCGTGAGGTTGGCGAGGCGCCCGGCAGCGCGCTCCTCGTCCACGGCGAGCCCGCAGACGATTGCGGACATGAGCGGCATGAGGGCGCCGAGGAACTGGACGTAGGCGTCCGCGCCCAGCGACGGGTCCCATCGGGTTACGGAGAAGTACTCGCCGCAGGCAAGACCGGCTGCCAGGCCGCAGACGAGGTGCACCGCCGTGAGCGGGGAGCGCGCCAGGCGCAGGGCCTCGGAGAGCAGGGCCCGCGGGAGAGTCATGCGCGGCGTCGGGTCGGAGAGTCGTGTCATGGCCATCACCTCTCCTCGGAGCGCGCGAACCAGGCCGCGCCCGCCGCCGTGAGCGCGGCGAACGCGAGCGCGCAGACCGCAAGGCCCGCCAGCGTGAGCATGCCGTCCGCCGTGAGCGCCCCGCCGAGCGCCATGTCCGCCGCGAGCGGCTCGCCGCTCGGCAGCACGGGAATGAAGCTCGTGGGGATGACCATGCTCGCCGACGGCGGAAAGAGCTGCGGCAGCGGCATCAGCGACCAGGCGAACCCACCCACGAGCTGCGCGGCGAGCGGGCAGAAGATGCCCGCGAGCATGCCGAGCCGCGCCGTGAGGAAGAGCCCTGCGGGGATCATCCACGCCGCGGTCACCGTGTTGGCGAGCGCGCAGAGGAGCATCGTGAGCGTGCCCGCGGCCGTGAGGCCCTGCGAGGAGAACGCCGATCCCGCGAGGTAGATGCCGAAGACCACGAGGTTCGAGAGCGTGCAGAGCGCGAGGCACCAGAGCGCCTTGGCCCACCAGGCGCGCCCGAGCGGGAAGCCCAGGCCCAGAAGCCCCCGCATCCTCGTGCGAGCGTCCGCCCGCGCGACGCACGCCACCACGAGCGAGAGAGACACGGGCAGGAAGAGCGCGTACCAGTAGTTCCACGCGCTAAAGATCTGCACGCCCCGGTAGGGCATCGCGCCGAGCAGCGGCATCGGCAGCGCCATGAGCACGGCCAGGCGAACCGGTGCCGCGTGGCGCGACTTCAGGGCCTCGGCGCGCAGGGCCGCGAGCAGGCCGCCTTTCTCGCCCGTCATGCCGCCACCTCCCCGCGTGCTCGTCGCCCTTCCCGGCAGAAGCTCATGAAGAGTTCCTCGAGGTCCTGCCCGGGACGAAGCGCATCCTCGTAGGCGAGGCGCCCCCCGCAGATGATGCCGATGGTGTCCGCCATCTGCTGCACCTCGGAAAGGATGTGGCTCGAGACGATCACCGTCGTACCCGCCGCCGCGAAGCCGCGGATCTGGTCGCGCAGCTCCTCGATGCCGATGGGGTCGAGGCCGTTGGTGGGCTCGTCGAGCACAAGCAGGCGCGGCCGGGCGATCAGCGCCAGCGCGAGCCCCAGGCGCTGCCGCATGCCCATCGAGAAGCGCCCAGCGCGCTTCTTCCCGGTGTCCGCGAGGTCCACGGCGGCGAGCACCTCATCTACGCGGCTCTCGGGAAGGCCCAGCAGCGTGGTGCGCACGCGCAGGTTCTCGCGCGCGGTGAGGTTGGGGTAGAGCGGCGCCTCCTCGATGAGGCTGCCGATTGCGTAGAGGTCCTCGCGGCGCCAGGCGTGCCCGGCAAAGATGATCTCCCCGGCCGTCGGCCGCAGCATCCCGCAGATCATCTTGAGCGTTGTCGACTTGCCGGCGCCGTTGGGGCCGAGCAGCCCGTACACCTCGCCCTCGCGGATATGAAGGCTCACGTCGGCCACGGCGTCCTGCGCCTGGTCGCCGCGGCCGAAGCGCTTGGTGAGCCCGCGCGTCTCAAGCATGTAACCCATGGGTTCGTCCTTTCTCTTCCGGGCGCGCGGGCCGAGTCACCGTGCCCGCGCGCCTTACCTTTCGGGTTCACCATCCATGGTGGGGCGCGTTTCTAACGAAGCCGTAACGGCCGTTGGGTTCTTTTGGCGCCAACCCTTCTCGACCCGCACATCATGATTAATTTGCTTAAGGCAACAACTTTCCCGATCGATGTAATCACCGAATCAAAACGTGTACATCACCCTCCAAAACCGACATTTTTCGGCATGTTTGGAGGCTGATGTACACGAATGTGAAATCCACCGCCGCCCAAAAGCGCCTTCCTCATGTCTGGACTCTCTATGCTTGCGCTGGATAGACATCGCAGGAACGGGTATAGTATCGAAAGTTTTGTCGTTAACCAGCGGGGGAGTCCTGTGGGAATCAAAAAGAAGATCAAAAAGGAGCTTATCGGCACTTCCGATTACCCGTCGAATAAGATCTTCACGATCTCCAATTTCATCACCTTTACGCGCCTGATCCTCACGCTCGTCTTTCTGTACCTGTTTGTGACGGATAACAACCGCATCGTCGCCATCGTGATTTATGCCATCGCCGCCTCCACCGACTGGATGGACGGGCAGATCGCCCGCATGACCAAGACGGTCTCGTGGCTCGGCAAGGTCATGGATCCCATCTGCGACCGCGCGCTGCTGTTTACGGGCGTCTTGGGCCTGGTGGTCCGTGGCGAGCTGCCTATCTGGGTCTGCGTACTCATCATCGGTCGCGACATCTACCTGGGCCTTGGCACGCTCATCGTGCGCCATTACCACCGTCGTCCCATCGATGTCGTGTTTCCCGGAAAGATTGCCACTGCGCTGCTCATGACCGGCTTCTCGCTCATGCTGCTCGGTTTCCCCGTTATTGACGGCCTGCATCTTTTACCTTCAACCCTTAAGGCCTTCCCGGGCCTCAATGGAAGCTCGGTGCCCCTCGGCATCTTCTTTGTGTACGGCGGCGTGATCTTCTCCATGCTCACGGCTGTCATCTACTCCATTAAGGGCGGAGCGGCCATTAAACAGGCTCTCGCGCATCCCGAGGACGAGGACATCGACTTTCTGAACCCTGAAATCGAAGACTGATTCGTTGGGGTATGATTACGTACGGTTCATTATTTACGGCACGTCCGCGATAAGTTAGGGGTTGTCATGGACAACATGGTTAACAATATGCCTCGGAATGATAAGACTGCTGACGCCACCTGCGTATTCCGCGTGCCTTCAAGCGACGTCACCGTTCCCGACCTCATGGCCAACGTGCGCATCACCGCCCCCGTTCTGTCCATCGTCAAGGGTCCGCAGACTGGTGCCGCCTTTGAGCTCGAGGACGACGTGACCACCATCGGCCGCGATCCTGCGAACGGCATCTTCCTCAACGACATGACTGTTTCGCGCAGCCACGCGCGCATTATTCGCGAGGGCCTCGGCGCTCACATCGAGGACCTGGGCTCGCTCAATGGCACCTGGGTTGACGGTGCCATCGTCAATGCAGCCCCGCTGCACGACGGTTCTTCCGTCCAGATCGGTACGTTTACGCTCATCTACCACGAGAGCACGCCGGAGCGCATCGAAACCGGTGAGTAGGGCATGGCCGAACGCAACTATCTGAGTATCGGCCAAGTCGTCAACCTACTTCGAGGCGCATACCCCGATCTTTCGAACTCAAAAATTAGATTTCTAGAGGATGAGGGGCTCATTACCCCTCATCGTACGCCTAAGGGATACCGTCAGTACTCTAAGGAGGACGTTGATCGCCTGGAGGTCATCCTGCACTTGCAGAAGACCCGCTACATGCCGCTCAACGTGATTAAGCAGCGCTTGGAAAACGCCACGGACCTGTCAACGCTCGCCTACGAGGTGGGCTTGCTGTCCGATGTTCCGCTTAAGACGGAGCCCAAGGAGACCAAACAAAAGCTGCATCCCATCGAGACCATTCCCGATATGCTTGGCGTCGAGATCTCGTTTATCCGCTCCCTGGCCGAAAACGACCTCATTCGCATCATCAAGAGCCCGCAGAACCGCGAGCTTGTCGATGGTCGCGATTTCCCGATTATCCGTTACTGCTCGGAGCTGTCGCGCTTCCACATTGAGCCGCGCAACCTGCGTCAGTACGTATCGTCGGCAAACCGCGAGTCTTCGATGTTTGAGCAGGTGCTCGTGAGCATGCTCGGCATGGATACCTCTGATGATGAGCGCGACGCCAAGCTCGAGCGCGCTTTTAAGAAGCTGCACGACCTCACCGAGGGCGTGCACACCGCGCTCCTTAAGAACCGTGTCTTTGAGTCGCTCAACGCCGTGGTCGAGGACGCCGATATCGATGCCCTCGATGAGGAGATTGCACGTTCCGAATCCACCAAGGCTAAAAGCGATGGGGCAAGCGCCCCCGCGGTTGCCGCGCACGAGGAGTCGCTCGTGCAACCGTCCAAGGTCGTCGTCCCCTCGCATAACCCGTCTGCTAACACGGGTAAATAATCGCCGTCCACCCGGCAATCCATGAAAGGTCACGCCATGTACGACTTCGAATCTCATATCGTCGATATCCCCGACTATCCCGAGCCCGGAGTCGTCTTTAAGGACATCACACCGCTCTTTGGCAACCCCGAGGCCCTAAAGGCCATGGTGGATGCCCTTGCCGAGCATTTTGCCGACATGGGCATTACCAAGGTCGTAGGACCCGAGGCCCGCGGCTTTATGGTCGGTGTGCCCGTGGCCGTCGCCCTAGGTGCCGGCTTTGTTCCCGCACGTAAACCGGGCAAGCTGCCGCGCAAGACGGTCAGCGAGAGCTACGAGCTCGAGTATGGAACGGATTCTATCGAGATTCACGCCGATGCTATCAGCTCTAAAGATACCGTGTTGATTCTGGACGACTTGGTCGCGACGGGCGGAACTGTCGAGGCAACAGGTAAACTGGTGCGAGATATGGGCGCAAAGCTTGTGGGCTACGGTTGTATCCTTGAGCTTGCGTTTCTCAACCCGCGCAAGAAGCTCACGCCATCTAACGAGGACGTTGAGCTCTTTAGCCTGGTGACGGTGGACTAGCCGTTACCCTTAGATACCGGAAAGGAAGCTCCATGCGCACAGCAAACACGCACAGAAACATGGCACGCTGCGCTGCTACGGCAACCCTCGCTTGTGTTTTGGGCCTGGGCCTCGTGGCTCCGGCCTATGCCGATACCGCATCCGACCTTGCCGCTGCTCGTACCAAGCTCGAGCAGATCGGCACGCAAACCCAGCAAATTCATGAAGAACTCTCCGCACAGACGCAGGAGCTTGATCAGACTGCAGGCGAGATCACGCAAAAGCAGCAGGAGATCGCCGAAGGCCAGGCCAAGCTCTCTAACTACGTTGCCGGTGAATACAAGACCGGCGGTCTGAGTCTCCTTCAGGTTCTGACGGGCGTCGATGATCTGGGCGACATGCTCAACCGTCTCTTCTACTACGGTAAGGTGTCCGACAAGCAGGCCCAGACCATTCAGGAGGTCAAGGACCTTAAGCAGCAGCTCACCGATAAGCAGACCGAACAGGAGAAGAACGTCGCCGCGACGCAGAAGAAGGTCGACGAGCTCAACGCCCAGCAGGCTGAGGCCCAGAGTGTCGTGAACTCCCTGGATTCACAGTTGCAGGCCGAGCTTGCTGCCGAGGCCGAGGCCAACGCCGCGCTGCAGGCCGGTATCAACGCCAGCACTGCCGAAAAGGCCACGGTGAGCAACGACACCGCCGGTACGACCGAGAACACCAACAATGGTGGCGGTACGACCAACAACGGCGGCGGCAACACGCCTGCGCCCGCGCCCGCTCCTGCTCCCACGCCGCAGCCCTCGACGCCCGCTCCGGCTCCGACGCCTTCCACACCGAGCCAGTCCGTTGACGGCGGCTCCGTTGTTTCGCGCGCTTACAGCAAGCTCGGTTGTGCTTATTCTTGGGGCGGCATTGGACCGAACAGCTTTGACTGCTCCGGCTTTGTAAGCTACTGCCTCACCGGCCGTTATTGTCGTCTTGGCACCACGGGCACCTTCATGGGCTGGACCCGCGTGTCCGATCCCCAGCCTGGCGACGTCGTGGTTAACTCTTACCACACCGGTATCTACATTGGTAACGGCCAGATGATCCATGCTTCCGACTACAAGACGGGCGTTATCATCAGCTCCGTTGCGGCTGGCATGAACAACAATTACATTTTCGTGCGCTACTAATTTATTACTACAGCGAACGAACGTGGGTCTCGCGATTTTGAGTCACGAGGCCCATTCTTTTGCCCCTACCGTTTGCCATAAAATCAGGACGGCTATCTAGTATTCAAAACTAGATAGCCGTCCAATTGATGAGAAAGACGGCTATAATTGTTGAGGAACAAATAGAAAGGACCCTCAATGAGCTGGGCACTTATCTCCGATTCGAGCTGCAATCTTCGCGATTGGCAACCGACTGCACCCCGTACCACCTTTGCATTCGCTCCTCTCAAAATTCGAGTAGGGGAGCGCGAATTTGTCGACGACCTTTTGCTCGATGTTCACGAGCTTAATGTTGCCATTCAGTCGGAAGCCAGCGCATCATCGAGCGCCTGTCCAAGCGTAGGGGAGTGGGCCGAACTCTTTAGGCTTGCCGACAAGACGATTTGCATGCCCATCTCGGAGGGCGTCTCGGGAAGCTACAATGCCGCGGCCACCGCACGTGACATGGTGCTTGCCGAAGAGCCGGTTCGACAGATTCATCTGGTCAATTCACGCGGAGCCGGCGGCAAAATGGACCTGATCTTCCTGCTGTTCGACCGCTATCTTGCAAGCAACCCGGACGTTTCCTTTGAGGACGCCTGCGCTTACTTCGATAGCTTGGAGCAAAACAGCAAGATCCTCTTTAGCCTGTGTAATTACGAGAACCTTGCAAAGGCCGGACGTATTCCCAAGGCAGCCGGCGTCATTGCCAACAAGCTCAATATTCGCATTTTGGGCACGGCGAGCGAGGCCGGTAAAATCGAGCTCGTCGGGCACACGCGTGGCGAAAAGAAGATGCTCAACAAGATCATCGACACCATGGAAGCCGAAGGTTTTACGGGCGGCGAGGTCGTTATCGACCATGTCGAGAATGAGACGGGCGCCCAGGCACTTGCCAGCCGCATTGTGGAGCGCTGGCCAGGCTCCAAGACTATCATCATGCCCTGTAACGGGCTAGATTCATATTATGCCGAGATACACGGCCTCATCATCGGCTATGGCATGGGCGTGGCTTCGGGCCAATAAAGTCCAACCAATCAAAAGCACGGGCGGGACAAAGTGACAGATGGCTCTTTGTCCCGCCCGTGCTATACGTCAACTAGAACTTAAGGTAGCTCATCAGGTATGCCTTCGAAACGAAGGACGATACAGCACTGCGTACGAGCAACGACTCACGCGTAACCTGATGTGCGGTATCGGGCACGGGAGTCTGCTCAACAGAAAACGCCGCACGAATCGATGCCTCGAGCTGATCGACAACATAATCGAAAGCCGTCGGAGCGTCGTAGCTCAAGCGCTGAATGTTAAAGAGCGCCTGAACCGCAGCGATGGGCAGCACCTGCTTAAAGATACAAATGGCGATGAGACGCGCAATCTGCTCACGGCCATACTGCTTTTTAACCGGAGCAGGAACGAGGCCGACCTTCACGTAGTTATTGATCATCGATGGCGTAATAACGGGCTGCTCTACGCAAATCGAAAGCGGCTCCATCCACAGCGCAACATACTCAATGACCTGATCGCGATAGAGCGTTACGTTGGGCAGCTGGTCATAGCGCGGCAGGCTCAACGCGTTGAGTTTACGCACCGTATCGGACTGAATAAATGCATCCGGCAGCACCGTCGGCTGAATATCCTCCGGCTTAATGCTGACCGATGTATCTGACATCGGGATAACATGTTTAGCGTGGTTCATAAGAGGCCTCCGTTCGTTTTCTATATTGTATTCTAGGTTATCTAGTTTTACATACCACATAGCCGCAAAGTAAAAGTGGTTGGGCGGCACATTGATGCACCGTCCAACCACTTTGTTTAAAGATAGCAACCTTACATAAGATATATTATCGTACTTATCCACGGAGAAACGCGTATGCGCTCGTTGCTGCTATGGCTCCATCCGAAACAGCGGTCACAACCTGGCGTAAACGTTTGGAACGGATGTCGCCAGCGGCAAATAGACCTGGCGTGCGGGTCGCCATGGATTCATCAGTCAGAATGCCGCCATCAGGCGCCAGATCGACTAGATGCTCAACAAGCTCGGTATGGGGCTGCGTTCCGGTAAAAACAAAGATGCCAAACGAGCCGGGCTCAAATGACTCGGTATGAGTCTCGCCGGATGCATTGTCCTTAAAGGTAATCGTCGTTGGCATGGCTTCGCCCGATAGCTCCACAATACTAGTTTGGTACCTAACTGTAATATTGTCCTTTGCGAGTACTTTCTGAACAACACCATCGGGCGCACGGAACTGGTCGCGGCGCAGCACGATGGTCACACTGTTGGCAATGTCGGACAGGAACAGAGCCTCTTCGCATGCCGAATTGCCACCACCGATTACAAAAACCTGCTTGCCGCGGAAAAACATGCCGTCACATGTTGCGCAATATGAAACGCCACGACCGCGATACGTATCCTCGCCTGCGAAACCTGCCGGACGCGGCGTGGCACCCATGCAAGCGATAACGCTCGGGGCCAGCGTATCGCCCATATCGTGATGCACCGTAAACAACGCTGCATCGGCATCGTAATCGACACCCGTAACCATGCTCCATGCAACCTGTGCTCCCAGGCCCTCTGCATGCTGCTGAAAACGCTCGCCGAGTTCGGCGCCACTCAGGAGCGGGAAACCCGGATAGTTCTCGACCTCATTGGTTGTGGCGATCTGCCCTCCCGACATGCCCTGCTCAATCACGGTCGTCGTCAGGTTAGCACGCGCAGCATAAATGGCGGCAGCATAGCCCGCGGGGCCGCCACCGATAATCGCAACATCGATCGGCTTATCGGTAGTCATGAAGCGTCCTTTCGTCGAAACGTTGTCGTTCTTTGCGCTCATACCCAAATTTACGTGAACGTGACACTCATGCACTACAATGATAAATCCGTATTACAAAGCTGAAGGGGAGTTATCGATGGACCAGGCGCAGACGAGTGACGACGCTCCCCTGCTCACGCACAGCACTCCCCAATCGGAGCAAACCACGCTCCTGGCTCAGCAAAAACCTCTCGTGACCATCGTGCACGCCTCCGTTGGCTCGGGCCACAAGGCCGCCGCAAATGCGATTGCGCAGGCATTCGACCTCATCCGCGGCACCAATGGCATCCCCGAGGATATTGAGATTGAAGTGCTCGATATCCTTGATTTTGGACGTATTAAATTCGACGGCAATAAGACCGCGGCTTCTTTTACGGGAGCCACGCGCCCCATTTACGACCTGACCTGGCGATATACGCTTACGGGACATCTTCTCTGGGGTGGCGGAACGGCATGGTCGCGAATTATGTTCCCCGCCTTCAACGAATATATTCGTAGCCGCAGGCCCATAGCCGTGGTTGCAACGCACATCACAGCAGCCAATGTTGCCGTGGGCGCCCGCGTAATTACGGGTATCGATTATCCGGTCATCTGCGTACCGACCGACTACGAAGTCGAGGGATGGTGGCCCCACAAGGACACCGATTTATTCTGTGTTGCCAACGAATTTATGGCCGAAACGCTGCGTCCGCGCAAGGTGCTCGAGACAAAGATTCGCATTACCGGCATTCCTATTCGCGCCGGATTCGACACGGATTATGATCGCG
>JAHYYL010000027.1 GCA_019424965.1 Collinsella sp.
AAGGTCAATGCCGCCTTGTTTCAAGGCACCTTGCTCGCTCTGGCGGGTTTTCGCTGTTGGTAACGAATCATCGGCTATTTCGTTGCTGGTCAATATAAGATATTGATTTGCGTTAAACGTAATTCGATGTTCTTGAGGGTAGGGGATTGATTTGGGTCGTACTGGGGATATGACGCCGCCTTTGCGTTGGCGGTTGGGTGTTGCTGGTGGGATGGCGCTGGTTGTGCTGCTTCTTGACCAGCTGACCAAGTTTGCGGTTCGTGCCGTGGGCGACGCTTTGCATGTGACCGTCATCCCTGGTGTCATCGACTTTATGTTTGTCCGCAATATCGGTGCCGCCTTTAGCATGGGCGAGGGGCATGGCATCGCGTTTGCCGTGCTGGCGTTGGCGGTCATTATCGCTATTTTTGTGTACCTCGTTCGTGCACCCCAGCTTGCCCATCTTGAGGTTGTGGGCATGGCGATGGTTGCGGGCGGTGCTATCGGTAACGCAATCGATCGTTTGGCCTTTGGCTTCGTGACCGATTTTATTGCCACCACCTTCATCGACTTCCCCGTCTTCAATGTGGCCGATATCGGCATTACGGTCGGTGTAGTGCTCGCCCTCTTCGGTTACATGTTCTTGAGCCCCGCGGCCCGTGAGGTCGATGCGACCGCCGAGCTTAACGCCCGTGATGAGGCCCGCGCCAAGCGCAAGGCTAAACAACGTGGGGAGCGTGCCCGCAAGATTCGTGAAAGGAATGAGCGCTAATGGCCGACATCCATATCCTTGTTGCCGACGATGCCGCTGGTCAGCGTCTTGACGCCTATCTGGGCGCCAATGACGGCTGCCCTACGCGCTCTGCCTGCGCGCATCTGATTGAGGGTGGGGCCGTAGTGGTCAATGGCGAGACCTGCCTGTCCAAAAAGTACGCCGTGCGAGCCGGTGACCGTATTTCGGTTGATTTGCCCGAGCCGCACGATCCCACCGATGTGATTCCCGAGGCCATCCCGCTCGACATTCGCTACGAGGACGACTATCTCATCGTGCTCTCCAAGCAGCGCGGCCTGGTGTGCCATCCTGCGCATGGTCATGAGAGCGGTACGCTCGCGAATGCCCTGGTCTATCACTGTGGTATCGACCATCTGGGCACCGTGCAGGGCGAGGACCGCCCCGGTATCGTGCATCGTTTGGATCGCGATACCTCAGGTCTTATGCTTGCGGCAAAGGACGACGACACCCAGCGCGCGCTCCAAAATCTTATCCGTACGCGCACGCTCGACCGCCGCTACATTACGCTCGTTCACGGGCACATCGCCATGGACGAGGGCACCATCAACACCGGTATTGCCCGATCGACGCGCGACCGCGTGAAGATGGCGGTTTCGGACGATCCCTTTGCGCGCCAAGCCATCACGACCTTCAAGGTCCTTGAGCGTTTTGATTCCACGCGCTTTGATGACGGCTACACACTCGTTGAGTGTCACCTGTTTACCGGTCGCACGCATCAGATTCGCGTGCACATGCGCCATATCAACCACGCCTGCGTGGGCGATCCGCTCTACGGCAAGTGCGATGCACGCGCCGATCAGGGTCTGACCAGGCAATTCCTCCATTCCTGGCGCGTAGCGTTCGATCATCCCGTGACGGGGGAGCGCATTGAGCGCCGCGACGAGCTGCCGTGGGATCTCGCTGCGGTTCTTGACGACCTGGCCCCGCGTTCGCTTGGTCGCACTGCTGCCGGCGACGAAATCGTACCGCAGCTCGGCCTGCTCGAAGCCTAGCCAGTATTAGGTGGTTTCTTGAACGCCCCTAGCCTGCGGTAAGATATACGGTTGTTTACGTAACGCGTTCCTGGGAGCCTGCATGCTCGCCTTTTTACAAACCAACACGCCCATCGTGATCTTTAACCAGATTGTGGTTACGCTGCTCACGGTCTGCTTTCTGTACCAGGTGGTCTTCTTTGTCATTGGCGCCCTGCGCGGTGAGGTCGCACCTCCCAAGGCCAAAAAGCTCCATCGCTATGCCTTCTTTATTGCGGCGCATAACGAGGAGGCGGTAATTGCCAATCTCGTGCGCTCCATCAAAGACCAGGACTATCCGTCCGAGCTTATCGAGGTCTTCGTGGTTGCCGATGCCTGCACCGATAACACGGCGCAGCTCGCTCGCGAGGCTGGCGCCATCGTCTATGAGCGTAACGACCTGGCCCGTAAGGGTAAGAGCTGGGTCATGGACTTTGGTTTTGACCGCATTCTTAACGAGTATCCCGATACCTTTGAGGGCTACTTTATTTTTGACGCCGATAACGTTATCTCCCGCGATTACGTATCCAAGATGAATGACGCCTTTGACCAGGGCTTCCATGTGGTCACAAGCTACCGCAACTCCAAGAACTTCGGCAGCTCGTGGATCTCGGCAGCTAATGCCACCTGGTATCTGCGCGAGGCACGCTTTCTCAACAACGCGCGCAACATCTGCAAGACGTCCTGCGCCGTCTCGGGTTCGGGCTACCTCATCTCCGCCAGTGTTATTGAGGGCATGCACGGCTGGCAGTTCCACACGCTGACCGAGGACATTCAGTTCACCACGTTCTGCGCCATTCACGGCATCCGCATCGGTTATGCGCCGGCAGAGTTCTTTGACGAGCAACCCGTGACGTTCAAGGCGTCCTGGAAGCAGCGTATGCGCTGGACCAAGGGCTTCTACCAGGTGTTCTTTACCTACGGTAAGCATCTGGTCAAGTCGACCTTCCGCTATCATCGTTTTGCCGCCTACGACATGTTTATGACGATTGCCCCTGGTATGCTGTTATCGCTGATTTCGATGCTCGCCAACGCCACGTTCCTGATCGTCGGTGGTCTTTCGCATGGCTTTTTGGCTACCGAGGTTGAGATGCAGGCGTGTGCCGCCTCGCTCATTATGACCTTCGCGATGATGTATCAGACCTTCTTTATCCTGGCGCTACTTACGACCATCTTCGAGTACAAGCACATTCATTGTGCGCAAAAGTGGCGCCTGGTGACCAACCTGTTTACCTTCCCGATCTTTATGTTCAGCTATATCCCCATCACGGTGGCTGCGTTGTTCCTGAAGGTCGACTGGGTCCCGACGCAGCATGCCGTCAGCGTTACCCTCGACGAGGTCATGCAGGGCGCTAAATAACCACCACCAAAACCACCACGAAGGGGACAGGCACCTTTGTGGTGGTTTTTGCTTTTGAGTGACTGCCACGGGAGGTGTTCAATGGTCTATATTCCCTTTTGGATCTGCGCCTTTGCCGGTGCGGCGATTGATGTCCGTGAACGGCGGTTTCCCAACGCGCTTGCCGCCGCATGCGCCGTGGCGGCGTTTGCAGGCGTTTGGCTGGACAGGGGCTTGAACACGGCGCTTGACCACGCCGGTCCTGCCGTTATCGTGTACCTTTCCCTTGTGCTGACCGAGTCGCTTTGGCGGCGTTTCCGCCAGGCCCCCGGCATCGGCATGGGGGATGCCAAGGCGCTTTTCGCGCTTTGCACGCTCGACCCTCTGGGCGGCATCGTGGCATTTGCCGTTGCGCTCCTGGTCCTGGCCCTCTCCTGCCTCGTCACAAAATCGCGCTCCCTGCCATTGCTCCCGTTTTTGGTGCCGATATTTGCCATAATCGAGGTCGTGGGCTGGACATTGTAACCGATTGCGCATCCTTTTTAAGGAGCATGCCATGGCAACTAATCAAGAAACGGCCGTCATTAAGGCGCGCATGGACCGCATTCCCGCGGCGTTGTCGCCCGAGCTGGTCGAGCGTATCGCCGCCGACCGCGCCTCGGGTGTCGTTAATCCTTATCGATGCTGCGACGACCAGGTCATTCGTCGTATAGATCGCGCTGCCGACAAAGGCACGCTTATGCGTCCGGCGTTTATGCGCGATACCGAAAAGATTCTTCATCTTCCTGCGTACACGCGTTATGCAGGCAAAACGCAGGTCTTTAGCTTTCGCAGCAACGACGACCTGTCGCGGCGCGGCCTTCATGTGCAGCTCGTCTCGCGCATTGCCCGCGATATCGGCCGTGCCCTGGGCCTCAACTGCGATTTGATCGAGGCGATTGGCCTGGGCCACGATTTGGGCCACACGCCCTTTGGCCATGCCGGCGAGCGTTTCCTCAACGATATCTATCACGAGCGTACGGGGCGTTATTTTTTCCATAACGTGCAGTCCGTCCGCGTGCTCGACGCGCTGTACGGCCGCAACGTGTCGCTCCAGACGCTCGACGGCGTGCTGTGCCATAACGGCGAGTACGAGCAGCGTGTCTTTGAACTCTCGGACATGGCGTCGTTTGACCAGTTCGACCGTACCGTCGAGGACTGCATTGCCAAGGGCTATGGCGCGATCGAGCACCTGCGCCCCATGACCCTCGAGGGCTGTGTGGTGCGTATCTCGGATATCCTCGCCTACGTCGGTCGTGATCGTCAGGACGCCATTGCGGCGGGCCTGCTGTCGCCCGACGCTTTTGACGATGGTCGGGGCGGCGCCTATAACAGCTGGATTCTCACGCACGCTTCCATCGATATCGTTGAGCATAGCTATGGCAAACCGCGTATCGAGATGAGCGAGGACCTGTTTGAGGAGATCCGCCGAGCCAAGCGCGAGAACTACGAGAAGATCTATAGCAAGGGCGGTATCGAAGGCGATTCCGAGGAGGAGCTGCGTGAGGCGTTCGAAAAGCTCTACGACCGTTGCCTGCAGGATATAAACGAGGGTGACGAGTCCTCCTACATCTTTAAGCACCACATTTCGCGTATTGAGCAGCAGCTTTCCTATTATGGCCGCATCTATGCTTGGCAGGACGACAAGGATCAGACTGTCGTCGATTACATCGCAAGCATGACGGATGGTTATTTCTGCGAGCTGACGAGCAAATTGTTCCCAGGTCTAAAGTTTCCGCACCGCACCTATATTAACGAACGGTAGTTCGTATCCTTTCGGTATACTGTTGGTCAACAACGATTTTGATTGATGCACGGGATGGCTATGGACGACCTTTTTTCTGCTTCGACGCGCGAGCGCTCTTTTCAGAATGCCCCGCTTGCGGTGCGTATGCGCCCCAATTCGCTCGACGAGTATGTGGGCCAGCAAACGGCCGTCGGTAAGGGCTCGTTGCTGCGCGCCGCGATTGAGCATGACGTGCTGTCGAGCGTGATTCTGTACGGCCCGGCTGGCACGGGCAAGACGACGCTGGCCCACATTATCGCCAACCATACCAAGAGCGAGTTTGTCGAGGTCAGCGCCGTGACGGGCACCGTAAAGGACTTGCGCCGCGTGATCGATGAGGCTAAGACCCGTCTGAACACCTACGACCGCCGCACCATTCTATTCATCGATGAGATTCACCGCTTCTCTAAGTCGCAGCAGGATGCCCTGCTGCATGCAGTTGAGAACCGTACCGTCATTATGATTGGCGCTACGACGGAGAACCCGTACTTCGAGGTCAATTCGGCACTGTTGTCGCGCGGACGCGTGGTGGAGCTTGAACATCTGAAGGATGAGGATATCGCCACGCTTATTGAGCGTGCGCTCGAGGCACCACAGGGCTTGAACGGAAAGTTTTCTGCCGATGATGATACGGTCAAGACCATCTGCACGCTGGCCGCGGGTGATGCGCGCTCTGCCCTGACGACGCTCGAGCTGGCGAGCGAGATTGCCGTCACGCGTCCCGATACCGAAGGGACGCCAGCGCCGGCGGCGGGGGAGCGTTATCCCATCACCGTCGATGACGTGAAGATTGCCAACCCGCGCCGCGGTTTTTCGTATGACAAAAACGGCGACATGCACTATGACATTATCAGTGCGTTCATCAAGTCCATGCGCGGCAGCGACCCCGATGCCACGATCTATTGGCTCGCGCGCATGATTGACGCGGGGGAGGATCCTAAGTTTATCGCCCGTCGCATTATGATTCAGGCTTCTGAGGATGTTGGCAATGCCGATCCGCAGGCACTTTTGGTGGCACATGCCGCGTTTAAGTCTGCCGAGGTCATTGGCTATCCCGAGTGCCGCATTAACCTGGCTCAGGCTGCACTCTATGTGTGCTTGGCGCCTAAATCCAACGCGTGCGAGGCTTCGATCGATGCGGCGCTGGCCGATATCCATAGCAGTGGCCTTCGTGAGGTGCCCAGCTATCTTCGCGATCGTCACCGTCCCGGCAGCGACGAGTACGGTGTATACAAGTACCCACATGATTATCCCGAAGGTTGGGTCGACCAGCGCTATTTGCCCGAAGGTCTGGAGCGTGGTGCCTTTTGGCAGCCTGCCGGCCGCGGTTGGGAAGAATGGCGTGTGGAGCAAAGTGAGCGCGACCGTAGCGGCAATGCTCCGAAGTAGGTCGTTGGCACTTCGCGCATTCCCTTTTAGAATCTTTCCTCTTCTTTGGGGTACCATAAACAGCGTCTGTATTTCGATTCTTCCGGGAGGCTTGTATGAGTCCCATTCAAATCGCCTTGCTGCTGCTTGCCGTTGCCGGCGTGTGGGCTGTTGTCGAGCTCGCGCTCACCCTGCGCAAAACCCGCACCGTTGTCGACTCGCTCGACAAGACGGTAACCGACCTCAACAATACGATTGCCGAGGCGCAGCCCGTGGTGGCAAAGCTTGATGGTGCCGTTGACGAGCTTACGCCGGCACTTGCCCAGATGGAGCCGCTCCTCAAGTCGAGCAAGACTGCCGTTGATGCTCTGACGTCTAACCTCGTTGAGGTTGAGGCGGTCGTTCGCGACATTTCCGAGGTCACGGGCAGCGTGGCCGAGGCCAGCAATGCCGTATCGAGCGTGACTGATTCTGCTGCTGGCGCCGTGCAGAAGCTCTTCAATAAGGTGAAGGCTCCTGCAGCCGACGCCGATCGCAAGCTCGTCGCTGCCGCTGCCGAGGCCGAGCAGCCCACTGAGCGCGTTCTGATTGGCGACGACGATGCCGCTGCTGACGACGATGATGTTCAGAAGCCCGCTGCTAAGCCTGCTCAGTATTACACCTATACGCCTGCCGAGACCTCCGAGGAGTCCTGCGATGAGTAGCGAAGCAACCTGCCCCATTACGCTGAGCGTTGCCGGTGATCCGCGTCTCGCGCGCTTGGTGCGCATGACGGCCGCCAACGTCGGCGCCCTGTGCTCTATGTCCGTCGATCGCATCGAGGACATTCGTATGGCTGCCGAAGAAGCCTTCATCTTTGGCTGCACGGCTGTTGATTCCGACGATATCTCGATCAAATTCGATGTCGACGAATCGCATGTGGGCATGACCTTTACCTTTGGCGACCAGGCGACTGTCGATGAGGATGACCAGGCTGCCGTGTATGCCGAGCTCATTTTGGCGAGTGTGTGCGACTCCTACGAAAAGACTACAGCGCCCCTAACGCTTTCCCTCGACCTCAAGGCGGATATCTAATATGACCGAACGCTCCCGGAGCGGCAAGACCGCTTGGGACAAGGAGAAAACCCGCGAGCTGTTTCGTCGTTATAAGGAGACCGGTGATCCGGATGCTCGCGAGCAGCTCGTCATGTCCCATATGAACCTGGTAAGGTTTCTTGCCAACAAATTCAAGAACCGCGGCGAGCCGCTCGATGACCTTTTGCAGGTCGGGTACTTGGGCTTGCTCAAGGCTATCGATCGCTTTGATCCCGAGCGCGGACTCGAGTTTACGACGTTTGCCACGCCCACCATCTTGGGCGAGATTAAGCGCCACTTCCGCGACAAGGGCTGGAGTGTGCGCGTGCCGCGTCGTCTGCAGGAGCTCTCTGCCAAGGTTAACCAGGCCACCGACAAGCTCACCAACGAGCTTCAGCGTTCGCCCAAGGTTGAGGAAATCGCCGATTATCTTGGCGTAACCGTCGACGAGGTGCTCGAAGCCATGGAATCGTCCTCGGCCTACACCTCGGTGCCCATCGAGGCCCCCGGTGCGTCCGATTCCGATGATGCGCCTTCGATTCTCGATCGTTACGCCGACGATGACAACGAGCTCGACTTTACCGATGACCGTCTGGTAATCGAGGAAGCCATCCGCGATTTCTCGCCGCGCGAGCGCGAGGTTATCGAGCTGCGTTTTGTGAAGGGCATGACCCAGATCGAGATTGCCAAGAAGCTGGGCATCTCGCAGGTGCAGGTTTCGCGTCTGCTGCGCCGCACGCTTAAGAAGATTCAAGATAAGATCGACCCCGACGGAGTGATGGTTCGTTCATGAGTGAGCACCCCCAACAAATCGACCGCACGCTTCGCGATACCCGTATTCTGACGCTGCGCATTTGGGGCGTCGTCGGCTGCATTGTCATCGCTGCCGTCATCTTTAACCTTATGGGCATCCTGGCACCGGTCATCGAGTTTTTGGCAGTCGGTTCCATCATCGCTTTTGTCATGTCGCCGATCACCAACTGGCTCGAGCATCACGGCGTGAATCGCGGCATCGGTTCGCTTATCGCGCTCATTGTGGTTGTTGCCGTGCTCGTCGGCGTCGTCTGCATCCTCTCGCCTATTTTGCTCGGTCAAATTGTGGAAGTCCTGAGCCGCCTGCCCGAGCAGCTTCGTGTTGCGGGTGGCGATCTCAACGAGATGCTCTCGCACGCTAAGACGCTCAACAACACGCCGCTCAAGGAGTATCTGGACGACAATCTTTCTTCGCTGGTTACCGTAGCGTCCAAGTACGTCTCGCAAATCGCTGCGGAGCTCGGCCGCGGCGTGTTTCCGCTCATTACCAACACGGCCTCGCAGCTGTTCGTCATCTTCCTGGGTCTGGTGCTTGCCTACTGGCTTGCCTGCGATTATCCCCGCATGCACCACGAGGTCTGCACCATCATCGGACAGGAAAAAGAGACCTCGTACCGCTTTATGGTTGCCATCCTTTCACGCTCGGTCGGCGGCTATATGCGCGGCATGGTCGTGACGTCCATCTGCGGTGGCTTTTTGGCTTTTATCGGCTTTACGCTCATTGGCCATCCATACGCAGCGCTCATGGCCATCTTTACCGGCATCATGCATTTGGTTCCGGTTGTCGGTCCCTGGGTGAGCGCGGCGATCGCCACGGTGCTCGGTTTTATGTTCAGCCCTATGCTGGCGTTATGGACGCTTGTCGTGACCATGGTGGCTCAAAACGTCACCGATAATGTCATTTCGCCTAAGGTCATGCAGAGCTCGGTGCAGGTGCATCCCGTTATGAGCCTGACGGCTCTCGTTATCGGTTCGGCACTCATGGGTCCCATCGGCATGGTTATCGCCATTCCGCTGTGCGCGGCCCTCAAGGGCATCTTCGTCTACTACTTTGAGAACGAGACCGGGCGTCAGCTCGTGGCATACGATGGCGCCGTGTTTAAGGGCACGCCGTATCGCGATACCGAGGGCAACCCGGTCGCCGCCTACGACGCGCTTGGAGACGATACGTTCATCTATGAGTCCGAGCTCATCGGCAACGAGACCGCGCCCGAGGCCAAGGCCATGCCCAAGCCCGAACTCGATAATCCCTGGATTAAGCTCTCTGGTCTGCAGCCCGATGCCACGGGCTTCTTCAAGAACCCCTTTGCCAAGGACGATGACTCCAACACTGACGACGATACCAAAACCGGCATCGACGGCTCCATGGACGACTCGGATTCTAAATAGGTCCTATTAACGTTTCTTGAAGTTGAAAATGACAAGAAACGCGAGCAAAGCGATTGATAAGGGGCCGGCAACATAGAAAAAGAGAATGTCAATTGCGCGTAGAGTGTAATAAGCCTTATCGCCGGACATTACTGCATACAACACGTAGCCAAATGCTGGTTGGTTTGCGTACCAGCAGGTGAAAGCCAAAAGCGTTAAAAGTGCCGCTAACAGAAGTGCATTGAGGAAAAATCGTTTGCTTTTCATTGATCGCTCCTTGCGGGTGACTCTTATATGTAATTCTACAGCAGCCCTTTTTCAAAGGATCGCACAGTACTAAATAACGTGCACTTTCGCTGGAGGGTCGCTGTTTGGCGGCCCTCTTTTTTGCACAGGCGCGGTGGGATGGTAATATCGTTACGTTTGAACTGTTTCGATGTGAAACCGAGGAGATTCCCTCTATGAGTGCTGACTACCCGTCAATGACTACGGCCGAGATTCGCTCTAAGTTCCTCAACTTCTTTGAGGAGCGCGGTCTTAAGCTCTATCCTTCTTCGTCCCTCGTCCCCGACGATCCTTCGCTGCTGCTTGCCAACGCCGGCATGAACCAGTTTAAGGAGTATTACCAGGGCAAGAAGACCATGAAGGAGATCGGCGCAATCTCCTGCCAGAAGTGCGTCCGCACCAACGACATCGATTGCATCGGCGAGGACGGCCGTCACCTGTCCTTCTTTGAGATGCTCGGCGACTTCTCCTTTGGTGGCGTCTCCAAGCAGCAGGCCTGCGCTTGGGCCTTTGAGCTCATTACCAAGGAGTTCAAGCTGCCGCTCGATCGCCTGTACTTCACCGTCTTTACCGAGGACGACGAGACCCATGACGTGTGGCGCTCCCTGGGCGTTGCCGAGGATCACATCTCCCGCCTGGGCGAGGACGACAACTTCTGGGCCGCTGGCCCCACCGGCCCCTGCGGTCCGTGCTCCGAGATCTACTTTGACATGGGCGAGGAGGTCGGCTGCGGCAGCCCCGACTGCAAGCCCGGCTGCGACTGCGACCGCTTCCTGGAGTTCTGGAATCTCGTCTTTACCCAGTACGACCGCCAGGAGGATGGCTCCATGCCGGAGCTGCCGCACCGCAACCTCGATACGGGCATGGGTCTGGAGCGCATGGCCGCCATCATGCAGCACAAGACCGCTAACTACGACGGCGATCTGATGCAGCACCTCATCAAGCTGGGCGAGAAGATCAGCGGCAAGACCTATGACGCCGACGATTACTCCGGTGCCAGCCGCTCCCTGCGCATCATCGCAGATCACTCTCGTGCCGTCGACTTTATGATCTCGGACGGCATTCTCCCCGGTAACGAGGGTCGCGAGTACGTCCTTCGCCGCCTGCTCCGCCGCGCCGTGTTCCACGGTCGCCTGCTGGGCATCGAGGGCGCCTTCCTGACCAAGTTCATTGACGAGGTCAACGCCCAGATGGGCGAGGCCTATCCCGAGCTGCTCAAGAACGTCGCGCTCGTTAAGGGTATCGTCGCTTCCGAGGAGGAGCGTTTCTCCACGACGCTCGACAACGGCCGCGTCTACCTGGATGAGGCTCTGGCCGCGCTTGCCGAGGGTGCTGTCCTTCCGGGCGACGTCGCCTTTAAGCTGCATGACACCTTTGGTTTCCCCATTGACCTGACCGTCGAGATTGCCGGCGTCGCTGGCCACGACGTCGATATGGACGGCTTCACCGCTTGCATGGAGGACCAGAAGGCCCGCGCTCGCGCCAACGTCAAGGGCGATGCTTGGGGCAGCTTCAACGACGTGTGGGTCGAGCTTTCCGACAAGGTTGCCGCGACCGAGTTCGACGGCTATGACAACGATGTGATCGAGGGTGCCAAGGTTGTCGCCATCGTTCGCAACGGCGAGTCCGTCGAGTCCGCTGCCGTGGGCGAGGACGTCGAGGTCGTGCTCGACCGCACCCCGTTCTACGCCGAGATGGGTGGCCAGCAGGGCGATGCCGGTGAGCTTTCCGCCGAGGGCGTCGCGCTGACTGTTGCAGACACCAAGAACCACAATGGCCTGTATGCTCACGTCGCGCACGTTGCCGAGGGCACGCTGACCGTCGGTGCTACTGTGACCGCCGCGCTCGACGCCGAGCGCCGTGGTTTCCTGCGCCGCAACCACACCGCCACGCACCTGCTCGACGCCGCGCTTAAGCAGGTCCTGGGCGAGCATGTCTCCCAGGCTGGCTCGCTGGTGACGCCTGAGCACCTGCGCTTTGACTTCACGCACTTCGAGGCCCTGTCCTCCGAGCAGCTCAAGGCTGTCGAGGACCTGGTCAACCAGCAGATCTTCGCCTCCAAGCCGGTCGTTACCCGCGTCATGGGCATCGACGAGGCCAAGGCCGCCGGTGCTGTCGCCCTGTTTGGCGAGAAGTATGGCGACGTCGTCCGCGTTGTCTCCGTGGGCGCCGAGGACCAGCCGTTCTCCCGCGAGCTCTGCGGTGGTACGCATGCCGCCAACACCGCCGAGATCGGTCTGTTCAAGATCATTTCCGAATCCTCTACGGGCTCCAACGTCCGCCGCATTGAGGCCGTGACCTCTAAGGGTGCTCTCGACTACATGGCCGACCGTCTGGCGCTCGTCGACGCCGCCGCTGCTGCGCTCAAGTGCCGTGTGGATGAGGTTCCCGCCCGCGTGGAAAACCTGCAGGCTGAGCTGCGCGAGACGTCCAATAAGCTTAAGAAGGCGCTGACCGGTGGCTCCTCCGATGCTATCTCCAGCGCCATCGATGGCGCCGTCGAGCTCGACGGCTATAAGCTCGTCGTCGCTGAGTTCCAGGGCCTTGAGGCCGCTGACCTGCGAAACGGCTGGGCTACCGGGCACCAGACGGTTGCCGGTCCTGTCGCCTGCGTCGTCGCCAGCGTGACCGAGAAGGGCACCCCGGCCCTGCTCGCCGCCGGCTCTGATGACGCTGTCAAGGCCGGTTTCCACGCCGGCAACGTGATCAAGCAGATCGCGGGCCTGGTCGACGGTCGTGGTGGCGGCCGTCCCAACATGGCCCAGGCCGGTGGCAAGAACGCCGCCGGCATCGCCGATGCCCTCGCGGCCGCTAAGACCGCGCTCGGCGCCTAAGAATCTAGGTAATCGCTGTGGTCGCGCTTGCGCTGGACATAGGGGAGACCAGGATCGGCATCGCCGTCTCGAGCCGTGATGGCAAGATGGCGATGCCTGTCAAGGTGCTCCCGGCTGCAGAGGTCACCGGTATGGCCAAGACGTTCCGCTACCTGGTCGAGGACTATGAGCCCGATATCCTGGTAAGTGGGCGTCCCCTGACCATGGCCGGTGAGCCCGGTCCCCAGGCCGAGCGTGTTGCCGCTGTTGCGCAAAAGATTGCCGACGAGCTCGATCTTCCGTTGGAGTTTGAGGACGAGCGCCTGTCCTCGCAAGAGGCCAAGCGTATCCTGCGCGAGCAGGGCCTCAACGAAAAACAGATGAGGGGCAAGATTGACATGATTGCCGCCAGCCTGTTTTTGCAGACGTGGCTTGATCGTAAAAACGAGGAGGTTTCGCATGCCTAGCGCTCCCGATCCGCGCCAGCCGAATCGTACACGTCAGCCGGCGTCGCGCCCTGCCCAGCCTGGCCAGCGTCCGGCACAGCCGACCCAGCGCGCAGCTCAGTCTGCCGCGCGCCCGGTGCAGTCCTCCTCTCGTTCGGCCCAACCTGTTCAACGGACGGGTCAGCAGCCTTCTGCTCGTTCGGTTCAGTATCCGGCTTCTCACGCGGCTCAGCAGCCCACTGCTCGTTCGGCTCAGCCTGCAGGCGGTGCTCGCTTTAAGCAACAGGCACCTACCCAGCGAACGCAGGTCCCCCAATCGCATTCGCATCACGCTCGCGGTTCGCATGGCGTTGCTCCGGCGACTCGCTCGAGCTACAACACGCATGCTCGTCGCGATGCTCAAAAGAAGAGTTCTCCGGTTCCTATGATCATCGGCGTTGTGGTGGCCGTAATCGCGCTTGCTACTATCGCTTTCTTTGTCGTGCCTGCCGTCAAGGGCTTCTTTGCCGGTGAGGATACGAAGGTCACGGCTGGTCAGCAGGTTACGGTGACCATTCCCGACGGTGCTTCGGGTGATGCGATCGCCTCGATTCTCTCCGAGAACCATATCGTCGAAAATCCCAAGGATTACTACGCGGCGGTGAAAAAGCTCAACGCCGATATGTCGCTCAAGCCTGGTACTTATTCGTTCACCACACTCATGGATGCGACCAAGGTTGTTCAGCAGCTCATGGAAGGCCCCAACGCGGGCTCCAATGCGCTGACTATCCCTGAGGGTCTGACAGTCGATCAAGTCGCCGACCGCGTGGCCCAGGCCTACGACAGCATCTCTAAGGAAGACTTCCTCAACCAGGCCAAGGCCTCCAACTACGTGGACGACTATAGCTTCCTTAAGGGCGCCGCCAACGATTCGCTCGAGGGTTTCTTGTTCCCCAAGACCTATTCGTTGGGTGATTCGCCGACGGCCGATGACGTGATTCGCGCCATGCTCGATCAGTTTAAGACTGAGTACAAGTCGCTTGACTTTGCGAGCTGCGAAGCCAAGATCAAGGAGCGCTACGGTGTGGAGATGTCCGACTACGACATCGTTAACTTGGCCTCTATCGTTGAGCGCGAGGGCCTCAACGCCGATCAACGTGCGCACGTAGCCTCGGTCTTCTACAACCGCCTTGCCGGCAAGCTCGACGGTCTGCGCTATCTCAACAGCGATGCGACCATGATGTATGTCACCGGTGGCGAGGTTACCGCCGACGACCTGCAGAGCGATAGCCCGTATAACACCTATATGCACGAGGGCCTGCCACCCACGCCCATCTGCTCTCCGTCGCTCGAGGCACTCAAGGCCACGCTTGAGCCGACCGACTCCGATGACCTGTATTTCTACATTACGCAGGACGAGGAGTACTTCTCGCAAACCTACGAAGAGCATCAACAGTCTTGGAATTAGCATGAGGATTTTTAGCCCCAAACGATACGTTGCCTCGGTCGATCGCATCGACCTTGATACCCTGTGGGCCGACGGCAAACGCGCCATTCTGCTCGATCGCGATAACACTCTGGTGCCGCGCGACACCGAGCAGGTTCCCACTGCGGTTTCCGCTTGGCTCGACGTCGCCCGCGCCAAAGGCTTTAAGCTGTGCATGGTGTCCAACAACTGGCATCGCGACCAGGTCATGAGCTCTGCACGCGAGCTGGGACTCGAGGCCATTAGCCACGCCATGAAGCCCGCCCCGTTTGCCTTGAAGGCGGGTCTTAAGCGCCTCGGCGCCACGGCAGACGAGGCGGTGCTGATCGGCGATCAGCTGTACACGGACGTGTGGAGCGGTAATTTTGCCGGCGTTGACACTATTCTGGTCAAGCCGCAGGCAACCCAGGACCTGTGGTACACGCAGATCTTCCGTATCTTTGAGCGCCGGGCCCTGCGCGACCTTCCCTGCGAGGAATAGGTTTCGCCATGTCTCAGCACATCAAACACGGCTGCGACCATATTTTCTTTATCGGCTTTTTGGGCGCGGGCAAATCGACGCTCGCGCGCAACGTCGGCACTATGTTCAAGCGGCGTTTTATCGATACCGATCGTTTGGTTGTGCGTCGATGTGGCAAGTCGGTGACCGAGATATTTGAGACCGAGGGCGAGGATCGTTTTCGCGAGCTTGAGACCTCGGCACTCCGTTCGCTTCAAAGCGAGCGCAGCCTGCTGGTGTCGTGCGGGGGTGGCATCGTCGAGACGCCGGTGAACATTGAACTGATGCACGAGATGGGTACATGCGTGTACCTCGAAGGCGACTTTGAGGACTCGTTGCGCCAGATTCGCCGTTCTGATACCCGGCCCGATTTCCGCTCGCCCGAGCATGCTGCGCGCCTGTTTGAGCATCGCCGTCCGCTGTATCGCCAGGCCGCCGATATTACCCTTGATATTCGCAACAAGTCCTTCGAGGACGTTTCCTACCTTTGTGCCGAGATGCTTTTGGAGCGTGGACTGCTATGATTCGCCGTCAACTTATCAATTTCCAAAACCGCAGTGTCGATGTCCGCGTCGGATTGGGCGCGTTCGAGGAGCTGCCGCGCATGTTTGCCTCGGCTGTGGGCAAGCCTAAGCGCGCGATGGTGGTTTGGAACGACGCCACATCCGAGCGTTTTGGCGAGGCTGTCGAGCATGCACTGGTTGACGCCGGTTTTGCTGTGTCGTTGCTCGTCCTCGAGGTTTCGCCTGCCGGTGCTACGCTGGTCGATGCCGATACCGTCTTTGGCGCCCTGTCGGCTAATGGCATTACCTGTGACGATCTCGTTGTCGCTGTCGGCGACACGGCGACCTGCTCAGTCGTTTGCTGGTGTGCCAATCAGTGGTGCGGTCGCACCGAGTGCGCTTTGCTGCCGACGACGTTCGACGCCATGCTCACGGTCGCGACGACCATGAAGCCGCTCGTCGCCTCGTCGGAGAATTCGCTTCCCGCTATCGCGTTCCGTCCCGAGCCGGGCTTGGTGGTGTGTGACCTCGACCTTGTTCGCGCGGCGGACCCCGAGGACCTTAAGCTCGGTTATGCGGTACTTGTTGGCACCATGCTTTCGAGCAGCAAGTCCCGCTGGAATCAGTTTACTGAGACCGTCCCCGAGATTCTCGCGGGCGAGGAGGTCGCGCTCGTCAATGCCGTTCAGTGGTCTCAGACTGCACGTAAGGACGTACTGATGGCCACGAACCCGAGCGCCCGCCATGCGCTCGATTTTGGCAAGACGGGGGAGCGTACCCTGCGCGCCTGCTTGGTCGATGCCGCGTCGCAGGTCCCTGTCTACCAGCTGCTGTCCGAGGGCATGCGCTTTGAGGCGCGCCTAGCACATGATGCCTGTGACTTCGATATCGATTACGTCTTTGAGGTCGATGACTGCCTGGAGGACTTTGGTATCGAGGAGCTTGCCTTCGATCTGGAGCCTGCCTCATATATCGAGGAGTTCCGCAGGCAGCAGTTTGTCCGCTCGAACCGCAGCATGTTGCCGCTGCCCGCGGCGCTCGGCGCCATTCGTCTAACGAGCGTTGAGGACGAGGTTCTCGACCGCCATGCTCGCGCATACTTGGCTTCTCGCAAAGAACTTCTCTAGGATTTATTGACATACATCGTCTTTCGTATCATGTTGAGGGGCGGGTTTCCAATCGGTTGCGAATCGCGCGCGATTCCGTCGTTCGGTTGAGACCCGTTCCGTCTTTATAGAGACAACAAGAAAGGAATCTGCATGTCAGAGTTTGCTGCCGGTCCCGCCGGTCGTATCGAGCGTGTCCGTGCCCTGATGGTTGAGCGTGGCTACGACGCTATCGTGGTGCGCGACGAGGCCAACCTTCGTTGGCTTACGGGCGTCAAGGGCGTCTTCGATTACACCTTCGAGTTCCCGCATGCTGCGTTTATTACGGCCGACCAGTGCCTGTTCCATACCGACTCGCGCTATCTCAACAGCTTTGAGGAGAACACGCCCGCCGGCAGCCCCTGGGTTTACGACATGGACGAGGGCACCATCTCCGGTTGGGTCGCCGGCAAGATCGCGGCCAACAAGTGCCGCGTCTGCGCTGTCGAGGACGACATGCAGATCAATTTCTACCAGGGTATTCAGCGTGGCCTGGAGGACCGCTCCGTTGCCTGCATGCTGCCGCTGATGCATGACGACATCCGTAAGATGCGCGCCATCAAGGACGCCGAGGAGATCGAGCTCATGCGCCACGCGCAGTCGATCACCGACGCCGCCTTCCAGCACATGCTCGGCTATATTAAGCCCGGTATGACCGAGAAGCAGGTCCGCAACGAGCTCGAGAACTTTATGTTCGCTAACGGTGCCGATAGCCTGGCCTTTGGCTCCATCGTCGCGAGCGGTCCCAACACCGCCAACCCGCATGCCGTCCCGAGCGACCGTGTGATCGAGAAGGGCGACTTCGTTCTCATGGATTATGGCGCGGGCTACTGCGACTATCGCTCGGATATGACGCGTACCGTCGTGATGGGCGAGCCCACATCTGAACAGCTCGACCTGTACGCGCTCGTGCGCCGTACGCACGAGGAGTGCGTCGCCGCCATCCATCCGGGCGTCGAGGGCAATGACATTTTCAAGCTTTCCAAGAAGATCATCGGCGATGCCGGCTATGGCGATTACTACAACCATGGTCTGGGCCACGGCGTGGGCATTGACATCCACGAGCTGCCCAACTTCAACCGCAGCAAGAATATCATCGAGGTCGGCTCGGTTATCACCATGGAGCCCGGCGTCTACCTGCCCGGCGTGGGCGGCGTGCGTCTGGAGGACTACGGCGTGGTCACCGAGAACGGCTACGAGCCCTTCACCAAGACGCCGCATGACCTTCACGTCATCGATTGCTAGCTCATTTCGATAGATTTTTGGGGTGGGACGTCCGGATCGATTCGGACGCCCCGCGTTCTCTTTTTATGCGCTCGCTGCAGGCGCCGTCTGCAAGTGTATAATTTCGGTCGTATGTAATTTGGACGCCTGTGCGTTCTGCCCATAAGAAGAAAGGTCGCTATGCCTACCATTTCTACCGCCGACTTCAAGAACGGCCTCGGTCTCCGTATTAAGGACAAGGTTTATACCATCGTCGAGTTCCAGCACGTCAAGCCGGGCAAGGGTGGTGCTTTTGTGCGCTACAAGACTCGCGATATCAAGAGCGGTCGTGTCGTTGAGAACACCTGCAACGCCGGCACCAAGTTCGAGAGCGTCATGCTCACCACCCGTGAGTTCCAGTACCTCTACAACGACGGCACCGACTACATCTTCATGGACAACGAGTCCTACGAGCAGGTTCCCGTTCCCGAGGACATGGTGGGCGAGAACTCCAAGTGGCTGCGTGAGAACGACATCTGCCAGCTGCTCTTCGCCGACGACGAGCTCATGGGCGTGACCCCGCCGATGTTCATCGAGACCACCATCGTCCAGACCGACCCGGGCTTTAAGGGCGACACCGTCCAGGGTTCCACCAAGCCGGCCACGATCGACACCGGCGCTGTCATCCAGGTCCCCATGTACCTCAACGAGGGCGAGGTCATTAAGGTTGACACCCGCGACGGCAAGTTCGTCTCCCGCGTCTAGCAACCAACTCTTCTAGGAGGACTCATGCCCCAGGAAATCAAGATTGACGGCATCGGCATTTCACCCGATGTTCTGACCGCCATCGTCTCGCGCGCCGTGTCGGATGTCGAGGGCATCGCCTCCGTTGGCGTCAAGGACCTTGCCACCAACCTTGTCTCCATGATGCTCTCGTCCAAGGCCCCGGCTTCCGAGCCGGCGGTCGAGGCCGTGGTCGTCGGCGACAAGCTCGCACTCACCGTGCGTGTCGTGGTGTTCTTTGGCTATCCGTTCAAGAAACTCGCCGAGGCCGTTCGCGCTGCCGTGGTCGCTGCCATCGATGCCCAGGTGGGCGTTGAGGTCGAGCGCGTTGACGTTTGCATCGACGGCCTCGTTTTCCCCAAGGAGTAACCTTTGAGCCTTAAGGTTTATCGCGGGCGTACGCTTGCCCGCAGTCAGGCGCTGCAGCTGCTGTTTCAGGCCGAGGCCACGGACAGCCCGCTCGAGCGCGTCCTCGAGGGCGATTTCCTGATCTCGAAGGGCCCCCTCGACCCCTATGCGCTGGAGCTGTGCCGCGGTGCCTACGAGCATATCGATCGCATCGACTGTGCCCTGCGCGCCGTCGCCAAGAACTGGGATCTTATGCGCATGCCCGGCGCCGACCGCAATCTGCTGCGTATCGCCGTCTACGAGATGCGCTTCCTCACCGACGAAGAGGTCTCGGACGCTATCGTGATCAACGAGGCCGTCGAACTTGCCAAGGCCTATGGCACCGACCAGTCCGCGTCGTTCGTCAACGGCGTGCTGGGCAAGATCGCGCGCAGCGAGGAGTTGCCGGGCGAGGACCTGTACCAGGAACTGCTGGCCGAGGATCGCGCTCGCGAGGAGGCCCAGGCTGCTGAGGCTGCCGCCAAGGTCGCTGCCGCTCAGGCTACCGCCGGTGTACTTGCCGAGGATGTGGACGCTGCTGAGGCCGTCGAGGCCGACTCCGTCGAGGAGTAGCCATGCCAGAGGGTTCTGTCCGCAACTTTGACGAGATTTCGGACCGTCTGGACCAGATCATCGCTACCGTTCGCTCCAAGGACACGTCCTTGGAGCGTTCACTCGATCTGTTTGACGAAGCGATTGAGCTGGGCTCCCGCGCGGTCGATATGGTCGACAAGTTTGAGCTGACGCCGCGTGAGGCCGATAAGCTCGAGCAGGAATACGATGAGGATGCGGCAAACGAATCCCAGGATAGCTAGGCCGCATCTCCGGATACGAATGGTTCATCGCATTCCTGAAACGCGTGCGTCTTGATGACGAACTGATTTCACAGGGCATCTGCGCCGATCGCGCGGATGCCCTTCGCACTCTTATGGCCGGATTGGTCTCGAGTGGCGGCGAGCGCTTGACTTCGCCGGGCCTTAAGGTGATTCCGGGTCTGCCACTGCACGTGAAGGGGCGCATTCCCTATGTTGGCCGCGGCGGTCTTAAGCTCGAAGGCGCGCTTGATGCGTTTGGCATCAATCCGACGGGCCTTAGCTGTCTGGATGTGGGCTGCTCTACCGGCGGCTTTACCGATTGCCTGCTCAAGCGCGGAGCTGCGACCGTTGTCTCGGTGGACGTGGGTCGCGCCCAGTTCGATTGGTCGTTGCGTCAGGATGATCGCGTGACGCTGCATGAGCGCACAAACGTGACGCAGCTGCCTGAGCTTGGCTATGCCGGTGCCATCGACCTGGCTGTATGTGATGTCTCGTTTACCGGCATCGCGAATATCATCGACGCCGTGCTGGCGTGCCTGAAGCCTTCGGGTTCGTTCTGCACGCTCGTAAAGCCCCAGTTTGAGGCGCCGGCTGCGCTGGTGGGCGAGCGCGGTATCGTGACCGACCCCGCCGTCCGCCGCGATACGCTCGTGGCGGCGATTGAGCTTTTTGCCGCCAAGGGCCTGTTCCCGCTTGACGTGTGCGTGTCGCCCATCCATGGCGCTAAGGGCAACGTTGAGTTTTTCCTGTACGGCACAAGGTTTGCCCCTGGTGAACGCACCGACGATGAGCTGCAATCCCAGGTATCGGCTTTGAGCGAGAAAGCTGCAACGCTATGAAGGTCTTTCTGGTCCCCAATTACTACAAGCAAGAGGCGGTCGAGAGCGGCCTGATGCTCGAGCTTTGGCTTTCGCGCCAGGGCTACGAGGTCGCATGGGCTGCCGACCAGCGATCGAAGATTCAAAGCACGCCTGATATTGATGGCTCCGATCTGGTCATTACGCTCGGCGGCGACGGCACGTTGCTGCGCGCTGCCCGCATCCTCAACCATCGCGAGATTCCTATCCTTGGTCTTTCCTATGGTCACCTGGGCTTTTTAACTGCTGCGAGCCCCGAGGAGCGCGACATTCTGCAGGTTGTGAGCGATGCTCTGTCCGGCGAGCTCCACGTGAGCCGCCGCGCCACCATCGCCGCGGATATTGTGTCCGTGCGCGAAGACGGCACGAAGGATGTCGTGCGCACGTTTGCCCTCAACGATATGGCACTTACGCGCGGCCCCCTGTCCGATATGGTCGAATTTGACATCACGGTGTCCGGCCACCATATCGACCGCCTTCGCGGCGACGGTGTCGTTGTTTCGACGGCGACCGGCTCCACCGGCTACGCGCTTTCCGCCGGCGGCCCCATTGTCAGCCCCGATTACACGGGTATGGTCTGTGTGCCCATCGCTCCGCATACCATTCAGGCTCGTGCTTTTTTGACCTCGCCGAGTGATGTCGTCGAGATCTTTATGTCCGATGATCGCCCGAGCGTGCCGGCGATTGCCATCGATGGACAGTTTATTACCTGCGATGGCACCGTTGAGAGCGTGGCGGTGCGTCGCGGTCCCGGAGATGTGCTGCTTCTCGATTACGGTCCCGAGAGCTTCTATAACTCCGTGAGCCGCGTGTTCTACGGAGTGCGTCATGATCGATGAGCTGCAGGTTTCCAACATTGCACTCATTCGCGAGGCGACGCTGGTGCCGAGTGCGGGCCTAACGGTTTTGACTGGCGAGACCGGTGCCGGCAAGACCGCGCTGCTCTCGGCGCTCAAGCTCATTTTGGGCGAGCGTGCAGATTCGTCGACCGTGCGCGAGGGAGAGGCGCTGGCGAGCGTCGAGGCGCGCTTGTTCGACGGCCCGCACGACACGGAGGGCTTTACCGTGCAGCGCAGCCTTTCTGCCGAGGGTCGCAGCCGCGTCAAGATTGACGGCCGCATCGCCAGCGTGCGCGAGCTTTCCGAGCGCGTCGGCGTGATGATGGATCTGTGCGGCCAGCATGAACATCAGCGTCTGCTCGATCCGGCGCATCATGTTGCCATGGTTGATGCCTGGGCTGGTCGCTCTGCGCTCGAGGCGCTCGAGAAGTATCGCGCCTGTTTTAAGGCTTCGCGTGTCGCCGCCAAGGAGCTTCGCCGTGTGGAGGAAGCCTCACGCGCGCAGGGGAGTCGCGTCGAGGAGGCGCGCTTCGCCCTGGAGCGTATCGCCGAGGTCGACCCCAAGCCGGGTGAGTATGAGGAGCTCGAGGAGCTGCTGCCGCGCTCCGAGCATGCCGAGGTGCTGGTGGCGACGGCCAACGATGCCCATGCATCGCTTACTTCCGAAGGGGGAGCGCTCGATGCCGTGAACGGCGCCGTGGCAGAGCTTTCCCGTATGGCTACCGTCGATCGCAAACTGGGTGACATTGCCGATGCGCTTTCGGATGCCTGTATCTCCCTTGAGGATTGCGCGAACGAGCTTCGTTCCTATCGCGATGGCTTCGCCTTCGACCCACGCGAGCTCGCTCGCATGCGTGAGCGGTATTCCGACCTCAAGGGTCTGTTGCGTCAGTGGGGTCCCACTATGGACGATGTTTTCGCCATGCGCGATCGCTCGCAAGAACTGCTGTCCCTGGTCGATGATGGCGATGAGCAGATCAAAAAGGCGCGTGAGGCACTCGGGAGCGCCGAGCGCGAGTTGTTTGCCGCTGCCAAGGCACTTAAGCGCGCTCGCAATACGGCGGCCCCGCGCTTCTGCCACGAGGTTGGCCGCCAGATGGCTCGCCTGGAGATGGGCGGCGCCGAGCTCGTCTGGGAGTCGCGCGATCTTCCCCGTGCTGAGTGGACGCCCGTTGGTCCTTCGAGCTACGAGCTGCTATACCGCAGCGGTGCCGGCTTGACGCCGCGTCCTCTGCGTCGAATTGCGTCGGGCGGCGAGCTCAGCCGCGTCATGCTGGCAAGCAAGGTTGTCCTCGGTAACGCGGACGGTGTTGATACACTGGTGTTTGACGAGGTCGATGCTGGTGTCGGTGGCTCCACGGCGCGTGCACTCGCGGGCGTGCTGGCAGATCTCGCCGCTACGCATCAGGTGATTGTCGTAACCCACTTGGCGCAAGTCGCCGTCATGGCTGACAAGCATTATGTCGTCAGCAAGGAATCGGGCGATGTTCCCCAGACGCATTTGGACGAGGTAACTGGCGAAGCGCGTACCGCCGAGATCGCCCGCATGCTCAGCGGCGATCAGTCCGAGGCAAGCCTGGCGCACGCCAGGCAGATGCTTGCGGAGGCGCGTGCCTAGACCGAGCCGCCACATGCATGTCCAACCCGGCCGCCACGAAACGGGTCCATCTACTACGTTTGGTAGGGCATCGGCAACCACGCCAAGAATTGCAAAAAGAAAACCGCAGGTAGAACGCCTGCGGTTTTCTCTATTTTGGGTGTATGGTTGGCGGTTGCGGTTAAAACGTAGCATATGGGCGTGTTTCGTGACGAGAGGCGTCTATCGGCTCCCCAATTTACCTACTCAACGACCTTATCCGGCTGGATGAGCTCCTCGTAGTAGCTGATATGCTCACGCGCGTCTTCAATCTCGGGCAGCAGGAAGTTGTAGATGACTTCGATGATCATCGTGGCGCTGATCTTGGAGAACGCAAAGTCGCCCGTCGTCAGTAGCGCTTCGTGGTTGACGGTATTAAAAGTGTAGTCTGCCAGACGCGCGAGCGGGGATTTGCTGTCGCTGCTGATGACGACTACGGTTGCGCCGCAGTTGCGAGCCGCTTTTGCCATGCGATTCAGTCGGCGCGATTTGCCGGAGTTTGAGATTAGCACGATGACGTCACCTGGGCGTAACGTGAGCGCAAAGCCAATTGATGTCTCGCTAATGGTGCTCGCCATGCAGCGCAGGCCCAGCTGCGAAAACTTAAACGTCGCATCGAGCGCGACCGCGTTGGTATTGCCCACAGCCGCAAACTCAATAACCCCTGCATGCTTAAGGGCATGCACAACAGCCGCCAACGTATCGTGGTCGATCCCGTCGATGGTCGCATTAAGCTCGCTCACCTTGGCAGCCAAGATGTTCTTAAGGCTCTGCTCCATATTGTCGAGCGAGACCTCGTCAGTCAGGCCCTCGTTGCGCTGGCTTTCCAAATCTCTCGCCAACGAAAACTGAAAGCTGCGGAAGCTGCCAAAGCCAAGCTTGCGGCAGAAGCGCGAAACGGTCGCCTCGGACGTGGCGGCGGCGCGTGAGAGCTGAGCGGCCGTGAGGCGCGGCGCCTCGGACTGGTGCTCCAATATATAGTCGACAATGCGCTGCTCGGACTCGCTGTATCCCTGATGGGTACTAATGAGGGAAAGTGCGCTCTTGCTACTATCGGTCATGGATGGCTCCTGGTTGGCATGAAAATCGGAATCGTTTTGTAATGTCATAGTATAGGGGGATTTTCAATAACAAGATACACCTTGCCGTTTCAAGTGTTGATGGTAAACTTTCACCTACCGTTTACGGTTATGAAAGAACCTTTCACCGGAGAATTGCACCTTGTCTCTTCTCACGTGGACGGTAGGTTGGTATCTTTCAGTTGTGGAAAAACGCGTATCCAAGCGCGTGTAGGGGAGCGCCCGCGGGCGCTGTACTCAAGAAGGAGGGACACATGGCTAAGTTTGACATCATCGCCGCCACCGGTTGCCCGACCGGCATTGCGCACACCTTCATGGCTAAGGAGGCGCTGGAGAAGGCAGCTGCCGAGCGCGGTCTGACCATTAAGGTTGAGACTCATGGCCAGGTCGGTGTCGAGAACGAGCTCACCAAGAGTGAGATCGCTGGCGCCAAGGCCGTCGTCGTCGCAGCCGACAAGGATGTCCAGGCTGAGCGTTTCGCCGGTAAGCCCATGGTTTCCGTTGGTGTTTCCAAGGCCCTGTCCGTTGAGGCCGCCGGTAAGCTGATTGACCACGCACTCGCCGCTAAGGGCGACAGCACGGTTGCAGCCGCTGCCGATGTCGAGGACGAAGTCGAGGAGAAGGAGTCCATCGGCCACGTCATCTATAAGCACCTTATGAACGGCGTCAGCCACATGCTGGTCTTCGTCGTTGCTGGTGGTGTTCTGACCGCCGTTTCGTTCCTGTGGGGCATTACGTCCTTCGATTCGACGGCGTCTGACTACAACAGCTTTGCTGCGATGCTCAAGATCATCGGCGGTATCGCTATGAACCTCATGGTTCCGGTGCTTTCCGCCTACATCGCCGAGTCCATCGGTAAGCGCCCGGCGCTCGTCCCTGGTTTTGTTGCCGGTATGATCGCCATCCAGGGCCTGCCTGTTAACGCCGAGACCGGCATGATCGACGCCGGTGGCGCCGGCGTGGGCTTCGGCTTCCTGGGCGGCATCGTCGGCGGCTTCCTCGCCGGTTATGTCATCCTGCTGCTCGAGAAGGTCTTTGCCGGTCTGCCCAAGAACCTGGACGGCCTCAAGGCTATCTTCCTTTACCCGCTGTTCTCGACGGCTATCGTCGGTCTGGTCATGCTCGGCATCTCCGGCCCCATGGCTGCCATCAACACTGCCATGATGGACTTCCTCAAGGGCCTGTCCGCCTCTGGCGCCGTTGTCCTGGGTCTTGCCATCGGCTGCATGTGTGCCTTTGACATGGGTGGCCCGGTCAACAAGGCTGCTTACGTCACCGGTACCGCTATGCTCACCGAGGCACTGGCTGTTGGCGTCGGCACCGAGACCTACAACTTCGGCACCAACTTCATGGCTGCCGTCTCCGCCGCTTGCATCGTTCCGCCGCTGATCACCACCTTCGCCGTCGTTGTCGGCAAGAAGTACTTCAGCCAGGAGGATCATGACGCCGGTATCGTCAACCTTATCCTTGGTTGCACCCACATCACCGAGGGCGCCATTCCGTTCATGACCAAGAACATCTGGCCCGTCATGCCCATCATGATGGTCGGTTCTTCCATCGCTTCCATCTTGACCATCTTCTTCAACGTTCACGATCCGGCGCCTCACGGCGGCTTCCTGGTCCTGCCCGTTGTCGAGAACGGCCCGCAGTGGGTCCTCGCGATCCTCATCGGCGCCGTGGTCGGTGGCATCCTGTTCGTGGCCTTCAAGAAGTACGACTTCGAGAAGAATCAGAAGGCCGCTCCTGTAGCCAAGCCGGTTGAGGCTTCCAAGGCCGCTGCCGTTGAGGCCCCTAAGGCCGAGGCTGCCGACTTCGTGAAGGTTGAGAATGTCTTTGTCGCCGAGGACTTCGCTTCTCGTGACGAGGCTCTGAGCTTCGTTTCCAACCAGGCTGTCAAGGCTGGTATCGCCAGCGACGCCGACGCCGTGATGAACGCCTTCCTGGCCCGCGAGGCCGAGGGCACCACGGGAATGATGGAGGGCTTCGCCATTCCGCATGCCAAGTCCGACGCCATTACCGAGGCTGCCGTCATCGTCGTTAAGGACGAGTCCGGCGTGACCGGTTGGGATACCATGGACGGCGCTCCCGTCAACGTGGCCATCGCTCTGCTCATCCCTGGTGCACAGGCTGGCACCACGCACCTCAAGATCCTGTCCAAGGTCGCCGAGGCGCTCATGGACGAGGACTTCCGTGCCACCGTCAAGGGTTCCACCGACGCCGCCGAGATCGCCAAGACGATCAACGCCCGCCTGGTCTAATCCCACAGTACGCGAATAACATCGCCCCCTGTAACAAAGGCGAGGACTCCACCAGGAGCCCCCGCCTTTTTCTATGCCCTCCCATAAGTTGCGGTGAAATGGGGACTGTTTAAACGATTCAACCCCAAATTCAGTCCCTATTTCACCGCAACTTACAAAAGGGCATAGAGTGGGCTGCCTATCGAGTCTTTGTCGCGAACAAGTCATCAGCCAGAATTCCGTTCGCACGATATTACTTTGGACCGACCGAGTTTCCGCAGTTTGCTCGCCCCGGACCCCGCGCGCGGGGGCCATGAGATTTATCGCGAGTTCCGCACGAGCCGAAGAGCACTTAATGTGCTCTTCGTGCGAGCAGGACTGTAGAGCAGGAAATCTCATGGCCCCCGCGCGCGGGGTCCGGGGCGAGCAAGCGGACAGAACAGACAACTGTCCAACAATTCGTGCGAAACACAATGAAAAACCGTTTGATGTGAGTTAATATAAACAACGTCGTGAATCTGACTCCTGCCACATGCATGACAGGGGTTAAACACAAAAAAGGAGTCAATTATGGTTTCTGAGAAGGCTACCCTCGTTAATCCTCAGGGTCTGCACATGCGTCCGGCTGGTCTGTTCGCCTCCACCATGGGCAAGTACGCCTGTGACGTGACGGTCGTCACCCCCGAGAAGGAGGTCAACGGCAAGTCCCCGATGGCCCTCATGGCTGCTGGTATCCCCTGCGGCACCGAGGTCGAGGTCAAGTGCGACGGCGCCGACGAGGCCGAGGCTCTGGCTGCTGCCATCGAGCTCATCAAGAGCGGTCTTGGCGAGTAGAACTCAAACGGGTCGCATGTTGAACAACTAAGTTCATATTTGGGGGCGCAGTGACCTGTCTTAAGGTAGCTGCGCTCTTTTGTCATGGATATGGCAAAACGCTTTATCACATGACACGGAGAGAGGAATGGGAATGTATCAGGGAGTCAACGCTTCCGAGGGCATCGGTATCGGCACCGTCATGGTCGCCGTCGATCCCGACTTGACGTTTGAGCCGCACGAGGTTGCTGATTCGGCAGCAGAGAAGGAGCGCTATCAGACCGCTCTTTCGGTCTTCTGCGAGAAGACTCAGGCTCAGGCCGACCACATGAAGGAGACGGTGGGCGAGGCCGAGGCCGAGATCATGAGCGGACACATTGTCCTGGCTCAGGATCCGGGCATGACCGACGCCATCAACGCCGCCATTGACGGCGGCACCTGCGCCGAGCAGGCGCTCATGGACACCTCGACCATGTTCGAGAACATGTTCCTGTCCATGGACGATGAGATGTTCCGTCTGCGCGCGGCCGACATCGCCGACATCCGCACCGGTATTCTGGCCGAGCTGCTGGGCAAGGAGGTCGTCGACCTTTCCGTCCTGCCCGAGAACACCGTCGTTGTCGTGCACGACCTCACGCCGTCCATGACCGCCACGATCGATAAGGCCCACGTTGCCGGTATCGTCACCGAGACTGGTGGCCGCACGTCGCACTCCGCAATCATTGCGCGCGCCCTCGAGATCCCGGCTGTCCTTTCGGTTTCCAACAGCTGCACCGCACTGCGCAACGGCATGACCGTTGTCGTTGACGGTGGCAAGGGTATCGTCGAGGCCGATCCCGATGAGGAGACGCTCGCCGCCTACACTGCCAAGGCCGAGGCTTTCGCTGCCGAGAAGGCGGCTCTCGAGGCCTTCCGCGGCAAGCCGTCCGTGACTGCCGACGGTATCAAGAAGATCATTGCCTGCAACATCGGCAACCCCGATGACGTGCCCAACGCGCTCGATCACGATGCCGAGGCTATTGGCCTGTTCCGTTCCGAGTTCCTGTTCATGGACTCTGCTGAGCTTCCTTCCGAGGAGGAGCAGTTCAACGCCTACCGTAAGGTCGCCAGCGCGCTCAAGGGCGCTCCGGTCATCATCCGCACGCTCGATGTGGGTGGCGACAAGGAGATTCCGTACCTGCACATGGTCAAGGAAGAGAACCCCTTCATGGGCTTCCGTGCCGTGCGTTACTGCCTGGCCAATCCCGATCAGTACAAGGTCCAGCTCCGCGCCCTGTTGCGCGCCAGCGCCTTTGGTGACGTCAAGATCATGATCCCGCTCGTCACCTGCGTCGAGGAGGTCTTGGCTGTCAAGGAGCTCGTCGAGCAGTGCAAGACCGAGCTGACCGAAGAGGGTCGCAAGTTCAACGAGAACATCGAGGTCGGCATCATGGTCGAGACGCCTGCCGCCTCGCTGCTCGCTGACCGCCTGGCCGAGGTCGCCGACTTCTTCTCCATCGGCACCAACGACCTGATCGGCTACACCATGTGCGCCGACCGTGGCAACGACACCATCTCCAACCTGTACCAGGTTTACTATCCCGCCGTGCTCCGCTCGCTCAAGAACATCATCGAGAGCGGCGTGAAGGCCGGCATCATGGTCGGTATGTGCGGCGAGGCCGCTGCCGATCCGTTGCTCGAGCCGCTGCTGATCAGCTGGGGCCTGGAGGAGTTCTCGATGAGCGCTCCGTCCATCCTGCGCGCCCGCAAGACCATCAGCCAGTGGACCAAGGCCGAGTGCGACGAGCTTGCCGAGAAGGCGCTCGCCTGCAACACCGCTGCCGAGGTCAAGGCACTGCTCGAGTCCGCAGCTCGCTAATTTGGTATCAGAGGTAACCGCGTGGTTGGAATGGGCCGGCCACGCGGCCCTCACATATACAGGGGGTACTGTAAATGTTCTACACGCTAACCGCTAACCCGGCTGTCGACATGACGGTTTCGAGCTCTCCGCTCGAGCCCGACGAGAACGTCCGCACCGGCTCGGCCAGCTACACGGCTAACGGCAAGGGCCTCGACGTGTCCTTCGCCTTTAAGAAGATGGGCGTCGACACCGTCGCGCTCGGTTTCTTCGCCGGCTTCACGGGCAAGTTCATCGTCGAGGAGGTCATGAACCTGGGTTGCCTTTGCCGCCCGGTCTGGACCGACGGTATCACGCGCATTAACACCTACGTCAACGATGGCCAGCACGAGTACGGCATCCTCAACCCCGGTGCTCCGATCACGCCGCAGCACCAGGAGGAGCTCTACAACATCCTGGACACCGCGGGCGACCTTGAGTGCCTGATCGTCTCCGGTTCCGTGCCTCCCAAAGCTACGCCTGACTTCCTGGCTCAGGTCATGGAGCACGCTCAGGCCCGCGGCGCCGACGTCGTCCTGGACCTGTCCTCCGACAAGCTCAAGGAGCTCGCTCACAAGAAGCCGCTGCTCATTAAGCCGAACCATCACGAGATGAAGGCTATCTTCGGCGTGCCGGTCGACACCGACGACGAGGTCCGCGTTGCCATGAAGCTGGCTCACGAGGCCGGCGTCCAGAACGTGCTGCTCACCCGTGGTAGCCGCGGTGACGCTTACTTCTCCAACGGCGAGGACATCTGGTATGCCAAGCGTGAGTTCAACATCAAGCTTGTCTCTTCCGTCTGCGCCGGCGACTGCACCCTCGCTGCGTTCCTGCACAAGTGGTACAGGGATCGCGACAACGTCGAGGAGGCCATGAAGCTCGCTATGGCCACCGGCGCCAACGTTGCTGAGTCCGTCGGCATCGGCGACTTTGGTCACGTCGACGAGTACAGCAAGCGCGTTGCTGTCCGCAAGCTCGATCGCAAGTAAGCGAAACGCGACAAACTCGTGCGCATACGGCGTCCCGGTTTCGACCGGGGCGCCGTTTTTTTGTCCCACTCGAACCTCGGAGCCGCGCTTCACGCGTTCCACACCGTTCACCGAGTTGTTGTAGCCTTTTGCCGAAGCGTGGAATATACTTTCATTAACACGTTGCTTCGTGAAAGGAACATTCATGATTTACACGCTTACTGCAAATCCCGCTATTGACTACAACATCTCCTGCGATGGCCTGTCCGCCAACACCGTTACCCGCACCCGTAACGCTGTCTACACCCCCAACGGCAAGGGTCTCAACGTTTCGTTTACGCTCGACCACTACGGCGTCGACACCACGATCCTGGGCTTCTTC
>JAHYYL010000028.1 GCA_019424965.1 Collinsella sp.
CGGGCCTCGTCGCGAGCCATTTCGTGCACGGTGTCGTGGATGGCATCGAGGCCAGCGGCCTTGGCGCGCTTAGCGAGATCGGTCTTGCCAGCGGTGGCGCCGTTTTCGGCCTCAACGCGCATCTCGAGGTTCTTCTTGGTGGAGTCGGTCACGACCTCGCCCAGGAGCTCAGCGAACTTGGCGGCATGCTCGGCCTCCTCGTGGGCAGCCTTCTCCCAGTACAGGCCGATCTCGGGATAGCCCTCGCGATGGGCGACGCGAGCCATGGCCAAGTACATACCGACCTCGGAGCACTCGCCCTCAAAGTTGGCGCGCAGGTCAGCAATGATGTCCTCGGAGACGCCCTCCATCTTGGCAACGCCCACGACGTGCTCGGCAGCCCACTCGAGCTGGCCCTCCTCCTGCTTCAGGAAGCGAGAACCGGGAACGCCGCACTGGGGGCACTTGAAATCCTCGGGCAGCTGGTCGCCGTCGAACTCTTCCACATAACCGCAAACGGGGCAAACAAACTTCATAATTCGATCCTTTCGATCGATGGCGATGGTGCGCTCGTCCGGTCCCGTAAGGGCCCTCTCCGGACGTGCGTCTTGACGAGTTCTATTATCCATAAATGCGACCGAATGTGAAGCCTATTAGGAATGATTTTTAATAAAACAATTTTGGGCATGTGAAGATGTTGATTGATTAACGATTGCTAGACCTCGTGCGACCTCCGATGAGTACAATCGGTCGAGCAAATGTTGACCTATCAACAAATGAAGGAGTTTCCTTTATGCATCTAGCCCGTCGTGCCTGGTGCCGAACATATCAGACGGTTTTTCGCATCGCGTTGCCGATTCTGCCCTATACCGAGCCGCGCATTTTGGAGCATGCCGAGGATGTGCCCGCAGTGCTTCAAAAGCGCTCGATCCAGAAGGTCCTTATCGTGACAGACCCTGGTATTGCACGTTTGGGGCTCACGGCATCACTCGAGCGTGCGCTTACGGCTCAGGGGATTGGCGTTACGGTCTATGCCGAAACGCGTGCGAACCCCACGGTCTCAAACGTGGAGGAAGCGGCGTCCCTGTATCGCGAGAGCGCCTGCCAGGCCATTATCGGCTTTGGCGGCGGTTCGGCCATGGACTGCGCCAAGGGCGTGGGCGCACGCATCGCACAGCCAAATAAGCCCATCAACAAGATGCGTGGCCTGTTGCGCGTCCACCGTCTCCTGCCGCTGCTTATTGCGGTTCCCACTACCGCCGGTACGGGAAGCGAAGTCACGCTCGCGGCGGTTATCACCGATGACGAGACGCACTACAAGTACCCCATTAACGACTTTGTGCTTATTCCGCGCTTTGCGGTGCACGACCCCGAGTTTACACGTGGCCTGCCCGCCTCCATTACGGGGCAGACGGGTATGGATGCCCTGACGCATGCCGTCGAGGCCTTTATCGGCCGTAGCACCACGCCCTACACGCGCAAGATGGCGCGCCAGGCGGTGCAGCTCATCCACGACAATTTGCTCGAGGCCTATGAGCATGGCGACGACATGCGTGCGCGTCGCAATATGCTTTCGGCGGCGTATAAGGCGGGCGTTGCGTTTACCCGCTCCTATGTGGGATACGTTCACGCCATCGCGCACAGTCTGGGCGGCCGATACGGAATTCCGCACGGTTTGGCCAACGCGATTATCCTGCCGCACATGCTTCGCGCTTATGGTGACGCCGCCGCCCCCAAGCTTGCCGATCTTGCTCGCATGGCGGGCATTGCGCCGGCTACCGCGCAGGACAGTCTTGCGGCCGAGGCCTTTATCGATTGGGTCGACCGCATGAATGCCGCCTTGGGCATTCCCAAATATGTGACGGGCATTCGCCGCTCCGATATTCCGCAAATGGCGGCCCATGCCGATGCCGAGGCCAATCCGCTATACCCCGTTCCGCTTCTAATGGACCGTCTGGAGCTCGAGCATATGTACGAGGTCGTTGCGGGTGGTATGTTTGAAGACGAGAATTAGGAGGGCCCATGAACACCGAGGAAATTGCGCGCATCGTCGGCGATCAGCGCGCCTACTTTAAGACGCACGCCACGTTTGACGTTAACGCTCGCCGTCGCGCGCTCGTGAGCTTGCGCGACGCAGTGCGGGCGCACGAACCCGATATTGCCCATGCGCTCAAGACCGATTTGGGAAAGTCGCATGACGAGGCCTATATGTGTGAGACCGGCACCTCGCTTTCCGAGATTCGTCATCAGATTGCGCATGTGGCTCGATGGAGTCGTCCGCGCCTGCGTCCGTGTGACCTCGCCAACGCCGTGAGTGTGTGCAAAACGCAAGCCGTGCCCTATGGCGTCACGCTCATTATGGCGCCCTGGAACTACCCGTTTTTGCTAACGCTCGAGCCGCTTGCCGGCGCCCTTGCCGCGGGCAATACCGTGGTCATCAAGCCGAGCGCCTATGCTCCGGCATCAAGCGCGGTGCTCAAGCGGATCTGTGAAGAGGCGTTTGATCCGCGTCTGGTGACGGTTGTCGAGGGCGGCCGCGCCGAAAACGAAGCGCTGCTCGACGAGTGCTGGGACAAGATCTTCTTTACCGGTAGCGTTCCGGTCGGCAAGCTCGTCATGGAGCGCGCGAGCAAAAACCTCACGCCCGTGACGCTTGAGCTGGGCGGCAAGAGCCCCTGCATCGTTGATGCGACGGCAAACTTGAAGGTCGCGGCACGGCGTATCGCCTTTGGTAAATGGCTCAACGTAGGGCAGACCTGCGTGGCGCCTGACTACCTGCTGGTCGATACGCGCGTGCACGACGAGCTGCTGGGACTCATCAAGGAGGAGGCCCGTCGCATGTTTGGCGAGCACCCGCTCGACAACGAGGACTACGGTCATATTGTCAACGCCAAGCATTTCGCGCGCGTACGCGGGCTGATCGACCCCGACAAGGTTGTGCTGGGAGGCACGGCGCGCGAGTCGTCGCTCAAGATTGAGCCGACGATCCTAGACGGCGTGGCACCTGAGGACGCCGTGATGCAGGAAGAGATTTTCGGTCCCATCTTGCCGGTGCTGACGTTTGAGAGCCTGGATGAGGCCGAGGCGTTTATTGCAGATCGTCCGACGCCGCTGGCCCTGTATATCTTTAGCCAGGATCGCGCAGTTCAGGAGCGCTTTGTGCGCTACGTGCCCTTTGGTGGCGGCTGCGCTACGAGCCATATGGGCTTCGGCGGCATGGGCGCGAGCGGTATGGGCCAGTACCATGGCCGCGAGAGCTTCGATACGTTTAGCCACAAGAAGAGCATCGTGAACAAGGCAACATGGCTGGACGTGCCATTCCGCTATGCCCCTTATGCAAGCTGGAAGCACAAGTTCGTGCGCATGTTTGTGCATTAGAATCAGATGGCGTAGCGACAAACGGTCGAAAAAGCGCGGGTGGGGCGAATTTGTGTCCGCGCGAGTTCGTAGACTTCTCTGTAAGGTTAAACGCTGGTTTATCCAGCCGTTAGAGGAGTTGCCATGTACGAGCCTTCACGTGTTCTTTTGTCGTTTCATATTGCAGGATTTCAGTATGCCGATGGCGCCTTGGTCTTGGGCGATCTTAAAGTGGGCGATAAACTGACGCTGTGTGCCGAGCGCGATAACCCCCATGATCCCGAGGCGGTTGCGATCTACTACGGCAACACCAAGCTTGGGTATGTTCCGGGAAACGAGGTCGGCCCGCTGTCCTTGATGATGTATTACGGCCACGAGGACGTATTTGAGGCTCGCGTGCAACAGGTTGCTCCCGAGCGCAGCCCGTGGCATCAGGTGCGCGTTGGTCTCTATGTGGTGGATGCTCGCTAATCGGCAATGGAGGCGGTCATGTTTGATGACGATGACCTGTTCGATCTGACGGACGACCCGTTTGAGTGGGATATGCTGCTCGATGACGATGAGCTGGAGCAGGATCGCAAAAAGCAAAAGGATAAGAACACCCAGGATAAAGGTTCGAATAAAAAGGACAAGCGCCGCCGCGGACTGTTCGGCGGGCTCTTTGGATAACCGCTGCATCGCTGCGTCTGTATACTTAGCACGAGTTGAACACGTTGCGAAATGAGGACAGAGACGATGATGTGGTTTACCGCCGACCTGCACCTGGGCGATACGAATATCTTGCACGATATGGATCGGCCGTTTGATTCGGTCGAGGAGATGAACCGCAAGGTCATCGATGCCATCAATGAGTGCGTGGCGGCGGACGACCGTCTCTATATCTTGGGAGACTTTACCTATCGTTTGCCCCTGGCGGAGGCGGTGCGCCTGCGCGAGCGCATCGAATGCCAGAATGTGACGCTCATCCGTGGCAACCATGACGGTGATTGGGAAGATCCCGACGTACCGCAGATTTGGGATGAGGTATGCGATTACCTGGAGATTGCTCCCGGCTATGCCAAGGGCCATCGTCTAGTTATGAGCCATTACCCCATGCTCAGCTGGAATGGCAAGGCGCGCGGCGCCATCATGCTGCACGGGCATATCCACAGCAGGGGAGACCGCACCAACGCGCGCAACCGCGATCGCGAGCGCCCTAT
>JAHYYL010000029.1 GCA_019424965.1 Collinsella sp.
TTTGATTCGGTCGAGGAGAGGAACCGCAAGGTCATCGATGCCAACGATTACAAGCCCGTAAGCCGTGATCAAATCCTTGACTTCTTTGGGCTGTAATTCTCGAACCACCACACAAACCACCGCAAAGGGGACAGGCACCTTTATGGTGGTTCTGGCGCCGCTGCCATTATGGCAGCGGCGCCTTTTTTGTCCGTGCGGCGCGGTAGAGTGTAGGCGGTTGAAATTTGCGTCCATCGAGGAGCTGCCATGAACGAGATCAAGTGCCCGCATTGCGGTGAAGTTTTTAAGGTCGATGCGTCCGGTTATGCGGATATCGTCAAGCAGGTGCGCGACGCCGAGTTCTCGCGCGACCTGGACGAGCGCGTGAAGGCTGTTCAGCGCGAGGGCGAGCAGGCGCTGGAGCTTGAGCGCTCGCGCTCGACGGCTGCTTTGCAAAAGGCGGAGTCTCAGCGCGACGCTCAGCTTGTCGAGCAGAAGAACGCTGCAGCCCAGCAGCTGGCGCAAGAACTCGCCAAGCGCGATGCGGAGCTTGCCGAGCTGCACGCCAAACTCGAGGGCGCTGCCGCGGAGCGCGAGAGCGCAAGCCAGCGCGCGGCGGTTGAGGCCCGTGCCGACGCTCAAAAGGAGAACGCCGAGCTCCAGCGCGAAATCGACAACTTGCGTGCGCAGCTGGGGCGCAAGGATGACGAAGCCAAGCTTGCCGAGTCGGCGGCGCGCAATGCTGCTCAAAACGATGTAGCTGCACGAGATGCCCAGATTGCCGAGTTGCAGGCCAAGCTTGCCGCGGCGGACAAGGCCCAGGAGATGGCGCTTGCCGCTGCCGCGGCAGAGTCGCAGCGCGAGCTCGATGCTGCTCGCGGTGAAGCTGAGCGCGCGCTTGCTGACTACCGCGCGACGGTACAGGAGAAGTTTTCCGCCGCAAAGGCACAATCTGAGCAAGAGGCCGAGGGTCTGCGTGCCCAGTTGCGCGAGCAGGAACTGATGGCAAAAATGAACCTGTCGGAGGCGGTCGCCGCGGTGGAGCGAGAGCGCGATGAGGCACGTGCCAAGCTGACGAGCGAGCTGGCGGTGCGCGATTCTCGCGAGGAACAGGCCAAGGCGGCACACGAGCTCGAGCTTGCGCAGGCCAAGCGCGCGAGCGATGACCTGATTCGCTACAAGGATGAAGAGATTGAGCGCCTTAAGGACATGAAGGTCCGCCTGTCCACCAAGATGGTGGGCGAGTCGCTCGAGCAGCACTGCGAGACCGAGTTTAACCGTCTGCGCATGACGGCGTTTCCTAACGCGTACTTCGAGAAAGACAACGATGCGTCCGAGGGTACCAAGGGCGACTTTATCTTCCGCGAGTGCGACGCGAGCGGCAACGAGGTCATTTCGATTATGTTCGAGATGAAAAACGAGAACGACGAGACTGCGACCAAGCACAAAAACGAGGACTTCTTTAAGAAGCTCGATCACGATCGTCGCCAGAAAGGCTGTGAGTACGCGGTGCTCTGCACGCTACTCGAGCCCGAGAGCGAGCTCTATAACGCGGGGATCGTGGACGTGAGCTATCGCTACGAGAAGATGTACGTGATTCGCCCACAGTTTTTCGTTCCCATGATTACACTTCTTCGCAACGCCGCCATGGGTTCGCTGCGCTATAAGCAGGAGCTGGCGGAGTACAAGCAGCAGAATATCGACGTCACGAACTTCGAAGCCAAGATGGAAAAGTTCAAGAACGATTTCGGCCGCAACTGCGAGATCGCGAGTCGCAAGTTCCAAACGGCAATCGATGAGATCGACAAGACGATTAGCCATCTGCAGAAAACCAAGGAGGCGTTGCTGTCCTCCGAGAACAATCTGCGCCTTGCCAACAAGAAAGCCGACGATCTTACCATTCGCAAGCTCACATGGGGCAACAAGACCATGAAGGCGGCGTTTGACGAGGCGCGCGGGGCTGCGACGGAGACAAACGATGAGCCCGCCGAGGCGGATTCATATGAGGTCGAGGATGCCGAGTAAGGCATAGCAGATAGTGCAAAAGCGGGGCCGCTGGCGATATTGCCAACGGCCCCGCTTGTTTCGCTCCAGTATGTTCGGCTAGTCCTCGAGCAGGTCCTCGATAAAGCCGACGCGGTAGTTTTTGAAGATGACCTCGCCGCCGTCTTGCGTGGCGTCCAGATCGACATCGCCCATGATGCCAAAGTCGTGGTCGCCATCCTCGTCGGCAAAGATCTGGTGCACGTGCCATACGTGCGTGGTCTTCTCGTCGGACTCGTCGATGGAAAACATCGCGGCGCTGCGGGCATCTCCGTCGGTGAGGATCTCCTCGTGCTGCTCATGGTAGGCATCGAGGGCCTTTTGCCAGCGGATCTCGCTCATGCCCCAGTCGTCGTCGAGTTCGCCCAGGTCGCGCACATGCTCGCGGGCGGCAAGGGTCACGCGGCGGAAGAGCGCGTTGCGCACCAACAGCGTGCAGCCGCGACGGTCCGCCACGACCTCGTCGATGCCCTGCGGCGGCGCGGCATCGAGGGCTGCCGGGTTGCCGGCGTTCTCCCACTCGTCCACCAGGCTCGAGTCCACCGAGCGCACCACAAAGCCCAGCCACGAGATGATGTCGCGCAGGCGCTCGTCGCGCTTCTCAATGGGCACGGTGCGGTCGAGCGAACGGTAGACTTCGGCGAGGTAGCGCAAGAGGATGCCCTCGGAACGCGCGATGCCCAGCTTTTGAATGTAACCCTTAAAGTCGCTCGCGCTCTCCAGCATGTCGCGCAGGACGCTCTTGGGCGAGAGCTGGTAGTCGTTGGCCCAGGGTACTTCCTGGCAGTACTTGTCAAAGGCGGCGTCGAGCAAATCCTCGAGCGGCTTTTCGTACGTGACGTCCTGAATACGCTCCAGACGCTCCTCATAGTCGACGCCGTCGGCCTTCATTTCGGCCATAGCGCGATCGCGCGCGGCGCGCTCCTGTGCGCGCAGCACCTGCTTGGGATCCTCGAGCGTTGCCTCGACCATCGAGATGAGGTCCATGGTATAGGTCTCGCTCTCGGGATCGAGCAACTCCAGCGCGGCAAGCAAAAACGGCGAGAGCGGCTGGTCGAGCGCAAAGTCCTCGGGCAGGTCGACCGTCAGCGCGTAGTCGATGTCCGGCGCGGCGTCAGCCGGAGCGTCGGGTGCGGGCGGCACTTCGGTGCGAACGACGACGCCGGAATCGATGAGCGTGGCGAAGATCTCGTCGGCACGAACCTCGAGCTTTGCCTTTTCCTCAGGGGTCTGCAGACTCGTCTCGATGAGGTCGTGTACGCGGGCTCGGGCATCGCCGCCCTGCTCGACCACGCTAATCACCATGGAGTGTGTGATGCGCAGGCGCGGCTTGAGCGTTTCGGGCTGCGTCTCGATCAGGCGCTCAAAGGTCTGCTTGTTCCAGGTGACAAAGCCCTCGGGGGCCTTCTTCTTTTTAATCTTGCGGAGTTTTTTGGGGTCGTCGCCCGCCTTGGCCATGAGCTTGGCGTTCTCGATCTCGTGCTCGGGTGCCTCGGCAATCACCATGCCCTCGGTATCGAAGCCCGAGCGGCCGGCGCGACCGGCAATCTGATGGAACTCGCGGGCGCGCAGGCGACGCATCTTGTAGCCGTCGAACTTGGTGAGCGCGGTGAGGACCACGGTGTGGATGGGCACGTTGATGCCGACGCCGAGTGTGTCGGTGCCGCAAATGACGGGCAGTAGGCCCTGCTGCGCCAGGCGCTCGACCAGCAGGCGATAGCGCGGCAGCATACCGGCGTGGTGCACGCCGACGCCGCAGCCGAGCAAACGCTTGAGGATCTTGCCGAAGGCCGTCGAGAAGCTCGTTCCCTTTGCCGCTTCTTTGATGGCTTCGCGCTGCTCCTTGCTGGCGATGCCAAAATTGGCGAGCGACTGTGCCGACGCAAGGGCGGCATCCTGGCTAAAGTGCACGATGTAGAGCGGGGCCTCGCCGCGGCGCATCGCGAGCTCGACGGTGCCCTCGAGCGAGGTCGTCACATAGCCGTAGCTCAGCGGCACAGGGCGTGGGGCATCGACGACCAAGTCGCAGGTAGCGCCGGTGTGTTCCTCGAGCGAGGCGGCAATCGCGGTGACATCGCCGAGCGTGGCGCTCATGAGCATGAATTGCGTGTGAGGCAGGGTGAGCAGCGGCACCTGCCAGGCCCAACCGCGATCAGGGTCGGCAAAGTAGTGGAACTCGTCCATGGCGACGCAGCCAACATCGGCATCTTCGCCCTCGCGCAGTGCGTCGTTGGCAAGGATCTCTGCCGTGCAGCAGATGACGGGCGCCTTGGTGTTGATATGCGTGTCGCCGGTGATCATACCGACGTTATCGCGGCCGAGCACCTGCACCAAGTCGAAAAACTTCTCGCTGACCAGGGCCTTGATAGGAGCCGTATAGTAGCAGCGCTTGCCCTGCGCCATGCCCATAAAGAGCATACCTAGCGCGACAAGCGACTTGCCCGAGCCGGTCGGCGTGCCCAGAATGACGTGATCGCCGGCGGCTAGATCCATGAGGGCCTCTTCTTGGTGGTCCCACAGCTCAATACCGCGATTGCTCGTCCATTCAAAGAAGCGCTCGAAGGCCTGGTCGGGCGTGAGCCACGGTTCGGGCTCGCTGCCGTCCTCGGGCTCCCACCAGGTGGGGGAGAGCGCGCCGAGTGAGCCGAATTCGGCTTCGGTTCCCGTGCCGCCCGAGAATGAGCTGGCGGCGCCGGCGCCAGAGACGGTGCTGGCGGCGGTATCTATCGTGGTCTGTGCCATGTGGGGGTACTTTCTCTCGCCGTTTGTCCGCCATCCATTATGGCGTAGCGGCGGTGCGGGGCGCCAGCGCGAAAGAAAATGCAGGAAATGGGCGTTCTGCTCAGCCGTTTGGTGCAGTTGTCAGCTAAGTGAGTAGACTTTTTGCAATATCGCGAGCACATGACTTTTGCGCAAGGGCTCTACCTGCGGTTTTATTTCTTCCTATGCGGGTTGTGCTTAGCTATTGCTAAAAAGTCTACTCACTTAGGTTTGAGGGTCGTTCATCGGTGCCTATTTGTGCTTGCTCGCTGGCGTAGCGACCGACAAAAGCCCCTATGACTCCTGCGGAAGGCGCTTTTTGCCTTTGCGGGCGCGGTTTCTAAAGTTCTCGACGGCCTCTTCCATGCCCAGAGGTACATAGGTGAGCTCATCGAGGTTATTGGGTAGGTAGCAGGCAAGACTTTGTTCCTGCACGCGGCCCGCCGCGAGCTGTTCGTCGGTTGACAGCGCACCGGGCGTGGCACAGATGCCATAGACGACGGCACCCATCTCGCGCGTGCGGCATTCGTATTCGGTCTCGGGATGCTCGGGATGGTCGCGGCGAACGTCGTTACTTACCCAAAGTGTATCGTAGCCGGCCGCGGCAAACTGCCCCAAGGCGTAGTCGCGCAATGGCTTGCTGTCGGTGCGCAGCGTTACGGTGGCGCCAGCTGCAAAGAGCGGGCGATAGAGTATCAGATGGTCGACATGGACGAGTCGTTTTTTGGCGTACTTGGCCTTGGGCTGCGGCGTGGGAAAGTTGATGGTGATGGCATCGAGCTCGCCTGGGGCAAACAACTGCGGCAGCGATGCAGCGCCTCGGGGCAGGACGAGTGCGTTTGATAGTTCCTGCTCGCAGATTTTCTGCGCGGCATAGGCGATGCAGATGGGCTCCTGGTCCATACCGATAAAGAGCGTGTTTGGCTCGTTGACCGCGCGCTCTACAAGGTAGGTTCCCTTGCCGCAGCCAAGATCCAGGTGCAGGTGTTCGAAAGGCTTGCTGCCAACTGGCGCGCAAGCCGCGCGCCAATCTCCGACATAGGCCTCGGGGTTCGTCTCAATCGCATCGGCGTAGCGCTCCAAGCGCTCCTCGAGCACAAAGTTCTTAGGCGTGCGAACGTGGACGACTCTCATGAGGCTCCTTGGTCATAAGTATGGAACGTATGGCTGCACGTTCCGTCAATGGATTGAAAAAGGGCGGGCATAGCTTGCCCGAAAGATGCGATGCGGCTCGGCGGCGAGTCGCCGATGCCTACAGGCGCTTGAGGATCACATAGCGGTTGAGATCGCCGCTGCGACCGTCGGCATGGAAACGCTCGAGCTCGCGCACGGGGACCTCGCCGCTCTTGTAGAACGTACGGACGCCGCGCACCAGGTCGGTGATCTGCTGATCGTCAAAGTGATGACAATAGCGGTAGGCGTGGCGGTCGTTTTGCCAGCCAATGAGGTGGTCACCGGCTTCAAACTGCGCGGAATCGTAACCCTCAAACGGCGGGGCGAGCTCGGCGCGGGCCTCGGCACGAACGGCCTTGCGCGCCATGCGCCCGTCGTTCATAAACTCCCAAAAGCTGATGGCGATGATGCCGCCTGGGCGCGTCTGGCGCACCAGGGCGTCGAGCACGCGTACGCGGTACTCGCACGACGGCACGTGGTGCATAAATCCAAAGCAGACCGAGATGTCGGCGAGCGGGGCGTCGAAAAGCACGTCGGGTGTCTTGGCGGGGTTGAGCTTCATGAGGGCGTCGAGCACATCGAGTTCCTGGAAGTGCAGGTTGGGAATGCGCAGGGCGTGACCGTGCGCATCGATAGCCAAATCCTGGCACGAGTCGACACCATAGAACTCAAACGGGCAGCTGGCATCTGCCGAGGGGTTTGCGCCGTCGACGCCCTTGGCGGCAAGTGCCCCGCCGGCGGCAAAGTTCTCGAATCGCATGTTGCCGCAGGCAAGGTCGAAGACGCGGACGGGATGCTCGATCGTGGCCACATCGAGCTGCTCGAGCGCGATGTCCATGGTGCGCACCCAGCCGGGCCACGGGGCTTGGCGCGTATCGGAAAAGGAAGCGGAGTGCTCGCGATAGAACGTATTGTTGAGCTGGATGAGCGATGATGCGAAATCGCGGTTCACGGCGCGGAACTCCCTCCGATGGCGGTGCGGAATAAACAGTACGACCATACTACCGTTAACGCCGCAACGGGGACAACCGAGCTGTGGGTCATTGCTTTGTTTGGACACATTTCCGCAGCTCATATGTGCCCGCAACCGCCGGTTGTCAAAAATCTCACTAGAATAGGTGGCATGATTTTGGCGGTGGCGGATAGATTTTTAACTGTGCAAGGCGCCTTAAGAACAAAAACGGTCCGGCGGCACGGCTGGCATCGCATAGGAGGAACCATGAATGTAGAAACTGCTCAGCGGCTCGCCGACCTTCGCCGCAGCAAGGGCTTTAGCCAAGAAGGATTGGCGCGAAAGCTGGGACTGTCACGCCAAGCGGTCAGTAAATGGGAACGCGCGGAGAGCTCGCCCGATACCGAGAACCTGATTTCGCTCGCCAAGCTCTATGGTGTGAGTCTGGATGAGCTGCTCAATCCGAGCGATGAGATCGAGGACGATATCGAGTTTGAGAACGAGGACCGCGCCCGTCAGCGCGAGGCCGAGGCGGCGGAGCGTGCCCGTACCCACGAGGCGGCGGCACGCGCTACCGAGGCGGCAACGCAGGCGAGTGATGCTGCGGCCAAGGCGGCGCAAGCGGCAAGCTGGAGTGCACAGGCCGCCAATGCCGCTACGGCGCAGGCGACGAGTGGCGGTGCGGTTGGCTCGACTCCGGTGAAGGGCCCGTTCCAGTCGTTCCCGTATTGGGCTGTGTGTTGGCTGCTGTTCTTTTTGCTGATGTTCCCGTTTGGTGCCGGCCCCTTTGCCGCGCTGATCTTCTTTACGATTCCCATCTATCACTGGGTGGCGCGTGCACTCGATGGTGATTGGGCGCGCGGGGATATTCAGGTTGGTTCGGCACCGGTGACGGCTAGGACTCAGGTGCAGGATGCTTCCGCTGCGGTTGATGCTGGCGTGGCTACCGCGACTACCGCTGGCCCGATCGCCAAAGAGGGTGATGAATGATGAAGCTTTCGCATGAATCCAAGGTACGCTTGAGCGTTGGCATCGGAGCGTTCGTGCTCATTGTTGGGCTTGTATTTGGCGTTTCGCGGACATTGATTCATTTTGATGGCCCGTGGGATCTCGACGATGTTGTATCCGGCCTGTCCGGTAGGGACGATGTGGTTGACGATGACGATTTTATGAACGATGGCGGCGGCTATTCCGCTCAGCCTCAGCAGCTTTCGAGTACGACTTTTGATGCCGATATGTTCCGCTACCTCGATTTCGATATCAATGCGGGTTCGGTGGACGTCAAGGTTGTTGATGGCAACAAGGCTCGCGTTATCGAGCGGGGGCGCGTTGCCAAGGGTATGGATGCCTCCAAGGCCGCGGCGCAAAACATCGCATCCGTCGAGGACTCGACGCTTAAGGTTTCCCAGTTTGGAAGTGATGACGGTAAGGCAATCGATCGCTCGGTTACGGTTGAGCTGCCGCGCCGTGTTGCCGAACATCTGAAGGGGATCAACGCGCACGTGGGCTCGGGTGATTTGCAGATTGCCGGTGTCATCTGTGATGGTTTTGACCTTTTCCTGGGTGCGGGAGATGTAGAGTTTACAGGCAGCGTGACTGATGCGCTCAGTGCTGAGGTCGGTTCGGGTGATGTGACGTTCGAGCTCTACCAGGCCCCCGCGAAGTCGATGAACGTAAGCGTGGACTCGGGCGATGTGGAGGTAACGGTTCCGAACTCTACGGGCTTTAAGGCGAGCCTCACCGTGGGCAGCGGTGACTTTGAGAGCGATTTCCTTCCGCTTGGCTACGATGGCGAGACCATATTGAATCTTGAATTCGACAACGGTGATAAGTCTGCCACGTATCGTTTTAAGGTCGGTTCGGGCGACATGTCGTTCGATCCGGAGTGACATGCGGTTTTCGGAGGTCGGTGCATATAGGCATGCTCTTTGATGGAGGCGCCGGGGCCGTGACTGGCTCCGGCGCCTTTGCCTTTACAATGGGGGCATGGAACAGATTATTTTGAACATACTCGAGGCTCTGCGTCGCGGCGAGACCGTGGACGACAAGACCCTCGTCAAACTGATACATGCCGAGGCGCGCCGCGAGGGTGCCGACAAACGGGACCTGGCCAAGCGCCGACTGCTGCCGTTTTACCAGCGGGTTAAACGTGAGGAACCGGCTCGTTGGGCTGGGTGGAATGTCGACGCCGATCTGGAACGTCAACTGCTGCAGGTGCTGCGTATGAAGCCGCGCCGAACGGCCTCGGGCGTGGCGACCATTACCGTCATCACCAAGCCCTGGCCATGCTCGGGCGATTGCCTGTTTTGCCCCAACGATCTGCGCATGCCCAAAAGCTACCTGCACGCCGAGCCGGCGTGCGCCCGTGCGGAGCAAAACTGCTTCGATCCGTATCTGCAGGTGAGCGCCCGTTTGACGGCGCTTTCGCAGATGGGGCATGCGACCGACAAGATCGAGCTCATCGTGCTCGGCGGTACCTGGAGCGACTATTCGCAAGGGTATCAGGCATGGTTTATGTCGGAGCTCTTCCGTGCGCTCAATGATGATGCGGTGGCGGGCGTGGCGGCAAACCCCATGTTGGCGCGTCCGGGCATCAGCCGTGCCGAGGCGGGGCGCCTGCTCGATGACGCTCCCGCCGATGCCCTGCCGCCGGTGGTAACAGAGCGCCGCGAGCGCTATCGGGCTGCCGGCATTGCGACAGACGAGGCCAAGCTCGCTGCCGGCGTTGCCGACGAGCAGGAGCGTGTAGATGTTGCCGTGGGCGGCTATAACCGCGCGGTGTGTCGTCTGTACGGCCCCGGTACGCCGTGGGGCGAGGTCACCGAGTGGCAGACGGCAACGATGGAGGAGCTCGAGCGTCAGCAGCGCATCAACGAGACGGCGAAGCATCGCGTGGTGGGACTCGTTATCGAAACGCGTCCCGATGCCGTAACGCCGCAGGCGCTTACGCTCATCCGCCGCCTGGGCTGCACCAAGATACAGATGGGCATCCAAAGCCTTGACCAGCATCTACTCGATATCAACGAGCGTCGCATTTCGGTGGCGCAGATCGAGCGGGCGTTTTCGCTCGCGCGCCTGTTTGGCTTTAAGATCCATGCGCATTTTATGCTCAACTTGCTGGGCGCCACACCCGAGGGGGACAAGCGCGACTACGAGCGCTTTATGACCGAGGGGGCCTTTATGCCCGACGAGGTCAAGGTCTACCCGTGCGCACTCATCGAGGGCTCGCGTCTGGTGGGCTGTTACGAGCGCGGCGAGTGGCGCCCCTATACCGAGGAAGAGCTGCTCGACGTGCTGGCCGACGACATCGTGGTGACGCCGTCGTTCTGCCGTATCAGCCGCATGATCCGCGATTTTAGTTCCGATGACATCATGGTGGGCAACAAGAAGCCCAACCTGCGTCAACTCGTCGAGAACCGCTTGGCGGCTCGTGGGGAAGGCGCGACGGTGCGCGAGATTCGCTATCGCGAGATCAGCACGGCGGGTGCCGACTTGGATGAGCTGACCCTTGACGAGGAGGTGGCGTACGAGACGCCGGTGACGCACGAGCGATTTTTGCAGTGGGTGACGCCGCAGGGCAAGATCGCGGGTTTTTTGCGCCTGTCGCTGCCCGATCGTACTTTTGTTGCCACACATGCGGACGAGTTGCCGACGGGGCCGGAGGAAGCGATGATTCGCGAGGTGCACGTGTATGGTATGGCGGCACGCGTGGGGGATCAAGGCCAGGCGGCCCAGCACCATGGGTTGGGGCGGTTGCTGGTGGAGCGTGCATGCCATATTGCTCGGGACGCGGGGTATTCTCATATCAACGTGATCAGCGCGATCGGTACGCGCGAGTACTATCGCCATCTGGGTTTTTACGACCATGGACTCTATCTGCAAAAGGAGCTCTAGATGAACAAGCCGAGTGTTTCTGCTGGCGTCGTTGCCGGCGTTGCCCTGGGAGCTGCGGCGCTTGGTGCGGCCGCTGTCGCTGTTCGAGCTGCCTGCCTGCAGGTTGCGCGAACCCGCAATGGGCTGGCGCGTGTGAAGCGCGTGCACGCTGAGAGCGGCGATGAGATTCGCGTGCTGGTGCAAGGCGGCGTCTACCAAAGCGCGAGTTACGTTGGCGAGCGTTGGGCAGAGCCCGTCTTTGCGTACTATCGTGCGTTTGACGACGTGTTTGAGGCCGAGGATGCAATGTGCGACGCTTATGGTCACGGCATCGACCGCATGCTTATGCTAGGTGGCGGCGGGTTTGCCTATCCCAAATTTGCGCTGATGTTGCACGAGGGCCTGCGCATGGACGTTATCGAGTATGACGGAGAGGTAACACGCTTGGCGCGCCGCTGGTTCTACCTGGATGAGCTGGAGTGCACGGCGGGCGATCGCCTGCGGGTGATAACCGCTGAGGCTCGCTCTTATCTGGGCGTGACGAGTGTTGGTCATCGTCGCTACGACGTGGTCGTGAGCGATTGCTTTGGCGGTGCCGGGCCCGTACGCGAGCTGGCGACGGTTGAGGCGTTGCGTTTGGTGCGGGGCAGCCTAAATGTCGGTGGCGTCTACGTTGCCAATATCGTAAGCACAAACGAGGGGAGCGATGTGACGTTCCTGCGCGACTGCGCTGCCACGGCACTCGAGGTATTCGCCCATGTCTGGGTGGTCCCCTGTGGCGATGCGGAGTTCGGCGGCGAGGAGAACTACCTGCTCATCGCCAGCGACGGCGACTATGTCTTTGCCGAAGCCGTGCCCTTCGACGCCGACTTCCTCGGCACCGCCCTTCACGACAAGTAAGTCTCTCCGTCCCAAAAAGACTGGTCTTAGGCGTGGTCGCGCCAGCTGAGGACGCGCTGCTTCATGCCCTCTATGTCGAGCACGCCTTCGGCAAAGCCCTTGCGCACGAGCTCTTCGGGAACAAACTCGTCGTAGCGGTCAAAGTAAGGCACCTCGCCAGGATAGACGAGCTCGATGGGATCGAAGTCTTTCTCGGCCTCGGCGGCGAGTACCTCAAAGAACGTCTCCTCGTCGGCCTTCATCTTAAACTGCATAAAGTACGGGCGTGACGGGTCGAGTCCGCGAAGGCCCAGCTCAGCTGCGCATTTGATTTTAAGCATACGCTCGAGCGCCAGAAAGGCGTAGCTTCCCAACCAGGGGAAGAGCGTCCAGGTGTCGCCGCCCAGGTTAATGAGCGGCCTAGTTCCCGCACCCGAAATCTCAGCCGTATGGCGAGCCTGCGCCATACGGGCCCGCGCGTTACCCATAAGATACAGATACGTGGCATGTTCGTTGAGCGCCTTGCGCATGCGCTCGAGTACGTGTGTATTGATGTCTCCGGGGCAATCGCCAAAGTATGCCGGCACACGGCCCTTGACCTGCGTGGCAAAGACGGTGTGGCGCTTCCAGTCCACTTCCTCGACAATCCAGCAGTGTCCGGCGATGGCGATGCGCTCACCGGGTGGAGGGGGGTTGACGATCGTGCCCAACTCGGCCGACTCGCTGCGAACGGTGAACTCCTCGTTTTCCTGGAACACGGCGTAGAACTTAAAGTTGTTGATGATGCGCTCGCCCGCGAGGCCCACGATGAGCCCATCGCCCTCGGTGACCTGGATGTGGTCGATCTTGATGAGGTGACGCAGCAGCACGCGATAGTCATCGGCCGAGACGCGATGGAAATAGCTGAGCGTGAGCACGCGCTGGGCAAGTTCCGCCGGCGTGAGCTCTCCGGTGCTGGCGAGGGTCGACATGGTCTGGTGATAGAGCAGACTGTAGGGGAGTCGATCGAGCTCAGGCGGCTCGACCCACTTTTCCTCGCGATAGAGTTGTACGAGCGCGATGCTCTGGAGGAGTTTCCAAGGTATCGTTTCAGGCATCATCGTGCGCGGCTCGGGCTCTTCCTCGCGCATGACAAACCACATCTCGGGCGGAAGATCGCGGCGCCCCGTGCGGCCCATTCGCTGCAAAAAGGAGCTGACGGTAAACGGCGCATCGATCTGAAACGCACGCTCCAGACGGCCGATATCGATGCCGAGTTCCAGCGTAGAGGTGGTAACGGTCGTCTGTGCCTGTTCCTCGTCGCGCATAAGCTCTTCTGCCGTCTCACGCAACGATGCCGAAAGATTGCCGTGATGGATGAGGAAACGGTCGGGCTCGTGTCGACTTTCGCAGTAGCTGCGCAGCATGGAGCATACGGCCTCCGCCTCTTCACGCGAGTTGGCAAAGACCAGGCACTTGCGGCCGCGGGTGTGTTCGAAGATATAGCCCATGCCGGGGTCGGCGTTGTCTGGTGCTGTGTCGGTGGGGTTGAGTAATGCCTGTTCGGGTGCTCGGGGAATGTCGACTTCGCCCTCGGGGGCCGAGGAAGCGCGACTGTCCTTGGGGGCAGCCTTGCCCCGTGCCTGCTCGCGACGTTGGCGGCGTTCCTCCTGTGTGAGTTGTCCGCTATGGCGCATGTCTTGGGTGCTGACGGGCAGTGCCGCGGGTGCCGCTGCCTCAATGCGCTCGCATGCAAGCACTTCGGCCTCTTGAGGACCCATGCTCTTGAATCCCCGCTGCTGCGCCTGGGGACCCGAGTTGTAGAAGTGCTCCATGGAGATACGCCACACGCGGCGCGGTTCCTCAAAACGAGGGATAACGCAGTCGCGTCCCGTTCCCTGCGAGAGAAAGGCACCCGTGCGCTCGGGGTCGCCGATGGTAGCCGAAAGGCCAATGCGGCGGGGTTGTACGCCGGCCATGCGCGACAGGCGCTCAATAAGGCAGAGCGTCTGCCCGCCTCGATCGCCGCGCATAAGCGAATGGACCTCGTCGATGACGACGTAGCGCAGATCGCAGAACATGCGCGGAATCGCCATGTGCTTATGGATCAAGAGCGCCTCGAGCGACTCGGGCGTAATCTGCAAGATGCCGCTCGGTTTTTTGATGAGCTTAGCCTTGTGCGACTGCGAGACATCGCCATGCCAGTGCCAGACAGGGATATCGGCTTCTTCGCACAGATCGTTGAGGCGGACGAATTGGTCATTGATGAGCGCCTTGAGGGGGCCAATGTAGAGGGCGCCCACGCTTGCGGGCGGCCTCTCCCAAAACTCGGTCAGGATGGGAAAAAAGGCTGCCTCGGTTTTGCCGGAAGCCGTGGATGCCGTCAGGAGCACATTGTCCTGCGTGTTAAAGATGGCATCTGCCGCCGCAACCTGGATAGAGCGCAAGCTCTCCCAATCGTGGGAGTAGATGAAGTCTTGGATAAACGGGGCGTAGCGGTCAAAGGCGTTCACGGGGCCTCCTCTCAAAAACGAATCTCTTAACGCGGCTGGCAACGGCTTGCTGCATTACAGTCTCAACGTTTGCCCAGATAGAACCTACCAAAATAAACCTGTCCCTTTTTGGCAGGTTAGATGGTGAATTCGGCGAAGTTACGGTCGCCGTCTGCGGTGCCGGTGTCGCCTGTTGCGGCTGCCGGCGCCAGCGCGTCGCCGCCGACGCTTTGCAGCAACTCGGCCACATTTGCATTGGGGTTCTGACACAGGATATCGAGCAGTTCGATAAAGTCACGAATGACCTCACGGGGCGTCAGGTGTGTATCGGCTCCCACGCGGCCGAACTCAATCTTGAGAAAGTCCACCAAGTCATTCTCGGTAAGCGTGGGCGTCCAGCCAAAGTATCCGGCATGGATCTGCATGAGTTTTTCGATCAGCACCAGCAACTCCTCGTAGGTGAGTGGCTGCAGGCGGATGATGGGCGCGAGCATGTCCTTAAGGTCCTCGCGTGCAAAGCGGCCTTGAGCGAGTCGGCTGCGCAGGGCCTCGTAGGAGAACACACCGCGGCGGCGGTCTTCGATGGAGGTTGGCGTGCCGCCCATGATCATGCCCAGGTACTGCGCCTTGCCCTGGAGCGTGTCGTTGTACATGGTCAGGATCTTCTCGTAGTTGTACTGGCGCGTGATGGCGTTGGGAATCTTATACAGATTCACGAGCTCGTCGATGAGCACCAGCATGCCTTTGTAGCCGCTGCAAACCAAAAAACGCGCGATGAGTTTGACGTAGTCGTACCAGTCGTCATCGCTGATGATGGTCGAGGAGCCCAGCTCAGCGCGAGCCTCGCTCTTGGTGCGGTATTCGCCGCGGATCCATTTGGTCACGCGGCTCATGGCCTCTTCGTCGCCTTCGGATACGGCCGTGCGATAGCGTCGGAGCATGCGGGCGAAGTCGAAGCCGTGGACCATCTCCTCGAGCGGGGCCAGCTGGGCATTGACGACCGACTCGTCGACGTCGGCACACGAGGCGACCCAGCGATCCAAAATAAGGTTGAGCGCACCGCCCTCGGGGCGCGTCTTGGTCGATATATTGCGGATGAGCTCGCGGTAGGTGGCAAGGCCCTGTCCCTGACCGCCCTGCAGACGGCGCTCGGGCGACAGGTCGGCATCAGCGACGACGAATCCCTCGCCCATGGCGTGCGTGCGGATGGTCTGGAGCAAAAAGCTCTTGCCGGCGCCGTAGCGACCGACTAAAAAACGGAAGCTTGCGCCGCCATCGGCGATGAGACTCAGATCGGTAAGCAGGGCGCGGATCTCGACCTCGCGCCCTACGGTGATGTAGGGAAGACCGATGCGCGGGACCACGCCGCCCTTGAGCGAGTTGAGAATGACGGCAGCGACGCGCTTGGGCACGCGGGGTGCTGCGGATGCGGTATCACTCATGGTCTAGGTATCCTCTCACGTCTGCTTTGTAGTCCTCGATAATCTGCGGCCCTGCCGCGCTAAATTCAATTACGGTGTCACCCACCAGGTCAAAGAGCGCCTCGTTGATGCTATCGACGAGCATGTCCTCGCTCTGTCCCGAGTGCGCCACTGCCGATGTCGCTTGCGCTGCGTTTTGCTCGAGCAGTGCGCGAAGGAAGGCATCTGCGGCGGGCGCGAGTTCGTTTGTGGCGTCAGCGGGCGCAGCAGCTGCGAACGCGGGCGTCGGCGCGAGAAGCGGTGCCACGACACCAAACTGTTCGGTGGATATGGTCGGCTCGTCGGTCAAGTCCTGCCGAATGGGTGCCACGACCGGTTCGACAATCGCGTCGGTTACGGGCTCGGCTTCCGGTTGCCCTGAGTCCGCTGCCTCGGCCTCTGCGGATGCGCCGTCCTCGCGTTCCTCGTCGATCAAAAGCGCTTCGCGCGTTTGCGCGGCGGCGCTCCGAATGTGCCCCAGCTGACTCAGATCGATATCGATCTTGACGGGCTGGTGTGCGGCGTCCCACGAAAGCCATGCCACAATCTCGTCATCGATAATCTTGGCCAGATATTTGGGGACCTTTTCTTCCTTAAGGGGGTGGGCGGGGTCCAGCGCCAGGCGCAGGCGTTGGTTGCAGGCGCGCATCATTTCACCGAGCTTGCTGCTCTTTTGCCTACTACCATGGATGCGCATGCATTCCCAAAAGCCGTTTTGGCAACGGTAGATATGGATAGGATCCAGGCGGTATTCGCAGTCCTCGTGGCGCTCGGGCGCAAAGAATACGGCCGAGGCAAACATGGTGTAGGGCATGGCCGTCTCCTCCCCAAATAAACTCGCCACGATGCCGGCCTTTCGGTGCGTGTCATAGTAGCGCGCCATGCGGACATACACGGCGCATACCACGTGGCGCAGATCGCGGTGGTGGCTGCGGTCGAGCCGCGAGTTACTTAGGTTGTACGTGGAGAGGGCGTTGATGGCGGCCATGAGTCGCTCCTCGCGCACCTCATCGGGCGGAAGGGGGAGCGTGGGCTCGGAGGTTTTGCGACGCTTGGGTGCCGGGTCCGACGGCGTCGGTGCTGGTACAAGGTCTCGTGCCGCGCGTCGCAGCTCGATAAGGGCGTTATCGAACATGACGGTTTTAGAGTCACGAAGCAGCTTGGGGTCGAGTCCGTGGAACACGGCGTAATCCTGCAGCCACACGCGCGCAAACCGGTCGATGCCGGGCTCGAAGGCGCGATAGACATCCCAAAAAGCCTTGATCAGGTTAAAACCATCGAGCGGATTATCTACGCCAATGCCGCAAATCAGCTCATAGAGATACAGAAAGGCAAACGAGGTCGATGTCTCCTCGATATTCCCGCGGCGCACCTGTGCACGCCAGGTAAAGTAGCCGCGCAGCTGCCGGTCGCTCATGGCGTTGTAGGTGGGAAAGTACGACTTAAAGGTGCCGTTGTAGGGACAGTCGTCCTCAAAGTCGGCCATCAGAAGGCCCTGGCGGTAAAAAAGCTCGGCTTCCGAAAGCCAACGCCCCGCGCCGCCCTTGGGGTCTTCTTGCCAACGCGATATCTCACGCATTTTGCGGTACTGGTCGGGAAGGAAGTTCTGCATCTGGCGGCCGGTCTTGAGAATCGGCTCGTCTGCGTAGATTTCGTTTGAGAAGCGGGCGGACTGATGGGTCCGGGCCTCGGCCATAATGCGCTCGATGAGCATCTTGATGTCCTGGTCGGCCACCGCTCCTCCTCTCAAACGCAGCTACGGTGACCTCATATCATAGCACAGCATCAAACAGATGTTCGAGATACCGCTGCGTAGATAGTTTTAGAACAGAAGGGCGTAGATGACGGCGATGACGACGGAGGGAAGCATATTGGCCGTGCGGAAGGTCCGAGGACGGATGAGGTTGACGCCGACGCAGAAGATGAGCATGGAGCCTACGAGCGAAAGGCTGTTGAGGGCTGCTGTGGTCATGATGGGGGAGAGCGCGCCGGCAAACAACGTGATCGTCCCCTGGAACACGGCGACGGGCAGGGCGGAGAAGATGCAGCCGCGGCCAAGCGAGGCCGTCATGGTGCAGACGATGATGCAGTCCAGTGCGCCCTTGAGGGCAAGCGTTGACCAGTCGCCGAGCAGGCCGTCCTGGATCGATCCCACAATGGCCATGGCGCCGATGCACACGGTGAGTGAAGTCGAGACAAAAGCGTTGGTGAACTCGTTATCGCCCTCACTGCCAGTCTTGCGCTTGAGCCATTCGCCAAGGTTCTCGATGGCGGCCTCCAAGTTGATGGCCTCGCCGATGAGCGAACCGAGCGCAAATGAGACGATGAGCATGGTGGTACCGGTGGTCGCTAGCGCCTTTCCATCGATGATGAGCATCTTTTGCATGGTGCCGCCCAGGCCGATAAACAGGACGCACAGCCCCGATGCTTTCATGAGCGTGTCTTGGATGCGCGGTGTAATGAAGCGGCCGCCCGCTAATCCCAAAAGACCGCCCGCAACTAAAAGCGCAACGTTGATGATTGTTCCCAAGCCCGGCATGAGCCCTCCTGTATTGATGCCAACGTGGCAATCGTAGCAGAACGAAATGCGAGGCACATCGCGACTCATCTAATACGTTATATAAGTGGTATTAGGAATGATGCGCAGCATTTAAGCCTCAGGTGGTTGTCTGGACATAGGGGTAGTAGTCAAAGCGCAGTGTCATAAGCCGCTGCGGGGATTCAATAGCCGCGGCGATGATATTGGCATCGCGGGCACGATCAAACCCTTCGAGTTCGATCTGATACGAGACGTCTTGCATAATGTCCAGACGTCGCCAGGCTAGAAGTGTGTCGCCATCGAATTCCAAGGTCTTGCCTCCGTCTGGGGCAACGGCGTATAGACGCAGTTTAGCGGTGGTTGCAGGGTCGACAACCGTGACCTTTTTAATTTCGTTTCGAGTATTCTTGGCGCCCAACAGGGTGAGCAGTGTTGGGGCCACGACCTTGCCCGATGGCAAAAAGACGACTTCGATGGATTCGGGAAATGCGATGATGGCCGACTTGCGGACGGGCTGATTGACGGCGGCAACTTCGATGTTTGCAGCATCGATGACCTCTGTGTGGTCGAGGGCGGCAAGCACGCAGCAGTTACCTTCATCGATCTCCTGAGGATCAGCAAGCCCCAGACTGCCCGCGAGCTCTGGATCGTTTGGACCGGTAGCGGGCTCATTCGGTGCTTCGAAAGAAGCTGGGACGCTGTTTGTCGGCGACGGCGTGTCGCCCGCACCTGCTTCTTTGTCCGTGCTCTCTTCTTGTATGGTTGCGTTGATGGGTTCGTCGTTTGAGGGGAGCGTCTTGGCGTCAAGCGCGGAGGGGACAATCCCGACGGCTCCGGATCCGTTCCACTCCATCTCGAGAAGCGCCGGGTCGGCAAGAATGCGTTGCCTGCCTAGCGTGTGGGTATCGATCGCAATAGGGCCTGCCTCCGTCCCGCGCGTAAGGCCGAGCGATCCGGCCGGCTTCTCGAAATGAATGTCTGTGTCTTCGGTACTGGCGGCGTAGAACAGCAGGGATGCTTCTCCCGCCGCGATGGCATCGGTGCCCGCCTTGGCCATCCGCAGCGATGCCGTGAATGAGAGGGTGGGCTGCACATCGTCTGCATTCGCGGCGGCGCAGCCCAGACATATACCGCCTCCTTTCTCGAAAAACGCACCGTCGAAGGCGACCTTCGCTCCGTTCGCCGAGTCATCGACCGAAGCGATATCGATGCGCAACCCCAAATCGCACGGATCGCCATCTGCATCGAGCACAATCGAGCGCCACGTGCAGACGGCGCACCCCGCCTGGGAGCCGTTTGCCTTGTTCGAACGATTGATATCCACGACTATCGAGCCGTCCGTATTACGACGAAGGCATCCCGAGGTTGAGATTGCGGCCTGTGCGATCGAAAAACGCTTGCACGCAATGGCGCTCGACGGATTTGGTGCGGAGCTTAGGGCTGCTGGTAAGGAATCTGCCATGACGGGAGTCGCCCAAGCGGCGACAGGCGTTCCGGTTGCGAGCGCGCCGCAGAGTGCGACGACGGGCAAAAGGTTCTTCGATGCCATGGGGTCTCCTTAGCTAATTTAGTGCGGCCTGTCCGTGTTTCGTTTCTGGCTGCGTTTGATGTGCAGACCGAGGCCGGCGGTTCCCGCGCCTGCTGCCGTGGCGCCTGCTGCCAAGAGCCATCGTCTGTCGTCTGTCTGTGCCAACGGTTCCTTGCAGTTGCCGCGGTCGAGCTCCGAGAGGTCGACCGTCACTTGCGTGGCGGCCTGCGCCTGTTCTTGCTGGGCAAAGGCCATGGCTGGCCCAAACGCTAGGATACTGACGGCGGCGGCCAGGGCGACGGCCTTATGCCGTGTGCGCACCGGGCTCGACCGTCCAGGTGATCGTTGCAACCTGATCGCCTTCGCCGGTTACGCGGAAGATGTCGCGCGTGACGCGGGCGACGTTTCCGCTTGTCTTGAGCTTAATTTTGTCCGTGCCGCCGGCAATGCCCTGGTAGCCCATGTCGAAGGCTGCATTCTTGGAAAGATCGAGGCCCGTCTCCTGCATTGCGGCGCTGGCGTTCTGGAGTGCACCGTCGGGGCCGACCTTAAAGTCGATGGAATTCTGCGCGGTTCCGGCCTTGGCGTCGGCGGCAATGGTCCAGGTGTTCATGGCGTCGATCTTCATGTTGGTGACATGGATGCCGTAGGCCGAATGATTGTCGATGGTGGTCGCGTCTTCTGAGGGGCCCTGAAGCGTGCCGTCGGCCTTGGCGACGAAGGGAATAACCGTCGGAACTTTGAACTCTACGTTGTCGATCTCGGTCCTGACCATTACTTTCGTGGTTCCAACGCGCCCGGCTGCCAGAGCTGGCGTCGGGGCGGCGCCCATTGCGAGCGCGAGCGCGAGCCCTGCGCCCACGACGAGCGCTCTGGCTCCGTTCATGTTCCTGGTGATGTCCATGGTCGTTCCTTTCTATTCGCCGCGGGCCGTCCCCGCGATGATTGGACGAATGCTGGTGAATTGCGTGCGGTGCCGCGTCGGCCGAAAAAGCTAGTTCTCGGCTTGCTCAACCCGTACCTTGACACGTGTCGGATTGCCGTGGCTGTCGAGGGTCTTGGCATCGAGTGCCTGGATCTCGATGTATGCCTCGCCTTCTTTGATGTCGCCGGCGGGGCACGTCTCGATTGTCTTGCCGGTCTCGACCACACCGGATTCGTACATGGTCTCGTCGTTTTGGATGACGCGGAATCGCTGGGGAAATTTATTGTCTTGGACGTTTTGCACGTTGACGCGCAGCTTGCCGTCCTCCTGTAGCTGAGCGACCGGCGCGACCGAAATCGTCATCATGTTGTCGCGGACGATGGCATCGAGCTCATCTTGGATTTCTTGTCGCGATTTGCCCTCTGCCGTCGTGACTGAGGCGCCCGCTTCGGGCACGGGCTGCGACTGCCAGGCGTATAGCCCTACGGCGATGAGGGCGCAGACGATAGCCAGGCAGACAACGACGAGTTTCTTGCGACGCCCCAGTCCTGCGAGGCGGGGCGGCTTCTTCGCACTCATGCGGCGTCCTTGGTGGTGTAGACACGTGCGAACGTGGACGGGTCCGCTCCAAAGAGCATGTGAAGCATCAGGCGGCGCGAGTAGATGAGCTCGTCAAAGTCGTGAGGGAGCTCGATGTCGTGGATACGCGCGATGTGGTGGGCGAGCGCCGAGAACGACTCGGGGTCGCAGATAACATCGGTGGTGACGTGGTAGACCGCCGTATCGGGGAACGCCTCTTCGTCGAAAGGCAGGAGATAGGGATCGTCGTCGACCTCGATGGCGACGCCGTACTGGGGCCAGTAATATGCCATGGGAACCTCCCTGCTTCTGGGGCCAAAACTTCTATCGGTTTTGGTTGTCGACGCCGACCGTATCAGCCGCTACTTGACCAATTTCTGACCAAATGCTTGACGGATTGACATCTCCGCAGGTAAAAGGTGGAAAAAATTACTTCAACTTTTTTCGAGCGACAATCGAGCGGTCGGCGACGGCGGGGCGATATGTGTCAAAAGCATCGTCTGCCGAGGAAGCCTTGCCGTTCGCCGAATTGCACAAACGTAAAAATCGCCAATTATGGAGACGGTCTCGAACACGTCGACGAAACGATGCGGTAACATCTCCCTGCAAACACTGTAGTTAGCTAAAGGGGGAGTTCGCGTGTCTGCAACCATTAAACCCTTCACCGATGAGTTCGAAGAGTATGGCCGCGATGAATCTCGTGCATCGGGCGAAGCATCGAGCATCTCGTTTCCGACAACGGAAGACGAGGTCCGTGCCATTTTGGAAACGCTCCATGCCGAGCGTGTCCCGGTAACGGTTCAGGGCGCCCGAACCGGCCTTGCCGCCGGTGCCGTGCCCCACGGTGGGCATATCCTCAATACTTCCCGTATGAATCGCTACTTGGGCCTTCGCCGCGATGAACAAAGCCAATTTCTGCTGCGCGTGGAGCCGGGCGTTGTGCTCTCGGAGCTGCGTAAGCAGCTGAGCAAGAAGGTACTGCCGACCGCTGGTTGGGACCAGGCATCGCTTGAGGCCTACGAGGAGTTCCAAGAGTCCCCCGAGCAGTTCTTTCCCACCGATCCCACCGAGGCATCTGCCTGTCTGGGTGGCATGGCGGCATGCAACGCCTCCGGCGCCCGCAGCTACGCTTACGGCCCCATGCGCCCGCATATCACGGGACTCCACGTCGCGCTGGCTGATGGCGATTTGCTTGAGCTTCAGCGCGGCGAGGCTTTTGCCCAGGGCCGCCACCTGTCGCTCGTGACGGCAGAGGGCCGTACGCTCGAGCTCGATCTTCCCGGCTATACCATGCCCGAGACAAAAAATGCCTCAGGCTATTTCGTTGCGGACGATATGGACGCCATCGACCTCTTTATCGGCGCGTGCGGCACGCTCGGCGTTATCACCGAGCTCGAGATTGCCCTGCAGGCGGCGCCTGCGGTCGTTTGGGGTGTGAGTTGCTTTTTCGATAGCGAGGACAAGGCGGTGTCCTTTACCGATTCCGTGCGCCCTGTCCTGTCCCATGCGGCTGCCATCGAGTACTTCGATGCTGGCGCCCTGGATATTCTACGTCGCCAGCGCGAGCAGTCGACGGCGTTTGCCTCGCTGCCGGCGCTCGACAAAGAGGCCAAGGTATGTGTCTACGTGGAGCTCGATTGCGATGACGAGGCGCAGGCGACCGAGGAGCTGTACCACTTGGGATGGGTGCTGGAGCTTGCGGGCGGCCGCGACGATGCGACATGGGTCGCCCGCAACGAAGTCGATCGCGAGTGCCAGCGGTTCTTCCGCCACGCGGTGCCCGAGAGCGTCAACATGCTCATTGACGAGCGTCGCCGCACCGACCCCACCATTACCAAGCTGGGATCGGATATGTCGGTGCCCAATGCACGCCTTGCCGATGTCGTGGCCCTCTATCGCCGCACGCTGGCCGAAAGCGGGCTTGAGTCTGCTGCCTGGGGACACATCGGGAACAACCATCTGCATGTGAACATCCTGCCGCGCGATGCGCAAGACTACCGTCGTGGTGGAGAGCTCTTTGCCCAGTGGGCTTCCGAGGTCACGGCCATGGGCGGTGCCGTTTCTGCCGAACACGGCGTCGGCAAGATCAAGGCGGGCTTCTTGGAGACGATGTACGGCCACGAGGCCATGGTCGAGTCGGCGCGTCTCAAACTCCAGCTTGATCCTGCCGGCCAGCTGGGTCGCGGCAACCTGTTTACGGAGAAGCTCTTGGATGAACTCGTCCAGAAAGGGGGCGCGTGAAGATGAGTGATTTCCATATGGTGGTGTGCGTCAAGGCGGTGCCCGGAAGCACCGAGGTCAAGATGGACCCCAAGACCAATACTATCGTGCGTGATGGCAAGCAGGCGGTCGTTAATCCCTTCGATGCAAGTGCCCTCGAATGTGCGCTAGCGCTGAAGGACGACTTTATCGTCTTTGGCATGGACGTGCGTGTGACGGTGGTGTCGATGGGCATCCCCGCGACCGAATCGCTGCTGCGCGACTGCATCGCCCGCGGTGCCGACGACGCGCTGCTGCTGACCGATCGCGCCTTTGCGGGCGCCGATACCCTAGCCACCACCTATGCCCTCAAATGCGGCATCGAGGCACTCGATGAGGACTTTGACCTGCTCATCTGCGGCAAGATGGCAGTGGACGGCGATACGGCCCAGATCGGCCCCGAGCTGGCCGGCGCCTTTGGGGTCCCCTGCGTGACCGACGTGAGCTGTGTGCAGAGCGCGGGATTTACGACGTGTGGCTCGCTGGCGCTCGTTCACGGCTGCGATGCCGGCGAGGAGACGGTGTACCTGGAGATGCCGTGTGCGATGACGACCGCCAAGGAGATTGGCCAGCTGCGCATGCCGAGTATTGCCGGTATTCGCGCGGCCGAGGATGCAGACGTGCGTGTGGCCAGCGCTGCCGACGTAAACGCCGATCCCTCGCGTTGCGGCCTTGCCGGATCACCGACGCAGGTCGTGCGCTCGTTTGTGCCCGACCGTGACCAAACGTGCGAGGCCGTTGAGGGAACGGCGTCCGAGCAGGCGGTAAAACTTGCCAAGATTATTGAGGGGATGGCATAGATGAGCGGGCTGATTATCGATAGCGAAGCCTGTATCGGCTGCGGTCGCTGCGTTCGCGCCTGCGCCTCGGGCGGCATTGTGGTGGAGGGTGAGCGCCCCAATCGCTGTGCCCGCGTAACCGACGGCTGTATCCTGTGCGGTGGGTGCGTCGACGCCTGCCCCGTCAACGCCATCTCGATTGAGCGCGACGAGGCCGCCGGCGCGGCAGACCTTGACGCATATCGAGACATCTGGATCTTCGTGCAGACTGACGAGCA
>JAHYYL010000030.1 GCA_019424965.1 Collinsella sp.
CACGCAAAGGAAAGCACTTAATGTGCTTTCCGTCTTGCGCAGGACTGTAGAGCAGCAAACTTAACCCCCGCCCTCAGCCCCGGAGACCCTCCCGGAGGGACCGAAAAATTTTTTCAAAAAAGTTGTTGCGCGCCGGACAGACTTCTGTGTATACTAATCCCCGCAGCGCACGCGAGCGGAAACAAACGCGAACGCCTGCCTGGGGAGTTAGCTCAGTTTGGTTAGAGCGCCGGCCTGTCACGTCGGAGGTCGCGGGTTCGAGCCCCGTACTTCCCGCCAACGCAATTAAAGCCACGTCTTCGGACGTGGCTTTTTGCGTTTGATACACTTTGTTTCGATAGAACGATCGCCCTGAGGCATCTTTGCCCAGAATCCCCGCGCCTTCGGGAACGCAACTAAAATCCAATAAGCATATCTGTCTAAACAGCAGCTTTGTTGCGCAACACCTGTTCAACGAGACAGGGGGTTAGGTTATACTAAATTGCACTGTGCGCCGCATCTGATGCATTTCGCTCCAAGCGCGGCACTCAGTGGATATCCGATTTACCATTTGGATGTCCTGGCGGTCATTTAGCGTCTCGACACAAGCTCGGCCCCGGAGCTCGTTCGAGCTGTTCGTATTCCTTGAAAGGGGAAAAATGGACATATCGAGGAAGACTGATTACGCCCTTCGTATGCTGGCGATGCTTGCCGAGGATCCGGAGTGTTTGCTTTCTGTTCGCACCGCTGCCGAAGAGGTCAATGTCCCGTATTCTTTTGCCCGCTCGATTCAGCACGGTTTGGTCCAGGCCGGTATTGTGGAGAGCTTGCGTGGCGTCCACGGTGGCATGCGTCTCAAGGTCAGTCCGGACGACGTTACTATCCGCCAGGTCGTCGAGGCCGTTCAGGGTCCTATGGTTATGAACGACTGCACCGCGCCTGACGGCGACTGTGCGCGCATGGGCACGTGCTGCTATCATCCCCTGTGGGCCGGAGCCCAGGCGTTGATGCGCGACTATCTCGATTCCGTTTCGCTCGGCGATATCGTCGCCCATCGCCAGTTCCCGGCTGTTGATCCCAAGTTCGCCGACCGCGATGCGTTTCCCGAGTACGCCACCTGCGCGTGCGCTTGCCGGGAGGAATAGCGCAGCATAAGGAGCATTGCCATGATTCAGGACCCCTTTCGTTCGATGATTCGTTCGGAAGGGGTCCTGCGTTATCGCGACCTTCCGTGGCGCCGCACGCGCGACCCGTATATCATCTGGCTTTCCGAGGTCATGCTGCAACAGACGCAGGTGCCGCGCGTGGAGGCGCGCATGCCGGCGTGGCTCGATCGCTTTCCGACTGTCCAGGCGCTCGCTCAGGCCGCTCCTTCCGATGTTTTGGACGCTTGGCAGGGGATGGGCTACAACCGACGCGCTCTGGCGCTCCATAGGGCCGCGCAGTGCGTTGTGGAGGACTGGGATGGGGAGTTTCCGCGCGAGACGCGCGATCTGGTCGCGCTGCCCGGTATTGGCCCGGCGACGGCGCAGGGCATCCGTGCGTTTGCGTTTGATCTTCCGGGTGTGTATCTGGAGACCAACGTGCGCACGGTCTTTCTGCATCATTTCTTTCCCGACGTGCCGGCTGTTCCCGATCGCGAGCTGGTGCCGCTGATTCAGGCGGCCTGTCCGGCGGCCCCCGGTGCGTCGGCGGACGAGATCGCTCCCTTTGCCGTGCCGCTCGATGATGCCGACACGCCGCGCGCGTGGTATTACGCGTTGCTAGATTACGGCGCATATCTAAAAAAGACGTTGCCCAATCCGTCCAGGCGGTCGGCGGGCTATAGCCGTCAGTCCAAGTTTGAGGGCTCGCGTCGCCAAAAGCGCGCCCACATTGTGCGCATGCTGCTGGCGGCGCGCGATGGGCAGCCTGCGGGCATTACGGTTGATGAAGCTGTTACAGGCGTTAACGAGATGGAGACGGCAGCCGGTCGCGGGCCGGTCGAGTGCGACTTGATCGCGGGCATTCTAGCTGACTTGGAGCGCGAGGGCTTTTGCCGAGCCGAGGACGATCGTTGGTTGAGTGTGTAGCCCGCTCAAATCTGAAGAACGGGATTGTAAGGTTTAAATTCTCGGCTTGAGGGCATCCTAAAGGCGAGGCCGCTCGAAGCCTACGGGCGGCATGCGTTGAAGGGAAGTACACCTATGGATTTTGAGAACTCCCAAACCAAGAAGAACCTCGAGACCGCTTTTGCCGGTGAGTCCCAGGCACACACCAAGTATCGCTACTATGCATCCAAGGCCAAGAAGGACGGCTACGTTCAGATCTCGAACATCTTTGCCGAGACCGCAGGCAACGAGTCCGAGCACGCCAAACTGTGGTTTAAGTATTTGCACGACGGCGCCGTTCCGGGCACTCTGGACAACCTGCGCGACGCCGCCGCGGGCGAGAACTACGAGTGGACCACGATGTATGACGAGTTTGCCAAGACCGCCGAGGAGGAGGGCTTTGTCGAGATCGCCGAGAAGTTCCGTGGTGTCGCCGCCGTCGAGAAGGCCCACGAGGAGCGCTACAACAAACTCGTCGAGCGCATCGAGTCGGGCGAGGTGTTTGAGCGCGAGGGCGTAAAGGTGTGGAAGTGCCTGAACTGCGGGCACCTGCATGTGGGTGCCGAGGCGCCTGAGGTGTGCCCGGTGTGCAACCACCCCAAGTCGTACTTTGAGGAGCAGGTGGTGAACTACTAGCGCTTGGCGCTGGCTGCTGCGGGGCGCAGGGCGGGGAAACACCTTTCCCTCTCGCTCACGGCTTCGCAGAGTCGCGCGAGGCAAAGGTATTTCCCCGCCCTGCGCTCCGGCGTTGGGTCGTCGCGTGCTCGATACAGAAAAGCTGATAAAAAAGGTTGTGTGCCGCCCCTTTTTGGGGCGGCACGTTTTTGTGGGGTCCCGGTCTCCACAATTTTCGTCAAGCTATTGGTTAGATTTTGGTCAGTTGGCGTAAGGGTGGAAGGCCAAAAGATTGCTGGCGAAAAAAGCTCAGAGAAAGTGCTGGTAGAGGAGTTGTTGAGCTTTTCGACAGCTTTTGAGCAAAAGAAACTTTGTGGCTATTGCCGGCGATTGCGTTGTCGCGGTCATGGCGGTGCGGGATGCTGGTCGTAAGCGTCGAATGCTCCGATTTTGGAGGCCAGCATGGATCTGTTTCTTGAGACTCCGCAGCAACAAGCTGAGCGCATGCTGCGTCAGCAGCAACGGCTCATGGAGATGCAAATGCAAGGGGCGGCAGCCCAGCCCTTTGCGCAAAATGTCGTGCCCGCTGCTGTACCTGCAGCTGTGCCCGGGTGTGAATCGGCGCCAGAGGCCTATTCCGTACAGCAGGATTCATATGCACAGGAGCTCGCGTTCGATAAACGTCGTGCGCGTCACCGTCGCTGGGCCCAGCGCCTGCGTACGCTGGCGATGATCGTGCTGATTCCGCTGGGGCTCGCGACAATCTTCTTGGCCTCATATGCCCTCACGTGCATCCTCAACGGCGCCTCGCCCAATGAGGTACTTCAGCACTTGGCAGCTCTTGGTCAGCGCTTGGGGGATGTCGCAGCAACCATCCGCGCCAGCTGGGAGAGCTAGCGGACCAGCACCCATAGCGCAAAGGTAACTTGTCTGCGCTCGATTGGACATGAGCTGCGTTTGACAGGGTAAGATTGATCGCGGTTTTGATTGGTGCTCGATTGGGTTTGTTGGGCGGAGTTTATGTCTGCTATTGATATTGTGCTTGTTGTGATCGCCTTGGTGGCGGTGGGGGTTGCTGTGGCTTGCGCCCTCCAGCTCAAGAGCCTGCGTGCCGAGCTGCGGGAGCGTGGCGACAGTAGCGCGGAAACGCTGGCAGCACTCGAGCAGGCCAACAACGCGCTCGATGCCCTGAACGTCGCGCTGGCCGAAACACGCCGCACGGCAAACGCCATCGCGCAGCAGCAGACGACCGATGCGGCCGTGGAGCAGCAACGTTACCTGGTCATCGCACGCGAGTTCTCGCAAGCTGGTGACCGGATGGATGACCTGCGCCGTGAGACGGCCCAACAGCTCGGCGCCAATCGCGAGGGCATCGAGCATCGCCTGGACAAGGTGCGCGAGACGGTCGATGCTCAGCTGGGCGCCATCCGCAAAGACAACAACGTGCAGCTCGATCAGATGCGCGCGACGGTGGACGAGAAGCTCTCTCGCACGCTCAACGACCGTCTGTCTGCATCGTTTAAGCAGGTGAGCGACCAGCTCGAGGCTGTGTACAAGGGTTTGGGCGATATGCAGTCCATTGCCACCGGCGTGGGCGACCTTAAGCGCGTGCTGGGCAACGTCAAGGCGCGTGGCATTTTGGGCGAGGTGCAGTTGGGTGCAATCCTGGCGGACATCCTTACGCCCGACCAGTATCTGGAAAACGTCGCCACCAAGCCTGGCGCCTCGGAGCGCGTTGAGTTTGCCGTCAAGCTGCCGGTAGACGAGGGCGATCCCGTGCTGCTGCCGATTGACTCCAAATTCCCGGGCGACGCGTACGAGCATCTGCTCGACGCGCAAGAGTCGGGTGATGCCGAGGCGGTGGCCACCGCGCGCAAGACGCTCGACGCCATGGTGAAGCGCGAGGCCAAAGACATCTGCGAAAAGTATCTGAGCGTGCCCGCGACCACCAACTTTGGCATTCTGTTCGTTCCGTTTGAGGGCCTGTATGCCGAGGTCGTCAGCCGCCCCGGGCTTATCGAGACCCTGGGCCGCGACTATCACGTCAACGTTGCCGGCCCCAGCACCATGGCGGCCATCCTCAACAGCCTGCAGATGAGCTACCAGACGTTTAAGTTGCAAAAACGCACCGATGACGTGCTGCGTGTGCTCTCTGCCGTCAAGGCCGAGCTGCCGCGCTATCAGGCGGCGCTGCGCCGCGCCCAGCAGCAGATCGAGACCGCGGGTAAAACGGTCGAGGGTATCATCACCACGCGCACCAACGTTATGGAGCGCAAGCTCAAGGATATCGACGCGCTGGAAGACGCGCGGGAGGCCGACGAGGTCTTGGGGCTCACATCCGCGGAGCTGCTCGCAGACCAAAAAGGCGAGGACTAGCTGCATCTGACGGCGGGGTGCCTGCGCAAGTGCGCGGCGCGGGCGCTTTTCGCATCGTGCTTGCCTGAAGTGCGCTTTAGTGTGCAACAATGGCGTTTCGCCCTATCAGACGCGAAAGGAAGCCCATGTCTCAGAGAAACACCAGTCCGCTCAAACGCTCCACCGTGCGCCGCACGCTGCAGCGTTTTTGGGACGTCACGCGCACGCAGCCGCTGATCGTCTTTCTCTCGGTGTTCTCGTCGGCGGGCTACATCTTTTTGCTCACGTTTGCCAACACCTACGTGATGGCCCTTATCGTCGACCGCGTCCAGGCCGGCCCCGTGCCGGGCGACCAGGTGTTTGAGGTCTTTGGCCCCTACATTCTGGCGCTCGTGCTCGTGAACCTGGTAGGCCAGATCCTCTCCAAGTTGCAGGACTACACCGTCTACAAGCTCGAGATTGCGGGCAACTATCACTTGGCGCGCCTGTGCTTCGACACGCTCTCCAATCAATCCATGACATTTCACACCAGCCGCTTTGGCGGATCGCTTGTGAGCCAGACGAGTCGTTTTATGAGCGGCTACACGGGCCTGGTGGACGTGACGGTGTATTCGCTCATTCCCACCATCACCTCGGTTGTCTGCACGGTGGCGGCGCTCGCCCCGGTGGTGCCGACGTTTACCGTGATCCTGGTGGGCATTATGGTCGTCTACATCGCGTTTGTCTGGCTTATGTACAAGCGCATCATGCCGCTTTCGGCCGCGACGTCCGCCGCGCAGAACAAGCTGTCGGGCGTGCTGTCCGACGCGGTCACGAATATCCTGGCCGTCAAGACCTGTGGGCGCGAGGACTTTGAGCGCGACCTGTTCGATACCGCCGACCGCGCCGCGCGCGATGCCGAAACGGTTTCGATGCACGCCATGATGCAGCGCAACTTTACGACCTCGGGCCTTATCGTCATCACCATGGCCGTGGTGAGTGTGTTCGTCGCGGGTGGCAACGCGTGGTTTGGCATTTCGGCCGGCGCGCTCGTCATGATCTTTACCTATACGTACAACCTCACCATGCGTCTGAACTACGTAAGCTCCATGATGCAGCGCATCAACCGCGCGCTGGGCGATGCGGCCGAGATGACGCGCGTGCTGGACGAGCCGCGTCTGGTGGCAGACGACGAGAACGCCCCCGAGCTCAAGGTGAGCGAGGGCGCGATTGATTTTGAGCACCTGAGCTTTGCATACCGTGACGCCGCGGCGGGCGAGAGCGTGTTCAACGACCTGACGCTCCATGTGGCGGCGGGCCAACGCGTGGGCCTGGTGGGCAAATCGGGCTCGGGCAAGACGACGCTCACCAAGCTGTTGCTGCGCCTGGACGACGTACAGGGCGGCCGCGTGCTCGTGGACGGCCAGGACGTCTCGCGCTGCACACAGCAGAGCCTGCGCCGTCAGGTTGCCTACGTGCCGCAGGAGGCGCTGCTGTTCCATCGCTCCATTCGCGAGAATATCGCCTACGACCGCCCCGACGCCACCGACGAGCAGATCCGCGAGGCGGCTCGCTTGGCTAATGCGACCGAGTTTATCGACCGCCTGCCCCGTGGCTTTGACACCATGGTGGGCGAGCGCGGCGTCAAGCTTTCGGGCGGCCAGCGCCAGCGCGTGGTCATTGCCCGTGCCATCCTCGCCGACGCGCCGATTTTGGTACTCGACGAGGCGACGTCTGCCCTGGACAGCGAATCCGAGGCACTGGTGCAGGAGGCGCTCGAGAACCTGATGCGCGGCCGCACCTCCATTGTGGTGGCACATCGCCTGTCCACCGTGGCCTCGCTCGACCGCATCGTGGTGCTGGCGGACGGCGAGATTGTCGAGGACGGCACGCATGCGCAGCTTGTCGAGGCAGGTGGCGAGTACGCGAGCCTGTGGAGCCGTCAGACCGGCGCATTCTTGGAGGCGTAAGCGTCTCGGACGTGGGACAATTGTGTCCATAAGTTTATTGTGCCGTTGAGCCGAGGAGTCGTTATGCCACGCGAGACCAATGCCGCCAAGCACGAGCGCGCCATCGAGGTGTGTGAGCGCCTCAACCGTCGCTATGGCCCGGTCGAGTGCTTTTTGGACCACGAGAATCCCTTCCGCCTGCTGATCGCGGTGCTACTCTCGGCGCAAACGACCGACGCGCAGGTTAACAAGGTGACGCCGCGGCTGTTTGCCCAGTGGCCCACGCCCGAGGCCATGGCCGGGGCGAGCGTGGCTGACGTGGCAGACACCATTAAGTCACTCGGCTTTTATAAGAGTAAGGCCAAGCATGCCGTGGAGGCCGCGCAGATGATCGTTGCTGACTACGGCGGCGAGGTGCCGGCCGACATGAAGGAGCTTGTAAAGCTGCCGGGCGTGGGACGCAAGACGGCGAACATCGTGCTCAACGTGGGGTATGGCATCGTGGAGGGCATTGCGGTGGACACGCACGTCAACCGCATTGCGCACCGCCTGATGTTGAGTCCCAAGACGCATGCCAAGGAGCCGCTCAAGACCGAGCAGGATCTGCTCAAGATTTTGCCGCACGAGTATTGGGAGTCGGTCAACCATCAGTGGATTACCTTCGGTCGCGAGATCTGCGACGCCCGCAAACCCAAGTGCGGCGAGTGTCCGCTGGCAGATTTGTGCCCCAGCGTGCGCGTGACGGGGTAGGGCGGAACGCATCTTCGTCTGGCGTTTTTTGCGGGGCCGGGTTTGCCCTTGAGCCGGAGTCCTCTCCATGCGCTACCATGACAGACAATGTATTTGACGTACGACCCGCCGAGCTTGCCCCGGCGGGCTTTTGGCGTTGCGATGCCGGAGGAACAGCATGCTCATTCACCGTATAGCCGCGCAGCTCTACACTGCCGAGGCGCTGCAGACCGTCGAGGCCGGACTCGATGCCGGCGAGGACGTGACGCTGGCCGTGTCGCAGTCGGGCCGCACGCTCATGGCGGCAGCTCAGTTTGCGCGCCGTCCGCGTCCCACGGTCTACATCGTGAGCGGCGAGGACGCGGCCGATCGCGCCGCGCGCAGCCTGGCCGCCTATGTGGGTCTGGCGCATGTGTGCCGCTTTCCCGAGCGCAAAGACTATCCATGGCGTGAGCAGGCGCCCGACGATGCCGTGGTGGCGCAGCGCTGCGAGGCCCTGGGACGCATCGTGCGCGGCGACGACTGCATCATGGTCGCCTCGGCCCGCGCGCTGCTGCGTTGCGTGCCGCCAGTCGAGAGCCGCTACTGGGAGTCGACAACCTTTGCGGTGGGCGAGGAGATTCCCTTCGATGAGGTGCCGCAGCGCCTGGTGGGCATGGGCTATACCAATGCCGGTGCCGCCGACGCGCCCGGCCTGTTCCGCGTGCACGGTGATACCGTCGAGGTGTTCCCCGCGCAGGAGAAGGCACCCGTGCGCATTGAGTTCTTTGGCGACGAGATTGATCGCATCCGCCGCATGGTGAGTTCCACGGGGCAGACCATCGGCAACGAGGACAGCATCGAAATCTTCCCCTGCCGCGAGCTGGCGCTCACCGACGAGGCCGTCCACAACATGCATGTGGCGCTCTATCGCGCCAGCCAGAGCGATAGCAAGCTGGCGGCGCTGCTCGAGATGGTGGACGCGCGCATCGTCACGCCCGAGCTCGACCGCTTTTTGCCGGTGATGTACGGCCAGACCGTGAGCCCGTTGGCGCACGTGAGCGGCAAGGCGCTTGTGGTCCTGTCCGAGCCGCGCTCGCTGTTCGATGACTGCCTGCGCGCCTACGAGGATATCGAGGCCCGTGCCGGCGAGGCGGGGATTGACCGTCTGGAGGGTCTGTATGTGCGCGCCCAACAGCTCGACTTTGGTGCTCAGCAGCGCCTGAACTACGTGAGCCTGATTCGTGCCGGCGGTGCGGTTACAGCCGAGCTCAAGATTGAGCAGCCGGCCATTGCGGGCTCGGACAATCGCTTTATGACGCGCATCCAGGAGGTCGTGGGCAAGCGCTATGCCTGCGTGTTTGCCATCCCCGACCGCGGTGCGCGCGAGTCGATGGAGCTCACCTTTGGCGATGAGGGTATTACCTTTGAGGAGTCGCTGACGGCCGCGCCCGAAAACGCGGGCGCTATTGGCGACCGTGTGCGCGTGGCGGCGGCGGATTCTGCCGATCGTGCTGTCCGCCAGGATGCTCATGCTGCAATTCGCGAACGCAAGGCCGATGCGCTCAACGCCCGCTCGCTCGAGGCGGGTGCGGCCCAGGCTGCCGCCGGCGCCGCCGTGCCCACCATCTCGCGCGGGCGCGTGACCTTTGTGGACGCCGCCCTGCCGCAGGGCGTGGTGGTGCCCGATGCCAATCTGGCCGTTTTCTCGATCGCCGACCTCAACGCTCGCATGGACGCCAACCGCGCCCGCAGCCGCCGCAAGGTCGATATTACGCAGATCACCTTCCCCTTTAAGCCAGGCGACTACGTAGTGCATGCAACGCATGGCATCGCGCTCTTTAGCGAGATCGCGCGCCAGGAAGTGGGCGGCAAGGAGCGCGACTACTTTTTGCTGGAATATGCCGACGGCGACAAGCTCTATGTGCCGCTTGAGCAGGTCGACCGCATCACGCGCTATGTTGGCCCCGACGGCGACAAGCCGCGCCTGACCAGGCTCAACACCGCCGACTGGACGCGTGCCACCAACAAGGCGCGCAAGAACGCCAAAAAGCTGGCGTTTGACCTGGTCGATCTGTATACGCGCCGCTCTTCGATTACCGGTATCGCTTGCCCGCCCGACACGCCCGAGCAGATCGAGATGGAGCAGAGCTTCCCCTACGACGAGACGCGCGATCAGCTGGAGGCCATCGCCGATATTAAGGCCGATATGGAGGCGCCCAAGCCCATGGACCGCCTGCTGTGCGGAGACGTGGGCTTTGGCAAGACCGAGGTCGCCCTGCGCGCGGCCTTTAAGTGCGTGGACTCCGGCCGTCAGGTTATGGTGCTCTGCCCCACGACCATTCTGGCCCAGCAGCACTACGAGACGTTCTTTGAGCGCTTTGCCCCGTTTGGCCTTGAGGTCGAAGTGCTCAGCCGCTTCCGTACGCCGGCGCAGCAAAAGCGCGCGCTCAAGGCGTTTGCCGAGGGCACGATCGACGTGCTTATTGGCACGCACCGCTTGCTTTCTGCCGACGTGAACCCCAAGAACCTGGGCATGGTGATCATCGACGAAGAGCAGCGCTTTGGTGTGCAGCACAAGGAGCAGCTCAAGAACCTGCGCGAGCAGATTGACGTGCTCACGCTTTCGGCAACGCCGATTCCGCGAACCATGCAGATGGCCACGAGCGGCGTGCGCGACATGAGCCTGATTACCACGCCGCCGACCGGGCGCCGCCCCGTGATCGTGCACGTGGGAGAGTACGATCCCGACGTGGTGAGCGCGGCGATTCGCCTGGAGGTAGGCCGCGGCGGTCAGGTGTACTACGTGTCCAACCGCGTCAAGACCATCGACGACGCCGTGGCGCGCGTGCACGAGGCCGCGCCCGAGGCGCGCGTGGGCGTGGCGCACGGCAAGATGAGCCCGCGCGAGGTCGAGGATGTGATGATCGAGTTCGCGACCAAAAAGATCGACGTGCTCATCGCCACGACCATCGTGGAGAGCGGCATCGACAACGCGACCGCCAACACGCTCATCATCGAGGACTCGCAGCGCCTGGGTCTGGCACAGCTCTACCAGCTCAAGGGCCGTGTGGGCCGCTCTGCCACGCAGGCCTACGCGTACTTTATGTTCCCGGGCGAGCTGCCGCTCACCGAGGAGGCGACGGCGCGCCTGACCGCACTTTCCGAGTTCCAGGACCTGGGCAGCGGCATGCGCATCGCCATGCGCGACCTGGAGATTCGCGGCGCCGGTTCGCTGATGGGCGCTGAGCAGCACGGCAACCTGTCGAGCGTGGGCTTTGACCTGTTTACGCAGATGTTGGGCCAGGCCGTGGCCGAGGCGCGCGGCGATGACGATGCCGGCGTGGAGGCGGCGAGCGTGAGCATTAACCTGCCGGCCGATTACTTCTTGTCCGAGGAGTACCTGCCGGCGGTGGACCAGCGCGTGCTCGTGTACCGCAAGCTCGCGGCGGCCGAGGACCTGGAGAGCATCGACGAGGTGCAGGAAGAGACCGAGGCCGCGCACGGTGAGCTGCCGTTGGCGGGGCTCAACCTGTTCAACCGCGCGCGCATCCGCATTCGCGGCGAGCGCCTGGGGCTCGAGAGCGTCACGCTCAGCGGCGGACGCATCACTTTTCTGGGTGTCGACGTGCCCAAGAAGGTGGCCTTTGAGCTCAAGACCCGCTACGGTGCGGTGAACTTCCCCAAGAGCCGCAAGCTGTCGGTGCCCTACAAGGCGGGCGCCGGTGCGGGCAGCGGCCTGGGTCGCGGTCTCGACGCCAACGACGGCACCGGCCCCGTGGCCGCGGCGCTCATGCTGCTGCAGCAGCTGGGCGCGTCCGACGATGATTAACGGGTCGACGCCGTAAACGCTCCATTTGGGCAATCTGGTTCCATCGAAAGGAAAGCATGTTCGGGTACATCTACAAGAAAGACGCCGCTGCTATAGCGGTTATCCTTGCCCTTTGCCTGGGCGTCGGCAGCTTCTTTGATTATCAGATCTCGAGCGCATTGTTCAACATCGGCAGCATGTACGGCCGCTTTATCGAAGCTGCCGGCGAGCTGCCGTTCGAGCTGACGGCGAGTGTCGCGGGCGTCATGCTCGTGCGCGCGGCACGCCCCGACTCCAAGGGAAGCAAATGGCTCGCCGTACTCGGCATCCTCGTTAACGTCGGCCTGGCCGGCTATGAGGTTATTTCGTCCCTGCGGGTTGGCGGCAAGCTCGTCGCGGCTCAGTTGGTGCTGACGTTTGTGCTGGTCATCGCTGCCAACCTTGTCGTCTATCGCCTCACGCGCGACACCGACTCCGACGAGCTCACGCGCTGGGCGCTGATGGTGCTTGCCGTGTGGGTCGCTCAGGCCATCATCCTCAACGTGGTTGTCAAGCCGCTGTGGTCGCGCCCGCGCATGCGCGTGATCGAGGTCACGCCGGGGCTCAATTTTCAGCCGTGGTGGGTGATTGGCAACCCCGACAAGTGGAGCTATATTGCGGCCGGCGTAATCAAGGACAGCTTTAAGTCGTTTGCGAGCGGACACACGGCGCACGCGGCGATCGGTCTTATGCTTGCCGGGCTTCCTGCGGCGTCTTTTAAGGAAAAGCCGTCGCGCCGTCGCGTGGTCTTTTGGACGGCGGCTGCGGTTGCGGCGCTCGTCGCCTTTGGCCGCATTGTGATCGGTGCGCACTTTTTGACTGACGTGAGCTGCGGCTTTGCCCTGGTGCTGGCACTTGAGTGCCTTGCCGCGCGCATTGCCTATCCGGGCGGCGTACAATAGCGGCGTTTAAATCATCGGGCCCATGCCCGGCTAGAGAGGATTGCCATGCTCGCGTTCAACAACGACTATTCCCACGGTGCTCATCCGGCAGTGCTGCAGGCGCTCGTCGATACCAACATGGAGCCGCAGCCCGGCTACGGTACCGATGCGCACACCGAGCGTGCCAAGCGGCTGATTCGCGAGGCCTGTCAGGCTCCCGATGCCGACGTGTTCTTGCTGGTGGGCGGCACGCAGGCCAACGCGACGGTGATCGACATGCTGCTTGCGCCCTACGAGGGCGTCGTTGCTGCCGAGACTGGCCACGTCGCCTGCCACGAGGCAGGCGCCATCGAGTTTGGCGGCCACAAGGTGCTCACCATCCCCGGCTACGAGGGCAAGATGCACGCCGAGGACCTCGAAAACTATATCCAGGTGTTCTACGAAAACGAGAGCTACGAGCACACGGTGTTCCCGGGTGCCGTGTACGTGAGCCTATCGACCGAGTACGGCACGCTGTACTCCAAGGCCGAGCTCGCGGCGATTCACGCAGTGTGCCAGAAGCGCGAGATTCCGCTGTTTGTGGATGGCGCCCGCCTGGCCTATGCGCTGGCGTCCGATGAGTGCGATATTACCCTGCCCGAGCTGGCACAGCTGTGCGACGTGTTCTACATCGGCGGCACCAAGTGCGGTGCGCTCTGCGGCGAGGCCGTGGTGTTCTGCGGCATGCACGCTCCGGCGCATCCCATTCCGCGTATTAAGCAGCACGGTGCGTTGCTGGCCAAGGGCCGCCTGACGGGCGTGCAGTTTGAGGCGCTCTTTACCGACGGCCTGTATTTTGAGATTGGTCGCCAGGCGATCGAAACCGCGCAGGCGCTTCGTCGCGTGCTGCACGAGCGCGGTTACCAGTTCTTTTTGGAGACGCCGACCAACCAGCAGTTCGTGATTCTGCCCAACGAGGACATGGCCCGCATTCGCGAGCATGCCTCGATCGAGTACTGGGAAAAGTACGACGAGACCCACACCGTGGTGCGCTTTTGCACTAGCTGGGCCACGACGCAGGAGGACATCGACGCGTTGGCGGCTGTCCTGTAAGTTGACATGATGACGGGGGCCGCCCTGCGCTGGGTTTGGCGCAGGGCGGTCTTTGCTTTTTTGGGGGAGAAGGGTTGTATGACCGAGATGTCCGAGCCGACGATTCGCCTGGCGACGCCCGATGATGCGCCGGCGTTGCTTGCCATCTATGAGCCGTATGTGCGCCAGACGGCGATTACCTGCGAATACGAGGTGCCGAGCGTTGAGGAGTTCGCCGGGCGCATCGAACGTACGCTCGAGCGCTATCCGTATCTGGTGATGGAGCTGGACGGGCGTCCAGTGGGTTATGCCTATGTGAGCGCGCTTAACAGCCGCGAGGCCTATGACTGGTCGGTCGAGACGTCGATCTATCTGGCGCGCGACGTGCGCCACGGCGGGCTGGGCCGCAGGCTGCACGACGCGCTCAAGCAATGTTTGGTCGCGATGGGCATCACCAGCATGTGCGCGCTCATCGCCGTGCCGCACGATAAGGACGACGAGTATCTGACGCACAACAGCCAGGATTTCCATGCCCATATGGGATATCGCCTGGTGGGCGCCTTCGATCGCTGCGCCCAAAAGTTCGGCCGCTGGTACGACATGTGCTGGATGGAGCTGGTCCTAGCCGAGCGCGTCCCTAACCAACCCAAACCAACCTGGTTCCCCGACCTCCCCAAACCTACCATTTAGGGACAGGTTTATTTTGGCAGGTTAGCCGATGGGCTCGGTGTATTTGGCGCGGTCGGTGCGTTGGATGCGCTTGGAGACATGGAGCGGGCGACCGTCGGTGTCGTAGACGTAGTCGGTGATAAGGATCAATGCCTGCCCGCGCTCAACGTTGAGCAAAAACGCCTCGTTTTGCGAGGCATAGCACACCTCGAAGGTCTTGTGCCCCTGCGCCGGCGCGCGATGGAACTCCTGGCGCAGCGTGGCGTAGAGCGATCCGTTGATATCGCGATCGATGAGCGCCTCAAAGCTTGGCGGAAGATAGGTGGTCTCCAGGCACAGCGGGGCGTTGTCCAGATAGCGCAGGCGGACAAGCTTGACGAGCTTGCTGCCCACGCTAGCGTCAAAGAACTTGGCCACGCTGCCCATTGCTTTGGCAAAGCCCGAGTCCACCGTGCGCGTGGTGGGCTTCATACCCTGGCCTTCGACCTGCTTGGTATAGCTCGAAAACACCAGGTTGTTCTCGTGGAGCGCCGGCGTGTCGGCCACAAAGGCGCCGCGTCCGCGCTCGGTGCGAACCAGGCCCTCGTCAACAAGCACCTTAAGGGCATGGCGCACGGTGCTGCGCGACAGACCCGATTCGTCCATGAGTTCCATCTCGGACGGCAGTTTGTCTCCGCGCGCGTAGGTGCCGGCGGCGATGCGGTCGCGCAGCATGCCCGCCAAGCGCTCGTATTGGGCCAGTTTCTTTTTAGACGAAGCATTCATGCGATCAACCTGTATCTAACCTGTATACTTACCGAACCAAGCATGTATCCAACATGACAACAAAACCGCTGGTAATGGATTGCCGAAAACCTTAGCAGCAATAATTCTAAACAAATATAGCATACAACTAGTCGACAACACCAAAACATGTATGTAACTTGTATGCCGTCAAGAGCATCAAATGAGAAGAAAGGCCGATGCACGATGACTACTCAGGAACAGGTTAAGGATGTCGTCTCCCAGGTTTTGGCTGACAAGGCAGACAAGGGCGGCATCAAGCGCGTTGTGTGGATCGGCGCCGGCGGATCTAACGGTGGTAACTATCCTGCCCAGTACTTTATGGAGCACGAGGCCACGCAGGTCGTGAGCTCCAGCTACACCAGCAACGAGTTTGTGCACGCCACCCCGGCCTACGTCAACGAGAACACCCTGGCCGTCGTCGTGTCCATGCGCGGCACCAAGGAGACCATCGTCGCCGCTCAGGTTGCCAAGGACCACGGCGCCAGCACCATCGCCATCTATGTTGACGAGTCCGGCCTCACCGAGGTCTGCGACTACAAGATCCAGTACGACAGCTTGGCCGTCGACGAGTCCTGCATGGGCCGCACCAACTCCGCCGTCGTGACCATGATCGCCATGGAGCTCACGCAGCAGACCGAGGGCTATGCCGAGTACGAGACCGCTATGGCCGCATTCGACTTGGTCGACCCCATCTATCGCAAGGCCGTCGAGTACACCCGTCCGCTCGCTGCTAAGTGGGCCGAGCAGAACGCCGACAAGCCTTGCGTCAACGTCATGGCCCAGGGCCCGCTCTTTGGTGCCGCCTACGTCTTTAGCATCTGCAACGTGCAGGAGATGCTGCAGATCGACTCCTGCACCATCAACACCTGCGACTTCTTCCACGGCCCCTTCGAGATTCTGGACAAGCGTACCTCGCTGTTCCAGCTCATCAGCGTCGGCCGCAGCCGCTGCAACGACGAGCGCGGCATCCGTTTTGTCAATCAGTACGGTGGCGAGCGCGTCTACCAGCTCGACGCCAAGGAGCTCGGCCTCAACGACATCAAGGACAGCGTGAGCGAGTACTTCAACCACCTGATCTTTGCCCCGATCCTCAACAACGTGTACATGCGCGCGCTCTCTGCCGTCACCCACAAGGACTACATGACGCGCCGCTACATGTGGAAGCTGGATTACTAAGGGATAGAGCGGCCTAACAGCCCAATACCCCTCATGAGTTGCGGTGGAATAGTTCCTGTTTGTGGGCGTGAAGCCTCTGTTTGAGAACTATTTCACTGCAACTGCTAGAGCGGCACTTGGGGACGTTCCCTTTCTGCCGGCAGTTGGGGATGTTCCTTTTGTGCCGGCAGTTGGGGACACTCCTTGTGTCGAGAGATTTCCCGTTCGCCGATTTGTGCCTTGAAAAATGTATATAACGACTATAACGTAGCATGAAACATATTGGAAATAATACTGAGGAGGCTGCGTTGAAGAGGAGCAATCTGGGCTATGTGCTGGTGCTGATCGCCGCGCTTATGTGGGGCAGCATCGGAATCTTTGTAAACGGCATCTCGGCCATGGGCGTTTCGTCCCAGAGCATGGCTGCCTTTCGCTTGTTGGTCGGAGCGCTTATCTTGGCGCCGGTCCTGATGTTTATGGGCTGCCGTCCGGGTGAGGGGTCTACCGTGGTTCAGGGTCCGCTGACCCTGTTCAAGGCAAGCCCTAAAGAGCTTGTTTCCTGCGCGCTTGTCGGTATCGTCGGTTTGGCTGCCGCCAACACCTGCTATTACGAGTGCATGCGCGAGGTGGGCATGTCCACGGCATCGGTGCTGCTCTACACGTCGCCGGTGTTTGGCGTCGCGCTCGGCCGCGTCCTTTATCGCGAGGACGTGACCCTCAACAAGCTCGTTGCCATTGTCTTTAACATCGTTGGCTGTGTGCTTGCGGTGACCAATGGCGACCTTTCCGGTTTTCATTTTTCGGTTTGGGGCGTCACGTCGGGCGTGATTGCAGGCCTTTGTGGTGCGTCGCTCGCGGTGTTTAGCCGGATAGCAACCAAGACGGTCCACCCGCTGGCTGTCACGTTTTGGGGCTTTGTTTTTGGCGGTGCGGTTATGGCAGCTATCGCGGCTCCGTGGCCGGATGTCGCCGCGGCAATGTCGCCACAGCTGCTGCTGCTGTTCCTTGGCTTTGGACTCATCCCCACAGCCGTGGCTTACATCTTATATATGCAGGGTCTGTCCATGGGGCTCGAGACGTCGAAAGTTCCCGTCGTAATGTCATTCGAGACAGTCGTCACCGTACTGCTGGGCATTGGTGTCTACGCCGAGCCCGCCGGCGCGATCAAAGTTCTGGGCATCGTTTTGGTGCTCGCGTCCATCGTGATTATGAACACCGACTTTTCCAAGCTGCGCAACAGTGTGTTTGTCGGCCATGTCGTTGAGAGCATGACCTTTAAGCCCAACGCGTGGTGGACGGAGAAATCGCAGGACATGGATCTCTTCCGCGAGCGCACGGGCATTGCGCTGGAGCCCACCGTGCAGGAAAGCCCCTGGTACTTCGTGCGATAGGGGATTGGCGGTGTGTTTGAGCAGGTAGCGCCCGGCGTTTGATCGGGCGGCGCCTAGCCAGCGCCGACCTACCCAAGACCATCGTTTCGATTGCGTTAAACCCGCCAACGGTCGTTTTTCACCCGCGAACGGTTTAAATACTAATTATCAATATCCGCAACGTATAAGACGTTATAATGACCATAACGAAAAGGAGGAGGCAAGATGAATCAGATCATTCTCGCATCTCATGGCGGCCTGGCCGCAGGCGCCAAAGACACGCTCGAGATGGTTCTCGGCGACGTGTCGAACGTCCACGTCGTGTCGCTTGCTCGTGACGACAAGGAGCCCATCACCAATAAGGTTGAGGCTATGATCGCCACGTTCAACGCGGACGACACCGTGTATGTGCTAACCGATATGCTCGGTAGCTCGGTCAACAACAACATGGTCGAGCTTTCCAAGAACGGCACGAAGTTCACGGTTGTCAGCGGTTTCAACATCCCGCTGGCGCTCACGCTTGCTATGAGCCCCGCCCCCGTCAAGGGCACCGAGCTCGCGGCCCTCATCAACGAGGCCCGCACCGGTCTGACCAACCCCAACGCACCGGTCGAGGTCGCCGCGGCTCCCGCCAAGAAGGCCAAGGCGTCCCGTCACAGCTCCGGTCCCGCCAAGATCGTCCTCGCACGTCTTGACTACCGTCTGCTGCACGGCCAGGTCGTCTTTACCTGGACCACCAAGGTCCAGGCCGAGCGCATCATCGTCGTCGACAACGCTGCCGCCAACGATGACATCAAGAAGGGCGCTCTTAAGCTGGCCAAGCCCCAGGGCGTGCGCCTGAACGTCTTCACCGTCGAGCGTGCCCTCGCCAAGATGGACAAGCTCAACACCCTCGGCGAGCGCGTCATGTTCGTCTTTGGCAACACGGCCGAGATGCTGCAGTTCTGCCAGGGCTACAAGCTCGACGCCATCAACCTGGGCGCCACCGCCAACCACGACGGTGCCGATCAGGTCGGCGGCAAGGACAGCTCCGTCTTCCTCGACGCCACCCAGAAGGCCGACGTCAACCAGCTGCTCGACATGGGCATCAAGCTCTACGTCCAGCAGACCCCTACGTATCAGAGCGTCGACATCGACGCCAAGCTGTAATCAACCAGGCTTTTGCCTGACTGAAAGGAGAAGGGTATGAATACGTTCATCAGTGCGGTGCTCGTCGGCCTCGTCGGCGTGTTCTGCATGTGGGACTCCCGCCTGCTCGGTCGTCTTAACTTCGAGCAGCCTCTCGTTGGCGCTACGCTCGTCGGTCTGCTGCTGGGCGATGTGCCCACCGGCCTTGCCGTCGGTGCCGCCGTCGAGCTCGTGTCCATGGGCCTGGTGCAGGTCGGCGCCGCCGTTCCGCCCGATATGGTCCTGGGCGGCATCGTGGCCGCTGCCTTCGCGTGCCTGACCGATGCTTCCGCCGAGACCGCCATGACGATCGCCATCCCGGTCGCCGTCCTGGGTCAGCTCCTCGGCATCGTGTTCCGTTCCATCATCGCCGCCCTCACCCATGTGGCCGATAGCGCGATTGATAACGGCAAGTTCAAGACCGCCTACCGTATGCACATCTGCGCCGGCTCCGGTCTGTACGCCATCATGTACTTCCTGCCGATCTTCCTGGCCGTCTTTGTCGGTACCGACCTGGTCCAAGCCATCGTCAACATGGTTCCCGAGTGGCTGTCCGTTGGTCTGAACGTCTCGACCAAGATCATGACCGCCTACGGTCTGGCCCTGCTGCTCACCATGATGATCAAGAAGGGTATGACCCCGTTCCTGTTCATCGGCTTCCTGCTCGCCGCCTACCTCAACCTGTCCGTCATCGCGGTCGCTCTGATCGGTGTGTGCCTGGCTATCGTCTTCATGGGCTTCAAGTTCAATGGCTCCCATGCAGCCGCCGGTGTCGATTCCGACTACGATCCGCTCGAAGACGACGAAGACTAAGGAGGAACACACTATGGCAACCGCAACCAAGGACGTGTCCCTGAACAAGAAGGTCAGCCAGTTCTTCTGGCGCTCCTGGGCCATCCAGGCCTCTTGGAACTACGAGCGTCAGATGAACATGGGCTTCCTCTACGGCATGGTCCCCACGCTCGATCGCCTCTATCCGGACGAGTCCGACCCCAAGCAGCTCGCTGCTAAGAAAGAGGCTTACCACCGTCACATGGCGTTCTACAACTGCACCCCGCAGACAAGCGCTTTCATCCTGGGCCTCGCCGCCTCCATGGAGGAGGAGTACGCCAAGGATCCCGAGAACTTCGATCCCGATTCGATTAACGCGGTCAAGACCTCCCTCATGGGCCCGCTTTCCGGCATCGGTGACTCCTTCTTCCAGGGCACCATCCGCGTTATCGCCTTTGGCCTGGGCGTTCAGCTGGCTCAGCAGGGCTCCATCATGGGTCCGATCCTGGCCATGCTCATCTCCATCGTGCCCTCCGTGCTGATCACGTGGTTCGCTGCCAAGATCGGCTACCAGGGCGGCCACGAGTACCTGAGCAAGCTCCAGGGTGGCGACCTCATGGAGAAGCTCATGTATGTCTGCGGCATCGTGGGTCTTATGTCCGTGGGCGGCATGATCGCTACGCTGATCGGCGCCACCACCCCGCTGCAGTTCGCTGAGGGTACCGTCGTGATCCAGGACATCCTGGACGGCATGATGCCCCAGATGATCTCCCTTGGCCTCACCGGCCTTATGTACTGGCTCATCAAGAAGAACGTCAACACCGGTTGGCTTCTCGTGATCGCCATTGTGGGCGGCATCGCCCTCTCCGCGGCCGGCATCCTGGCCTAGTCGCGACCCAATGCTTCCCCCGGGGGCCTGCCTGGCATCCCATACCCCAGGCAGGCTTCCATCCCTAACATGTGACAAGGGGACAGTTCCTTTGTCACATCCTCAACGGGCCGGCGACTCGGTCCTAACCACGGTAACCCTGCGAGCGTCCGGCAATGTGGCGCCGCAACAAATCGAAAGGAATGTGTCAGATGTACGAGATCGACCTTAACCTCCCTAAGCAGATCGTCGCTGACGTCCTGTCCAACCACGAGATTCACAGCGTCGCTTTCGTCGGCTGCGGTGCTTCCATGTCCGACCTTTACCCCGCCAAGTACTTCCTGGCCAACAACACGGACAAGCTGAACGTTCAGATCTTCACCGCTAACGAGTTCAACTACGACACGCCTTCCTGGGTCAACGAGCACACCTTCGTGATCACCTGCTCCCTCGGTGGCTCCACGCCCGAGACCGTCGAGGCCAACAAGACCGCCAAGAAGCACAACTGCCCGGTCGTCTCCCTCACCAACAAGGCTGGCTCCGCTCTGACCGTCGACGCCGACCACGTCATCGTCCACGGCTTCCACGCCAACTACGCTGCCAAGTGCGAGAAGCCCGGCTATGCCATCGCTCTTGCTCTCGAGATCCTTCAGCAGACCGAGGGCTATGACCACTACGAGGACATGATCACCGGCCTCACCAACGTTTTCGATCTCTGCGAGAACGCCGCTCAGCACTGCAAGAAGCTCGCCAAGAAGTTCGCCGAGGACTTCAAGGACGACAAGATGATCTACTTCATGGCCTCCGGTGCCTCCGAGAAGATGGCTTATTCTCACGCCGCCTTCCTGTTCACCGAGATGCAGTGGATCGACGCCGCCGCCTACAACACCGGCGAGTACTTCCACGGCCCGTTCGAGGTTTCCACCGAGGGTAAGCCCTACGTCTTCTTCATGTCCGATGGTGCTACCCGTCCGATGGACGCTCGCGCCCTCACCTTCCTTGAGCGCATGGGCGCCAAGGTCGCTCTGATCGACTCCAAGGACTACGGCCTGGCTGACGCCGTGCCCGCGAGCGTCGTCACCTACTTCAACCCGCTGCTGCACCTCGCCGTTATGCGCGAGTACGGCAACCAGATCGCCGAGGCCCGTCAGCACCCGCTGACCATGCGTCGCTACATGTGGAAGCTTTCCTACTAATCACAAGTAAGTAGACCTTACGGGTTGATTGAGAGGGGATGGGGTTTGCGCCCCGTCCCCTTTTTGCTTTGGGGGCGTGTCTGTCGCGTCGCAAAACACCAGATAAAACCTACCAAAATAAACCTGTCCCTTTTTGGCAGGTGGGAGGAGATGCGTATGATCAAGGCAGTGCTGTTTGATATGGACGGCGTGCTGGTCGATACCGAGTGGTTCTACAACCGTCGCCGCGTGGCGTTTATGGAGGAAAAGGGGTTCCACTTTGACGAGATCCCCGATCTTTCGGGGTCTAACGAGCCTGCCATCTGGAAGTCGCTGGTGCCCGACGATGTTGAGCTGCGCGAGCGCTTGCGCGTTGAGTACAAGCAGGTCTACAGCCCGGTTCACCCTGTTCCGTATGCCGAGCTGCTCAACGAGCAGACGGAGCCGGTGATGCGCGAGCTGCACGAGCGCGGCGTCAAGTGTGCCATCGCGAGCTCGTCCTATCGCGAGCTCATTGACGAGCTGGTGGAGATTGCCGGTATCACCGACGTGCTGGACTACACCATCAGCGGTCACGAGTGCAGTGCATTTAAGCCCGACCCCGAGATCTACCTGCGTGCCATGGAGGCGCTGGGTGTGGAGCCTACCGAGTGCCTGGTTATCGAGGACTCGCCTTTGGGCATCGAGGCCGGCAAGCGCTCCGGCGCGCGCGTCCTGGCACTGCGTCCGCACGAGGGCGTTAACCTGGACCAAACGGGAGCCGACGCCGTCATCGACAACCTCGCCGACATTCTGACCGCTTTGTAGCGTCAATTCGCCGCAAGAAGTGCGGATTCACACGTCTCTTGCGGTGGATTGGCTCATTTTGGCTTCGATTTAGATCCGTTTGGCTTCGATTCGGGCTAAGTGAGTAGACTTTTTGGCGCAGGCCGAGCACGAAGCGTTTCTGACTTAGTAAAACCGCAGGTCACAGAGGTGGCTGTTATTGGCTGTGCTCGGGAGGTCGCGAAAAGTCTACTCACTTAGAATTTGGGCCTTTGGTTGTGGGGTCACCGGTCCCGTTTTGGTTGTCGAGAGAGGGTGAATTGAGGCGCCCTCTATCGCTCCATGCTACAATCGCCGACATGCCCCACAACTACATCTGCCTTCGAAGGGAGCCTACGTGGCGAACGCCATCGATCAGCTCACGGACCGCGTGCTCGTGCTCGGCCGCCTTACCATCGTCCGCCGCGCTATTACCGCTGTGGCGGTCACCATTTCTGCCGTTCTCCAGACATTTCTGATCCAGGCGTTCATTCGGCCCGCCGACTTGCTTCCGAGCGGCCTTACCGGCGTCGCGGTCCTGCTCGATCGCGTCACCTCGCTCGGCGGCGTTCATATCGACATCTCGCTCGGCATGCTCGCGCTCAACATCCCCGTGGCGCTCCTTTGCTGGAGCGGCATCAGCAAGCGCTTCGTCATCTTCTCGATGATGCAGGTCATGCTCTCGTCGCTGTTCCTCAACATCTTTCACTTCGCCCCGTTTTTGGGCGACAAGATCATGCTCATCATCTTTGGCGGCGTGGTCTCGGGCCTGGGCGCCGCCATCGCGCTTAAGTCCGGCGCATCCACCGGCGGCACCGACTTTATCGCGCTGTGGGTTTCCAACCATACAGGCAAGACCATCTGGGGCGTCATCTTTGGCTTTAACTGCGCTATCCTGGCGATCTTTGGCTTTATGTTTGGTTGGGACAATGCGGCGTATTCCATCGTGTTCCAGTTTATTTCGACCAAGACCATCGACAGTTTCTACCGACGCTACGACCGTGTGACGCTGCAGATCACGACACGCAAGGCAGACGAGGTCATGACAGCCTATGTTGACCATTTTCAGCATGGCATTAGCTGCGCCGAGGTCATTGGCGGATACAGCCGCGAAAAGATGTATCTGCTGCACGCCGTTGTCTCGACCTACGAGAGCCAGGACATTATCAAGCTGGTGTGCGATATTGATCCCGGCGCCGTGATCAATGTGTTCCACACGCTCAACTTTGTGGGCGGCTGGTGGGGCGGTCATGTCGACGAGCCCATGCCCACGGCCGTACCCGATCCCGACAAGCCCGCGCGCATGGCCAGCAGGCAGGCGCGCCTCAGCGAGCAGGACAGTCTGCAGCAGGACGACGGCAAGTAAGGATTTGCTGTATGTGGTGTATCGTTTTATCAAACTGAGATAACATATAAAAAGACGTTATATACGTATTAGTTATTTCGCTATTTTGATAAGAGTGATCAGATATGCCCGCACCCAAAAATTCACCACTTTACCAGCAGATTTACGACGAAATCAAGGATGCGATCGAGAAAGGTGTTTATGCACCCAAGGAGCGTATCCCGTCCGAGCTTGAGCTTGCCGAGCAGTACGAGGTAAGCCGCATTACGGTGCGTCGCGCCGTTGAGGAGCTGTGCTCCGATGGCTACCTGGTTAAGCAGCAGGGCCGCGGCACCTTTGTCTCCACGCCGCACATCAACCGCCAGTTCCACGCCTCGACGCTGCAGACGTTTACCGCGCTGTGTGCCGACAATGACATGAAGGCGGGTGCACACGTGGTCGATCGCCAGATTGTGCCGGCACGTCAAAACGAGATGGAGTTCTTTGGCCTGCAGAAGGACGCGCTGCTACTGCACATTAAGCGCGTGCGTACGGCCGACGGCGAGCCCATCTTTGAGGAAAACATCTTTGTGCCGTTTGATACATACCGTGAGCTGTTGACGGCCGATCTTGAGGACAAGTCGATTTTTGCCGAGGTCGAGCGTGTTGGCGGAACGCCGATTGTCTCGGTTGGCTACCGTACGGTCGAGGCCGTTCGCGCTAACGCCGAGCAAGCGGCCGAGTTGGGCATTGCTCCGCACGATCCACTGCTCAATCTACGCGCCGGCTTTACCGGCCCCAATGGCGAGCCGGTCCTGATGGGTAAGCAGTACTACGTGGGATCGCGCTACGTTATGGTGATGTAGCTCTAGTTGCGCGGTTTTCCAAACCGCGCAACGGCTCGACGCTGCGCCCTTGGTTCCGCCGTTCTAACGAACGGCGGACCGGTCGACGCTGCAAACGCCCCTAAGCGGCAATCTGACGTTCAATCGTCGGTCGCGTACCGAAGTACGCTTCCCTCCTCTTTCACGTCACCTTGCTCGCTTAGGGGCGTTTTCGCTGACTTATGCTCAACCTGCGACGTTTCCACGCCTGTCAAGAGCTTAGCCGTTGGGGACGTTCTTAAACGACTAGTCATTCAAGAACGTCCCCAACGGCTACCCGCAGAATGAGCGTGGCTGACAGCCGTGCGGCACCGGTCCGCATGGCGGCGTATAATCGGCGGCAGATGACTTGGACGTTAGGAAACCATGACCGATAGCATGCAGCAGATGGCGCTTGACACGCTCGGCGCCTATTTTGGCTACACCTCGTTTCGCCCGGGGCAGGACCGCATGGTGGATGCGATTCTTGCAGGCCGCGATGCGCTGGGTGTTATGCCCACGGGCGCCGGCAAGTCCATTTGCTACCAGGTGCCCGCGCTCATGCTGCCCGGCATCACCTTTGTGGTGAGTCCGCTGCTGTCGCTTATGGAGGACCAGACCCGTGCGTTGCTCGCGGCGGGTGCGCGACCCAGCTATCTCAACTCCAGCCTTACTCCGGCCCAGCAAAATACCGTGCTCAAACGGGCACGCGAGGGCCGCTACCAGCTTATGTACGTGGCGCCCGAGCGCCTGCTCGAGCCGCGCTTTTTAGCCTTTGCGCAGGAGGCTGCGGCCGACGGCGGCATTGGCGTGCCGCTCGTGGCCATTGACGAGGCCCACTGCGTGAGCCAATGGGGCCAGGATTTCCGCCCCGCCTATCTGCAGATTCGTGAGTTCATCGATTCCCTGCCGCAGCGCCCCATCGTTGCGGCCTTTACCGCTACGGCGACCGAGCGCGTGCGTGCGGACATTCAGCAGATGCTCGGCCTGCAAAACCCCGCGACGGTGGTGACGGGCTTCGATCGCAAGAACCTCTACTTTGGTTGCGAGGAGATGGGCGACAAGGCCAAGACTGCCTGGGTGCGCGACTACGTGATTGCGCATTCGAGCGAGAGCGGCATCGTGTATTGCTCGACTCGCAAGACGGTCGATGCGCTGGCGGGCGAGCTTGCCGAGGCGCTGGGACCCAGCGGCATTCGCGTTGGCCGCTACCATGCCGGCATGGGCAACGACGCCCGCCGCCAGAGCCAGCGTGCCTTTATCGACGACGACATTCAGGTGATGGTTGCCACCAACGCCTTTGGCATGGGCATCGACAAGCCCAACGTGCGCTACGTGATTCACAACAACGTGCCCGAGAGCATCGAGGCATACTACCAAGAGGCGGGCCGCGCTGGCCGCGATGGCGATCCGGCCAGCTGTCACTTGCTGTGGAACGGTAACGATTTTCGTATGCGCCGCTTTTTGATCGACCGCGGCGATGCGGCCGACGAGGCGCTCGACGACGAGCAGCGCGCGTGGGCGCTCCAGAACCGTTATCGCCTGCTCAGCCAGATGGAGGGCTACTGCAATACCACCGGCTGTCTGCGCGAATACATGCTGCGCTACTTTGGCGATGAGGCCGCGGCCGAGCATGCTGCTGCGGCTGGTGCGGGCGCCACCGCCACGGACGACGCCGAGGGCTGCGGCAACTGCAGCAATTGCCTCACGCAGTTCGAGGTCGAGGACGTCACCGATATGGCCCGTGCTGCCGTGCGCTATGTGGCCACGCGACCCATGCGCTTTGGCAAGTCGCTGATCGCTGATGTGCTCCACGGCGGCAACACCGAGCGCATTCGCCAGATGCATCTGGACGAGGACCGCGGCTACGGTGAGCTGTCGAGCGAATCGGTCGGGCGCATCAAGGACATCATCGGTCAGCTGTGCGGCCGCGGTTATTTGGCAACCTCGCAGGGGCAGTACCCGGTCGTTGGGCTGGGCCCGCGTGCCGTCGAGGTCGAGGATGAGGCGTTCGTCTTTACCGTTAAGCGTCGCGCGTCCAAGCGCAAGGCCTCGGCCCGCGCCCGCCGTGCGGTGGATCTGCTGCGCGAGGAGGCCGAGCTGGATCAGCGCCCGCGCGTGGGCGACGATGCCGAGCTGTTCGAGCGCCTACGCGCCCTGCGCAAGGAGATCTCGACCGAGCTGGAGATGGCGCCGTACATGGTCTTTTCCGACAAGGCCCTGCGCGGTCTGTGCCGTCTACGCCCGCAGACGCGCGACGAGCTTGTCCAGGTCAACGGCATTGGCGAGAAAAAGGCCGACGCCTTTGGCGAGCAGTTTATGGCGGCGATTGAAGAGTTTGAGTCCGAGCATGCACGGGATGGAGCGTAACGATGGCTTTCGACGATAAAACTGACCGCACTGACGTGTCCGCCGTGCCGCTGTACCAGCAGGTCATGGACGACCTGAAGGGCGAGATCGCACGCGGCGTGTACGCGCCCGGCTCGCGCATTCCTTCCGAGATAGAGCTCGCGAAGTCCTACGGCGTGGGGCGCATTACCGTGCGCCGCGCCATCGAGGAGCTGTCGCGCGCGGGGTACCTCAACCGCCAGCAGGGGAGGGGCACCTTCGTGTGCGCCCCCAAGCTCAAGCGCAAGATTGTCCAGAAAGGCGACGTCCAGAGCTTTTCCGAGGGTTGCGCCGCCAACGACATGGTGGCCGGAGCGCGCCTGGTGTCGCGCACGGTGGTTGCGGCGACGCACGAGGACGCGGCGTTTTTTGGCGTGGAACCCGGCTGCGAGCTCATTGTGGTCGAGCGCGTGCGCACGGCAGACGGCGTGCCCGTCATGCTCGAGAACAACGCCTTTGTGCTCGCCGACCATCCCTACCTGCAGACGCTTGCCGATAAGGACCTCGCCGACAACTCGATCTTCTCGCTCGTTGCCGAGCATTCGGGTCGCGCGCCGCTCAAGTCCGACCCCTGCACCGTGGAGATTGCGCTGGCGGATGCCCACGCGGCCCCGCTGCTGGAGGTGCCGGTCGGCGAGCCGCTCTTCTATATGGAGGCCTACTTTACCGACGCCGGCGGACGCCCTCTACTGCTCGGGCGTCAAAAGATCGTGGGCTCGCGCTACGTGTTCGACATCTAACGTCCACAGATAGAACAACATAGAACAAATTTGCCGGGATGACTTCACGGGCGTTATTACACGTGTTATAAATAGGACAACATAGAACGACCGCAGGTACGAGCTGCCGTCGTTCAAAGCCGCCACACAAGGAGGAGCGTCACCGTGAACGCACACGATCTGATTCAGGAAATTATCGAGCGCAAGGGTAAGATCGAGAACGTCTTTTGGATCGCCTGCGGCGGTTCGATGATCGACCTGATGCCGGCTAACGAGCTGCTCAAGCGCGAGGCCACCACGTTTGCCTCGACGGTCTACACGGCACGCGAGTTTTGCCTGATGGCGCCCAAGAGCCTTGGCGAGAAGTCACTCGTCATCGCCTGCAGCCACAGCGGCAATACGCAGGAGGTCGTCGATGCCTGCGAGATGGCGCTGGCTGCCGGCGCCGAGGTCGTGACCATGACCGACTACGCGGGCTCCAAGATCGACAACGGCAAGTGGACCACCTGGGTCTATCCGTGGGGCAAGGGCGAGTCGCAGGCCGAGGTCCCGCAGGGCATCGGCGTGCTGATGGCTGCCGAGCTGCTCGACCAGCAGGAGGGCTACGAGGCGCTCGCCGACATGTACACCGGCCTTAAGCAGATGGACGCGCTGCTGCCCGCCGCCCGCGAGAAGGTTAACGCCGAGCTGGGCGATCGCTTTGCCGAGCTCTGCCAGCAGCACAAGTTCTTCTATATCCTGGGCTCCGGCCCCAACTTTAGCCAGACCTATGCCATGGCGATCTGCTCGCTCATGGAGATGCAGTGGCAGCACTGCTGCTACATCCACTCCGGCGAGTATTTCCACGGCCCGTTCGAGGCTACCGAGCCCGGCGTATTCTACTTTGTGCAGCTCGGATCGGGCGAGTGCCGCCCCATGGAGGAGCGTGCGCTCGCGTTCCTCAACACGCACACCGACACGATCATGGTGCTCGACGCGCTCGAGTACGGCGTGGGCGAGGTGCCCGCCAGCGTGCGTTCGTACCTGGAGCCGATCTTCTTCTACAACATGAGCTGCGAGCTGCGCGCCGCCCGCGGCAAGGTGTTCAACCACAGCCCCGAGATTCGTCGCTACATGGGCATCGAGCAGTACTAGGTAACGGGAATTATCTTTTTTGACGGGGTCTGCGCTGCGCGCGGGCCCCGTTTTGCGTTGTGGCGGCCGGATTCGTGTCTGCGCGAAAACGAAGGTGAATACTTTTCCGCGAAGTGAACGACCTATTTTGGACCCCCGAAGCATCCACACTTTTTG